>CAUZBP010000049.1:0-37376 GCA_963578105.1 Planctomycetota bacterium
AAATACGGCGCTTGAATGTTCTCTGGTCCTGATCACCACGGCGCAGGACTCGTTTGCCAGAGACCAGACGATTCTATAGCCCTGGTGGAAGGTCCGGCTGGGAAACCAATGGCAGCCAAGCCAGGCCGTCGGCCATTTTAAAACTCGACTTGCTCAGCCAGCCAGCCAGCCAGCCAGAGACCCCTGGTCCGCAAACACTTGGTGGTGCGGGTTCGTCGCGAAGGAGCCGAGCAGCAGCAAATCGAGGTCAGAGATGTTTCGTCGCTCGCCGGGTGAGAGAACCGGGTTCATCAGGTCATCGACGTGAATGTCTGAGTCAAGGTGATGACCGTCGAGAGTCATCACCACGTCGACCTCCGCCGCCGTCAGTTGGGATCGATCTTCTTCGAATCCACTCAGCGCGTCAGAGAAACCGGCTGCATGTCCGATTTCGTGCAATAGAACGCTGTAAAGATCAAATCCTGCCTCCGCCGATGGTGCCTCCAGTCCAATATACCAGCCGCATCCCGATGCGTCGTCGTCAATGCTGACCAGGGCGGTTGTAGCATTGCCGTGCCCATCGGTTTCCAGTATGGCAGTTGAACCCAACGCTTGACTATTGAAATCACGAACTTCCAGATCGATTACCAGGCGATCGCTCAACAGGCCGGTTGCCTGCCAGGTATCAATTGCTGCGTTGAGTACTTCTTGGATTGAATCGTCTGAGGTGTCAGAAATCGTGATCGGTGCGGCAACGGTGGTCGGGGACCAAACAGCGTGTAAGGCCGGATCGACCGAGATCGTAACAACCTGGGTGTCAATTCTGCTGGCTGTCGTAACGTTTGCAGGGACTACAGGCTTGACTCGTACCAGAATCTGCAGTTGACCGGTTACTCCGGGCGTCGGTGTGACGGTAACGGTTGCATTTCCCTGGGAATCGGTCGCAACCTGGAAGTCATACGGGCGAAAGTCGAAGGAGTCGACAATGCCGTTGCTGAACGTAATGCGTTTGATCGGGTTGGCGAAATCCAACGTTTTGAAGTTCCCGGGATCTGCAAAGGTGGTGGCCAGACTGCTGTCCGCAGAACCAAGCGTGGACCCGTTGTCGTCAAAGGCCGTTGCTGTTCCAGCAGCGACGCTCAGTCCATGAACAAAGTAGAAGCTGACGGTATTGACCGGGTTGTCAAAAACAACTTCGGCAATTCCGTTGTTGACCAGATAGATCCCATTGTCAAAGCTACCCATCAACGTTGAAATGCCCTGGACCACTTCACCTCCGCTCCAGGTGGAACCCTGATGTGAGAAATCTGTGGTTCCCGCTGGCGTGATGCCTCTTTCATTGGGGCCGTCATCGAAGTTGATCACCTCGCGACTTTGTACGTCGATGACATAATCATCCCCCTCGGCGTCGGTGGCAGTGACGGAAAATACGGCGTCAGTACCAGTCGTTGTGCTGACGGGCGCAATTTCATCAAGAAACGGCGTCATATTGGCGACGTCGTCGTCCACCGTGACATCGATAATTTGTTGGCTGGTACCACCGTTACCGTCGTCGGCTGTTACGGTGAGTTGGGCAGTGCCGCTGGCACCTTCGGGTGCCGAAATGACCAGCACGCCATTGATTGAGTCGACAAAAATTTCGACGGTTTCCTGGAAAATCTCGTTGACTGGGGATTGGCCATTGACCGCAACGTTGCCGATTTCGTCTCGGACCGTCTGGCCTTCTACCTGAAATCCAAAAACGCTGTGGTTCCCATCCAGAAAACGGGTGTCGACAAGTGTGATGAAGTAACCCCCGCTGTTGGTATCATCCCCCGAAATCAGGTCGCCGTTTTGTAACGTCGTGTCACCCAGATTGGCCATCGATAAATAACCCGGGCCGAGATGAAGCAGCTGAGTGTGAAACTGGTCGTCGAAGACTGGAACCGTGAAGGCCGAGCCGAAAAGGTTTCCGCCCTGGATGACGAAATTGGGAACTACTCGGTGGTACTCATCGTTGTTGTACGCACCCTGTTCGGTCAGATTGATGATTTGATCGGTGATCCGCCCTGCGCGTTGTTCGAAAAGTTGAAAGACCATCTCGCCGCCTGAGATTTCCGTGTTCGGAGCGACGGTGACCCTCATGCTGCGATTACCGCTGGTAATGCTGGGAGTCACAATGCCGGCATCACCGCCTGTCACCGACACGCTGTAGGTCAGGGTGGCCCCCTCATCGATGTCTTCGCCCACGAGAGCCAGGTGCGTCGAGGTGCCATCTCGAACGACAACCTGGTTGACTGGATCCAATGACTCAATCACGTCGAAGGTCGGTTCGTCGTTGACGTCGGAGACCGTTATTTCTGCTCGATCGATGGCGCTACTGAAGGCACTCGTTCCACCCGCTATGAAGCCCGTGTCGACTTTCTCACCCGCGGCTCCCGTGGTCTGGTCCCAGCCACGATAGGAAACCGTTGCCGTGGCTCCGCTTGTACCATCGGGTACGAAACGCAGAAGGTCGTCAGGACGGAGCAGGAGTGCGTTACTCAGACTGACACTGCCAAGGTCCTGCCAGGTCTGAGCAGCATCGATCGAATACTGCCAGGTACCACCGTCGCTCACGTGTGGAATACCATTAACGGCCGGAACAATCACAGCGATTCCCTGCAAGGCCCCCGAGTCCACGTCGGTCATGGATCCACCAATTAAGTCACCAACCGCGTCACCGTTGTTGTTCAAGTCGTCTTCGGTAATTCCGGTCAGCGTGGGGTCACCAGTGTTGTCCAGTGACGGCGCGTCGTTCACTCCTGTGATAGTGATAGTCACAGTTCCGGTATCTGTGCCACCGTGGGGATCGCTGATGACGTAATTGTAAGTGTCCACCAGTGCCGCAGAATCAGCCGCCATTGCCTGGATCGCGCCTGCATTGGTGGGGTCGTAAAGTAAAGTGCCATCGGCCTCTTCAGTAATTGTGGCCCCCAGTGTACTTGTGCCATCGAAGCTACTGACGAACAACAGAGAGTCGTCTCCGTCGTTATCCGTATCTGCCCCCGAGCCGTTGTCTGCCAGGACATCGATGGCCGATGGTGTGTCTTCATCGGTCTGATCAACGTCATCCATGGCTACAGGGGGCGTGTTGGTTGTCACGTGGACGGTTATTTCTGCTTCGTCACTAAAGCCTGCGCCGGCCAGGTCGGTCACACGGACTGTCAGCAGGTACAGCGGGCTGGCTTGTAGCCCCGTTGGATCTGATACTGAAAGGGTTCCCAAATTCGGATCAATGGCGAAGGTGCCGGCGGGTGCGCCACTGGCTGTTATTTCGAATAAAAATGAATCATTTGTATCCGGGTCCACGACTTCTACGGTATCTACAATTGAACCAGGTAGAACGGCCAGCGAAACCGTGAAGATTTGATCTGCCACGGAGACCGGTTCATTGACATCGGTCAAATTGACGGTGACGTTTCCTGAACCGCTCAAATTACCACCATCGGTGACGGTGACCTCCAGAACGAAGGTTTCCGCTGTCTCAAAATCCAGGACAAAATGGTTTGCTGTGGTGATTTCTCCGGACTCTGGATGAATCTCAAACGCACTACCGTCGTTACCAGCTGTGATCGCGAACTCCAGCAGGGTGTCGCCGTCCGGATCACTTGCCGTCACCGTGCCCACCGGCGTGCTGCTGACGCTGTTTTCGGCAACAGTGAATGTGTGATCGTTGATTGCGGGAGCTTCGTTTTCATCAAGGACCTGGATGGTAATGGTCGCGGAGTCGCTGAATCCCGACCCTGGAACACCCGAACCGTCACCTCCTGAGTCGATCACCTGGACCGTCAGGTTGAACACCGGTGTGGTCTCGAAATCAAGTTGTGTCGCGTCCGCGACAGTGACCTCTCCTGTGGATCCGTCCACGGCGAAAGCTCCGGCAGAGTTGCCACCGGTGATATCGAAGCTCAGCGTGTCACCATCTCCGAGGTTTGCATCATCGGCTGTGATGGTTCCGATCAACGTGCCATTTGCACTGGCCTCGCCCACATCAAATGTCTGGTCATTGAGGCTGGGAGCCTGATTCTGCGTGATGGTCAGCGTGAAGGTGCTGGTATTGTCCGCGATGTCGGTGGCGGTTGTCTGGAATACTGAATCTGCAAAAGGCAGGCTCACGTCTGAGAAGGTGAAGGTACCACTGGCGTCCGCCGTGGTAGCATCAAGCACACTTCCCGCACGTTCCAATTGAATGGTAACATCGGCGTCGGAGGTTCCGACGAGCGTTGCCAGTGCAGAAGACGTAAACTGATCTCCGATAACTCCCGTATCGGAGGAAGGGTCCAGGTCGAAAACAGGGTCTGCCGGTGGCGTTGTGTCGATCTGAACGACGAGTTGGGCCGAAGCGGCACTGGTATTGCCGGCCACGTCGGTGGCCGTGGCAGTGATCGTATGTGTGCCCTCCGGCAGTGACACGGTTGTGATGGCGACGGGACTGTTGACCGTACCGGTTCCTACGACTCCCGTGACCTCTGAACTGACAAGTTCAACGACCGCTCCATCTTCGGCGTCTGTATGAAATACCAGACTCGTCAGATTGGTGGTGTTGTCGGTGTTGCTGCTACCCGAATCACTGGCACTGTCCAAATTGAGATCGATCGGAGCGGTTGGGGAGATCGTGTCAATCTGCAGTGTCACATGTAGTGTTGACTCGCCGTCCTGGTCGTCCGTTGCTGTGAGCAGCAAATCGTGTTGTCCACTGTCAATCAAGGAACCGGCGCCGGTGTTTGCAATGGATTCCAGGTGGTCCATGTTCAACTGGAAGTCGCCCCCCTCGGAAAAGTCTTGTCCCAACAAGGTTGACAGTTCCACGGGAGCTGAACTGTCGATCGATGCTGTGAAACTGGCAACCTCCGTATCGTCAGACACCGATCCACTGATGGTGACGTTGGGGTCATTGGTCACGCCATCACTGTCGGAACTACCCGTGTCGTTGCTGAGCGAGGCTTGAATGGAGGGTGCTGTGACGATATCAGAAAATTCGACCAGCAAGTTACCCGCGTCCTGGTTGGCCTTGGTCAATTCGACATCAAAAACGTCGATCGCGCCATTCATGTTGGCATCGAAGGACGGACTGTAGAGGTTGCCCGTGGTATTGATGCCCAGACCGTTAAAGACTTGTGTGGCCACGTTGTTGAAGCCGAACAGGTGTTGCACCATGGCAGCGGTGGCTGTGTGGGATTCATTTTGGCTGACCTGACCACTGGCGTCGGAGTCTCCCGTTAAGCCGACGTGCAATAGCAGGTTGCCCGTCGTGTCGTTTTCACCAGTCATCGATAAGATGTAATCACCCGTTGCCAGTTCGGCGATGAAAAGTCCGTCAAGCCCGTCAAGGGCATTGTCGGTTGAAAACAGGGGTAAGATGGTGTTGCCACTGGCGTCATGAATTTCCGGCGCGGCTGGATTAAGCTCACTGCCGATCGAAGCAGCAGTTTGAAAGGTCAGCACGACAGGCTGTGTATTGCCCGTCACGGAGAGCATGGTCTGGCTCATTTCGTCGGCAGCGGGGATGATGCTCTCGGTCGTTGCCAGGCTACCAGCCGACAACATCAGTCGGGTCTCGAGCTGCTCTGCCAGTGTGGACTGACGATGGTACCCGGCTTGAAATTTGTTTCTCCGACGATTGGCTCGTCGTTTCCTGAAACGTTGAGATCTCTGCATGCTACACCTGGACTGGATCGAATGTATGTGGTGTTCCGTGAACGAGCGCGCTATCAATACACAGTTTTCGCAAATGACGTTCCTTTTCGCCGAACTATTGGTGGCAGGAAGAACTTTTGCGAATTACCCGGCTATCGTGTCGGTGTAAGGAAGACAGGCTGTGTTTTGGCGAGTGGTTAATAGGAACAAAGTTGACAAATGACAACGAACGTTGCTTGATATCGACAACTCCCCCTACATTCTATTGAAATCAGAAACCGCGAAAAATTCAACAATTCTTAAGTAATCCGCAGCAAGAATGATCCTCCGCGGGGACCTGAGCATGGCCGAGTGGGTGTAGGTCGAGCCTATTTAACGGCTTGGGAGGATCGTGGCTGTTGAGTCACTCTCGTGATGACTAGCCGCCCGCATAGCCTTCGATGATTCTTCCCAGGTAGAAAATCGCCACTCCAAAGACCATCGCAAGCAGCAGTTCGGCGACGCCCGAATCACGTCCCAGGGCGCCAGATAACTCGAGGACGACGAAGAGCGGCAAGAGCCCCAGACCTGACAACTGCATTAATTTTCCAATAGCACGCACTGTCAAACCCTACACGAATCGACCGATTTCGATTCAACACCCGGCCTGTAAAATTGATCTGTAAACAATGAGCCGTGCGGCTTATTACCGTCCGGCTGGAGACACTGTTTGTCCCGAGACGCGCGCCCGGCGAACCAGGAAATAGAAGTAACAGGAAAACGAAGTAAGCAGAGCGAAGGGCATCGACATCATGAAAAGGATGCTCCAGAAGTAACCCCGCACCAAATTCTCATTCACTCCCATGCCGTTCTTGCAGTTGGGGCATGCCTGACAAATTTCAGCGCAGGCGCACAAAATACACATTGCCAGCACCAGCAGCATGACCTTCGGGAACGTGTTTCTTGAACCGGTTTTCGTATTCATGTCCACCAGGATTATAGTTGTTGTTTGCCGCCGGCCGCAAGAGTCTTACTGCTGACCAGGTGCGACGAATTTCAGTTGGAAATCACCGCCTTGATGCGTTGGTGGAATGGTTCGTCGGCGAAAGTGTTCATGAAGACTGCTCGCGACATGGCACACATTCGCAGGAAACCCTTGTTCCTTCCAGCAAATCAACCGTACATGTGATACAGCATGAAATACACAACCACTCCCGTTAGTGAGACGTAGAGCCAGATGGGGAAGGTCCACTTTGCCAAGCGTACGTGTGTCGCCCTTCTTTCGGTGAGGCCACAAAAAATTACGGCCACCGCCAAAAATGGTACAACGGCTGCCAGCACCACGTGACTGGCCAGGATGACATAGTAAAAAATTTTTATGGGTTGCAGCACGTCTGTGGGAAAGCGCTTGCTGCCTGCGTAGGCGTGATACACCACGTAACAAATCAAGAACAACACGGAGACACCGAAACAAGACAGCATCACCCACTTGTGGTCGCGTTCGCGTTTTTGTTTGATCAGCCAGTAGCCTGACAGCAGCAAGACGGTTGCCATGGCATTGAGCGACGCATTGACATGCGGCAGGTATGCAGTGAGATCCTTCAACTTCCCACCGTTTTGCTGGTTGGATTGTCTGTGTTCTCAGAGGATGACGCTGGTACGTTGCTCAACAGTTTGTCGACTTCCCGGTGAAACAGGTCGATCTGAGTAGCGTCGTTCCATTGAAAATAGCCGTGCACTTTTCCTTCTCGATTAATCAGCATCAACTTCTGGGAATGGGTGTTGGGAGCCACCGAAACCTTGAAAATATCCGACCCGACTTGTTGGATGTAGGATGCCTTACCGGTCAGGAATAACCACTGTTGTTCGTCCGCACCGAAACGGTCCGCATACTCGGCCAGTCGCGAAGGTGTGTCGTTTTCAGGGTCACACGTGATGCTGATGAATTTCAGGTTTTGTTTTTGATAACGTTCGGTGAGGTTTTTAATTCTGAGGTTCTGATTGGTGCATTGGTGCGGGCAACTGGCGAAGAAAAAACTGGCAACCCAGACCTCACCGTCCAGGCTTTGGGAATGGAATCGTTCTCCACTGCGTTCCATCAGAGTAAAATGCCTCAACGGTTCCTGGTTGACGGGCGCCGAGAAATCTTGGCTTGTCGTTGGTGTGTGCTGCGGACGACTTCTTTCGAATGCCACCCAGACAACCATCCCTCCGGAAAAGGTGAACAGGATTCCCAACCAAAATATTAACGCCTTACTTTTCATAATAAATCCGCCGTGGTGCGACTTCCGGAAACCTTCCAGGCCATGACGAAGGTTACCAGGGCAAACGCCAGGGACACGATCCAGCAGATTTGGAGGCTGGGGAGAAAAAAGTCCGGGTTGGTCGATTCCGCGTTCATGTTTTCGAACATCAGCCAACGTATTCCGGTAACACCGTAGGTCAGTGGATTCAGCGTCATAATCCAGTACATGATTCCACGACTGGACTCCAGCGAGGGAATTGGGAAAAACGAACCGGACAGCAACCACATGGGCATCAACACCAGGTTCATGATCGCGTGAAAACCCTGAGTCGAATCCATCCGCCAGGCAATCAGGTATCCCAAGGCTGTGAGTGCCAGGGAGACAACGAACATGATTCCCAGCAGTCCGAGCAAAGACAAAGGATCAAAAGTTGCGTTGGGTAAAGTCAGAGCCAGGAGACAGAAGAGGGAGCCTTGGATGAGGGCAATCAGCGTCCCACCGAGTATCTTCCCCAGCACCATTGACCAGCGCGGGATCGGGGCCACCAGGACCGATTGCAAAAACCCTTCACGACGATCCTCGATGATGGAAATCGAGGCGAAGATGGCGGTGAATAGCAGGATCATGGCCAGCGTGCCAGGGAAGAAGTATTCACGGAACCCCTGGCCGTCTGAACCTGCAGCAGATAACTCGAAGGAACGGTCCAGGCCGGCGCCAAACAGCAACCAGAAGACGAGCGGGGTGGCAATTGCTCCAATGATACGGTTTCTTTGGCGGAAAAATCGCAGTATCTCCCGCCAACAGAGGGTCAGCGCTGCCAGTAGCGGTTTGGGATGCGTGGTTGTCAACGATGATTCGTTCAAAGTCGGTTCCTCAGCAGGGTTCGATCACACCAGTTGGTCCATTTGCATCCAAGACAACCCGGCGGATGGGGAAATGTTGTGTTGATGTCGCGTCACGACGTTGTTTCTGCTTGCCAAAAACGATGGCCTGTTTTGGCAATGAAGACGTCCTCTAGGGTCGGTTTTCCCACGGTGACCGTGTCAATACGACCGGGAAAAGCCTCGACAAGCTTGGCAATCCAGGCGTGTCCGTCGGCAAGTTCCAGACGCACGTTTTCGTCGAGTACTTTTGCTTCGACTTGAAACTTTTGCTGTAACTCACTGGCCAATGCCTGGGGATCGCTGGACTGCATCGTAATCGAATCGCCGCCGACCGTCGCACGCAGGGCGTCTGGTGTATCGAGGGCCACAATCGATCCCGTGTCTAAAATCGCCATGCGATCGGCTCTTTCAGCTTCTTCCAAAAGGTGAGAGGTCAGGGCGATGGTCACTCCCGTCTCTTCACGTAATCGCGTTAAATATTCCCACAAATTACTGCGGGCGCCCGGATCCAGTGCTGTACTCGGTTCATCCAGCAGCAACAGGCGAGGATGGTGAATCATGCCTTTTGCCAGTTCAACGCGACGTTTCAATCCGCCCGAAAGTGTCTCGACAAGGTCATCCGCCCGGTCAGCGAGTCCCAATTGTTCCAGCAGTTCTGCTTCTCGCTTGGCTCGTTCGGTTCCGGTCAGACCGTAGAGGATTGCCTGGTAGCGGATGTTTTCGATGACCGTTAACTTGCGGTCCAGGCTGGGCGATTGAAAGACGACTCCCAGGGATCGCCGAATCTCTGCCTGCTGTCGTATTAAATCACAACCCAAAATCTGAATCTCGCCGGATTGCGGCGCAATCAGTGTCGAGAGAACTCGAAAGAGGGTGGTTTTACCACCTCCGTTGGGTCCTACTAAAATGAAGATTTCTCCAGCCGCCACATCGAAGCTGATCTCGTTCAGCGCAGCCCGATCACCATAGTGGTGAGAAAGCTTCGAGATGCGAATGGCTGGGTCAGTGGCCATGAGAAAGAGGGAAGCCGGTTTCCAGGAAACCCGCAATCCTTGGGTTAATTGTGTTGGTTTGCGTGCGTGCCGTCGTGGTGATCTTCAGCATGTTCTGGGTCGCGATCTGCAGCGGACGCAGGAACTTCCGGCTCCGCAGCATGCTGCCAACGTTGTTCCGAATACTTCCGGGTACGCAAACCGACATCGGGAATCAGCATGAGTACCAGAAAGACGGACATCAACGCGGCCGGAAATGTCAAAACGTATTTCCAATTGGCTTCCCACCACAGGTGCATGAAGCACAGCATGACAAGCATGGCCTTGGTGCACGAAACCGCCATCATGAAAATCCAACCTACGGCGGGTGTGTCCTTGTAAGGCCAGAGGTCGGAGTAGGTAAAGAAAGAGGCACCTGTCAGAACACAGAGACAGACGAACACAGCGAGGTATTTACCCAGGCCACCGTGGCCATGCTCATCACTATCATGGCCGTCCAAATTTGCCGGGTTCGTTTCAGACATTTCTAATTCTCCAAAGTCAAAAATGGTGTGTGCCGGACAGCCTCGTGTCTAAAACAGGTACAGCAAGGGAAACAGAAATATCCAAACCAGGTCGACAAAGTGCCAGTAGAGACCCGTGTTTTCGATGAACCCGGCCTTTTCGGGACCCAGACGCATGCACATGCCAATGGCAAACACAATCAATCCCACCACGACGTGGATTGCGTGAAAGCCTGTCAGCAGGAAGTAGGTGCTGGCCCACATGTTTCCGCTTGGTAGCACGATCGGCAGGTGCATGTGGTGGTCTTCATTGATTCCATGTTTCAGCTCCCGCAGGAGGCCGATTCCGTCCATGCGATGGGAGATGCGTTTCAGCCGACTTTCGACAATAGCCAGGTCGGATTGGATGTCCGCTTTCTGTGCCGCTTCGGAATCGGCATTGTTTTGCCGTGCAACCAGTAAGCGGCGCTGTTCGTCTTCCAGTCGGGCCTGTTCAGCTTCTAATTCGGCCCGTTCCTGATCCAATTGACCGGCAAAGGGTGACACGTCCGTTTCAGCATGCCCATGGCCATGCCCTGGTCCGGAAACGTATTTGGCCAGTTGGACTAAAACGTCGCGTCGTTCGGCTTCCGGAGTCGCTGGATCCGTCGCCACGTATTCGGCCCATTCCACAACTCCCGAGAGCAGCTGGTTGTATTTTTTTAGATCCTGTTCTTCGGATTCTTCGAGTCGACCCTCGACTTGCTTTTCATTCGATTCCTGCGACTCCCCGTTTTCAGTTGTCGGGAGTCCCCCGAGTTCAGCTTTTTTCTTGTCGAGCTTGTCTCGCTTGGCTTTCAAAGGAAAACGCAGGGCTGCCGCGTATTCCAGATTCGCCCTCTCATGGATTAAACTGCGTGGTTTTCTGGGGTAAATGCCGTGTGCGAATTTCTGATTGTATTCATAGAGCTTCACACCGAGAAAGACACTACCCAGTAGAAGCGTCAAGAACAGCCAACACTTGGCCATCTTCGCCTGCCGAGCTCGACAAGCTTCCAGGCAGAGCACGACCGTCACGCTGGAACAGATGAGCACGAAGGTGTTAAAGGCCCCAATCGGCTCGCTGAGATGGACGTCAGCGGGAGTCGGCCATGTTCCTGTAGGTGCACCGAACCGTAGCACGACATAGGTTCCAATCAGTCCGGCAAAAAACATAATTTCTGTGGACAGAAACAACCACACAATGAGCTTGCCATTGGACATGGGAAGTGCCGGATGGTATTCCAGTTTAAGATGGTCGTGATGTCCCGATTCGTCGTGTCCCATGTTTTCGTTGATCACCCTAAAGTAAAGGAATGGAAAGCATCAGAATGAGTAAAGTCGGCAAATAGATCAGGGAAGCTCGTAATAACCACCTGGCGGATACCTCGTCGCGACGACAGCAAAACAGCAGCGCACAGATCAGTTGACCCGTGCCAAGCATCAGAGCGGTTAGCAAATAAGGTAATACCGCGGGAGTGCTGTAAGAGGCTGGCAGGAAGCTCACAGGTATTAAGGCAAGTGCCGCGGACACGGCCTGGATGGTGGCCTGCTTGCCGGACGGATCAACGACGGTGGTCATTTTTATTCCCGCCTGCCCGTACTCTTTGCGATAGAGCCAGGCGATGGCCATAAAGTGCGGGAATTGCCACAAAAAAACGACGGCCAGTAAACCTCCCAGTCGCAGATCAAAATCAGCGCCAACGGCAGTCCAACCGATCACGACCGGTAGGGTTCCGGCGACAGCTCCTACCGTCGTGTTCCACGTGGTGACGACCTTCAATGGTGTGTAAGCCCCCACATACAACAGCCAGGTCACAATGCCCCAGGTAGCAGCCTGCCAGTTTACGAACAGCCCCAAATAAAGGGCGCCTGCGACAACGGTTGTCGTTGCAAACCCAATCACCTGTCGTGATGACAGGAGTCCAGCGGGGAGCGGCCGCCGGGCCGTGCGCGGCATCAAGCTGTCCGTGCGCCGTTCCAACCACTGGTTGAAGGCGCTGCCGCTGGCGGCTACGCAGGCCGTGCCGATCACCGCATGCAGCAGCAGCCAGGGATTGGGTTGTCCCCAACTGGCAATCAGTCCGGAGACAACCACGGTAACCAGCACCAAGGAGGCGATGCGTGGCTTGGTCAATTCGACATAAGCCCGGAATCTGATCGAGACGCTGGATCTCTCCTGTGACAGAGGAAGGGTCGATGCAGTCATGCTACGGCCTCCGCGAGGTAGCCACCACTCAGCGGACCTTGACTTGAATCGCGTTGGACCAACCTGGTCGAGCGTAGTGCAAGCAGAATGGCAGTCGCCAGGATCAGCGATCCGTTGGCAACATGGGCGGTGGTGATGGCAGATTGCAACATGCCATCGGCCTGAATCGTGTAGTATTGGGTCCATTCCCAGGCGACAGCAAAAGTCGGCCAGGAATATTTGACAACCCAGGTCGCACTTCCCAGGACCAATTGCACGAGCAGGAGTAACGAGATTGCCAGGGCCGGCATTAAAAGGTGGGTCTGTCGTCGATACCGGGCCACGATTT
Source organism: Planctomycetota bacterium (assembly GCA_963578105.1). GTDB lineage: Bacteria > Planctomycetota > Planctomycetia > Pirellulales > Pirellulaceae. The sequence continues at coordinate 12,797 of CAUZBP010000049.1, forward strand.
GCCCGGCCAGCGAAAGGACGTACACAGTAAGTACCGCGGCGAAAAACAGGTGAGCCCAGACGGCTCCGCGGAACATGCCCAGCGAGGCGTTGACCGGAAGGTGACGGAGTTGGGCCCCGAGAATGAGCTGCACATAAGCCAGCACGAACGTGAGTACGGCCAGCCGGTGTAATTTACCAGCCGCTGGATGTTGAAGCCGCAAATCACGAGCATTCCACCAACGGGACGTAAAAGCCGCAATGGCGACCGTCAACGCGAAAAAGAGCGGTCCGACGCAGCCATGAATCAGGGCCAACTGGTGGCTGTTCTGGATGACCCGCATGCCGCCCAGGATTCCCTGTGCCAGCACCAAGCCGAGCGCCGCCAGCGCAACCCAGCGCATCCAGCGGCGGGAATCCCGCAGCCAGACGGCCACATTCAAGGTGATTGTCAAGACGCCCACCAAGGCCCCCATGAGACGGTGACCATGTTCGATGAAGACGTCCCAGGGGCCGGCAATCCAGGTCTGCCAGGGATAAAGCAACAGGTTGTAACCCCTGGTCGTCGGCCAATCCTCCACAGCCATGCCCGCATCGTAAGTCGTGACCAAACCACCCATCCAGATCAGTGGAAAGGTCGCCACCACCAGCAGCACGGCCATGCCGTGGGGCCAACGAGGATGGGTGTGTTTTGATTTCGGGGTCAGCACGTGACTGGGGCCTTGTTGAATAATAATTACATCAGTTCTACATAAAAGACAGGCATGCTCATCGACACATTGGCGAGAACGTCCGCTGGGAAACGCGATCCGGTTCTACCGGTGTTTGAAGGATTCCATCAGGCTCATCGTCATGTTGTTTGCGTAAGTGGCTGCTTTTCTGGAGGCGGTTGATTTTGAGGATAGTAATCGGAGTCGACTTCCGGTGACCCATACTCATAAGGCCCCCGGTAAACCACGGGTTGAAAGTCGAAGTTGCCGTGCCCGGGCGGACTGGGGGCAATCCATTCCAGGGAATTACAGCCCCAGGGATTTCGGCCTACTTTCCGACCGGAGAATATGCTGAAAAGAAAGTTGGCTGCAAACACAACCTGGATCGAGACCATCCCGATGGCACACACGGTCATGAACTGGTTCAGGGGCATCAGGTGTCGAAATGTTTCGTAGTGGTAGGGGTCGGCCAGTCGCCGGGGGAATCCGACCGCTCCCAGGATATGCATGGGATAGAATGTGCCATTCAGGAAGATGAAAGTAAAGAAGAAGTGGATCTTGCCCAGGGTTTCGTTCATCATGCGACCGAACATCTTGGGAAACCAGAAATAGATGGCACCGAATACTGCCATGGCCGTACCGGCAAACAGCACATAGTGGAAATGGGCCACGATAAAGTAAGTGTCGTGAATGAAGATGTCGACAGGCGTTGCCGCCATGAAGATTCCAGAAAGTCCGCCGATGATGAACATCGAGACGAAGGAAAGTGCGAACAGCATGGGGGTGGTGAATTGAATTTTTCCGCCCCAGACCGTGCCCAGCCAATTGAAGACTTTGACCGCACTGGGTAGCGCGATCAACATCGTGGCTGTCATGAAAGTCATTCCCAGGTAGGGGTTCATGCCGGACAGGAACATGTGGTGGCCCCACACGATGAATCCCAGGCCTGCGATTCCGGCAATGGAGAATACCATGGGCTTGTAGCCGTAAAGCGGCTTCCGCGCGAAGCAGGAAATAATATCTGATACCATGCCCATCGCAGGCAGAATCATGATGTAAACCGCCGGATGGGAATAGAACCAGAACAGATGTTGCCATAGCAGGGGCTGGCCGCCACCCGAGGCCGGAAGCGAATTGTTGACCACCAGCCCTTCCGGTATGAAAAAGCCGGTGCCGACGATCCGATCGAGCAAGAGCATGAAACCGGCGGCGGTCAAAACCGGCAGGGCGAAGGCTTGCAGGAGCGCCGTGATAAACATCGACCATATGGTCATGGGCAGACGAAACATGGTCATCCCGGGTGCCCGCATCTGAATGATGGTCGTCATGTAGTTGACCGAACCCATCATGGAGGAAATACCGACAAAGGTAATACCCAACAGCCAGAGGGTCTGCGCAGAACCGCTGCCCGGAGCCGCTTCAGGGACCGCCGACAAGGTTGGATAGGAAGTCCAGCCTCCCCCGGCTCCATTGCCTGGCGAGATGAAAAAACTAGAACCGATCAGGAAAAATGCCGGCCACATGAACCAGTAACTGAGCATGTTGAGTGTTGGAAAAGCCATGTCATCGGCGCCGATCATGAGCGGAATCAGGTAGTTGCCGAAGGCACCTGCCAGGATCGGGATGATCACAAAAAAGATCATCACGGTGGCGTGCATGGTGAACAGCGTGGTGTAGAACTCCGGAGAGATCTGTCCTCCTTCACCGGAAAACAGCATGGAGCCGATCACGGGCATTCCCGACCAGGGCCAGGCCAGTTGCCAGCGAATTCCCAACGCCAGCAATCCACCGACCAGGAACCACAGTAGCGTCGAAAAAAGGAACTGCAGGCCGATGATTTTGTGATCGCGGGAAAACACGTAGGTCGAAATGAAATCACCGACACCAGCTTCAGCATGGCCATGTGCATGAGCGTGTGCACCCGCCGTCGTGGTACTCATCGTTTTACTCTCCAGGAATTATTTTTCGACCAACTCAAGCGGAAGTTGGTTGGTTTCTTGGGACTCGTATTTCTGTCTTAACCAGCGTTCAAAATCTTTACGCGATTCGACGGTCAAGCGGCCTTTCATCTTGTAATGTCCCCACCCACAAAGTTCGGCGCATACGATGTCGAACGTGCCGGTTTCTGTTGCCTCGAACCAGACGTATTGCTTCATGCCGGGCACCACATCCTGTTTCAGTCGTACGTTCGGCAGGAAAAAGCTGTGTAGTACGTCATCACTCTTGATGGCGATGACAATTTCCTCGTCGACAGGGACGTGCAGGTCGTTGACCAGGTGAATGTCGTCCGGCGTGCCAAATTCCTGGTCCGCACCCGGATAACGGAGCCTCCATTCGAATTGACGGCCCGTGACTTCCAGCAGGGGTGGCAGAAAAACATCGTCCGCGGTCCCTTGTCTGCCGTCGGGGCCGACGCTCTGCAGAGGCCTGCGGATTTTCGCATCCGACCAGGCATTCATCTGGTAGATTGCAATGAAGAGCAGGGTCACCGCCGGTAGAACAGTCCACACGACTTCCAGGACATGACTGCCATGGGTGTATTGAACCGGGTCCTTGTTTTGTTCGCCGTCGTATCGCAGCAGGAACCAGAACAAGGCGATGCCCGTGGCGATAAAAATGATACCAGTGAGCCAGAGTATAAAATCATAGAGGCCGTCAATGATCACGCCATGAACCGAAATGTCCTGGGGCAGCCAGTGTTCACTGGGAAAAGACAAAGACCCGCCGCTGAAGGGCCACCAGTTGCAGGCAGCCGAGACAAATACCCACACTCCCAAAATGGGAACGAGCAGGAACAGAATACTCCAAAATCTTCCCACGGCTATCCTCTACAAAGGTTTGGTAAGCTGCACGTGATCGATAGGTGATTCGTAGGGCGGCCGACTGAGCGTTTCATAAGGCAACGAACGCACGTAGTTGATCAAATCCCACAGGTCGCTGTCGTTCAGTCCCGTTTTTTCCGGGTCGTTGGGATTGACCAGTGGAACCGCCGGCATTTTGGCGCCATGGATTCCGTTGGTCAGTCGCCAATAAATGTCCAAAGGCCGACGTCCCCCTCGATAGACACCCAGACGGAGATTCCGGGGACGGAGATTCCGGACGGGTTGCGGACGCTGTGCCAGACTCATGAGTTCTGCATGCCTCTCGGGATCTTTAGGTTGCAGTTCGTCAGTCCAATCGTCATACAAGTCGAGTTGTCCGTCTCCCAATGCGGTTTGGCCGTGGCAAGTGAAGCAGTTGGCGACGACACCATGGAAGAGGTGATATCCGCGGGTGATCGACTGCTCCATTTCTTCGGCGGTGGCAGTCCTCGGATCGGCCGAACTGGGGCAAGCTACAGGGATTGTGACTTCTGATTCAGCACGACCCCATTTATTGACGACGAAGGAAACCCGTTCTTTAATCAGTTTCATGCCGTCCTCCGGAGTCTCGGGGGAAACCAGCCATTCCCCCGCCTCCAGATTACTCAATTCCAGCACCAGCTCACGTTCCACTTCGCCTCGAATCGCCAGAAACTTGACGTAATCGACCAGGGACACAATCTCGTCATCGGCCAGCAAATCAAAGGAGGGCATGGCGGTGCCGGGGATTCCCTCACGTAACGTTTTCTCCAGGTCAGAGTCCGTGGGCTTGTTTTCTCTTGGCGTTGATTTGAATTTGAAGATACCCCTTCGATAGTCACGAGGGTAAGGGTTGAGATAGGCGGCGGTGGGTCCCGCTCCATCTCCGCTGACCCCGTGGCAATGGGCGCAGTGTTTCCTGTAGAGCCCATGCGCCTTGCCCTGTTGATCACCCCAGACCGGACCGGCCGCCATTTTCAGCAGGTCGGAATTGACGAGTTTTCCCATGCCGATACCGGCATCCTGGAGGACATAGGGTTCGTCGGAAGTGCCGAAAATCGCCCTCAAGATGTTGCTGAGATTCTGTAGTTGATCGTGTTGGAAGGCGTCCGGATCCGGGTCGTCGTTGTTGCGAATCCAGACCATATCCAGATGAAAACGCGGCGGTTCGTTGTCGCAGCCGAGCATGCCCGCTGCCAGTGCAAGACAGAGTCCAAATCGGACGCAGGAGTTTTTAGTTTCTGTTTTGGATTTCATTTTCTTACGGAAGCCGTTGGGCCCCTCATTAGAATACCGGTTGAACAGATCCTTTTGTTGGCTCTCAAGTTGAAGGTCGGGATCAATCGAACTCGTCCGCATCAATGGCCACGGAGAGATCCAGAACGCCATCGACTTCCAGCGTGCGGCGAAATCTGCCTCTCGACCATCTTTGTTCTTCACCGGCGACGACAACCTTTTGAATGTATTTCGGAATTTCGTGCCATGCTCGCAGGGTAATCTCCACCCCGGCGGGCAGATTCGGAATCTCGAAGTTGCCTTCGCTATCGGTGACGGAAAAATAGCCGTTACTACGGGGGAATAGCCAGGCCTGCATCCAGGGATGAATCGCGCACTTTACTGAAACGGGTTGCTTTTCCTCGGTGTCGGTTTGGTAATACCCATAACCCCCGGCCGCGATCAATTGATTGAAGGAGGCACCGAACCGTGGGGAAAAATCGGTATTGTGCCCTTTGGGATCACTATTGATGATCTTCATTTTTTGCGAAATCTGAAAGGCAGACACGCGTGTCAGGAAGACACAGTTTTTCTGGTCAAAGATGAAATCTTCGTTGGTCTGTCCAGCAGATTCGTGACACCAGGCTTCAGGAATTTCGTCCGCATAGATCAACACGTTCTGAATACCGCCATCGGCACTCACGACCAGTTGCAGATCCCGGGCCGAAGCGCCGCACATATCGTTATCTCTAGAAACATTAATTTCCGGATTGGCCGGTGGTGTTCCTTGAATGACGACTTGTCCTCGAAGCGTTGCATAGCCTGTCGGATTAGCCGTCGGACTGTCGTTTTCTGCTTCGGCGACCCCGTCCCCGGACTCTTCCAAGAGATTGCGGAAATTGCTGGCTGTTTGCGAATTTGGTCGGTAGTCATCGATAGAGACCCGGCTGTCACAACCGAGGAGAAAGGCGAGTATTGCCGCACCGACGATTTTTGAGATGGTGGAATCTGTTGAACACGTCTGCATACTCACGTCTCACTCCCCTGACATCGAACTGCCGTCGCTCGTGGAACTGATCTCTGTTCAGAACTTATCACACGAGCCGCCCTGTGGTTCGTTTGGTTCTCTCCAGGCTACCGATCCGGCGACCCGAGAATCGTTGTTATTCAAAAATGGCGGGCGAAACTTTAACCTCGCCCAAATCAAAATCACTTTCCAGGGTTAGTTTTACCCGCCCTTTTTTGCTGACCTTGGCATTGGCTCCGCTTACCTTGCGAACGTATCCCGCGGTTTCGTGCCAGAACTGGATGTCCATTTTTTCTCCGACAGGAAGATCTTTGATCTCAAAGTAACCATTCTTGTCCGTTTTGGCCGTGTAGGGATGATCCTTGATGACCAACACGGCAGTCATCCAGGGATGAATGTTACAGGCTGCTTTGACGGGCCTGGGTTCTGATTCGGGTAATTCGGCCCGGTAATTTCCCAAAGCGGGAATCAACTGATTGGGCAGACTGTTGGTAAATACAGTGAAATTAGTATTGTGGCCCACGGCATCTTTGTTGCCGACCACTAGCGTTTGTCCGGTCCGCACCAATTGAACGTGGGGCTCGAAACGACAATTGGTGTTATCCAGGGCGATTTCGGCTGTGGCGGTTGCGTCGTAGACCGGGCTGATTCGCGAAGGTTTTTTGCGGAGGTAAACGACGATGTCGGCAATGCCCTGGTTATTTTGATTGACGATCAGTCGCTCGTCAGGAATCGCGTGCTTTCCGCAAAAAGCGATGTCCTTGGTCGGTATTATTTTTTTGGGTGCCGGAGGCGATCCATCGTAGATGAAACGCCCTTTCAGGTTGGCCCATTCCGCAGACCAGACAGCCTGGGAAAACGCGGAGACCGTGAGGGCAAGCAGAAGACAGAGATGTTTTATCCGGAGATGTTTCATGTCTAAAATTTCTTTCCTGTGCCGAAGGATTTTCCTTGATCCTGCGGCGAAAAACCGGAGTGCCTCGTCAATCCTGAGGGCACCAGGTGAAATCCGTCATCGAGAGGATTTTCTTCTGCAACGGGGGCGGGTGGTCGCCGGACGACCAGTAGGTTTCACTTGGGGCATCAATCCTGGGGATTATAGGCCCACTCTCTTTAATTTTCCACGTCGTCGACCCGCATGTGTGCCCTGACGGGTGTCCATTGGGGACGACTTGATTGTCTCTTTAAGGGCTGCCTCCGGCGACTGCTGCCGAGTTAGCTGATAATTCTGCGGTCGGCTCGGCGGGTTGAACCAGCGGTGCGACGGGGCTACGGTTCTCCGTGTAGGTATCAAAATTCATTAACAAGTCCACCAGGCCATCCAACTGTTGAGTACTGGTGCCCGTGTAAAGGTCCTGGCTGACGCCGCCGGCATGGTCGACATCCGGATCGTAGGGAATGTTCACTGGCATACTGGTATACGAGTGGATCTGCTTCGGATTGGCAATCCAGCGCCGCACGAACTCCGGTCGCAAACGTTGGAACACGTTTGCCAGATTGGGCGCTTTGGTTCGAGCAGTTCCCTCCGGCTCAAAATCGCCTATCAGATGACATTTTACGCAGTAGTTGTTGTTGACGACGATGTTCATGGCGGCGTCCAGTCGGGCCATTTCATCGGCCCCGGGTTCTGGCAAGTTCCGCTCACGTAGCCGGGCTCGATACTCGGCTTCTTCGCTGGCAAGATGACTGGCGCGCGTCCGCGTATCGAACTCGTAGGGATAGTCGGCTTGGTCCATGGCGGCAAAGTAATTAACCAGTTTGGTTGCTTCGTTGGATGACATGTTGAAGCGGGGCATGCGCAAAAACAGTGCCGGTCGAATCGGATGGGGATCCAGCAAAAAGTCGTGCAGCCAATCGGTTTGCACTTTTCTGCCTTCACCAACCAAAGGCGGAGGCAGCCAACCCCAGGCTTCGCTACCTTTGACGCTGGGATTCACTTCCTGTTCGAGCGCCACCACCCGCGGGAGCAGGTAGCGGGTCAGGTGCCCGCCACGTGGAGCGAATTTCTTTTCAATCGTGGGGGCTGGTACCTGAAGTTGTATCACGCCAACTTCGTATGCATTGCCGTTTAGCAGGGCGGGCTTCCAGAGGTCGAAGCGGAAACTGACATTATCGGATTGGTAGAGTTCTTCATCGTCCAGTGGGTCGTCTTCCTCATCCCAGACCTGGGGCAGACCGTCTTCGTCACTCAGGGCAGGAAAACCGGAAACCTGTGCGTGCATGCGGTCACGGTAATCTTTTTGTTCCGATTCTGTTGTTTGCTGAACATTGTAACGTGTTCGGAGAAACGGGTAAGCTTTAGTTGTCGGTGGATTGCGGAAGTCGTCCGCCTGGAAAGTGAGTGACCAACGCTCGGTTTCCAGCACATGGCAACCACCACAGTTGTATTTTTCCAGGACCTGACGTCCTTCGACAATTGCCTTCTCGCGTCCCTGCGGCCGATTGACGTACTCGGCCCGCGGCGCTTCGGCAACCAGCCCCAGTACAAAGGTCAGCACCGCCTCGCGCTGTTGGTCAGAAAGTGGAAAGAGCGGCATCCGCAGCCGTTCGTTGTAACCTTTGTTCGTTATGTTTTTATAATCGTAGCTCCTGGGTTGACGCAGTTTTTGCATGGCGAAGCCCGCGCGATCGTGATCGCCGATCAACTGCTCGAAGTACGGGTCCAGCAGGTCTGAGTGTTCCGACTCGTGCCCTGCGTGCTGGTGCTCGCGTTCGTGATGCAAATGATGCGTGATGTGAGCGAAATCCAGCTTCGAAGGATCTTTACGACCCCAGTCGGCCAGCCCGGTACCGATCGGCTTAGCATCTTCAAAACCGGGCACGTCGTGGCAGCCGTAACAACCGTACTTTGCCACCGCCTTGCGACCCACGTACAGCAGTTTCTGTTCGGTGGAAGCGGAGCCGACCAATTCCAGTTCGGCCCCTTTCAGTTCCGATCGCATCGATTCGGGGATGCCCTGTTCCAGGTAACGCTTGGCGGCTTGTTGGTGGTAGGTATTACTCAGCAGTTGCAATACGAATTCGTCCAAGTTGACCAGATCGGCAGGTTGACTGGCTGCTGGCACGGGTTGCCAGTCGGAGCGGAAACTCAGCAGGAAGGCCGAAATGTCAGCCACCGGGTCGGTGACGACACCGGTTAATTTTCCTGTCGGATCACGCTGTTCGATGGGCTCCAACAACAGATTCGGCATCCGCGTACGGACGTGGTAATTGCTCGGTTCGCGGAGCCAGCTCTGCAGCCAGCGGGGACCATCCGCCTTCCCCGACCGGATCAGTTTGCTGCCCAGGGCCGACAGGTCGGGACCATGTGGTATTTCTCCCGCAAAATGATTCGTTACAGTGGGCTTGGCTGCGGGGAACGCTTCATGAGTGTGGCAGGCCAGGCAGCCCCGCGTCTGGAATAACCGTTTGCCACGCTCGAGTTGTTCGGCGGAGTCGACAGGATCGATGTCCGTGGGTGGATCGACCGGTTGATAGTCCTGGGTCTGCTGTAACAAGTACGTGACAATGCCCCGGATTTCGATCGGCTCGAACTTTTGCGACGTTTCCAAATCCGTTCCGTCGAGATGTTCCCGGAGACCGAAGAACTGTGGCATCTTGGTGCCGGGGCGAAAATGTTTCGGTTCCTGGATCCAGTCGTATAAGAATTTTTTATCCAGCTTGTGACCAACGTAACGCAGGCTTGGGCCGACCTTGCGTAGGCGGCCCGGACTATCGACATCATTCAGGGTTCTGGCCAGATTGTCACTGGCGGGCAGCAAAGGTTCGTCACTGGTTGATTCGATCTTGCTGGAAAGCAATTCGCGTAGTTGCTGCCGGGCACCATGGGCGTGTTCCCAGTCGCTGGCGACTTGACCGGCCAGGTTCCGGATTTCCGACAGGATCGCCAGGCGGCGGTTGACTTCTGCCAACTGGTCCGCGTCGCCGGACACCTTCTGCAACTGTTTTTGATAATCCCTGACCCGCCGTTCGGCCAGATGCCCCAACTCCTGGGCAACCGCAAAATAGTTGGGTTCCAGACGCAGGTCAGGACCCACTCGCTGGTCGGGCCCGTCGAAGCCGTTAATTTCGTGGCAGCCGAAGCAACCATAGCTGTTGATCAGCTTGTGACCCGCCATCAGTTTGGCAGCTGGCGGCTCGGGAAACCGTTCACTTGGCTGCAGGTCGGTCACTTCATGGTGACAACGAAGACAGGATGCTTCGGCAAATCGGTTGGGGTACATGGGAAAAATCCAATGGTGATTGTTAAACCAACCATGTTCCTTTTGCCACGCTTCTCGCTGATCCAGATTCGAGGGAGTGTGAGAGGTCCATTTGAAGGCGGTGGCACTCCCCTGCCCTTCGTGACAGGAGGTGCAGCCGATTTCTTGCAATGCATGGGGACTGCTGGGGCCAGTGAACAGATCCAATCTTGGATGACCCGTATAGGGCTGGGGCAAGCCGCGTCGCACACGAATCTTCAGTAGCTCACCCCATTTGGTTGTTTGCATGAGGAAGCGTTGAAACGCCCTTTCCTCGAGTATCTTGTTTCCATTGATCGCCAGGATCACGTCGCCCACCTGAAGACCGTTCTTCGGTTCGGCCAGTTGATTCAGACTTTGAGCCACGACTTGCCGCAACTGCAAACCCGTCTTGCGATTTGTATTTTCCGTGTCAGGTGCGGCGATTGCCAAGGCTGCCGGGGATGAGGGACGCACGTAGCTGACGGTCAAGTCATTGCTGTCGACGAGCCCCTCGTTGGCGATGCGTATCCCGTACACCTCACGTAACGTTTTAACAGCTTCAGGTTTCGCATCAGGCGTCCCGAGCAAAAGAGTCAATTCGCGGGCTGGTAAATATGCCGGTTTCCGCGGATCGTGGGTTGAAGCTTTGTCGATGGAGCGATGACAAGTCGTGCACCGATCAAATCGGGCGACTCCCTTGAAATTGTAGTCCACCAGCAATTCGGGATAGTGATGATTGTCAATGGTCAACGGCGAATTGAAGGCGTCCAGGATGGGCAGTTCCAGCCACTTCTTACCGAGGAATGGAAAGGAGGACTCGAAATACGTGACGGTGGACTCTTGGGCCGCCACCTCCAGTAGCTTCAAATCCGCCTGTTTGCCTTCGAGGGCTTTGCTGGCATCAACTTCTTCCGTCGTCATCTGGCCCAAAGTGTCTTCCAGGTCTTTGCGATACGTGTTGAAGGCTTCGTAGGTTTCTGTGCGCTTCGCTACCTCATCCGACTCGCGGTCGACTTTCGCTTGCAACGCCGTCATCTCATCATCCGAGAGCGAATCGCGCACTCCCAGCGACAGCTTCGCTTTGGCCGCGTCATAATTGGCGTTCTGGAATTTCCTTAACCGCGAACGTTCTTTTTCGTCGGACTTGGCCTTGCCCACAATTTCTTGCAGTTGAGCGATCAGTTGCTGACGAATTTCGGTTTTGTCAGAAGCTTGCTGGAGTTGGTCATGCAAACTTTTGATTTCCGACAAATCGATTTTCGACGAATCAGAGTCCGGAATCGGGTTTTCTATCTTTTTGATCAGTTTCGCGTACAGAGCCTTGTCAAGGTCTTTTGTTTGCACTGCTTTCAGTTGCTCTGCCAGTTTTTCGACCTCGTCTTGAACCTCTCGAGTCTGGAATTCGTATTTTTGCCAGCGGGTCAAGTCGCGTTCGATGTTCCTGGCATTGCGCTGATAGCCTTTCCACTCCCGACTGTGATCGGCCTGAAGCATCCAATAAGTAGACAGCAGGAGCACCAAGCCGCTGATGCCGAAAATTGCGTGCATCAACTTTTGGCTGCGCCAAGTTTTTTCGGTTGCTGGCATGGTTCACTTAGAAATTGAGAAAGTACTCGTCGATGTGAATGATGTATTTCAGGTTCACCGTCCACCGCAAAACCATTTTGATAGGTAACAACATCATGAACAGCAGTAAATTCGCCATCAGCATGAAGCGGAGAAAGCCCATGCGGACAAAAAATTTACGGAAGACCGTTATGGCCAGCAGCGGAGGCATCACAAGGAGATAGCCCGCCAGCAGCAGAATTCCCGGCAGTTCACGGAAAATAATATAACCGATTTGTTCCATCGCCCCTGCATCCGGAGGTGCACTGGGTAACGCCCGGTGAAGACCGATCACCCAAAAGTACTCGGAAAGGTCAATGTTGTTGAGTGCCTCGACTTTGTGTGGATCCCAGATTTCGTAGGGGCCAAAGAAATTCCAATTGGGGCCTCGCAGAAACGTTCCCAGTACAATCAAGGTGACCCACATGACCAGGAATCCGAGTTGAAATGTGAGGTAGGCGAACTTGCGCTGCTCGATCGTGTAGTAACCGTTTCCCTGCTTATTGAAGTCGATAAACGGTATGGCCATCAGCCCGAAGACGATCAGGCTTGGCAACACGACTCCCGCCATCCAGGGGTCGTAGTAAACCAGCATTTCCTGAAGACCCAGGAAGTACCAGGGGGCTTTCGAGGGGTTCGGAGTCTTCACGGAACTGGCCGGCTCTTCCAGTGGGGCCTGCAGTAAAATCCCCCACACCAGCAGCAGAGCCATCACTGCGATCATGCAGATCAGCTCGGTGTAGACAAGGTCTGGCCAGACGAGGACTTTTTCCTGATCTTGCTTTTCAGTTGGCTCCAATCCTTGCTTCATCCGCTGGTCGTTGGTGACTGCCTTGTTGGCACTCAGCCAGGTAAAGAACCCTAACAGGAAAACCAGACCAACAATCGGCACGTTGTCGGGTTTGGTAACAATGGCGGCGAAACTGGGATTGGTGATTGACAGTCCCATCAGCAACAGGGCCGCGTTCAAGCCTGTCCAGGCCACTACCGGCTTGACGAAAAAATTTCGGAATATGTAGAGGAGCGACAGCAACAGGAGCGTTCCTGTGCTATAGACCCACGGTATTCCTATTACCGCGTTGATGAGATTGCGAATCGACTCGGGGACCGAGATCACTTCCATTAAGTGGGCTTCGCCACTTAATGCCAGCGGCGACAAAATCAGAAAGAAGACTGCCAGGGTTAACCACACAAGAGCCAACTTTGGTTTGTGGAGCCCCTCCCAGACGTACAGCGCAGCAATTCCGTTGATCACGGCCAGCGTGATATAAAACCCCCCCAGAAAGCCTGAGATGCCTTGTAGAAATTCCGATTCGTTGCCGTGCATTTTCTGTCTCTCAGAGTCTGCTACATCGGCGCGCTGATGCCGCCGTCCTTGCGGACTCGCCAGAAATGGATTGCCAGCAACAACGCCGCCGCCAGCGGTAGTGCAATACAATGCAAGACGTAAAATCGATTCAAAGTCTCTTCTCCCACAAATCGGGCACCCAATAATCCAAACCTCGCGTCCGAGGCATCGGTGATCATGTCGATACCTCCGATCGTAAGCATCGCCGCCCCAGGCCCTTCATGGCCCAGAAACGGAGTTGCTCGAGCCATGTTGGAACCCACGGTGATCGCCCAGATTGCCAATTGATCCCAAGGTAATAAGTAACCGGTAAACGAGAGGAGTAAGGTGAGCAGCAGTAGAATCACTCCTACTACCCAGTTGAATTCGCGGGGTGGCTTGTAACTACCAGTCAGAAACACCCGGTACATGTGCAGCCACACTGTGATCACCATGGCGTGGGCTCCCCAGCGATGAAGCTCGCGCAAGATTCCCAGCGACATGACGTCGCGCAATGCCAAAATGTCGTTGTAGGCCCATTCAATGGTGGGGCGATAGTAAAACATCAGCAACACGCCGGTGATCGTTTCTACCAGAAACAAAAAGAACGTGACTCCTCCCATACACCAGGTGAAGCTGAGTGCAATCCCCTGCTTCTTGACGGAAACGGGATGCAAGTGCAAAAAGAAGTTGGTCAGCATTACCACGATGCGGTTTCGGCGATCCGTGGGCATGGGGTGCCGGAAGATACTCTTCCATACCTGGGAGTTCCGTATTACTTCACCAAGAGGTGGCATCGCTCGTTATTTCACTTTCTCGTGGGTCGATTAAAGTTTCGTGAGCAGGTCAGCTGACTTAAACTGGTACGAACGAAGTCGAGTCCGTCCACTGCCCCTTTTCCTCGTTGAATTTTTTGCTTTTATCAACGACCAACTGACCGTCAGATGCTTGCGAGATTCCATAACGCTCCAGCGGTCGAGGTGCAGGTCCCTCGAAATTAATTCCGTCCTTGTAAAATCCGCTCCCATGACATGGACATTTGAATTTTTGTTCGCCTTCGAGCCAGTTGGGGGTACAGCCCAGATGAGTGCAAACTGATTTGAGAGCGAAAATCTGGGTCTGGCCTTCGTATTCGGTACGTACGATCCACACGCCGAATTGAGCTTTGAACTTGGTTTCCACCTGTCCGGGTGCAAAATCGTCGGAAAATCCGACGCGGAACTCACTGGGGGGCTCAATGCGTATGTTGGGGAACATGAAGCGGGCAAACCCCAGCAGCCAGAGTAAGTGCGTCAATCCCAAGGAGGTAAAACCGACTGCCAAAAAGGAGCCGACAAAGGTTCCTACCGCGGTGCTCATGAAACTGCGGCGGTCACCAGGGGACCGCTCGTTCGCTTGCTGGGCCATCGCGTAGGCCGGTTTTTCGGGTGGCGGTGGAACCACGATTTTCGGTTTGCCCTTGGCGGGCGTTTCGCCTTTGGCCTTAACCGCAGCCTCGGCTTTGGATATCGGGCCAGGTTTCACGTCTTTGCGAGCTGCCGCCAAGATGCTCGAGGTGTCCTTGGGAATTGCCTTGGCCGCCGGAGTAGCTGCCTTGGAGCTGGATTTCGCTGCAGTGGGAGAAGACACTTTAGCGGCATCCTTTGGCGCGGCCGCAGGCTTCGATTTTCCTGCGCGCGCGGCAGCCAGCATTTCCTCGACGCTCATTTCACCCGCTTTCTTAGCGGGAGCGGCGGGTGTCGAAGGAGTCGTATCGGATGAACCGGCTGTGGAGTCCTCGGAGGTTGGAGTCGCAGGCGTGGCGGGTGGTTCGGCTGGGCCGTCACCGTCTACGCTGCGGCACGCCGCCAGGATTTCTTCCATCGACATGTTTTTTTTGGCTGCCATCGTTCAATTACTCAATACGTGCCAAAAAAGTTGATTTCCGCAAATCATCGCGCTTCTCATGCTGGAACTTCTCATCTTGGCAACGGAACACGTTCCGCAACAACGTATTACAGCGACCTGTCGGTTTGAGTCCGGCGTGGGAAAACAGCGGGAAGACACCGGTTGGGCGAAAATCGATTAACCTTGTGCACTTGGCAGTCATCCGCCGGAGAATCTTTAAACCTTTTTGTAGTCACAGTTTATATTTTATATTTTCGGCTTTGTGATATTTTTCACAAGCAGGGCAACTGTCTGAATTTATCAACGGAAAGCCTTTTGTTGTCAACCCTTAGTTCGATGAAACGAGAGGATTGTAGCGAATTGACGGTGGTTCCTTCTGGTGGAAAGCCAATCTGCGCCATTTTGAGCGGGCGAGTAAAATTGCCCGGATGCACATTTATTGCAGTAACAAAGGTAGCCAACGTTTGACGGTTCAGTTTCATCCGATCATGCCCAGGGTTTGAAAGGAACCTCCGACTTTTTTGGCTGAAACCGATCTTTTAAACAACAGACAAACCAGAATCAACGCGTCGCCCTGCGGTTGCGTACCCGCTTTTGGAACTGACAGAAACTTGGCCTGCCGGTCAGGGGTGATTCAAGGTCTTAGGTAGGGTTAGCTCTTGCTGTTGAACGCGGATAGCGTAACATCGTGAGATCGATAGTGCTGCTGAGCGAACAACATCAAGCCATCGCAGGGCACGAACCAATCTAGTTGTCGCATGAATATTCTCATACTCGGAAGTGGTGGACGCGAACACGCGCTGGCCTGGAAAATCGCGCAGAGTTCGCGTGTAGACCGCGTCTTTGTAGCACCTGGAAACGGGGGTACCGCCCAGGATGCGGAAAATGTTGATCTTCCTGCCAATGATTTTTCACGGATCACCAAGTTTGCCTTGGAAAATCGGGTTGGGTTGACTGTTGTCGGTCCCGAACAACCTTTGGTTGATGGAATCGTTGACGCCCTGAGCGAAGCCGGACTACGTGTTTTCGGTCCCTCCAAACTGGCTGCTCGATTGGAAGGCAGTAAGGTCTTTTGTAAGAAATTGTTACATCAAGCAAATGTACCGACTGCAGATTGCCACGCCTTTCGCAATGCTGAGAACGCAACAAAGTTCGTGGTCGATCGGTATCCGATTGCAGGGCAGGAAGTTCCACTGGTCGTGAAAGCAGATGGACTTGCGGCAGGTAAAGGCGTGATTGTGTGCAGTCGCCGGCCAGAGGTCCTGGAGGCGATTGATCGAATTGCGATACAGCGCGAGTTTGGTGCGGCGGGTAACGAAATCCTGATCGAGGAAAGGCTGGACGGGGTGGAGGTCAGTATTCTGGCGATTACCGACGGGCGGACCATCCTCACACTTCCTGCATCGCAAGATCACAAGCGGGCTCATGATGGTGATGCGGGACCTAACACTGGCGGGATGGGCGCTTTTTGTCCGGCCCCGATGATTGATCAAGAGACGCTGCAGCAAATTCAAGAACAGATCCTCGTCCCGACTGTGCATGCGATGAAGCGGGGTAAGTTCGGTTTTCGCGGGGTTTTGTACGCGGGCTTGATGTTGACCAAACAGGGCCCCAAGGTCTTGGAGTACAACGTTCGTTTTGGGGATCCCGAATGTCAGCCCACTCTGATGCGATTGCGGAGTGATCTGGTCGATGTACTCGAGGCTACCGTGGAAGGTCGTTTGGATGAATTGGATGAATTGGATTGGGATCCGCGTGCCTCGGTTTGTGTGGTGATGGCCAGTGCAGGATATCCGGGGAACTATGAGCGGGGACAGGTCATCCGGGGACTTGACAAAGCAGCTGAAACGCCTGATGTCAAAGTGTTCCATGCTGGAACAGCAACGGTTGATGGACAGGTTGTGGCCAACGGCGGTCGCGTGCTGGGAATTACCGCGCTGGGGAACTCAGTTTCTGCGGCAAAGCTGCAAGCTTACACGGCGGTTAAAAAAATACGCTGGGATGGAGCCTGGTGCCGCAAGGACATCTCTGACAAGGTGAATAAATGGGAAGCGAACTGAGTCCAGAAGCGGATCTGCCAGAAGGCTGCTCCTTCTCCCGTTTCTGTCTCATGGCTCACTCGAGTAAATCTTCCCCATAACCGGGTGGAAACGGATTCTCCCAGTTTTGCTCTTTTTCTTCGTGGGTGTCGCCCTTCAAGCTTGAAGGGTGATCAGACGGCTGTGATGCCGTCTCCTCGCCTGTTTTCATACCCTCCACATCGAATTCCGCAAGCCACTTTTTTACGGCCTGCGGGGACAGTGGAAGCGGAGGTTTCTCGATCGACGTTGAATGGTGGCCAGTTTCTCTTCGTTCACGTTGTTGTTCGAGTAAATCGTAGTACCACACGTCACTATCCACGGGCCTGGCTCGCCGGCGACGGGCAGCCCGTTGAATGCGGTGATCGCTTGAAACGACAATCAATGTGCGGGGTGCTGAGTGTTTTTGAATCAGGTCCTCGATCACTGAATCGGCGTCAGTTTTCCTGTCAGCAAACAAGACGTTAATTCCCTCGTGTTCCAGGTGGTGCGGCAGGCCCGCCGGGGCGGACTGAGCGTCGAAGACAATCGTTGTTCGTGCTCGTTCGGAAGCATCCAATGTCAGGGCGAGAAAATTCAACAGTGCCAGACGCGCACGTTCCAGGGTGCCGGCCCGTGATCCCGTACCTAAAATCCCGGTTACATGGAGCAGGTTATAACCATCGATCAGAAATGGCATCTTTAGGTTGTTTTACGGGTTGAACATGTGGCGAAGACGAAGGGGGCAACGGCCCTTTAGGAGTCGAGTGGAACCGGTTGACACCTCTCAGGATTCCCAGTCAGGTCGGAAACTCTTGAAAAAATTGTTTCAATGACACCCTAGAGGCCCCGTCGCGGAGGATGCAAGGGCACCATGCAGTCATTGTACTACCTGACGTGTGATTTCCAAGATTCGCTGGCGAATCGAGAGCCAAGGAAGACTTCAGAGGCTATAGCCCCGAAGTCTGTGGACCAGGCTGTAGAAGCTCCGCTGGACCACCGGGCCCATGCATTCAGGGAGTTCAACGGAATTCGGGGTCCGGACTTTCCGTGCGAGACCCTGACGTCGATGACCTAGTAGTCACACATGGCGTCCATGCCCAGACGCATGCTTAATTCCTCGAACTGCTGGCCATAGGATTCGCTGGACGAATGAATGTGTTCGGCTTCTGTCACGAACTTGATATTGTTTTGACAACAGACACCCCGTTCTACAAGAAGTTGTTCGAAGGCGGAGAGCGGTTCGCCGTACGCGACGAGCAGTTTGTGCTCGTCCAACTGCACCTCTTGCCGTGCACCGGGATTGAGAACGGCGATCCCTGTGCAACCATCGTTCTTGAGGAGATCCTGGTAGTCCCAGAGAACGCTTTTGAGTACGGGCAAGTCGATGTGTTCGCGAGACAGATCGGAATGACCGTTTCCCTCCCGATGGTGGCTGGTTTCCAAAACAACATCGACGACCTGTCCTAAGGGATCCAAAATTTCCATGAACAAGTCAAACAAGATCTCACTGGATGCCGCCGCCATGACCACGGGAATGCTTGTATTGTTTTCAACGTCCTGATAGGCGTCGTGACGATAACCCTGTGCGGGAGTTACCTTCAGATCGTAAGACGGCCGAACGGCGTCGGTCAGGGTGAACATGCCGTATTTTTTGACACCCAAATGTGTTTCCAGTTCTTCTTTTGAAAGCCGCTCGAAACTGCTTGTGGTTTTGGTCATCGTTGACTCATCAAAGACGTTGGTGAAGAAATTCTTCAGGAATTCCATATATTCTTTCGGCCTTATTCCAGCATTTGCTCGTGCCAGCAGTCAGACTGTCTGGGAGGCCTTTGTTAAAATCTAGGTCACGCATCGTGGTTGATCAGACAACCTGAGCGGACCTTTTTGGGGAGTCCCAACCACCCGCTAGAACCCCAATAACCGGTTCCACCCCAACGGGCGACACTTTTCCCGGAGTGGCTCCAACGACAAGTAATCGCACCGTCTAGAGGAACCATAGCACTCGCCCGCAACGGTGGTTAAAAAGAGTGAATGAACCGGCGAGAAAATTTCGGATTGAGTAACAGATTGTTCAATCGCGTGAACTTTATCAGCCACGGAAGCGACCGTCGTCGCAATGCCCCTGATGTTCTCGATTCACCTCGTGCTCAGGCGAGGTGTTCCGTTTTTGCACCGGGAGCGGCATCTTTCCCGCAGCCTGCCCAGATGGTGAGCATTTCCGGTTCTGCTAATCAACGGACTTTGGTAAAGAGCGGCGTACCGCTGCTGGCAACAAGCCGATGAGAATAAAAATGGCCCTGCCGGCAAGGTGGTTCACCGTGTCGCGATGAAAAACAGACTGCAAGGAGTTTTCATGTTAGCGCAGCAGTATCCAGGCATTGACGGTTTTCTCGGTACGCGGGCGTCATTCATGCTGGATGTTGTATTTGTGGCCATGTTGGTGATGATGCCTTTGATGCTGGTTAGCATTTATCTGGTCCGATATCGGTTCAGGTATCTACTTCACAAACGGATCCAGATTTCATTGGCCGCAATTCTATTGGTCGCGGTTGCGATTTTTGAGGTCGAGCAACGATTGGTTCCCTGGACCGCACGTGCCGTACCCTCCCCGTACTTTGATGCTCAGCACAAATGGAGTTGCGCCGTGGGCTACAGCTTGCTCGTCCACCTGCTATTTGCTGTTCCCACGGCGATCCTCTGGATTTATGTCGTGGTGCAGGCACTCCGTAAATTTGATCGCCTGCCTCGCCCCAACGCGTATAGTGCGGCGCACCGACTTTGGGCTCGTCTGGCAGCCATTGGCATGACCATGACGGCGGTGACAGGCTGGGTCTTCTACTATCTTGCCTATGTGGCGGTCTGAATACTTGCGTTGTTCAGCGTCGATGCTGGTGGGTCTGTGCCCAGATTGCGAGACGACGCTCGTGTTGTCATGCGAATCAGATGCCCGGCGACTACCATCCGGAAACGACAACCGACTACTCGGAAGTTTCTTCTTGCGTCATCAGGATTCGGTTGATGGCATTCAAAATGGCTTTGATCGTGGCTTCGACCGTGTCAGTTGAGACACCCCGTCCGCGATAGGATTGGCCGCTAAACTCGACATCCAAGTTAACTTCGCCCAACGCATCCCGTCCGACAGTGGAACTGCGAACCTGATAATCTTTGCACACGAGTTTAATGCCCGTGATTTTCTCTGTTGCCCAGAAGGCAGCGTCAATCGGACCGTCTCCTTCAGTCGCTTCTTCCGTGAATTCATTCTCGCCACGCCGCAGGGTCAGGCACGCATACGGCTGTTTGTTGTTGCCGGACGAAACTTGGAAGGAGACTAAAGTCCACTGTTCGGGGACATCGTGGTACTTTTGACGAACCAGGGCGAGTAAATCGCCGTCGTAAATCTCCTTTTTCTTGTCGGCCAGTTTTTTGAACTCATTGAAAACGGTCTGCAGTTGTTCGCCGTTGAGATGAAATCCCAGTTGTTTGGCTCGATCTGCCAGAGCTGCACGGCCACTGTGCTTGCCCAGCACCAAGTCTGTTTTGGCAAAGCCAACATCTTCCGGCCGCATGATTTCGTAGGTCGTGCGTTCCTTGAGCATTCCATCCTGGTGAATGCCAGCTTCATGGGCAAATGCGTTGCGACCCACGATGGCCTTGTTCCGTTGGACTTGGATGCCCGTAATGCTCGAAACAAGACGGCTGGTGGGGACCAGTCGTTCCGTGTTGATCCCGGTGTGACATTGGAAATAGTCGTTACGGGTGCGAATGGCCATGACAACTTCCTCCAGGGAACAATTGCCAGCCCGCTCTCCGATGCCATTTATCGTGCACTCAACCTGGCCGGCTCCTTGGCCGACGGCTGCCAAGCTGTTCGCCACAGCCAGACCCAGATCATTGTGACAATGAACACTTAAAACTGCTTGGTCGATATTGGGAACACGATTGACCAGCGTCTGGATGACTTTGCCCATCTGTTCAGGAGTAGCGTATCCCACCGTATCGGGAATGTTGATGGTCGTTGCTCCCGCATCGATTGTTGCTTCGACAACCTGGCATAGAAAATCGAGTTCTGTTCGGGCTGCATCTTCCGGTGAGAATTCAACGTCATCACAATAAGAAACGGCTCGCCGCACTCCTGCCACGGCCCGTTCCGTAATTTCGGCCGGCGTCATGCGCAGCTTGAATTCCCGGTGAATGGCGCTGGTGGCTAAGAAAACGTGGATCCGTGCATCCGTGGTGTGTTTCAAGGCCTCCCAGGCTCGGTCGATGTCCTTTTCATTGCAACGAGCCAGGCCGCAGACGGTGGCACCGCGTGTATTCATTCCGACTTCGCGAACTGCTTCAAAATCACCGGGTGAGGCGATCGGGAAGCCAGCTTCGATAACATCAACTCCCAGATCAACCAGCGCTTGGGCAATCTCCACTTTTTCAACCAGATTCATGCTCGCGCCCGGTGACTGCTCACCATCCCGAAGCGTGGTGTCAAAAATTTTGATGCGTCGTTCTGCGGACATTCGGTTCGATCCTTATTGTAATAGTTGGTAATAACTTACCGAGTTGCAGAAATTTTCAAGGAAAGTTGTCGAGTGACAGATAGAGCCTGCGTTGACAAACATTTCCGTCCTGCACAAAAAAAACCTCGAGGCCGATCGAAAAGGCCTCGAGGTTCTAGGTTTCTCACAGTAATTTGCTGAACACGAACCCTACGGCCTGCCGACAGTCAGGAGCCAAAGAAGTAACGGCAGTAGGTGAACTAACATGATGATAACCTTTCCTGTCAATCTATGACTCTAGTCGAGGTCCAGGGTTCGGTCAAGATCATGGATCGAGCTTTTTGTTCTCTTGTTCATCCAACAAAGGTCAGTCAATGCCGCGGTTGTCCTGAGGAATCAGACCGCGGAGGAGGTGTTACCCGGGATGCGAATTTTGTGCTAAACGAAAACACCAAGCCGCGTGCCAGACGTTCTTCAAACCGACCAGGCGACTTGCTTTGATGTTGGCAGTGACAGCCCGGTGGGGGTCAACGTTTGCACTCTTTTTGCGAGTGGCGCCTGTCCGACGTTTTTTGGAGACCTGCCCGGTTTCCAGGTGCGGCTCAGCCCAAGGTTTGAAGATACGTCATCTCCCAAGACTTTCTGTCGGTGTCCCCGACGCTCACGTAATCTGCAACCTTCGAGGAATCGTTAGACTCGGCGCAGTTTTACGAAAAGGTTACTGGCTCCGCGGACCGGTTTGCCTATGGCAACAGGGTACTCGTTGATTCTTGATCAGGATCTGATAGATTAGGCGACTGCTTCTAAGAGACCCGTCTAATCTTCTCCTTGAAAGGTATTGGTAACCCGAGGAGTGCTGGAGACCGTGGTCCTTTGGGCCGGTGGTGCTCAGGCCGTCCAACTCGGTATGCGGTGAACGGCTCCGGACCGTAATGATTTTTAACGTTTCCTAGGACGTTTGGATGTCAATCTCGATGCCACCTCGCTCGGAACACGTGAACCAAAATGACGCTCTGATCTCTTTGCAAACCGAAGTCGAATCCCTCCGTGAACTGGGGAAGCTGTTTTATCAGCGAGGGTGGTCGGTCGGAACCAGCAGTAACTACAGTGTGGTGATCCAACGGCAGCCACTGGAACTGCTGATCACCGCCAGCGGAAAAGATAAAGGCCGCTTGTCCACGCGTGATTTTGTGCGAATCGACCAGGAAGGTCGACCGACCCGAGCGCAGCAGCCGAAATCTTCCGCAGAGACGCTGCTGCACTGCGTTTTGGCCCGCCAGTCCGGAGTGGGGGCCGTACTGCACACGCACTCAGTCTGGGCCACGATTCTGTCAGACGTTTTTTACGGTGAGGGTGGTTTCGCCATCGAAGGTTACGAAATGTTAAAAGGACTGGAGGGAACTACGACCCACCAGACCAGTACATGGGTCGAGATATTCGAAAACACACAGGATATCCCCGCGCTTGCGGACCAGCTCTCAGGCAGGTTGGAAGGCGGACTTCGTCCGCTGGAACACGCGTTTTTGCTGCGCCGTCATGGGTTGTATACCTGGGGACCTGACCTGGATGCTGCCCGGAGACATGTGGAGATTTTCGAATTTCTTTTTGAAGTTCTAGCACGTAAACTTCAATTGACGTCGACTGTACCCGCCCATGTCATGGGGTGGTAGACGGAGGCTTAAAAAGAAGAATGCAGACTGAACACCAAAACCACGGGTTGCCGAAACGTGGCATGGGAGCGAGCAGCGTCCCCCGAGAGGCGGCAAACCGACAACGGATGATTCTTTAGCAGGCAAGTACGCCAGGAGATTGAACGATGGCAACGATTACGATTGCGGAACAGGACCGTAAGCTGGAGGACCCCCAGGAAATACTGGAATTTGTGCGCCCATTCGGAATCTGGTATGAGAAATGGGATGTTGATGGACGGATTGGTGCGGACGCGACCAACGAGGAGATCCTCTCCGCCTACGAGCCTGAGATCGAGCGTCTGAAACAGCAAGGGGGCTTTCAAACGGCTGATGTGATCAACGTGAACCCGGACACACCAGGCCTGGACGAAATGTTGGCGAAGTTCGACAAAGAGCATACGCACAGTGAAGACGAGGTCCGATTTACGATTGAAGGCCGTGGATTGTTTCACATCCATCCTGACAACGGCCCGGTGTTTTCAGTGACCGTGGAGTCAGGTGACTTGATCAATGTTCCGGAGGGGACTCGACACTGGTTCAACCTGTGTGAGAACCGGAGCATTCGTTGCATTCGACTGTTCAAAGAGAAGACGGGCTGGGCGGCCCATTACATTGATGATGCAGTCCACGAGCAGCACGCAGCCGTTTGTTGGGGTCCCGACTACCTGCCGCCTGCGGAAGACCTTGATTCGGTCGTCAAAGTGTGATTACCTTCTCCGGTCATGCGGTCCTGCTCGACATCGAAGGGACCACGTCGTCTATCAGTTTCGTCTACGACGTGATGTTTCCTTTTGCGCGGAGAGAGTTGGATAACTACCTCCGGGATCAGTGGGGAAGTTCCGCATTGATTCAAGTCATTGAACGGCTGGCACAGGATGTCGGCTTTGACTCGATGGATGTCTGGATACAGGCATCCGCTGGCGAAATCCCCGCTATGCAATTTGTGCGTGATGCAGTGATCGACTTGATGGATGGCGACATCAAGGCGACTGGACTCAAGCAGCTGCAGGGTTTGATTTGGCAGCAAGGATTCGAAACCGGTGAAATGCGGGCTCACATCTACGAGGACGTCCTACCTGCCCTGAATGGTTGGACGCAAGCCGGTTTGGACATAAGAATTTTTTCTTCAGGTAGTGTTCATGCCCAAAAACTGTTTTTTCGCCATACAATCGAAGGAGATTTGTTGTCTCGTTTCAGTGGCCATTACGACACAACTACGGGACCGAAACGTCAGCCCGAGAGCTACAGCAAGATTGCTGCCGAGTTTGAACTGCCGACCTCGGAAATCTTATTTTTAAGCGATGTTCCGGCTGAATTGGATGCTGCCATGCAGGTTGGTATGCAGACCGGCTGGTGTGTTCGACCGGGTAACCCCCCGCTGGATTCACCGACCGTGCATCCGGCAATTCAAAAATTCAGCGAAATCGAATTGCGCTACAAGCATCGCGGCGGCCAGCCAGCCAGATGGCCATGAGGATTGGGAAACTTGGGCAAATGACTGCTTTGAGGCGGCGCGATTGACGTAAG
>CAUZBP010000050.1:0-36692 GCA_963578105.1 Planctomycetota bacterium
AGCTTGAGACCGGTGTGCAGGAACGTCCCGGCAGAGGCGAGCGTCAGTGTGAGGAAGATCCACATCAGGTGCTGCTCGCCCGCGGCCGAGACAATCATTGACTTGCTGACAAAACCGCTAAAGAGCGGCACGGCTGAGATGGCGAAGGCACCGATCATGTAAAGGGTGAGGGTGATAGGCATCGTCTTGTAGAGCCCGCCCATTTCCCTCAGCTTTCGTCGCCCCGTCATCTGTATGACCGCGCCGGCTCCCATAAAGAGCAGCGCCTTGTAGAGAATATGCGCGAAAGCGTGAGCAGCGGCACCGTTAAGGGCCAATGCAGTACCAATTCCCACTGCGCAGACCATGTAGCCGACCTGGCTAATAATGTGGTAAGCCAACAGCCGGCGCGCATCGTTTTCCAGCACGGCATAGACCACGCCGTAAACCGCCATGGCCGCACCCAGCCAGACAAGTAGCTCCGTCCCCGGGAAACCGCGGATCAAGACATAGACCGCAGACTTGGTGGTAAAAGCGGTCATGAAGACCGCGCTGGTGACACTGGCCTCGGGGTAGGCATCTGGCAGCCAGGCTCCCAGAGGCGGGACGGCCGCGTTGATCAGGAAGGCAAGCAGGATCAACCACCAGGCGGCCGTGTGTTCCAGGGCCGCCATGTTGCCGAATGCAAACGAGTTGTTGTTTTCAGACCCGTAGAGCACGATTCCTGCCAACAGGATCAGCCCGCCGACAATATGGACCAGCAGGTAACGGAAGCCGGCCCTGCCGGCACCCGGTTCACGGCTCTGCCAGACAAGAAGTGCCGAGGAAATCGCCATCAGTTCCCAGAACACGTAAAGGGAGATGAAATCGCCGGAAAAAGTCACCCCCAGCGCCCCGCCGGCATAGATCAGGGCTGTCACGTGCTGAGAGTTGTGCTCCACGTGCAGCGCGTAGATCATCCCCAGCAGGGCCATGATCGAAAAGACATAGGAGAAGATCAGGCTTAACTGGTCCACTCGGCCAAACACCACCTCAAGTCCCAGGAAGCTGACCTCCCCATAGGTGCCTTTCGTCATACCCAGGCAGATGACCACGGCCACCGCCGGAATCGCAACCATCAGCGCACGCCTGGCCCAGCCCCTGAGCAGGGGAAGGATCCAGGCACCCAGGATGAGTACGAGCCCTGGGTGCAACCAGGAGATATTCAAGGCATCAAGAATCATAGTGATCCTCCCGGCGCATCAACCACACCTTCCCGAGAAACTTGGAGATCACGATGATTGCCACGCAGGAAACAAGCCCGTAAAGCGAACCAAATGCCGGAATCGACTCGAACCAGAAACGATGGTGTTCCTCGTGGGGAAACAACTTTGGTAGAGCAATCGGCGCCAGCAACACCAGCCCTTCCACCAAGGCGATTACCACCAGGCTGATGTAGAACCAGCGCTTGATGCGGGCAAAACAGATTGGATCTTCGAGCTGTCTCTCCAGGAAATTCACGGCAGCAGTCCCCCGTTGAGAGCGAGGGAGTCGCGGATGATCCTGGCCAATTCCTGCACAGGGGCCGGATAAAGTCCCAGGATCAGGCTTGCGGTCGCGGTAATCACCAGCGGCACAACCATCCAGGGGACCTCACGGATCTTGTCGTTTATCTCCGGACCCTTCTCGAAGTAGGCCTTGTAGATGATCGGGCCGAGATAGGCGGCGCTCAGCAATGACCCTGCCAGTAACACTCCCATGATGAGCCAGTTGCCGGCTTCGATACTGCCGGTCACCAGGTACCACTTCGAAACGAACCCGGAGCTCAGGGGAATGCCAACAATGCTTAACGAGGCGATCGCAAAGGCAGCCATCGTCCAGGGCATCTGCTTGGCCAGGCCGGATAGTTGGCTGATCTCGGTCTTGTGGGTGGAGACGTAAATGGAACCGGCACACAGGAAGAGCGTGATCTTGGAGACAGCGTGGTTGGAGATATGGATCATCCCCCCGAGTACGCTACTGGCGGTCAGCAGTGCTCCGCCCAGGATGATGTAGGAGAGCTGGCTGACCGTGGAATACGCCAGCCGCGCCTTGAGATTGTCCTGGTCCAGTGCCAGCACCGAGGCGACCAGGATCGTTATCGAGGCGACGATCAAGGCCAGGTTGTCTGCACCAAGGGCATGCATGCTCTTGGCGCCAAAAACGAACAGGAAGATACGCAGCGTGGAAAAGACCCCGGTCTTGACCACGGCCACCGCATGCAACAGTGCGCTGACCGGAGTAGGGGCTACCATGGCGGCAGGCAGCCAACTGTGCAGCGGCATGAGTGCGTTCTTGGCAAAGCCGAACAGGAACAGCGCGAAGATCATGTAGAGCAGCATGGGCTGCTCGCTGACATCTGTGAGAGTCAGTATTCCGCCCTGACGAAAATCTAGCGTTCCAGCCACGTTGTAAGTGAGAATGATGGCTGCCATGAGAAACAACTTGGCAGCCCCCAGCAGGTAGATGACGTACTTGCGGGAACCCTCCTTGGCCTCGTCAGTCTCCTTGTGACTCACCAGGGGATAGGTGACCAGGGTCAAGGCTTCATAAAACAGGAACAGTGTGAACAGGTTGGCCGAGAAAGCCACTCCCACCGTGGCAGAAAGGGCCAGTGCGAAGCAGGTAAAGTAGCGAGTTTGAGCGTGTTCTTGCAGCGACCGCATGTACCCGATCGAGTAGAACGAGGTCAAAATCCACAACAGGGACGCCCCCAGGGCAAAGAGGAGACCGAAGGCATCCACTCGAAATGCCAGCTCGATGCCGGGGAGGATTTGGAAGAGCACGCACTGCGGCGTGCCACCTGCCAGGACCTCAGGGACCATCCTGGCGACCAGCGCAAACAACACAACACCGGCTGCAACCGACCAGAACTCCCTCAGGTTGGCACGCCGCTCGCCAGTCCAGGCAATGAGCAGCGCGCCGAGCGCGGGAGTGAGAACTGCGAGCAGGGGTATACTTGAAATCCAGGATTCCACCGTTGTCACCACTTGAGTTTGGTCAGGTCCGACACGTCCGCTCCCGACTTGATCCGGTTCTTGGCGATCAAAAGCCCCAGGCCGATTCCTGCCTCCGCGGCTGCAATAGCGATCACGAACAGGGCCAGGACCTGGCCGCGCAAGTTCCCATGATGCTGACTGAATCCGGCCAAGCTGATGTTAATCGCCGTGAGCATGATTTCCACCGAGATGAACATCAGGATGATGTTGCGTCGTGCCAGGAAGCCGAAGGCTCCGATCCCAAACAGAAGAGCACTCAATTTCAGGACTACATCCATCGGTGCAATCATGATTCGGCGCTCCTTCTCCCGGCGAGAACGACCGCCCCGATAATGGCGGCCAGCAGCACGAGCGAAACGATCTCGAAGGGCAGGGCGAAGGGACCAAAAAGTTGCTTTCCTACCTGCGCAAGGTTCCCCGGAGATGGATCTTCCGCGATCCGTGGTTCCACCTGTACCAATAAGGCCAGGCTGATGATGAAGATTCCGGTGACCATCGCGAGTGGCCAGTGCTTACTAAACCGCGGTCGAGTCTCCTCGCCCGACAGGTCGAGTAGCATCACGATAAAAAGGTAGAAGATCAGAATGGCACCCGCATAGACAATAACCTGGACCGCTGCCAGGAACTCCGCATGCAGAATCAGGAAAATACCCGCCACGTGCATAAAGAGGACCAGTACCCAGAGCATGCTGTGGACGGGGTTCTTGCGAGTCACGGCCAGGGTGGCACTTACGACGCTAGCGCCAGCCATGTAGTAGAAGGCGGGTGTGGCAAGGTCGAAGATCATGGGATATCAGCCAGCTGTGTCGTCATTTCTGGACAAGGGCCAGCTTCCCCCGGTCTGGAAGCACAACCAGTCAGACATACACCAATCGAACAGGGTAGTTTGTGAAAAAAATCACAAACAACGAATGATAGGAGTTTAAACTCCTAGGAGGGCCTGTCAATGGCATCTACGTCGGTGCCTCGCTGCCGGGCACGCGCATGATAAGTGGAATCTTCCGTGTTGAAGTTCGTAACGAAACCTAACCTGACGTCTCCTGGTAGCCAGACCGGGTGCCTGACAGGTGTCAGGCACCGCTACTTGGCCGGATCTCCAACCAGCAACAGGAAGCCGGTCGGGAAGGAAAAGGCTTTTGCCCGGTGAACCTGTGAATTCCGCTCGCTTGGTAGGCGCAAATCTTGTTTTTCGCGGGTGGTGATTGACAGCCCGTATCGCCACGTCACGCTGCGGGCAGATGATCAAGCCGACCTTACAGCGACGTATCTCGGAGAGAGGCGCCCGGTACATCACCTTCGTTTTGATGCCTGATCCCTGTCAATGAGATGGTGTTGGGGCTGTCGGATAGTCAACGATCAGATTCAAACTGGCGTGATCAGGGGTGTCAACGGGTGCCCAGACCAACACGCCCAATGCCGAGGCGGTTAGTGGTGCGCGCACTCTTTTTGTAGCCAGCGGATCGCCCATAAAAAAAGCGACGCCTGCGAAACTGCAAAAACAAGCAGTCTGGCGCAATGCGTCGCTTTATCTGTGGGCCTGAGAGGACTCGAACCTCCACGGGCTGTAATGCCCACTAGAACCTGAATCTAGCGCGTCTGCCAATTTCGCCACAGGCCCAACACGGATAATAAGTGTCCACAGTTTCGATCACCGGTCCCAGAAAGTCAAGCGGAACTGGATGTGGCAGGTGAACCGGTCACTCATCCAGCGTTGTTTCCAATCACGAAGATCTGAAGTGTCGATTCAAGAAGATCGTCCGGGAAAGTGAGTAGCCTGAAACTGGATGTGTCAGTGGATCATTCTTTGCCCGGGTCGCTGATCAAACGAAGGTATCCTGCGATGCGCGCTTGAAAGTCAATCAAATCTTGCCAGGGACGCATTTCAAACTCCACCATTTCCTCGTCCTCATTGGTGTGAGCCGAATGCAGTACATTGCGTACGCGGATGTGCAGGTATTCCAGCAGTTCCGACAACTGAGCTGCCTGGGCCGGGGAGAGACGTTCGGGTAACTCGGGAGGTTCGAGTAGATGCAGGGTGGCTTGAAGGTCAATGTCATCCGACCAGTTTAACTCGTAATCCAACGGATCCCCTTGATTTTCACCTTCCAACGATTCCGAATTCTCGTCGACCGTGGGGTTTTTGGGAGTGCCATTTTTTCGCAAGTTGGCCAGTCGTTCGGCAATCTCCTCGCGGGAACCAAAGACCAGCACCGAACGTCCGATCGTCAACAGATCGCCGAAACGAAGGATACATAGCTGAATGTCTTCACCGTTGACCCTGGTGCCGTTTGTACTTTCCAGATCGGTCAGGACTAACTTCTCATTGTCCTCCTGGATTTTGACATGGTAACGGCTGACACGCTCGTCATTCAACTGAATGGTATTACCTTCTTCCCTGCCAATCGTGATTGGAGGTTCCAGGTTTTCATAGATCCGACCGCGGTCGGCCCCATCTAACAGACGTAACGTGAGCATCGGCATCGATCGTTTTGTGAGCTTTGACTGGTGACTTTTCGCAGGAGTGCCAGACTTCTATCGCGGTACCGGTTCTTCTACGGAAACGAACTCTATAGCCGGATAAAATTAGCCATCTCAACCATCGGGGGCACATCCTGTGTACCCCAGTGAAAGACGCCCCATGGAGCCAACCTACAAATTCTAACCCCGCAGCGCATTCCAATCACCCCCGAATCCTACGGGTCGAGGATGTCGAACCCAAGGGCAGATGTCTTAGAACCGTCAGGACCGGAGAAGAAATGTTGCGCTGTCCCGGTCGGTCGAGCTGTTCAGTCCGGTCCGAATCGCTGTGAGAGAAAGTGGCTTCTGACGAGAGAATAGGCCCCCGTTTAAGAGAGTTTCTGAGGCGGGAAGCAGCTTGTGTCAATCAGGTCCGTCGCTGCTCCGGGAGTAGTCCCAACGGACAGGTTTCGTATTTTCCCTCGACTTGATTCGTTCTCGTCTGGTACCCGGCGTTGAAACCCGGGCTCTGAAAGTTTATGCTGCGCCAGAGGCTTTGCGAGCGCCCGTGGCGCAATTGGATAGCGCATCGGTCTTCGGAACCGAGGGTTGTAGGTTCGAATCCTACCGGGCGTGCTGCCTTCTCGTACAGATCTCAATCTTTTGGCCACATCCTGAAACCGGACAATTAGTAAAATTGAAGTCGAGGCCAACCCGCGGGTTGGCTGCAGACTTTCCGGAGGCCTTGGCAACTCCTATCCAGCCCCCAGAGAATCTTGCCTCAATTATCCTCCCTGCCTCGTATTGCTTTGATCACAGCCGGTGCGGCTGGTATGTACTGCGGAAGTTGCTTGCGAGATAGTGCGCTCGCCGCGACCTTGTTGAAGCGGGGCGTCGACATTCAGTTGATACCCACGTACACCCCCTTACGAACGGAAGGGGACGATGTCAGCATCGACCGTGTTTTTTTCGGAGGTATCAACGTCTATCTCCAACAACGGCTCGGCTACTATCGCTATCTTCCACGCTGGGTGCATTCGATGTTGGATCATCCACGACTCCTCCGCTGGGCAGCACGGCAGAATCTATCGACCCAGGCCCGAGAAGTGGGTGACTTAACGCTTTCGATGTTGCGCGGGAAAGAGGGTAATCAGAGTCGCGAGGTTGACAAAATAGTCCGCTGGCTGGCCACTTCCGCGCGGCCTGATGTGATCAACCTGAGCAACATGTTGTTGGCAGGGTGTTTACCTGAAATCAGACGGGCACTTGACGTCCCCATTGTGGTCACGCTTCAAGGGGACGATTTGTTTATCGAGGAGTTACCGGAAACTTACCGTCGTCAGGCATTGAAAGAGATTCAGCGTCTGGTTGCCTGCGTCGATGTATTCATCGTGTTTACGGAATATTACGCGAATTTTATGAGCGAATACTTTGGTATTCCCGCCGACAAAATACGCATCGTTCCCCTGGGCATCAGTCTGGAGGGATTTCCGGTGCAACTACCGGTCCGGCCCGACCGACATCCCACGATCGGCTACATGGCAAGACTTTGTCCCGCCAAGGGGCTGCACCATCTGGTGGATGCATTTGTGCGACTACGAGAAATGGCTCCCGGGGAATCGATTCAACTTCGAATAGCAGGCTGGCTTTCCGAACACGACCGTCCTTACGCCGAATCACAATTTGAAAAAATTCGTGCAGCCGGTTTCGGCAACGATTTCGAATACTTGGGGTCGGTGGATCGACGCTCGAAGCTGGAATTTCTCAGGTCACTGGATGTCTTAAGCGTTCCCACGGTCTACCGGGAACCGAAAGGAATGTACGTGTTGGAAGCACTGGCTAGCGGTACGCCCGTGGTCCAGCCGGGGCATGGGGCATTTCCGGAACTTCTGGCCGCTGGCGGAGGTCGCTTGTTCCAGCCGAATGACGTGGAGGAACTCGCCAGGACATTGCACGAAGTCTTGGCCGGTCATCAACAAAGAGAAGACTTGCGCCGTAGTGGCCATCAGAGTGTGCACCAGAAAAGCCACATCGATGGAATGGCAGATGCAACCATGGAAGTCTTTCTCGACGTTCTGCCTCGGTGAAGGTATCCTAGGGGTCGTGCTCCGCTCCCCGCAGGATGCTCACGGTTGCCAAGTTGCGCATGTGTGCTGTCTAATGTCCGGAGAGCACCGATGGGGCAATCTAGCATTCTGGACCGCTGCGAGTTTCAGACGATCGTTGAGATTTCCACGTCGCAGAGCATAGTGGATCAACCATGATTACACCGCGTCGATCTCTAAAACTCCCAATTATTTTTGCCATCTTGATGATCGTCATGTTGGTCGCCCTGATGGTTGGTTGGGTGTTGTTGGCTGTTATCAGGGCTGGTGAAGCCGATTATGCGCCCGTCCATTGGACCCTGTTGTCCGTGGGAACCACGTTTTTGGTTTTGATACTTGGCGGGACGATTTTTTATCTGGTACTCACGATCAAGACATTCAACCTGAATCGGCGCCAATCAAATTTCATTGCAAGTGTGACTCACGAATTGAAATCCCCCATTGCTTCCCTGAAGCTCTACCTGCAAACGCTCGACCGCCACCAGGTCAACGAACAACAGCGGGCGGAATTTCGGCAATACATGCTGGAAGATGTTGAACGCCTGGATCATTTGATCAATCACTTGTTGGACGCGGCCAGCCTGGAGAAACCACGTGTCGAGAGCGATGTTGAAAACATCGATTTAGCCGCGATCCTAAAGGAATGTGGTGAGGCAGTCTGTCTGCGTTACCGAGTGCCAGCGACCACCATTCAGTTTGATCTCGAACCATGTCAAGTTCGGTCTGCCAGAATGGATGTTGACATGATCTTTCGCAACCTGCTGGACAACGCGGTGAAATACGCAGGTAACGAGCCTCGGGTGGTGGTGACGTTGCGTTTTCATGACGACCAGAAAAAGACTGCAGTGACACAGATAAAAGACAACGGTCGAGGAATTCCAGTTGCCATGCGTCGCAAGATTTTTGGACGTTTTGAACGGTTGGGACTTGAACTTGAACGGGAAAAACCGGGAACCGGGTTGGGCCTTTATATCGTGCGTACGCTCGTGCGTCGGCTGTCGGGCCGTATTGCGGTCATGGACGCGGTGCCCGAACCGGGAACGGTGTTTGAAATTCGACTACCCGGTGTTCAGAGTCTGGCCGAGGATGCAGACTTGCAATCAGAAGATACACTCCCACATGTAGCAAGTGTCGGATGACAAACAATCAAAAACATATTCTCGTCGTCGACGATGAAGTTCACCTGGCGAAGGGGATTCAGTACAACCTGGAACAGGAAGGGTACCGTGTCACGCGGGTGCTGGATGGTGCGAGTGCTTTGAAGCTGCTGCAAAATTCAGATAGCTCGTTCCATCTGGTGATTCTGGATCTGATGTTGCCGGGCATGAGCGGCTATGTTGTGTGTGAAACGCTACGTGAAGTAGGAAATCACGTTCCCGTTTTAATTCTCAGTGCACGCACCTTGACCGAAGATCGAACTCGGGGATTCGATGTAGGGGCCAATCAGTATCTGACCAAGCCCTTTGAGCTTGAAGAACTCCTGAGTCGCGTCAAGAGCCTGCTCACCCTGTCCGCCCATCGGCAGTCGACCGTCGAGCAACCCTTTGAAACCGAAAGTTTTGAATTTTCCAGTGCCAAGATTGATTTTGAGACGCATGAAGTGCGTGTGGACGGGAAACCTATTCGGCTGACTCATCTTGAGTTAAAGCTGTTGCGATATTTTGTGGTTAACGCGGGTCGTGTGATCACGCGAAAAGAATTGCTGGAGAATGTCTGGGAGATGCCAGGCAATGTGACCACCCGTGCTCCAGATCAATTCATTCGTCGCTTGCGAAAGTACTTTGAACCCGACCCGGCGGTTCCGCGTTATTTTCTTACGCTTCGCGACTCTGGATACAGATTTGTGAGTGATGGCGAGGACGCCTAATCAAGTTGTTACAGGACTTGGTGAAGGCTGCCAGTTCGTCCTGTCGGCGATCTTCTACTTGCCCTTCACTCGAGAGAAATAGCAAGCCACCAGCAGTTGGGTTGTTTTGGTGACGTCAGCCGGGTGGAAAGGCTCGCTTGTCAGGTCAGGGTGAGGAGTCCCTGACAACGAACAGAGAGGTTCTCAACATGGCTGTTCGGCACTATGGGGATCGTCGCTTGCCCGAGCGCCGATCGGATTGTTCTCGACGTGATTTGAAATCGAGAGCGGCCGAGTTGATACAATAGCGCAGTCCCGTAGGTTCCGGACCGTCTTCGAAAACATGTCCCAGGTGAGCATCACAGCGACGACACTTGACTTCGATCCGCACACTGAAGAAAAATGATCGGTCTTCTTCCAGCAACACATATTGCTGCTGAAACGGTTCCCAAAAACTGGGCCAGCCGGTACCGGATTTGAACTTTGTGGTGGAATTGAACAAAGGCAAGTCACAACAGATGCATTTGTAAATGCCATTCCGTTTGTTATCCCAGTACGTCCCGGTAAAAGCCCGCTCGGTACCCTTTTTTCGAGTGACGTGAAATTGTTCTTCCGTCAGCAGGGTTTTCCATTCTTTTTCCGGTTTCACAACAGGTTTCAGGCTCTCCTGCGCGGGAGACAAATCCTGTGCGATTTTGTCTCCAGAGTTTTCCTCACTAAAGGTAGTGCGTGTGGCAAAGATCACTGCGACAACCAAAATTAGGAACAAGGGAATACCGGTGACCATTGCCGTCGTCCAAACTCGGCCTTGTCGTGACTTCATCGGAACCTCCGGAAAACTACAGTAACGATGGGTTTCATTGAACAGGGGAGACTATTTCAAGTTTAGCACAAATCAGTTCAGTGTGGTGTGCCAGGTGGCGGATGCAGATTCATTTGGCTCGTCTTTCAGGGGGACTTCCAGCGGCATTGCACCGGTCACCTTGGCAAAATTTTCGGTTGGGTATCCCGGATGCAACTTAGGTACCTAGCACTACATGCACCATGAAACAAGATCAATACGTTATCAACGGACCATCGAATCACTGCCCGGGACACGGGTATTCCTGTTCCGCGTCAGCATTTCCTCGAGCGCCTTTGGAAGACCGTAAACGGGAATGTTTCTGAAAAACTCTTGAACGAGTTTTGTTTCCCGGCGGGGAAAATCATTGTTTGCGGCTGAACGAAAAATGGAGCGGCAGCGGTCGCCCCGGGTGCGTCAGCGAGTCCAAGAGAGCCACTGTTTTAACAGGGACTTGACCGTGGGTGTCAGGCGAGTGCGATTGTATTGGTCTCCAATTTTTCGAATCGCCTCCGCTTGAGTCGGGTAAGGATGAATCGTGCGGGCGATTCCTCGCAGTCCAATGCGGTGTTTCATGGCCAAGGTAATTTCGGAAATCATATCTCCGGCGTTGTTGGCCACAATGGTTGCTCCCAGGATGCGGTCGGTGTTCTTAGCCACATGAACCTTGACAAACCCTGCGTCGCTGCCTTCCAGGACTGCGCGATCGATGTCTTTCAATTCTTGCACATAGGTATCGATTTCAACGTTTTGATCGCGTGCCTCGGTTTCGTTCAACCCCACGCGACCTATTTCAGGTGACGTGTAGGTGCACCATGGAATGACCAGATTGCTCACTTGAGTCCGGCCTGCGAACAGAGCGTTCTGAATGACAATGCGTGCCATGAAATCGGCCGCATGAGTGAACTTATGAGGGGAACATACGTCCCCGGCGGCATAAATTCGTGGATTAGTGGTTTGAAGGCGGGCGTTCACTTGCACGCCACGCTGGTCGTGTTGCACACCTGCCACCTGGAGATTCAGGTGCTCAACGTTGGCGGTTCGACCCACTGCCACCAGCAAATGATCGACCACGATATCGTGGCCCTTCTCACCCGCGGCCGTTACTCCGATGCACGCACCCCGTTTCTGCAATTCCAAACGCTTGCCTGTCGGGTAGATGTGCACACGATCTTTCTCCAACTCCTTGCTGAGGATACCGGCGGCCTGTCGGTCCTCACGAGGCAGGATGCCGCGTTCGCTAGTGAACAGGTGGACTTGGGAGCCCAGGCGAGCGAACGACTGGGCCAATTCACAGCCCATGGGGCCGGCCCCGATGACTGCCAGGCGAGGTGGCAGTTCTGTCAAAGAGAAAACAGATTCATTGGTCAAATAGTCAACCTGGTCCAGACCGTGAAGAGGCGGCGCCGCAGCACGTCCGCCGCTGGCTATCACGGCGCGGCGAAAAACTAAGCGGGTCGAATTTACCTCAATGCAGTCGGAGTCGACAAATTTTCCTTCGCCAAAAAACACGTCGACCCCCAGGTCTTTGAAACGGGTTGCAGAATCGTTGAGACTGATGTGGGATCGCAAGCGGCGGATACGTTGCATCACTGAGGCAAAGTCCACGTGCGTTTCCTGCGGGACGCGGACGCCAAATTTTTGAGCATCTTGAACTGCGTTGGCAGCCCGGGCCGCACTGATGAGCCCTTTGGACGGCACACAGCCCACATTCAAGCAGTCGCCTCCCATCAGGTTCCGCTCGACGAGCGCCACCTTGGCACCCAATCCGGCAGCTCCGGCAGCTGTCACTAGCCCCGCGGTTCCGGCCCCAATCACCACCAGGTTGTAGCGACCCTCGGGAGTTGGATTGATCCAGTTATTTGGATGAACGTTGGCTTCAAGCTGCTGGTTGTATTTGTCCTTTGGAAGTAACGGACCTGGTTCGCTCATCGAATGTTTCCTGGCTGTCTGGAGGTGGTCACGCTTTCTGAAAAATGGGGGCGCCGTTGCGGCTACGATCTGATGGAATCATGCAGGTCGCGGGCCCGCCATGATTTTCTTCACTGCGAGGGGAAACACCCCCAACGCCACGAAGGCAACGATGAGCTGCCAATTCAGTATCCCGCGAGGAGGTCGTATGTGCTGAGGGAAAACAGCGATCATTGCTTCACGATTGATTCGTGTCACGTTTTTTTTCCATTTCTTGAGTTCCTTTGGTTCGATGGCCGCCTTTGTGCCAGGGCGATTCCTGATAAGGTGCCGTAGATCGGCTTGTGATTCGGCACGAAGAACGGATTGGATTTCGTTGTGAACCAGATTGGGATCGTGAAGCAATCGGTTCAGCACCTGCGCGAGTTGAATTTCCATTTGTTGATCTCGATTTGCTTGCAGAATTTTCTCCGAAGGCTTTGCTGAATTCTCCGACGGCGCGAGGTGTGACTTTCCGACCAGGGTGCGAGTCGCAGCAGATGGAGGTGGATAGGTGCGTAACAAACGCCGCTCTTGGGCGGTTAAACGTTCGTCAATCGCCCGGTTCATCGCATTGGACCGGCCGTCGCTATCCGACAAACCTTGGAGTTGCACTACAAACCCGGGCCAGTCTCGGATTTCGTCAGCCCGCAATTGCGAAGGATCGACGAGTTGGGACAGGCTGGGAATATTCGATCCTGCATAGACGTAAACACAAGTTCCCGCCAGCATTCCTAACTGGCTGACCCACCAAAAGGTTGTGGTTCGGATTCTGGTCAAGCCCATGACCACGTTGATCACAAAGAATGGAACCGCAGGAATCAGCCGCAGGGTAAACAAATAAAACGCCCCTTCACGATCCAGGGACTCGTTGAATGTCTTCAAGCGTTCACCGAATTTGGATTGAATTATGTCGCGCAGCAAGTAACGACTCAATAGAAACGCAAGGGTTGCCCCACAGGTCGACGCGAAGCTGACCAACACCAATCCTTTCCAGAATCCGAAATACCACGCCACTACAAGTGTCATGAGGGTAGCCCCGGGCAGGGAAAGGCCTGTTGCCAGAACATAAATTAAAAAGGCAAAAGCCATGATCAGAATAGGATGGCTGTTCCGTAATTGTTCGAGCTCTGTTTCTTTTGTTGCCAGGTAGTCGAGGGAGAAAATCCCGCCAAAAGCAAAGTATGCCAGTGTGAAAACTGTTATGGCGACAGCGAAACGCGCTAACTGTTTCCCGTGGCTCTTGGAGTCTGAAGCCGTTTGGTCACCAATGTTTGTGTTCACCATGCGTTGTCCCAGTTGGTCAAAATCGTTTCACACTCGGAGTGTGTCGAGCACTTTTATTTCTGTCAGTCGGTTTGCAGTTTGCTTTCAGCTTAACAAATCAATCAAATGCATTACCGTCCTTGGGTGGACCTGTGTTTTCTGGTTCATTACTTGTCACGGGCATCGGTAGCGTCGTCTTGGAACGACTGATGAGGTGTGTCGGCGACGAAAGTCTGGTCAAGCACGGAGAATTGAGCGTTCGTTTGCGAGAAAAAGAACCACTCGTCCGAAGCGCATCCCGCGACCGGTCGTTGTTGGTTGTTTTTCTGATATCGGTTTGCAACGTATTCCGCCGAATTGATAGGTGCGCGAGATACCACCACGAAACACCAATGCGGAGGAAATCCGCCGGAGGTCGAGCCTTTGCGGACAACGCCCGGCCTTGCAGAATGCCCTCCGGATAGCAGCACTGCAGATAACGCCAATGCCGGAGTCGTGAACCGCTCTTTGGCCGTTGCAGTTGGAGATTCAATGGCTGCAAGGGCGTGTACCGTAGTCGGCGGCCAGCCGGCGATTATCTTCTTGTTGTTCGACGAGGCCTGGAGGCCTGCCGATATGGTTTCTTTTCTTGGTAAAGTTTAAGACGATCTTGCAGTTTGCCAGTTTCGTTTTCGGGCGCCAGCTCAATCGCTTGTCCGATGTCCAAGACGGCTTCTTCATAATTGTCATTGGCAGCCTGAGCGGCAGCCAGGGTGTCAAGGTAGCGATGGTCCTCATCACCATCCAATTCGATAGCTTTTTGAGCTGCTTGGAGCGCCCGTTCATGATTGCGATAACGCTTATCTGGACATGTTGCCATCAGCCAAGCGGCACCTTGATAGGCGCGGCCTAGGGCTTCGTCCAGTTTGATAGCTCGACGGTAATCCGAAGCGGCGCGTTGCCAGTGTCCCAAACGGTGATGTGCATCACCCCGGTCGGTATACGCCAGGGCATCCTTTTCGCCAAATTCAATCGCTTGATCATAGTCTGCCAACGCCTCACGGTATCTGTCCATGCGGTAGTGCGAGTGGGCTCGACCGCTGTAAGCACCGGGATCTTTAGGATTCAAGCGAATGGATTCCGTGTAGTCGCGAACTGCTCCCCCAAAATGTTCTTGTTCATAACCGACTTCCCCGCGGTTGAACCATGCCTTAGAGAAGTTCGGTTTGAGTTCAATCGTCCGGTTGAAATCTGCCATGGCCTGGTCAAAGTTTCCCAGAATCGCGTGACTCACTCCGCGGTTGTGAATGGCTCTCCATCGCTTGCCGTCCAACAAGATTGAACTCTCGAAATCTTTCATGGCCCGAGAGTCCATGTCCACCGCTGTTTCCATATTTCCTTGTTCGGCCGCCTCGTTGGCCTGACGGGCGTATCCCTCGCCACGCTTGTTGTGAGTCCACGACAACAAATCTTTCGTGTACTGTAACAATTTCTCCGGCAGTTCGTCGAGCATGGCTTGTTTGCAAAGATTGATCACGTTATCGAAGTCATCTACGGTTTGAGCGTTTTGCGTTGCTTTGTAGGCTTGCGTTACCAGGTGCTGGTTCTGTGACAAGAGTTTTCGGGCATCCGGGTCGGGAGAACGTTTATTCGGAACAGTCTGAGGTTCAGCTGTTTGTGCATAAATCAGCAAGACAGATAGCAACAAAATTCCCACACGGCACGAACGCGAAATAGTTTTCCACCATTCACATGGCAATGTTTGGAGTAACATAAAATCCCTTTCGAGTTACACTTGTGGATTGGTCATGCTCAGAGGATCGAGCGTTACCGGCAACGTTGTTTCTGGTAAAATATCTTCTTCCAGGCACGGTTGACGAATTGTCTTGCCTGTTCGAAATGGTTCGTTTGAAAGTGACGCAGCTTTCTCATAACCGATCAAAGGATTGAAATTCGTTGCCACCGAGAGACTCTGCTCCACCGCAGCTGCGCAAGCTTCGATATTTGCTTGTAGGTCGGCCTTCATCAGCGCGGCAGGCAGGAGGCATCCTGAAATAGGAAAGTTTGCTACAGCACGTTGAGCCTGGCCACCATCGAAAGCCCGTGTAGGGTGGCGGACGTCACCGATGGAGTCGCGTTCCACACGGTACTCTGGCATGACAGCGTTCCTCCGGGAATCTCTCGAACTGCTGAGGGAATATCATAACGGGCGTGCGGGTGAACACCAAGACGAACCGTCGAGTTTTAGGCCACGGAAAAGGTGGTGGCGAGAAGAGGTAGAAAGCAAAGATAGAAAGCAACGTCGGTAGTCGGGAGTTTGGGAGGAAACCCGGAGAAGTTTTCTGCCTGGAAATTCGAAGTCCCGGTTTGTTGTACTAAAAGATCCCGGCGCCGAAACCGCCATTTTGGTCTTCCGTTGTTGGTTTGCTCAGCGTTGGTGTTTCGGATGGCACGTTGTGCGGAGCCCTTGGTTCGCTCGTCGCCGAGTCGACGTGAATGATGGGACCGGGCTCAGAAGACTTCTGATCAGAGACGGCATCTGCCACACGTTCTTCCTCGTGATGACCGTCGTATCGCGATGAATAGCCCGGATGCTTGGGCCGTTCGACTTCGTTGTGAAACTCCTCAATCACTCGCTCTTGAATCATTTGCCGGCAATCCGAGTTGATTGGATGAGCTATGTCAGCAAAAAGTTTGGCGCGGCCCTCCTGTTCGTGCACGTTCTGTTCCGCGTCTAGGTGCAAACCGCATTGATTGCAATAGCTTGCACGAAGATGATTTTTCGAGTTGCATTGAGGGCAGTGCGCCGCAAGCTTTCGACTAGGCATTGCAACAAACGGGCCATTACTTCCTTCAATAATTTTTAAGTCTCGAATGACAAAACAATCGTCGAAAGTAATTGAACAGAACGCCCGTAGCCGTTCTCCCGGATCTTCCGTCAGCTTGATGTTCACTTCGGTAATGTTCACGGCTATTCTCCCTCGCTGTTAGAGAAATAGGCAAACTAGTTCAAAGGAATGTGGACGCTTGTCGCGTGAAAAACCTGACCCAAGCGTTGTGCTCGCAATCGACTTGCCGTGTGTTGTGCATGCCTCGCATTGTGACAAATCGCAAAGTAACTGGAACCACTTCCCGTCATCTGGTGTCCGGGCACCTCCAATTGTTTCATTGCGTTTCGCAGACGACCGACCCAGGAGCACATCTTCGCAGCCGGTTCCTGCAACCGGTTCATCAGCATGCTACCCAGGCGATAAGGACACCCATTTCGCCAGGCTTCCAGAAGTGGCCCGATGGAAACAGGGGTTTTCGCTGGTTGGCAGTTGCGATACACGTCCGCAGTCGAAAGGCCTTGTGGGGGGCGCACCACAACAAAATGAAAATGTTGGCCATTCTCCAGCGATTCCAGCCGTTCGCCCCGACCACGACAGATCGCCGCCCCACGTGTGAAATAAAATGGCACGTCGCTTCCCAGGTCTGCTGCCAAGCTGGCCAACCTTTCCTGCGACCAGCCTAAATTCCAGGCAAGATTGGCTGCCACCAGGGCTGCCGCTGCATCACTGGAACCACCACCCAGGCCAGCAGAGGAGGGTATTCGTTTGACTAAGCGAACGACGGCCGATTTCTCAGTCCCCGCACGCTGACTCAGCAACTCAATGGCTTTGACGACGATGTTATCGGATGGCTCTGGAAGATCGCCTAACGCAGTCTGTAAGTCTCCGGTTGAATCACCCGCAGGGGAATGAAAATAGCCCCGCATCCCAGGGACCCAATCGCCTGCGAAATCAACAGTACGCTGAAGCCCAGCTTGCTCGGTCTGGGGCGAGGAATGGAAGAACGCAAGCGTATCAAACAGACTTATCGCCGTGATAAACGTTTCGACTTCATGGAAGCCATCCGGGCGACGACCCAACACCTCGAAATGCAGGTTCAACTTTGCAGGTGCCTGTACAACGATTGCCTCAGGTGAGCGGCGCACGTACATGCGTTCGGCAGACTACCCCTTTCGAACGGCCTTCCTGCAGTTGCGTATGCCATGACGCAGGTCCCTACAAGAAGCTCATACAAATTTTATAAAGCTCTCGGCACCGGTCAACCTCAGGCCTTCTTCGACAAGCGAGGACTCCAGCGGACGACCATGGTTTTCAGTGGCCTGTTGGTTACTGGTTTGGCGGGGCGTTCCGCCCACTTTTTCCACAGGTTTTGTATACAAGTGCCCTACTTGTCATTGGTTTGACGAGTGGAATCAAAGCAATTTACCCAGCGGTTTGCTAAGAGGGGCCTCGTGGGAATAAAAAGAGGGGGACTGGACAGTTTGGGAGGCCGGGATACCGACGAGAAATCGATGTTTTTAATCGCCGTTGCAGTCACTTTCGGCGGAGTTTACGGTGTGCCTAAGAACGATTGTCAGGCCTCTGAGAAGACACTGCGGAGAAAAAATAAATGCGACACGATTTTTTCAATTTTGGGCGCGGCTTGCTCATGGGTGGAGCGGATATTATTCCGGGTGTCTCGGGTGGTACTGTGGCGCTGGTCGTGGGTATCTATGAACGCCTGGTGACCGCCATTAGCCATTTCGATTTACAGTTGCTCAAACACGTGTCTCAGCGTCAATGGAGATCCGCTGCAGCACATGTGGACCTGAGATTTCTGCTTGCGCTCGGTGCGGGAATTATCCTGGGGATTTTGACGTTTGGCAGTCTCATGAATCAGCTGCTCACCACCGAAGCGACTCGTTCATTAACCCTGGCCGGATTCTTTGGCGCGATTTTGGCCTCATGTGTGATTGTGTTCCGCATCGTCCAGTGGAAATCTTCTGCGGAACTCGGCTTCTATTTATTTTTGGAAATTGCTGCGATCGCGATCGCGTTCGGTCTCACGAGAATTTCCGTAAGAACTGGTGAGGAGCCGGCCCTGTGGTACATTTTTTCCTGTGGAGTGGTCGCTATCTGTGCAATGATTCTGCCGGGCATCAGTGGCGCATTTATCCTGCTGATTCTGGGTGTGTATGTGCACCTCACGGATTACATCAGGGGAATTCCTCGGGGTGAGATTTCCCCGGAAACAGTCACTACGATTGCCGTTTTTGCAACCGGTTGCGCCATCGGTCTGATCAGCTTCAGTAAGGTGTTGCGCTGGTTGCTGGGTCATCACCAATCAGCCACCATGGCCGTGATGTGCGGACTGATGCTGGGTGCTCTCAACAAGATCTGGCCGTTTCAAAACGATATGACTCCCGAGATCCACAACCTCAAACATAAAGCATACGCAAACTACATCCCGCAAGTCATCGACACGGAAGTCATCCAGTGTTTTATCGTTGCCATGCTGGCGGGCAGCGCGGTCTTGGTTCTGGACCGTTTTGTGAAACAGTCTGCAGCGGAAAATCCAAATTAACCCATTCCGGGAAAACCGGGTGGCTCAGCGCAGGTGCCAAGGTA
Organism: Planctomycetota bacterium; assembly: GCA_963578105.1. Lineage (GTDB taxonomy): Bacteria > Planctomycetota > Planctomycetia > Pirellulales > Pirellulaceae. Next base: position 18,879 of record CAUZBP010000050.1, read on the forward strand.
GAGCACGCCGAATGTATGGCCACGGGGTATTGAGCCTCTGAATGCCGCAGATCGGACTTCCGGCTGGTTTTGCTCACCACCCTAGTTGTGTTTTTCCAGGCTGACACAGATCAGTTCCCGATCGTTACGGGCAAATACGTGTCGCTGAGCAAAGGCCGGGTGAGACCAGCACACGCCGTCGCGTTGTCCCAATTGAGCGAGTGTCGGATCAATCAGGTGTGCACGACTGATTTCGAAAAACCCCTGGGGTGAGAGTTCCGAGATGATGAGCTCGCCCCGTTCATTAAACATCCAGACTTGTTCCTCGTGCTTGACAAAATGAATGTTGCTCCAGCGGGCACGAGGCGTTGCCGTCCGATCCTCCCAGATACGTTCCCCGGTACGTGCATCTAAACAACGCAATTCCCCATAGCTGTCAACGCCGTAAATGTAGTCTCCGATGAAAAGAGGGGTACTGATGATCGAGTGCAATGCCTCGGTGTGCTTTTCATCGGGTCCGCAAAACTTCCAGAGCTCATCAGCGTCTAGGGATTGGCTGTTGAGTTGCAGCATGAGAGATCCGTCATAAAAGTTGGTCAGGAACAGTCGGTTGTTGTTCCAGATGGGTGTCGCCGTGCCAATCACTAAGCGGGTTGGCGGAAACGGATAAGTCCAACGAACCTTGCCGGATTGAGGATCCAGGCCAGCAACGTTGTCGCCGGTGTAACAGATCACGAGTTCCTGACCGGCTTGCTGGATCAAAATGGGTGCAGAATAGGAGGCTTGGTCCTGCAACGAACGCCAGATTTCTTCACCCGTTTGTTTATTGATGGCTACCACGCACGCACCGTTGCTGCCACCGATTTGAAGGATAAGCAGCTGGTCGACAATCAGAGGAGCCGCTGCAATGCCCCAGATGGGCATACGGATCTCATATTCAGTGTTTAAATCACGTTGCCACTGAATGGTTCCTCGAGCTGCATCAAAGCAGATCAGATTTCCCATGGTACCCAGCGAATAGGCTTTACCATCGTTGATGGTTACCGCTGTGCGCGGTCCTGCTGTGTAGCTGACGTTGACGTAAGGACAGTCGTAGCTGTGAGACCAGATTAAGCTGCCGGATTCCCTGTCGAGACAGAGGACTCGTTCTGCCTGACTCGGTTCCTCCAGTCGATCGGTAATATAAACTCTGCCATCAGCAATTGTGGGTCCGCTGTATCCAGCGCCGATTGTTACTCGCCAGCGAGGTTCCAAGCGGGGTTGCGGGAATCGCTTGATAATGCCTGTTTCTCTCCACACACCGTCACGCTGTGGCCCACGCCACTGCGGCCAGTCGTCGGCTCGAGTGACCGAACGGTCCTGGGAAATAATTAAACAAATTGCAAAAAGAAACGACCAATGCTGTTTCATGTTCAGAGGTTCCTTTCGAGCAGCCGGCATAGAAATTGCGACGGCCCGCAGTATACCAAAGTTCTTTGGCTGTGCTTGGCAAACGGCTGCAGACAAAAAGTCCGCAGGAGAATTTATTTGCGGGTGAGCTGATGAAAACGTTGTTTCAGGTCACGAGTGACGGGTCCCGGCTTCCCGTTGCCAATTTGGTGGCTGTCAACTTGCACCACGGGAACCACTTCGGCTGCGCTTCCTGTGAGAAAACATTCGTCCGCAGCATAAACATCTTGTTGGGTAAGTGAGGGTTGGTGAACTTTCAAGCCTGCCTCAGCAGCCAAGTCGATTACGGCCTGGCGGGTGATTCCTTTCAGGATTCCTGCCTCGACCGGAGGTGTGAAGAGATCGCCGTCACGCACTAGAAACACGTTGTCTCCGGTGCATTCGGCGATATTGCCGTCATGGTTGAGCATCAAGGCTTCGACACATCCAGCTTCTAATCCTTCAATTTTGGCAAGGATGTTGTTCAGGTAGTTCAACGATTTGATCTGTGGGTTGAGAGCTGCAGGATGATTGCGAATCGTGTTCACCGTCACGATTCTCAGGCCGTTCTCGTAATACTCATCGGGATAAAGCGTGATGCGGTCCGCAATGATGATGATCTGGGGATGACTGGTTCTGTTGGGGTCGAGTCCTAGAGTTCCTTCTCCGCGAGTCACTAGCAGCCGAACGTAGCCATCGTCGATCTTATTGAGCTGTAATGTTTCAACCACCGCCTGACCCAGGGCCTGGGGTGTGGTGGGGATCTCGAGACAAATGGCCTTGGCAGAATCCCAGAGACGTTGCAAATGGTCTTCCAGGCGAAACACCTTGCCGCCATAGCTCCGCATTCCCTCGAACACACCATCACCGTACAGCACCCCGTGATCGTAAACGCTGATTTTGGCGTCTTCTTTGTTGTGGAAGGTGCCGTTGATATAGATTTGGAGCGACATGGAACGCTTAGATTGTAAACGGGTGGGTTGCAGTGATGGTAAGGGTTGAGAATTGTAGACAGGGTTCGGAGCGGATGATTCAGAACCGTGCATTCAACTGGACACGAGATGTCGCCAGACGACCGGCGAACTCCCCGCTGACCAATCCATTCTCGATATCTTTATCCTACCCTGTTTTTTGCAACGACGTCAGGCTTTCAGCCGCCAGTTGTCGTCCTCGCTTCCTCGACTCGACCCTCCACCAACTGCACCAAGCGGTCCGCCTGCCGGGCAATTTCAAGGTCGTGGGTCACCATGACTATAGTGAGATTTTCTTGCTCGTTCAAGGTGCGCAGGGTGTCTAGTATTTCACGGCCAGTTTGCCGGTCGAGATTTCCAGTAGGCTCGTCGGCAAGCAGGAGTTGAGGAGAACAGATCAGCGACCTTGCAATTGCCGCTCGCTGCATTTCACCTCCCGACAATTCCCGTGGTTTGTGCTCCAATCGATGGGACAGTCCCACCAGGTCCAGGAGTGTTTTGGCTCGCTCCAGGTTGACATGGCGATTTTTCCAATATTTCAAAACCGACTGGCCAATCATCACCGGTGTCAGCACGTTTTCCAGAGTTGTTAACTCAGGCAGGAGGTGATAGAACTGAAAAATCATGCCCAATGTTTCATTACGTAATCGATCCCGGGCTTGGGTGGGCAGATTATCGATTCGTTTTCCATGCAGGTGAATTTCTCCCTGATCAGGTGAGTCCAACGTTGCCAGTAAGTGTAACAGCGTAGTTTTTCCGGATCCGCTCTGCCCTGCAATTGCGGTGATTTGTCCGGCGGGAATGGAAAAGTCCACGCCTCGCAACACCGGTATCGTGACCTGTGCCTTGCGATAACTTTTTTTCAAGCCGGAAGTCGACATGATGATTGGCGGCGCCGATCCAACGGCTTGCGCCGGCTTGGGAGCAATGCGGAAGTGGGGCCCGTTTTGTTTCGACTGGTGATGTGGCTGGTTGGCTGTGTGGTGCGTTACCGCGTTGGAAGTTTGCATCTTGGTACTCGGTTGTGGGTTCTGGGGTGAGAGTTGTAAATGAAGCAAGCGTTCATGTTGTTCTGCTTCGAAACCCTCTTTCATCGGCCGTTGTCCTTCGGTCCCATTCCTTCCCCCTGCCCCTCTCTGATGTGAGTTTACTCGTATCGTAATGCTTCCACGGGATGCAACTTGGCAGCGCGCAGGGCGGGCATCACGCTGGCCATCATTGCGATGACAACTGCACCGATCACGATCCAACTTACGGTCCACGGATTTATAATCGTGGGAATTTCTTGAAAGTAATAGACCGTAGGATCAAACATTTCACGACCTGAGAGCCACTCCAAGCCCGTAGCGATTTGATTGATGAAGTGCACAAACAATAATCCTAAAATCATGCCTACACCGGATCCCACGGCACCCAAGGACAGACCGTAGCTCAGGAAGATGCTCATGACTCCACGACCGGGGGCTCCTAAGGACTTTAAAATTCCGATATCACGCGTCTTTTCTACGACGATCATGAAGAACGTGGCCAGAATACCGAATCCCGCTACGGCGATAATCATGAATAGTAGGATATTCAGAATCACGGTTTCCATTCGGACTGCCGACAGCAGGGGCCCCTGCATTTCTTGCCAGGTGCGAATCCGATAGGGAAACTCGCGGGCTGGAAAACGTTCCCGCAATCGTTCACAGGCAGCTTGTAGATTGGCACCTTCGTGGAGCTTGATCTGAATCGAAGTGACCGCAGCTGATCCGGTCGCCGGGTCAATCATCCCACGCAGTTTTTGAAGTTGATGCAGGGGAACGAAGGCGAAGGTGGAATCATATTCATTCATCTTGCTTTCATAAAAATCGACGACCGTGAACTGACCGGTGCCAAAATCGGGCGGAGTGCCGGCTGTTGGAAACGAGATGTTAACGTCGTCCCCTGGCAGACAGAGGAAGTAGTCCTCCACCTGTCCCTGAGTCGAGCGGTGTCGTACGCTGGCAATGGAAATCCCGAGAATGACACCCGCATGCTGCTCTTTCAGGGGATCGAAAAATCTTTCTTCCGTCGTGGAGGCAGCCAGGTAAGGATTCTCCGGAATGCTGGCTGTCGTGTCGGCTGAACCTTCATGTTGGGCAGCGTTATCAAACGAGGTGGGGTTTTTACTTTCGCTCTGCCGAGTTTGCTGCGACTGTTTCTGGTGCCGCTCATGCACTGCTCGATGACGACGGTAGACCCATCCCGCGTCTTTCAGTTGGGGACGTCGGGCAACTTCTCTCCCGCTTTCGACATCATGGGTATCGTATCCATTTTCGTGAAGTGCAAATGACAGCTTCTGACGGTTCTCGGGATGCAACAGGAAACGACTGAAATCACTTACTTCAGCGTGCGTTTTTGCGTCAATGCCTATCAGGCTGATTTGGTGCGGCACGTATTCCCCTCGCACCTTATACGAAAGCATGGCAGGAATATGAACGACGGTTGTCAGCCCTTTTAATTCGTCTCCGAGAATTTTATGTATCTCTGCCTGCAGAATCTCGTGGTCATAAATGCCGTCCAGCCCCATGGATTCCACGACAAGATCTGACAGGATCCCGTGCAGGCGCTGATGCATTTCGTGCGAAAAACCCGCCATGACCGAGTTGACAACGATCATGGTGGCTACGCCCAGAGTAACACTGATAATCGAAGCGAGAGCTATATAGCGTGTGCGGAGATACCGCCAGCTGAGAATCAGTTTGTACATGGCCAGTCCTTTGGCACAGGAAGGGTCGAGAGTCTGCAGGAGAGGGTTTTGTATGAAGCTTCTGATCGGGACTACGAAGCCTCTACTCCGGACTCTTGACTTTTATTCCGGTCTCAACAATGGGAACAAAATTACCTCGCGAATTGTTTGTGTGTTCGTCAGCAACATGACCAGGCGGTCGATGCCAATCCCCAAGCCTCCTGCGGGTGGCATGCCATGTCGCAAGGCCCGTACAAAGTCGTGATCCATTTTGGCCATGGAATCTTCTTCGGATAAACCTGCCAGCTGAGTGCGGAACAACTTCTCTTGCAGGTCCGGATCGTTAAGTTCGGTGTAGGCGTTTGCCACTTCCATGCCCTGGATAAAAAGTTCAAACCTTTCAGCGACGGCCGGTTGGTCTTTTTTGCGTTTTGTAAGGGGGCAGATGCTGGCCGGATAGTCGGTCACAAAAATAGGACCTACCAGGCTGTTTTCGACTTTTTCTTCGAACAACTCGTTCTTGATGACGTCGGGGTGTTTTCCGTCAGTTTCGATGCCGAGTTTTCCGGCCAGACGTTTTACAGCCTGTTCGTCGTGTGGTTCGACATCGGTGTGTTCCGCAAAGAGTTCGTCATAAGTTTTGCGCATAAAAGGGGCGGTGAAATCGATGTACTGATCTTCCCAGGGAAGTTGATTATCGCCTCCAATCGCAGCAATGGCATTTACGATGATGGCTTCTGTCAGGTCCATCATCGTGCCGTAGTCTCCGTAAGCTTCGTACACTTCAAGCATCGTGAACTCGGGATTGTGCTTGGGGCTGATTCCCTCGTTACGATAGACTCGCCCCAGTTCATACACTCGTTCCATTCCACCAACGAGGAGTCGCTTCAAGTGCAGCTCGAGAGCAATACGTAAAAAGAGGTCGATGTCGAGAGCGTTGTGGTGCGTGGTGAAAGGACGTGCCGCAGCTCCTCCGGCAATGGAGTGCAGCGTTGGTCCTTCAATTTCGCAAAAATCTTTCCCGCCCAGCGTCTTGCGAATGGACTGAACAATTTGGGTTCGCTTCAGAAAACGATCGAGCACGCCGTCAGTGTAAGTCAGATCGAGGTAGCGCATGCGATACCGCAACTCGGGATCGGACAGGCCGTGGTATTTCTCGGGAGGAGGCTCGACGGACTTGCAAAGGATGTGTAACTGTTCGGCGAAGACGGTGATCTCACCCATTTTGGTGCGACGGAGTTCTCCATCGACCCCGATAATATCCCCCAGGTCAAAACAGTCGGCCAAGTCCCAGTTTTGCTGGCCTACCTGTTTTTTTCCGATGAATAACTGTACCTGCCCAGTTTGGTCGCGTACGTCAATGAACTTCAACTTGCCTTTGTCGCGAGAAAGTACAATCCGCCCGGCAACACGCACCTTGGGACCGGTCATTTCGGTCTTGCCATGCTGACTTAACCAGGCTCGGAAATCGAAGCCCTCGGTTCCCGCCTCGGGCGGCAGATCCAGTGTTTCTCCCGCTTCGGTCTTCAATTGGATTTCGTCGACCCGAGCGCGAATTGCGCCAATGGAATCACGGTCGTCAAACCGTCCGCCCCATGGGTCGTGGCCCAACTCGATCAGGCGCGCTAATTTTTTTCGTCGGGGATCCTCGGGACCACCCGTCAGCTCGCTACCAGGTTCTTCTTTTGCGGAGTCCATCTTGGCTGTTGTGCTCATCAAGCTTCCACGACGCAGGGTATTGCCTGCCTATTTGTAAAGGTAAGGGGCGCAACATTTTAGTGGAAATGCAACGAGCGTCAATGTCAGACAGAAGATTCGGCCGTGTGTCGTGGATGCCTTCCACTGCACGCTTGGTCGCCAGCGGTCCAACTGAAAGCTAGCAACCGACCAATGCGAACGTGTCGCTAAACAGGCCGACCGAAGGTCCGTGATACCAGGGGCCTGCCGGTTCCTTCGCTGCCGCGGGTCGTCTCCGTCGCTTCGAGAACAGGACAACCTGCACCTGCCGTTTACAGTTAGCAGTGACCCGCCAGTCATCGCCATGGCTTCTGTTCCTGCTTGTCGGCGCTGCCTCCATGGTTGCTCACCAGTCGTGAAGCAGCGGAATCTTGACTGGACGCCCTCTCAAATCACCCGTCGTTCATGCCACTGACGCCGGTATTAAGGAGACCTCCTGGCAGTTGGCATGTAAATTCGCCACGGGTTCCGGTGGCGAATTCATTCTCTTGGTGGTTTCACCCTGTACGGAGGAAAGATTGGTTGAACTCGCCCCGCGGTTCTGTTGCTCCTCGATGATCACAAATCGGACCAAGATCACCGACGGGACTCGCGGGTAAACACAGGAGGAGGAAGTCCGTCGCGGATAAAGTTGAAGGAGGTGGAAAATCAGAGGAAATAGTCCAAGGCAATGGAATACGGACCACCCGGTACCACGGTTGTTGTCCGATCCGACGGGAACGTTTTACCTGTTGTCAAAACAACGCGGAGGATGCTTCGGATCCGGGCAATTCAACGGAGACCGAACTAGACGACCTCCCCTGCGGTTGCGATACTAGGACTTGGCAGAAAACTCTAAATGGCTGCTGACCGCCTTGTCCTGTTGTTTTTCGACCAAGTTTGGGAGCGGGCCTGCTGGGGGATTTTGAATGTCTCTGGATCGCACAGAACGACAATCCACCGAGGATCACAAGCTGGCTCAGGAATTGAGCCAGCAACGCACCAGGCCACCCGCCCAGGTCGAGGGTTATGACCCCCGCGTCTTCATCGGTTCGGGTGCCTATGGCGAGGTGTGGCGCGGCACCGATCGCAACACGGGTCGCGAGGTGGCGATCAAATTCTACACGCACCGCGGAGGCCTTGACTGGTCACTGCTGTCAGGCGAAGTGGAAAAACTTCGGTTTCTATCGGCCGACCGATATGTAGTCCAGCTTTTGGACGTAGGCTGGGATTCGAATCCACCCTACTACGTCATGGAATACGTGGAGAATGGCTCGTTGGACGATCTACTCCAACAGTATGGACGACTGCCCGTCGAGGCGGCTGTGGAACTGTTTAGCGAATTGGCGGTCGGCCTGGTCCACGCGCACGGAAAGGGCGTGCTGCACTGCGACTTGAAACCTGCCAACGTTCTGCTGGATCAGGATAATAAGCCACGGCTTGCCGACTTCGGTCAGTCCCGGCTCTCCGATGACCAGACGCCTGCCCTGGGAACTCTGTTTTACATGGCGCCCGAGCAGGCTGATTTGGAGGCGGTTCCGGATGTCTGTTGGGACGTTTACGCGCTGGGCGCAATTCTTTACTGCATGCTGACCGGCGCCCCTCCCCACCGTAGCCAACGGGTGTTGCAGGAACTGGATGAGCGACTCGATCTAAACGAACGCCTGGAGCATTATCGCCAGACGATCCGCAACGCGCCGTTACTGGTTGAGCATCGTTCCGTGCCAGGGATCGATCGGGCGCTGATTGAGATCATCGACCGTTGTTTGGCAATCGATCTCGAGACTCGTTTTGCCAACGTACCAGCGCTGATCAACACTCTGCGTGCCAGGAGTGAAGCTCGGGCACGTCGCCCCCTGGTGATGCTGGGTTTTGTCGGTCCAATCCTGATACTTGCGATGATGATTCTTTTTGCTTGGCGAGGTTATGATCAGGCCATCAGCAATTACAAGTCGGCCGTCCAGGAAACGACTTTGCAGCACAATCGTACCGCTGCAATCAACGTTGCGGCCAATGTGTCTAATGAAATCGAAAGCTATTTTAGGAGGGTGGAGCAACTCGCATCCGATCCCGTTTTTGTGCGGGAATTGGCCGAGGTTGTGGTCGAAGACAGGGATTTGTCGAAGATTCTGGAAAGATTGAGCGACCCGCAGATTTCTCCGGGTGAACAGGAGGAGTTAATTGCGATTTTTGAAAATCACGAAAAACGAAAAGTTCTCCAGGACCGTATGGAGGACCTGATTAAGAATCAACAGCCTCGTGCGGCAAGTTGGTTTGTCACCAGTCCTGAGGGTACACACGTTGCTGCTGCGTTTGACACAGACAGTCGCCCGGTGGTGGGGAAAAATTATGCTTACCGAACCTATTTTCACGGAGGCGAAGACGACGTGCAGGATCACGCACTACGCCCCCCCCAAATTCCGCGAATTCGAAAGACCCACTTATCGACCACACTGGAGAGTACCGCCACCGACGAGTATAAGGTGGCGATTTCCACACCGGTGCTTCTGGGCGACCAACTGATCGGTTTGATGGCGATGAGCATCAAGATTGGTCGATTGGTTCAATTTGTCGGGAGTGGCGAGGATCATTTCGCCGTCTTAGTGGAGGGGCGTGGGGCGGCTTTCAAAGGCGTCATTCTCCAGCATCCTCTGTACGACGAAGTTCTGGAAGAGTTGAATAAGCTGCCGCCTCAATTTAAATCCAAGGAATACCGAGTGAAGCTTGACGATTGGGAATCGCCTCAGTTGAGTGATTATGTTGATCCACTGAGTCAGTATGAACCCAATGGTCAAGCGTACCGTCGCCCCTGGCTGGCGTCTGGAGCGCCGGTCACATTCGGCAGTATGATGGGTGGTCAGCCTAACCGAAGAGGGCCGATAGCGCCCGGACTGCTGGTTTTGATTCAGCAGGATCAGGCGGCCGGGATTACCCCTATTACCGACCTGACGTCAGATTTGTTACATTTAGGGGCATTGGCATTGAGTTTGTTCTTGGTAGTCGTAGGCAGTTCGTATTATTTTATAGTTCGGGGATTTTGGCAACAAAATCGAGGCAGCATGGTGAGGAACGGAGAACTCTCCGTACTCACATCCTTTTCCAGTATGACCACAAGACGTATCACAGAAAAGAATCAAGAGTAGACAGAATGACGTTTTTATCTCACATAACAAACTACGAAGCCGGCCCCTTGTTCATTGTTTTTCTGTTAGGGGTGCTGGTGGGAGTTGGTTTGGCCCGAACGTATGTTACGTTTCGCTCATCACGATGACCGTGAGCAACGGCCAATCAGTCGCATTGTTCCACGCAACCACTCTGCGGTATGCCTGATCTGATTGCACAAGGTGTCCAATCACAACATCGCTGGAGACGTCCTGCCCCGATGGGACAGGTGATCGTGCTGGGACGTGGTTCGGGGGCTTGGTCAGTACCCTGGGACGATCAGATTTCCCGTCAGCATGTCGAACTGGTTTGCAGTGGCGGGAAGGCTCGCGTCCGCAGGTTGCCCACTGCCAGTAACCCCATTTTCGTCAACGGTCAAAGTGTTGAGTCTTTCAGCATGCAGGCCGGAGATCATTTTGTGGTCGGCACCACGACGTTCTCGTTGGTGGATGAGCAAATTCAGGTGAGTTCGGATGAGCCGCGACCCGTGACCGAGCAAACGTTCAGTCCCGAGTACTTGCGTCAGGTTGCTTTCCGGAATGCGGATCAGCGAATTCAGGTGCTGTCGCGATTGCCTGAAATCATTGGTGGTGCGTCGACCGACAGCGAACTTTTTGCCCGACTGGTGAATGTTTTGCTTTCGGGTGTTTCCCGGGCTGGCGCAGCTGCTATTGTTCGAGTTGACGATGACTTGTCGGGCACACAATCGCGAATTCTGCACTGGGATCGACGTATCACTCCGCATCGTGAATTTCGTCCCAGCGAAAAACTGATTCGCCAGGCACTTGGGCAGCGTGAAAGCGTGGTGCATGTCTGGAACCGGAAGTCAACTCCTGGCGTAGCTAAATTCACGGCCAGCGAAAATGTCGATTGGGCCTATGCTACCCCTGTTTCGGGCGATGCTTGCCGAGACTGGGTCCTTTATATCGCCGGTAGTTTCGATGCTGTAGTCACTGCTGATGCTCGTGTTTCTGACCCGCTGGACTTGCGGGATGACGTTAAGTTCACCGAGTTGGCGGCCACAACCTTGGGAAGTTTGCTCGATGTTCGGCGACTTGCCGGTTTGGCGCAGTTCTTATCTCCCATTGTGTTGGAAGCGCTGGCTGGCAAGGATCCCGAGGTCGTTCTGGCGCCGCGTGAAACGAATGTGTCGGTTTTGTTCTGTGATCTGCGTGGGTTTTCCCAACAGAGTGAACAGCAGGCCGACGACCTGCTGGGGTTGCTCGAACGAGTCAGTCAAGCAATGGGCGTCATGACACAGGAAATTTTACAGCAGGGCGGCGTTGTCGGGGACTTTCACGGAGATGCGGCCATGGGTTTTTGGGGTTGGCCGTTTCCGCAAGAAGACGCCATTTTGCGGGCCTGCACCACGGCACTGACGATCCGCGCCGAGTTCGAGTTGGCTGCCAGGCAAGCCGGTCACCCGCTTGCCGATTTTCGAATTGGACTGGGATTGGCCACCGGGCGCGCCGTTGCTGGCAAATTGGGCTCGATCGATCAAGTCAAGGTTAGTGTGTTTGGTCCTGTCGTGAACCTGGCATCGCGTCTTGAAAATATGACCAAAACTTTACGGGTGGGTATTTTGCTGGATCAGTGCACCGCCGACTACGTGCGTAATCATGTCTCTAAAAACGTGGCCCGGGTACGACGACTGGCGGTAGTACGACCCTATGGCATGCAGCAGGGGGTTGAAGTCAGCGAATTGCTTCCACCGGAGGAAGATTTTCCGCAACTGACCGATCAGCACATTGAAGATTACGAAGCGGCTGTGGAATCTTTTTTGCAGGGCGATTGGCCCATCGCGTTGGAACAACTTCACCATGTTCCAGCAATCGACCGTGCGAAAGATTTTCTTACTGTCTATATCGCGCAACAGAATCGTACCCCGCCAGAAAATTGGGATGGAGTGATACCGCTGATGTCGAAGTGAGACCGTAACCACCCTTCGCCATCGCCTGGCTTAACGGTTCATTCCACCAACCGGGTGACAAAAGTCGGGTTTTCTGCGGTCAAAACGTGCAGCGGAGCCGTTTGCTGGCACCTTCTGCAGGCGATCTTGTCTGGGGGCTGGCAAATTCGTTACCAACTGAAGAATCCCAACCCGATGGGACGATAAATGCTGTAGTAGATCCCATAGTTGACTTTGATGACTAAGATAGTTATGATTAGAAAGGTCATGGACAGATGTCAGGTACTGGTAAACGTTCCACATCAGCAGTACCACCGCGTAACCCGACGGTTTCCCCGGTAGCGACAGCTTCCGGGACGGCACGTCGACCGGAGATGCCAGGTATGTCACGAGCAGGGCGGGGTGCGGGATCACCGGGGGTGTTGCACAGGCCAACGAGTCAGCAGTCGACTAGCGCAAAAAGAACGCCGGCAGAAAAACGATTACCGGAGGGGGCCCTGGCGGCGGACCCTCCCTTGCAGCCCACGCCTCAGCTTCTGAAGGAATTGAAGGCGGAAAGCGCAAAGCTGGAGACAGCCACACCCGCGCAGATTCTCCAGTGGGCGGTCGAGCGTTTTGGGTCCAAGTTGACGATGGCGACAGCCTTCGGACCCGAGGGATGTGTGGTCCTGCATCTGCTGGCCGACATTGGACCACAGACTTACATCTTTAATCTGGACACCGGTTACCAGTTTCCCGAGACGCTTGAACTGCGCGATCGAATTGCGAAACGGTATGGCATCGAGGTTGACCTGGCGAAACCAAAACTGACGGTCGAGGAATTTGAAACGCAGCATGGCGGCCCTATTTATAAGTCGGATCCCGATCGTTGCTGCTTTGAACGTAAAGTGGTCGTCCTCCGCAAAGCAATTCGTGGCAAACATGCCTGGATCAGCGCGATACGTCGCGACCAGAGTCCCGACCGTGCCACAGCACCGATTATTAGCTGGGACGATCGTTTTCAGCTTGTCAAAATTAATCCTCTTGCCAATTGCACCACAGGTGATATTTGGAAGATGATCGTCGATCATGAGATTCCTTACAATCCGTTACACGACCAGGGCTTTACCAGCATTGGCTGCCAACCCTGTACCCGCGCGGTATTGTTTGGCGAAGACGAGCGGGCGGGACGCTGGAGTGGGAGGGAAAAGACGGAATGTGGACTGCACTCACTAGGCCAGTTCAAGAAGTAGCAGGAGAAGCAAAGAACAGTCGAGTCCTTGTCAAACTTTGCAATGTCCAACACACTATGAACGTTTCAGCTCGCACGGAATACGCCTGTATCGCGGTGATGGATTTGGCGACCAGCTACGGCTCGGGCGATCCGGTACGCATTGGCCGAATTGCGGAGACGCATGGAATCCCGGCTCGATTTCTGGTGCAGATTCTTTTACAGCTCAAAAGTGCCGGCATGGTTTCCAGTACACGCGGTGCCACTGGCGGATACAAATTGATCCGCGATCCCAAGGAGGTCTCCCTGGGCGAAGTCATGTCCGTGGTGGAAGGTTCCCGGGGTCTCATTGAAAGCAGCGCCACCGTCAAAACGCCTATCTCGGACTCCTTGGCGCAGGCCTGGACGGAAGTCGCCACCACGGAAAAGGATATGCTTGACGCGATCACCCTGGCCGATTTACTGGAAGAGGCAACCGGTCAAACCGAGGACATGTATTACATCTGAAGACGCGTAGAGAAAGTGATGCAGGACGAAGATTGACGTGGATTGCGACTCCGAAATCATCAATCTCCACTAGCCGACAATCACCCCTTTTTCGACCAGCAGAGACATTAATTTGTCCACGCACTGGTCAACAGACAATTCATGGGTGGCCAGCACGAGGTCCGGCGAATGAGGCGGTTCGTAGGTGGCTGAAACACCGGGGAAATTAGCGATGTCACCGGAATCGGCTTGAGGGTACAGTCCCTCTTGGTCGCGCTGGCGACAGACTTCCAGGGGTGCGTTCAGGTGTACGACCAGGAATTGTTCAGGTCCAATGACTTCGGCGGCTTTCAGGCGTACTTCCTCTTGAGGTGACACAAAGGCGCACAGGCAAATCAGGCCCGCATCGTTTATCAGGCGTGCCACTTCAGCACTGCGGCGTAGATTTTCACTGCGATCCCGAGCCGTGAACCCCAAATCTTTACTGATGCCACGCCGCATGTTCTGTCCATCCAGTACGGTAGCAACTCGTCCTGAATCGAAAAGCCTGCGTTCTGTCGCGTAGGCAAGGGTGCTTTTCCCGGCACCGGACAGTCCTGTCAGCAGCACGGTGACAGGTTTTTGGCCGAAGCGGGCGCTGCGTTGATCAGGCGTAACGATACTGTCATGTTTGTGCAAGCTTTCAGAGTACTGGTCTTCCCAATGATCACGGCTTTCATCGCTTGTTGTGCGATTCAGAATCATTCCCGCACCGACGGTCACATTACTCAGACGATCGACCACGATGAAGGCACCGGAGGCACGACTTCTCCGGTAGCCGTCGTGTGCAATTGGTTCGTCCAGGGAAATTGTACAGCGTCCGATTTCGTTCAATTGAAGTGCGGGAGCGTCTTCTCGGTGCAGGGTGTTGACATCAATTCTGTATCGCAGAGTTTCAATCGTTCCCGTAATCATTTTTGTTGTGTGTTTGAACAAGTACTGCTTGCCCGCAACCAGAGGTTGCTCGGCCATCCAAACCACCGTGGCATCGAAACTATGTGCCAGGCGAGGTATGTTTCCCGGTCGGCAAATCATATCACCCCGGCTGATGTCAATTTCGTCTTCCAACGTCAGGGTGATTGCCTGAGGAGAAAAGGCTTCTTCCAAGTCACCATCAAAGGTAACGATCGATTTCACATGACTGGTCTTTCGTGAGGGGAGCACCATCACTTCGTCACCTCGACGAATGATTCCAGAAGCGACGGTGCCACAGAAACCGCGAAAGTCGAGGTGGGGCCGATTTACCAATTGAACCGGGAAGCGGAAGTCTTCCAGATTCCTGTCCGAGCCGACATAAACGGTCTCGATGAAACCCATAAACGTCTTGCCTTCATACCAGGGCATGTTCTCACCGGCACTGACCACATTGTCTCCCTTAAGTGCGGACAGGGGCATAAAGTGCAAGTCAGGAACATCCAGTCGAGAAGCAAAATCTTTGTAGTCGGAGCAGATACGGTCGAAAACCTCCTCCTGGTAGTCTACCAGGTCCATTTTGTTGACCGCCACCAGAATGTGCCGGATGCCGAGCAGGGAAGTGATGAAAGTGTGGCGTTTCGTCTGTGTTGCGACACCATGGCGGGCATCAATCAAGATCACGGCCAAGTCGGCCGTAGAACCGCCGGTTGCCATGTTACGCGTGTACTGCACGTGGCCGGGCGTATCAGCGATGATGAATTTTCGTTTGGCGGTAGAAAAGTAACGGTAAGCGACATCGATCGTAATTCCTTGCTCTCTCTCGGCTCGCAAACCGTCTGTCAGAAGTGCAGGATCGAAGTCATCGCCGGTCGTGCCATGTACGGCCGAATCCTTGCGGATGGTTGCCAGCGTATCTTCATAAATCATTTTTGCGTCATAGAGCAGTTTGCCGATCAACGTGCTCTTGCCGTCATCGACGCTTCCACAAGTGATGAAGCGCAACAGTTCCTTGTTCTCGTGTTGTTCGAGATAGGCGTGAATATCGGTTGCAATGAGATCCGATTGGTGACTCAAAAATACCCTTCTTTTTTCTTGTCTTCCATCGTGCCCTCGTCGTCATTATCAATCACTCGGCCCTGGCGTTCGCTGGTCGTGGTGAGAAGCATTTCTTGAATAATGTCTGGCAAAGTTGTAGCATCTGACTCGACTGCCCCGGTCAGTGGGTAACAGCCGAGCGTACGAAACCGGACCATTTTTTCAACAGGTTTTTCACCCGGTTCCAGTTTCAAACGGTCGTCGTCCACCAGAATCATGATGCCACCACGTTCCACCACAGGACGCTGCGCAGCGAAGTAAAGAGGCACGATCGGAATGTTCTCCAGGTGGATATACAGCCAGATGTCAAGCTCCGTCCAGTTGGAAAGGGGAAACACGCGAATGCTTTCACCTTTGTTCACTCGACTGTTATACAGGTTCCATAGTTCTGGACGCTGATTCTTGGGGTCCCAGCGATGGTGTTGATCACGGAACGAATAGACGCGTTCTTTCGCCCGCGATTTTTCCTCGTCGCGCCGGGCTCCACCAAAGGCGGCATCGAAACCCCATTTCTCCAGCGCCTTCTTCAAGCCTTCAGTCTTCATGAGTGTCGTGTGCTTGCCACTGTGTTCCAGCGGATGAATACCTTCCTTCAAACCTTCTTCATTGATGTAGGTTAACACCTCCAGACCCAACTCCTTTTTTGCATAGTTTTCGCGAAAAGCATACATCTCGCTGAACTTCCAAGTCGTGTCGACATGCAACAAAGGAAAAGGAGGTTTGGCAGGGGCAAAGGCCTTCAGAGCTAACTGCACCATCACGGAGGAATCTTTGCCCACGGAATAGAGCATGACGGGATTCTTGAATTCCGCCGCTACTTCGCGAATGATGTAAATGCTCTCTGCCTCTAGCAGTTTCAGGTGGGTGAGGTGAAAACTGGACATCAGGCAGGGGCTCGTGGCAACGGGTTGGCTAAAAATCAAGGCAGATTCTCAGTCTAAGCCAACAACCTGATTCACTCAACCTGTATCACTTGGAGATGTGAGGCGAGCGGGTCGTCGATTCCATCAAGATGTGGCCGCTTCCGGATTTGCTTCGGCCCTGGCTGTAGTTCCGACAGCTGAACGTACCCGTCCGGGGTCACACAATCCCTGGCACACCTTCCCGAAAACAAGTCCTTCCTCCTCCCACGTTTCAGGATAGCAGGGGGTTCTCGTTTGGTGAAAGGACGTTCCGGAGTGGAATGAAATCATCCGTCACCCGGTGCAGGACCGGGATTTTACCAGAGTTCCCAGTCGCCGGACGTTAGCACATAAATCCCCAGCAGAAAGTTGGTCACGGCATGTGCCATGACACAATCCCAAAGATTTTGAGTCCGAACCATCAGCCACGTTACCAATGAAAACCATACCACGGCAGCCAGCGCTTCTGCCGGGTGGCTGAGTAATCCGTAAACGGCCGGAAGTGTGAGGCTCACACGATTCACCACACCACACGGAAGACTGAGCCATTCTTCGGGATTCAACACGAAGCGAACGATGAATCCGCGTAATATGAATTCCTCAATGATGGGCACGACCAGTGCTAACCCGATAAAACGCACCACTAGGAACCCACACAGTAACAGGGGATAGCCCCCCAGGGCTTCCAGCGGGTTGTAGGCCGCCCGCCCTCCAAGGTCCGTCAAGCTGCCCAGCCCAATTTTCGGAAACAACTTCTCTTCGATGTCAAGTTTGCAGAGTCCAACCCAGAGAACCACTCCTACAATCCCCACGACAACAGACAGCAGGCTGAATTTGAGCGGGAATTGCCGATATCTTGCATACAGAGTCAGCATGACTAGCAACGTGACTGCCAGTCGGATCGTGTAGCCGGCCGGATAGGCAAGGTCGTTCCAGTACAGGCCGAACCACTTCCAGGCGGGCCCAGCATCCAGTTCCACTCGTGTGGGTTCGATGTTGGCCAACAACATGTACACGACAAACGGCAGAATGAAAACGGCCCAGGGATGCTTTTGGGCCAGTGAGACGGTGTTTTCGGGGGGAGGGCCCATCTGCTGGTTCGCTCCTTGCGAATGCTGTACGGGAACCTTCATTGCCTTTTTACCGATGTGATTGGCTGCAGTTGGGTGTCAACTCTATCGGTAGCGAGGTCCCTGGTCAAAGGCACTTCAACAGATTCGCCTCAATTGCTGTTTTCCAATAGCCGAAATGGTTTATGATCGGGGTTTGGTGGCGTGCTCTTTCCAACGTGC
>CAUZBP010000051.1:0-35976 GCA_963578105.1 Planctomycetota bacterium
CGTAGGAATAGGCAAAACGTACGTGCTCACCGAAAGCGTATCCCTTGGTGTCGGCGTACCGCGCGACGTCGAGCCAATGGCGGCCCCAGCGCTCGCCGTAGTGGGGTGATGCCAGCAGGCGGTCCAGTAGCCTGGAATTTGCAGCAGGTGATGGGTCGTGAAGATAGTCGGCGATTTCTTTGGGTGTAGGCGGCAGACCGATCAGATCGAATGTCAAGCGACGTAGCAGGGTGATCCGGTCCACCGGTGGAGAGGGACGCATGGCTACCTGCTCGAATTTGGACTGCACAAACAAATCGACTGGTGAAATGGCCCAGCTGCTGTCAGTCACGGCGGGGGGTGAGACTTGCTGCAGCGGTTGCAAGGACCAAAGATCTCCTCCAGGGGAAGAGTCGTCGCTGGCGTGAAGATTTGCAGCCACGAAGACCATCACAAACAACGCTGAACCAATGGAAAACGGCCGCTCGACTTGTGGAACTGGAAGAGCCATCGTGGCACTCTCTAACAAAAGGTTTGCGGAGAATTTCACAACAAAAAGGACCCATGCGTGAAGACCGTTCGGCTCTGAATTATAGCTTGCTGGCCCCCTGTTGGTCAACGATTTCAGTCGTCCGTTATCGTTCGTCGTCATTGTTTGGTGATCGTTTCATCCAGGTTAAGCAGGACACGCGCCACCGTGGTCCAGGCAGCCAGTTGGTGCAGTGTGGTTCCCTGTGGAACGTTCTCGCCGCCAGCGATTGCCAGGGCATCCAGGTTGTCGGTTTGCAGACGTCCTACCTGCTCTCTTAAAAAAAACAGCAGTTCGGAGATTTCAGCTTCATCGGGTGTACGGGTCAGACAGCGGCGAAATGCGTAACGGATGCGACCATCGTCGTCAGGGGGCCCCTCCCTGAGAACGCGGCCCGCCATCGTTCGGGCGGCTTCTGTGGTGCACTCGTCGTTTAATAAGACTAAAGCCTGCAAGGGCGTGTTGGAGCGACGCCTTTTAACCCGGCATGTGTTCCGGGGAGGCGCGTCGAAGGTAGCCAGGGCGGGGTGGGGTGCGGACCGTTTGCGAAAGATGTAAAGGCCCCGCCGGTAGCGGTTGCCATCCTGGTTGACTTTCCACCGTAATCCAGCAAATGCGACGTCCCCTCTGTCGAGATCGGCCCGAGGCGGAAAAAAACTGGGGCCGCCAATTTGACTGTTGAGCAAGCCACTTGCCTGCAGGGCAATGTCACGCACCGTTTCGGCGTCCACGCGTACCCGTGGACCTCGGGCCAGCCATTGGTTTTTAGGATCCCAGAGGGTGTCTTTGGAACCGAATACTGCCGATTGTCGATAGACCGCCGAGCTGGCGAGCAACCGGTGCATGGTCTTCAGGCTCCAGGCATTACGAAAGAATTCGGTCGCCAACCAGTCCAGCAACAAGGGATGGGTTGGAAGATCGCCCTGACTACCGAAGTCCTCGGTGGTTGTCACGATTCCCTGACCGAAAAACTGTTGCCAAGATTGATTCATGATGACACGCCCCACAAGCGGGTTCTGGGGGCTGACAAGCCAACGCGCCAGCGCCAACCGGTTGGGCGGCTCGCCTGCGGGCAGGGGGTGCAGAAGGTGAGGCACTTGGCCTTTCACGAGTTCACCGGGCTGTGAGAATTCGCCTCGATGATGGAAGTGTGTGGCTCGGTCATGTTTTCGTTCGGCGACGACCATCGTTGTGGGTAGCGGCGGCATTTGAGCGTGAAGTTCTCGGATGTTTTGGTTGCATTCAGCGAGTTCCGGTGTGACGGAAAGAAAATAACGACGTAACCGTTGCCGCTGGCCGGGCGACCAGTCTGCCGGCGCCGTCATCAGAAGATCCAGAATCTCACGTGAATGAACAGGCAGTACCAACGGTTTGTCGTCATCCGTCACGGAGAGTCGAAAACGTCCGAGCGACTGCTGGTGGATGAAATTCATCAGGTAAGTGACTTGTAGCTGGTCCTCATCCTGGAGGAGGAGAGGTTGCTTGCTGGCAAAGATTGCCCACTGGGCTTGGCCAATTTGATCATTGACTTGCCAGTGTGTGAGTCGGTCACCATCGATCGCCAACTCGACGGACCGTGTTTTGTGCTGGAGAGTTGCCAAAGGGTCTTTTAACCCCACCCGCCGCACCGCCGCACTTCCTCCGGCATTCTTTTGGGTCGCCAGGTCCACGACCAATTCACTGAGCGCAAAACTACCATCACCCATGAAGCTTCCGCGACCTGGTCCACCGCGCGGAAGTGCCGGATGCGGAAGAGCTTCCAGTAGAAATCCGGTGATGTTTTTATTGCCGGTCTTATAGATTACACGATACTCGTCGATCTCCGGACGGTCTCCGGTTGCCAGAATGGAATGATCTTCCAACGCAGAAAGGGTCGCGTTCATTTGCGAGACGAATTGGACAGGTTCCAACGTGGACCATCGATTGGCTGTCGCCGACTCCCGCTGATGCCACGCCGCGAATTTGCGCTCGATCTGTTGTGACCGCAGGTCCCTCTGCTTTTGTTCGCCGGACCTGTTGTGCAGAGGAAAGATCTTCTCACGGGATGCTTCCAAGCGGGAAATTTCAGCTTGCAACTCGCCGCGTTGCCGCAGGATCTCGGAGGCTGGTACGTCGAGAAACGGTTCGTCCATGTTGTTCAGCAAGGCGAAAAACCGCCAGTATTCCCGCTGAGAAATGGGATCGTACTTGTGGTTGTGGCACTGGGCGCAGGCAAAGGTCAGACCCAGAAAAATCGTCGCCGTGGTGTTGACTCGGTCGACGATCGATTCCCAGCGAAACTGTTCCCAATCGTGGCCGCCTTCCTCGTTAATGTACGTGTGCCGGTGGAATCCGGTGGCAATCCGTTGCCCAATGCTGGCATGGGGAAGCATGTCACCCGCGACTTGTTCAACGGCGAATTGATCGAAGGGCATGTCAGAATTGAGGGAATCGATCACCCAGTCACGGTAGGCCCAGATAGAACGGGCCCGGTCGCTTTCGTAACCGTTTGAATCGGCGTAGCGCACCGCATCCAGCCACCAAAGGGTCCAGCGCTCACCGTAATGTGGTGAAGCAAGTAGGCGGTCCAGGAGTTTCTGATAGGAATTTGGAGAACGATCCTGAGTCCAGTCGGTGATGGCTTGCGGCGACGGCGGTAAACCTGTCAGGTCAAGAGTCAGCCGGCGAAGTAATGTCAACCGGTCCGCTTCCCGGGCCGGCTGACGCCCTTTCTCTTCGAGCCTCGCCAGGATGAATGGATCAATCGGGTGACGAGACCATAAGCGGTCTTTCACCACCGGGGCGGACGGCCTTACCGGTGGTCGGAATGCCCAGTGGTCCTGTTGGGACAGGGCGCTGTTTGCCGCTGAAAAGTAGAATCCACCAAAGATCAGGATCACGGCCAGGGTGCGACCAGTGGACCCGGACCAACAACTCCCAGGACCGTCGACGCGGCTCTTTCGAAAACGGCAGAGAGACTTCATCATATTAAAAGTTTCTCCACCACGTTGCCGCTCACGTCAGTCAGACGAAAATCCCGTCCCTGGTATCTGAATGTCAAACGTTTGTGGTCCATTCCCAGCAGGTGTAACATCGTGGCGTGCAGGTCGTGCACGTGAACTGGATCTTCAACCGTGTAATATCCCATCTCGTCGGTTTGTCCGATGGTCTGACCCGGGGCAATACCACCACCGGCCAACCACATGCTGAAAGCGTCCGGATGATGGTCGCGTCCCAGTTTACGATTCAAGGCAGGATTATTTTCGACCATGGGCGTGCGTCCGAACTCCCCACCCCACACGACCAGTGTTTCGTCCAATAAACCGCGCTGCTTGAGATCCCTGACCAATGCCGCGGAAGGTCGATCGACTGCCGGACAGATGCCGCGAAGTCCGCCCACCACATCGGCGTGATGGTCCCATCCCTTATGGAAGAGGCAGATGAAGCGAACCCCGCGCTCGACAAGGCGACGCGCTAAAAGACAGTTTCTGGCAAAGGATGGTTTCTCGGAGTCGATCCCGTACATCTCAAACGTGGACTGGTTTTCCTGGTCCAGGTTGACCAGGTCTGGTGCGCTGACTTGCAGACGGAACGCCAGCTCATAGGCATTGATCCGACTGGCAATTTCCGGGTCGTTGAACCGCTCAAGTTGCCGGCGATTGAAGCGGTTGACCAGATCGATTGAACGCCTCTGAAGCTTCATATCGTACCCGGGCGGATTCTGCGTGTACAAAATCGGGTTGCCGCGCGAATGGAGTGAGACGCCCTGGTAGTCGGAAGGCAAAAACCCGCTGCCAAAACAGGCTGCTCCACCACTGATCCCTCCCGCAGAGTTCATTACTACAAACGCCGGCAGGTCCTGGTTCTCGCTGCCCAAACCATAGGTGACCCAGGCACCCAGACTTGGCTTTCCCAGTTGTAGATGTCCCGTTTGCATGAAGATTTGAGCGGGCGCATGATTGAAGGCGTTCGTGTGAAGCGACCGAACGATGGTCAGGTCGTCGGCAATGCCTGCCAGATGTGGCAACAGCTCCGACAGTTCGGCACCGGAATCTCCGTACCTTGCAAACTTCAACGGAGAAGACATCAGAGCCGCGTCTCTCTCGATAAACGGCAAGTCCTTACCTGCGATTATTTCAGGTGGGACCGGTTGTCCATCATACTTGCGCAAAGTTGGTTTGTAGTCAAAGAGGTCCAGATGGCTGGGGCCGCCAGCCATAAAAAGAAAAATCACCTGCTTTGCTTTTGCCCGAAAATGTGGCATTCTGGGTGCCATCGGGTCGGTTCGTTCCTCGGCAGCAGCTCGCTGACAAAGGTCTGCACCCAATAGAGAAGTGAGCGCAACTTTGCCAAGTCCGACACCACATTGTTCGAAGAAGAAGCGGCGCGCGGTGAGGGGATAGAGAGGAGGAGTCATTTGTTTTTCTAACCCAGTGTGCGTTTCTTTTATTGTGGATGCTGCCGGTGCATTTTTCAACTGGCGTCTGCATAATCGGTAATCTATAACTGGGCCTGGCAACTCGTTCGAATGGCTTTCCAGGTGTCCGTTTCATTCAGAAAGTAAAACCCATGCTGCTTAGACCATCGCCCGTTTTTGTCGTCAGTCTGTTACTTGTGGAATTGTCCGCTGCGTACTCCGCGGACGTTGCACTTGTACAACCAGAAGTGGTTGGACTTTCCGCGACTCGCCTGGACCGTATCACTCAACAGTTGGAAAAACTCGTCGAAACCGAGCAATTGGCTGGTGGCGTGACTCTAGTGGCGAGGCGAGGACAAGTCGCACATTTGACGGCCGTCGGGTGGCAAGATAAGGAAAACCACATCCCGATGCGACAAGACGCCATCTTTCGCATTGCTTCCATGTCGAAGGCGATTACCAGCGTGGCTGCAATGCTGCTTTATGAGGAAGGTCATTTTCGGTTGACCGACCCGGTAGCCAACTTTATTCCCGAGTTTAGCCAGATGCGAGTGCTTGCCGAATCAGAAGCTGGTTCAGGCGAAGTGAACACAGTGGCTGCCAAACGGGAGATAACGATTCATGACCTGCTCACACATACCTCGGGCATTGTCTATCAGTCAAATACCGAACTGGGTGAACAGTACAACAGGGCGGGGATCCCAACTGGACTGCTGGAAGATTCACGAACGATCGGAGAGAACGTGCGGGCTTTGGCGGCCATCCCCTTGTTACATCAACCCGGGGAGCGATTCACCTATGGACTGAACACGGATGTCCTGGGTCGTGTGATTGAGGTTGTCTCCGGGTTGCCCTTGGATCAGTTTCTTCAAGAGCGACTTTTTGGGCCTCTACAAATGGCCAGCACTCGATTTTTTATTGACGAGAAGGATGCGGGCCGCCTGGCAACGGTGTACGCGCGTCAGGAAGGAAAGCTGCAACGCGAAACTCGCCAGAAAATTGACGATACGGGTATGATCTACAGCACTAGCTATCCGGTGCAGGGTTCGGGATATTTTTCAGGCGGTGCAGGACTTTGTTCTACCGCGATGGATTACTACCGATTCTGCCAGATGTTATTGGATAACGGTCGTGCAGGTCATAGTCGTATCCTCAGTCGTAAAACGGTCGAGTTGATGACAACCGAACACGTGTCCTTCGATCCCGAGGATCTGGGCACCCGTTTTGCAGGATTTGGCCTGGGGTTCCAGGTTCGCCGCCGACTGGGATTGGCGGCCGAACTTGGTTCACAGGGTAGCTATGGATGGGGCGGATTTTTTTACACGGTATTTCTGATTGATCCGCAAGAGGAGTTGATCATGGTCTCGCTGGCCCAGCTTCATCCTTCAGGCGGACTGGACTGGAACAGCCGTTTTCCGACACTCGTGTATCAGGCCATCGACGACTAGGGGGCGATACAACGGTCCGCTGGCGCAGAAAGCTCAGTGTCGCAGTGGGTTGGCAACCTGCCTCCTGAAACCGAGAAGTAGCATGCAGCGATTCGAGTCAAGGACGCCAGAGATGCAGTTGGACAGAGAACAACGCCGACAATTCGATGAACAGGGATTTCTTTTCTTTCCCGCCCTCTTTTCCAGCGATGAAGTTTCAATTCTGCAAACGGCAGCTGCACAAATCATGCAGCAAAATGGACCTCACGTGGTACGCGGTCCCGACACCAATGCGGTTCGGGTGGCTTACGGCGCCCATCTCACCGACGAGACGTTTCAGCGATTGGGACGGCACCCGCGAATCATCGGACTGGCTGAGCAACTGTTGGACAACCAGGTTTACGTTCATCAAAGTCGTCTAAATCCCAAAGTTGCCTTCCAGGGAGACCTTTGGACCTGGCATCAGGACTTTGCTACCTGGCACGATCGGGATGGCCTGCAAGAACCACACGCTCTCATGATCGCCGTCTTTCTGGAAGACGCCACGGAATCGAATGGACCGTTGATGGTGATCCCCGGGTCACATCGTCACGGGTTAATTCACGAAGCGATCGACAATCAAGAGGCGGAGGGCTACACGCTGTTTGAAATCTCAGCCGATACGATTTCGCGGTTGGCAGCGGAAGGTGTTATCCATTCACAAATGGGCGTTGCCGGATCGGTGCTGATTTGTCACAGCAATATCGTGCACGGTTCGACGACCAATATCACTCCCTGGCCGCGCACGATCTTTTTTATTAACGTTGCTGCGGTTGACAACCCACCCACCAAATTTCAGCGCGCCGAATACCATTGTGCGCGGGACTGTTCAGGAGTTGTGCCCCTTGCTGACGACTGCCTTCAGGAGCTGACCCGCACTCGCAGTTAAACCGGGCGGGTGGCTGGTGGGAAAAAAATCTGGACTGTTTCCACCGGTGAAGTATGGCCAATATTTTTTACGACGTCGGCAACACTGGCTAAATGCGCGTGGACTGAAATCAACCCTTGACCGGTTCGCTGCCGGCAATGGAGGTGCGATGCATCACTCGGCGCTCGCTGCCGTGGTCGAACGGTTCTACAACGTGTATGACCCAGCGATTGTCCCACATCAGGACGTCGTGGGGACGCCAGCGGTGCCGATAGTGGCCCAGGCCATCAGATCGTCGATGAGCTGTCTGCTTTCCTGTTCACCGAGGCCGATGATCCGCTCCATGTAGGTCGCACTGACATAAAGTGAACGACGACCATCCGCATGATGGCGTATCAGAGGATGATCGACCGGAGGTACCTTGGCGGCCTCGTTCCGTTCCATGGGTGGCAGATTCCTCTGTTGACGGGAGTAAAGGAAACTGTGCCTCGCCTTGAGACCGGCGATTCTATTTTTGAGTGGTTGAGGCATCTGCTCGTAGGCCTCGTACATGTTCGAGAACAAAGTGTCGCCTCCTTTTTTGACCACTTCGATGGCGTGCAGGACCGCTCCCTTGCTTGGAATCTTGCGGTAACTGCTGTCGGTGTGCCACACCCAGATTAAAGTGCTGTATTTGGCCGCTTCCGTGTCAAGTGGCCGGATTCTGTTGTCCTCTCCCACATTCGTCACGCGAAAAATTTCGGGGACTTGAGAAAAGCGATTGTCGGCCTGGGGAAAAATTTCTAAGTCGCCAAAATTGCGGCTGAAGTCAACTTGCTGTTTGTCGGTGATCGGCTGCTGTCGAAAGATGAGCACACCGTACTTCTGCCAGGCGGCGTCAATTGCGCTCAGCGCATTAGCGTCTAGCGGTTTGTTCAGACGCACGCCGGTTACTTCTGCTGCGATAAATGGATGTAAACGTTTTATGCCAATTGACATTTCAAGCGTGAATCTTGTGTTCCGCGATAGTATCTGTCAGTCCAATCGGTGGCCGTTGTGATTCTAACAGAAGAAAGTTGGCGATGAACCACGGGGATTGAGAGGCTCTGAAGTGATGACGTGTGGTCAGAATACCTTGAGTAGAACTTGGCGGAGGCGTGACGAGCAAAACGGTTTGTTACGTTCGGCCCGCGTGCCTTTGACCCAAGGTGCCTACGCCCACTACCAGTCCCCGGAGTTCCTGGTTACTTTTCCGCTTCCCTACGAAAAGACTCAGCAGAAAACCGATTGAGAGTGTTCCTGCCACACCGAGGGTGAGCGGCCAAACGGCGTTAAGCCGTGTTTGCCAGGGCCACAGTCCCCAGTCAGCTCCGAAGGCAAGCCAGATGGTCAACAAGGTTCCCAGGGCCAATGCCCACAAGGCGGCCGTGGCCGTACAGCGTCGGGTTAACATGCCAAGCAGAAAAACACTCATCAGAGGTCCGCCGAAGGTGTTCACGACGCGAACCATGATGTCAAAAATGCTTCCCAACGTCGACACCCATAAGGCAAAGCCGGTGGCTGCCACGCCAATGACCATCACCAGCAATCTGCTCAGCTTCAGTTCATCGGCTTCTCCCAGGGTGCCGAGGTCCTTGTTGCAGAGGCGCGCCCAAGCATGCTGACCCCAGTTCCAGCGACGATAAACATCGGTCACCAACAGGGTGGCGATGGAGTTCAGCCCGGAGTCCATCGACGACATGGAAGCAGCTAACAGCGCTGCGAATATCAGGCCGGCTACCCCGGCTGGCAAAATATTCACGATGAACTGCGGCATCAGTTCGTCGGGTTGCAGGTCGAGTGGCTTGTCGAGATAGTAGATCGAGAGGGCCATGCCGACGTAGACCAGCAAAGGAAAAACGACGCTTACCGAAAGGCAGTTCAGTACAAATGACCGTTGAGCTTCCGAAGTATTCTTCGTTGTCAAATAACGCTGCGCGGTAATTTGGTCTGCTACAAAGAAAGACAAGGGAGCTAAAAAAGCGTGGGGAACCATGGCCCACACCAGCCACTTTTCCTCCCAGAATGACGAATGGTCTTCCCAGTTGAATTGAAAAATTTGGGTACGGCCCAGTTCTTCGGCAGCTGCCCAGATACGAGTTGCGCCACCTGGAACGTTTACCCAGATGCCGCCAATGATCAACACCAAGCCTGCCAACATGATCAGGGTTTGAATCACGTCGGTCCAAATCACTGCTTTCATGCCCCCCAGGTAGGTGTAGAGTGTGCTCACCGCGCCCAGAATCACGAGCAGGATAGGTAGACTGATTTTCAAGTCCGCTCCTACCACCAGAACCTTGCACGGTGCGTAGAGAACTCCACCAAGCCAGAGTAACCGCCAGACAATAAAACACACACTGCTTGCTCCCC
Organism: Planctomycetota bacterium; assembly: GCA_963578105.1. Classification (GTDB taxonomy): domain Bacteria; phylum Planctomycetota; class Planctomycetia; order Pirellulales; family Pirellulaceae. Next base: position 9,627 of record CAUZBP010000051.1, read on the forward strand.
GTGTTTTGGGATCGAACCGGAGTTCAAGATACTCGTAGATCGAGTACATCCCCAGGTTACGATAGAGCGGAAGAACGACCAGCAGCATAAGGGGCAGGGTGAGCCAGATCGTCAGTGGCCAGATCAGCAACTTCAGACCGACTTGGGAAGCCTCTGCAGGAGCCCCCGTGTAACTGAGTGCCGAAAGCAACGTGGCCATGATACTCAGGCCGACCGGAAACCACCCCATGGACTGCCCGGCCAGAAAGAAATCACGGTTCGTGTGCTGCTGACGGCTGAAACAAGCCCCCAGGACGATCATCATCAGCAGATAGCCTATGAGGACGCCGTAATCGAGTGGAGTAAAGGCAAGCAACATATGTCTATTCCTCAGCAGAAGGAATCAACCCGTCCGTTGGCAACGCGGTGAAAATATCGTTGACAATCACTTGTTACAGCCGAGTGGCACAATCCGGATCTGGACTACATTCGTTCGTTCAGAAAGTTACCGACTTTCCATCGTAGCGAGTGGCAGCGATCAGCTGGAAACGTCCACATCGCGAGCTTCATCCCGTTGTCATTGTGACTTGCAGTTGGTGGCGATTCCTGGTATCTGGTCCACGTCACCATCGGTCTTATTCCCCGACTGGTTTTCCGGAAACCATATTTCTGGCAACCCTCGGGATTTCACTGAAGACTGGAATCTCCCCGTCCACCTGCGAATACCACCCAAAGTTTAACCAGTATCGCACTGCGCAAAAGGTCACTAGCCGACAAGTTGGACGTGGAAAACGTAAATCCAAGGCGGGCTTGTGGATCACCGGTTGTAGTTTTGTCTGGAACGGGTTCATGAAATCGAGATGGCCCCCCACATTTAAGAGCGGGCCATTCGATTGTAGGATAAATTCTCGCTGAAATTTTCGAGAGAAAAGGTGACGCCGTCATTGGGTGGGGTTCGTCAGTTCTGCGAAATGTCGGGACAGACGCGGATTTTCGGATAATTATTTAACGTTTTTGGCGAGGTTGGGATGTCGTCATGACGAGGCCCGGACCACTATGATAGACGATTGGAAGGACAAGAATCATCAACGCGAAAGGAGCCATCAGGATGCAACGTAGAGAGTTCTTGAAAGGTGCGGCCTACACGGGAGGAGTGGCTGCTGTTACGGCCGCATCCGCTCGACGTGTCTATGGCGCCAATTCCCGTGTCAACGTTGCGCTGATCGGATGCGGGAGTCGGGGAGTCTCCGTGGCCGAGTCGATACAGGCAGTCGACGGTGTGGAGTATGTTGCGGTCTGTGATGTCTACCAGACACACGCCTTGAAAGCAAAAAAACAGTTGGGAGAAACGGCCATCGTCCAGCCGGATTTCAGGCGAGTGTTGGAAATGAAGGAGGTGGATGCTGTGCACATTGCCACACCAGATCACTGGCACGCCATACCGACGGTGATGGCACTGGCGGCTGGCAAGCATGTCTACGTTGAAAAGCCGCACGGGCACAACATTCGCGAAGGTCGGGCCATGGTAAAAGCGGCCGAGGAAAATCCGCAGTTAGTCTTTTTGACCGGAACACAACATCGATCGGCACCGCACATTGCGGAAGCTGCCGAAATGGTGCGGACCGGCCAAATCAGAGACATCCACTACGTGCAGGTCTGGAACTACTACAACTTGATGCCTGCTGGCATTGGAACGCTGCCTGATACCGATCCTCCCCTGGGTGCCGATTGGGAGTTTTTCCTTGGTCCGGCGCCATGGGTTCCGTTCAATGAAAATCGTTTTGTCGGCACCTACCGTCATTTTACCGACTATGCTGGTGGCTGGATTACCGACTTTGGTGTACATCGTTTTGACAGCGTACACCAAATCATGGGGGCAGACGCTCCCATGACGATTAACTCCTCCGGTGGACGGTTTGCGATGGAGGGAATGAGCGAGCACCCTGACGTGCTGCAGGTAACCTATGAGTATCCGAACTTCATCATGTCGTACGAGACACTGAACACCAACGGATTTGGTTCGATGGGCCGCCTCACACCAGGGATTACACACCACAGTGCGGGAGCCAAGGAAAACCGCCCTAACGGGATGGCATTCTTCGGAAGCAATGCGACCATGATCGTCGACCGGCGAGCGATCGAAATTATTCCAGAACCGTTGCCTACCCGGCGCGGTCCGGGGATCATTACTCCCAAGTCGACTCGGCCGAATTTGGATCGGATAGCGAAGGACGCGGAGGAGCCGAGTGCTCTTCATGCACAACATTTTGTCCGCTGTGTCCGCGGAGTCGAGAAGCCGCGCTGCGACGCGGTGGTCGGGCACCAGGGTAGCAACGTTGCGCATCTGGGTAACATCTCCTACCGAGTCGGGCGCAAACTGCACTGGGATGCGGATCGGGAACTGATTTGTGACGACCCGGAAGCAACGGCGCTGCTTGGCAGGAAAGCTCGGGCACCGTGGGACATGATCACAACCTAGTCAATCAAAACAATGATTTTCCGTCAGCGTGTGATAAGATATGATCGACCTGACGAAATGTGGGGGGAAGTGGTTTCTCGATCGTGTGAATCCGACTTTGCCCGCCCGTTTACGCAGCCTCGATTTGTCGATCGGTTGGTTCTGATAGTTCGACATCATCCGGCCTGCTGTTGGACACGCGAGTTGGTGTCTTTGGGTTGGCGACGTCTGTCTGTTGGAACTGTGCGTGCAAGCATCTCCCGAACTTCCTGGTAGTAAGCAGATATGCATCGATTCATTGTCTCCAAAGTTTTTACCGTTTGTTGGTGTGTCTTTTTCTGGGCCTTAAGTGTTGAGATCGGAGCGCCACGCGCTGGTGAACTTGAGGCTCCCCTGGAGATTGGTTCTCAGCGAGAGATTTTTGTCGACAGATATCTGATCGATCAATTGGATGGATGCCACCTGCAACTGCACCGTCCGCAACCGGCAGAAATTGTCCTGCGCCATGACCGCCCCTGGGAAAAGCGTCTGCACTACGCGTTGAACGTGCATTATGACGGCCAGCGGTACCGCATGTATTACAGCGCAAATAATTTGTTGTGTTACGCGGAGAGTTGGGATGGAATCCATTTCATCAAACCCCAGTTGGGACTTGTCGAACTTGATGGCAGTCGGGAGAACAACCTTGTCGGTACAACAGGAGGTCAACCGATCGTTGACCAAACCATGCCCCTCCCCGAAGTGTTCCTCGACAGGCGGCCCGGAGTTTCGGCGGAGGAACGTTTCAAAGCTTATTCACTCATTCACGAGGATCGAAGCGGCGCTACGATGGGAGGCTGGGTTTCCAAAAATGGTTGGAGCTATCGTGCCGTGCAGCAGCAGCCACTCCTTCAAGCCGATGTGCGCGGTGCGTACGACGGTTGGGACACGATGTTCTGGTCGGAAGCCGAGAACTGTTATGTGACGTACTTCCGTTATCGTTATTTCAAACCGGTGGCTGATGACGTGGGAATACGAGCGGTGGCCCGCATGACATCGAAGGACTTCTTCCACTGGTCCCGGGTGACGCCGATGCATTTTGACGATCGAGGACCGGAGCCTCCCCACCACATCTACAACAACCAGACCGAGCCTTACTTCCGTGCACCGCACATCTACCTGGCGACCCCGGCGCGCCTGATGGAGGGTCGACGTGCCCTGACTGGCAAACAAGTGGAAGCGGCCAATTTTGATATAACGTACGAGTCCTCCGGAGGTCGCGAACACCTCTACCGTGACATAGCGGATACGGTTCTTTTCTCGACTCGAGCCGCAACGACAGGTTACGATCTGACATTCAAGGAGGCACTGGTACGACCAGGACTTGGATCCCAGAATTGGGTCAACCGTTCCAATTTTTCGGTTCGCGGCATCGTTCCTACGGGTGATCGAGAGATGTCAATCTACGTCAACCGCCATGCTCAGCAAAAATCATGTCATGTACAGCGCTATCGTATCCGTTTGGACGGGTTTGCATCACTGCATGCCCCTTTTGCGGGTGGCGAAATGATCACCAAACCACTGACGTTTGCGGGCAAAGCACTGGAACTGAATTATGCCACGTCGGCTGCGGGCAGCCTGCGGGTGGAAATCCAGGATGCGGTTGGAAATCCGCTACCAGGGTACGGTTTGGGTGACTCGGAAAATGTTGTCGGCGACAACGTGGAACGCGTGGTTCATTGGAACAACAAGAGTGATCTGCAAATGCTTGCCGGCCACCCTATCCGGTTACGGTTCGTGCTTCAAGACGCGGACCTCTACGCATTGCGCTTTCGCCCCTAACCAGAGACCGGTTCCCCGGTGTCGCAGTGACACGGTCTCTGATACGGTGGTTTTTGGAACGGGAGAAAGAGGAAATATCGGGTCTTAACCAAGGAGCAACCAACATGGCAAAAATTTACTATGACAAAGACGTGAAACTGACTCCGTTACGAAAGAAGACCATCGCAATTATCGGCTATGGCAACCAGGGCCGCGCCCAGGGCCTGAATATTCGTGACAGTGGGTACGAGGTGATTGTCGGAAACCGCCGCGACGCCTACTTCCGTGAGGCAGAAAAGGATGGTCTCCCGGTGTACACCATTGCCGAGGCAGTCAAGCGAGCGGATATCCTGATTTTTTCGATTCCCGATGAGATCCAGGAGCAAATCTACAAGCGTCAGATTGAACCTCATCTGCGCGCCGGCCAGGTTTTGGATTTCGCCAGCAGTTACGGAATCCGTTTCAAGAGCATTGTGCCCCCCAAGGACATTGATGTGATCATGATGTCGCCTCGTGCCATGGGCATCTCGGTGCGGGAATCCTATGTGGACGGAAAAGGTCTTCCCGGTTTTGTCGCCGTCGATCAGGATGCTTCAGGAAAAGCGCTCCAGATCGCATTGGCCCTGGCGAAGGCAGTAGGCTGTACGCGGGCCGGCGTTCTGGAATGCACCTTTGACGACGAAGCCTGTGTGAATTTGTTCGGAGAACAGGCGCTGTGGCCCTTACTCACGCAGGCCTTGGTGCTGTCCTACGAGGTCCTGGTCGAGGCGGGTATTCCAGCAGAAGTCGTTCTTCTGGAGATGTACGCTTCTGGTGAAGCATCGGAGGTGTTTCGCAAGATGGCATTTGAGGGCATGTTCAAACAGATGCACTACCATTCACCAACTTCTCAATACGGTACGCTGACGCGGGCCGAAACGTTGCCGCTTCGAGAGATGAAAAAGCGGATGAAGCAGGTACTGCGGGGCATCCGCAGCGGAGACTTTGCCAAGGAATGGGCTCAGGAGCAGGCGCAAGGCTATGCCCAACTGAAGAAACTGAAGAAAAAAGTAAACCAACATCCTCTCAACAAAACCGAGAAGAAGGTGGCGCCGTTGTCAAGTTCGGCCGCCAATTTCAGTACCTCGTAAGTCACACCCGGCAGGCGGAAAAATCGCAGGCAAGCGACGCTGCAAAATCCCGGGACAGGTGGGTTGTCTTATCGTCGAGGTACGACCGGCAACTTCAGTTGTGATGGAAACTGGCGAGTGTGGTGAATGGTTTGGTGAGCAACGCGAATCCGGGTTTCCGTGACAAGATCCCCGCCCGTGTTCAGGTTTCGGTCAAAGCGAGGGAAGTTGGACGAGGAGATCTCGACGCGTAAGGAGTGGCCCCGGCGGAACACATTGCCGACCACTCCCAAATGGATTGTATACTCCAGAACAGCGCCCGGCTCGATCAGCTGCGGTTGGGAAAGGCTCTCGCGGAAACGTGCCCGGAGGATACCGTCGCACAGGTTCATGGCATATCCGGAGGGAAAGACATCCACTAATTTGGCGGTCCAATCGGTGTCGGGGCCATCGCTGGCGGCAAACAGCGTCAGCTGAATTTGGCCCGTCACTTCGAAATCGTCGTCAAATGGTTCACTGGTGTAGCACAAGACGTCAGTCCGCATTTCGACACCTCTTTGATCGTACGGTCCCCAGGGAACGATTTCCGGCGAGCAGCAGTTGTTGCCTCCCACCGTCTGTACTGGATGTTGCGGGTCGTAGACAAACTCGTCCGGCGACTCCTCGTCGGGAGCTTGGCGGGACAATCGACCGTCACCACGAAGTGTGTTGGCATGGCCCTGTGAGTGCAGGTACCACGACTGCCAGTCAGTGCGTGCCAGCGGCCATTCGTCTTCGTCACGCCACTGGCCAGTGCCCATGATGAACAGACGAAGCGGTGGCTCAGTGGTGATGCCATTATCGACACCCTTGAGCCAGTGGTCGAACCAGCGGATCTCCCAACCCTCTAAATCGATCATCGAGTGTGCACCAAAGTCGATGTCCCCGACGCACGTGCGGCGACTCAATTGATGCGGCCATGGACCCACGATCAGTTTGCTTTGCCGGGCTTGCGGGGTGCCGCCCCGCTCGCGCATGCCGACAAAATTATCAAACGTATCGCTGGCATACAGGTCGTACCAACCACCCATGATCAGCGCTGGCACGGCGATTTGCTCATACTGTTTCTCTCCGTTGATCGCTTCCCAGTACTCGTCATCGGTGCGGTGTTCCATCCAGTCCTGCCAGAAAGGCATGTTGCCGCCATTTTGCTCGATCATTTCAGAGATGGGCAGTGTGCGAAAGGCCTCGGTCCAGTGGTGCTGCGCGATGCTTTGGGCAGTGTGCGCGCTGGTGCGCATGCCCCATGTCATGAGTACATTCAGTTGGAAAGCACCGCCCGGATAGAACAGTCCACGATAGTAGTCGTTGCACATGACCTGCGGACAAATACAGGTCAGATGTTCACTGCGGTGTGGTGCACTGAGCCACTGCACACAACCGAGATAGGACCCACCTGTCATGCCTATTTTTCCATCACTCCATGGCTGCCGGCCGATCCATTGTTGTGTGTCAAATCCATCCGCACCTTCCTGATGAAACGGGTAGTAGGTGCCATCAGAATCCCAGCGGCCTCGCACATCCTGTACAACGCAGGCGTATCCCTGATTCGCCAGGCGCCGGGACTTGGTGATCAGGTCCTCCAGATTATTGCTGTAGGGTGTCCGCAGGAGTACCGTCGGAAACGGTCCCGTGGCCTTGGGCAAGTAAATGTCGGCGGATAGCTGGACGCCATCGCGCATGGGAGTTTTCACATCCAAGCAGACCTGGACATCATAGTGATGTTGCATGGCGATCTCTTTGTGATTTGAAGTGAAAGTGGCGCAGACAGAACCCGGATTGGATGGAAGTGTGCGCCGCCACTTGCAGCGGTGTGATTAAATCGTTCAACCCTTGGTTGCAAGTTGCCCAGCAAGTGGACTCTGCAGGGCTCCGCTTCGGACGAGCACATCAAATTCGGCTGAAGAGGCAGCTACCGGACGATTGGTATCAGGATACTCTGGGAATCAGATCGTGTTATCCACAAGGTGTCAAGGGATCCATTCAGCAACTCGGTTCTGCTGGGTTCCGGCTGAAAATCTATCGATTCAGAGCTGCAAACTTGCCGCCACTGCGCCAGCAGGCTACCTTGAGGGCTCTCGGGGGACGCAGAGCGGAAAATCCAAAACTCGATTTACCACCCTTTCAAGAAGATTTAGTGATTCGTGTAACAAAGTATTGAAGGCTAGGTCTCCGTCTTTCGCGGCCGGGTCCCGTGACCAGCCTCTTGTCCTTCGAGGTCACATCTCGATGTTGTGTACGGGTAAATCGTAACGTCTATCCGACCGGGCTTTATTCATGAGCACTCCTCCACAAGAACTGCCATCGGACGAGCCGTATCGACCAAGTGATCGAGTTGCCGTCGCGCGAGGCGCGATTGGTCGAGTTTCAACGATTCTCGCTCAACTTGAAGCCAGGTCTCTCTTTCTTGTGGCCGACGAGACGGCATATCGCAACTCGGGCGCCGAGGAGTTGCTCGAGTCGGAATTATCGACCCGCCAGGTGGAGCGATTCACACACTTTCAATGCGATCCCAAGCTATCCGATGTCGAGCGCGGGATTCAATGTTTTCGCAAGACCCATGTCGACGCGGTTCTGGCGATTGGTGGTGGGTCTGCATTGGACATGGCAAAACTCGTCAGCAATCTGGGCATGCAACAAGAACAGCCAGAGCAACTGATTCGGGGAAAGGCCCGACTGTTACACGACGGTCCACCGCTGATCGCTTTGCCGACGACCGCCGGGACAGGCAGTGAGGCGACACATTTCGCCGTCTGTTATATGGATGGAGAAAAATTTTCCCTGGCGCACCATTTCTTGTTGCCCGAGTTCGCCATTCTGGATCCCCAGCTGACGGACAATTTGCCACCGCAGTTGACCGCTTCCAGTGGATTAGATGCTTTTTGTCAAGCGGTCGAGTCGTTATGGGCCGTTGATTCAAATGAGGTGTCGGTCCAGTATGCAAGCGAAGCCGTGCGACTGGCTTTTGATCACCTCGCTGCGGCAGTCCACGAGCCGGCACCTGCGATTCGTACCGCCATGTGCCGGGCGGCTCACCTGGCGGGTCAGGCAATCAACATCAGTAAGACGACCGCTTCGCACGCTATCTCCTATGCAATCAGCATGCAGGCCGGAGTTCCTCACGGGATGGCTGTTGCGATGACATTGGCCCCCGTCCTGTTGTACAATGCGGAGACGAGTGCTACGGATTGTGTCGATCCGTGCGGCGCAGAACATGTCAGATCTCGCATCGGCCTAATTCTTCAGCTCCTCGGCAGCAGTACGCCACTCGAGGCAGCGAAGAAGATTGAAAAGTTGGTGAGTGCTGTCGGTGGGCCTACACGATTGAGTGAGATCGGCATGGGTAGCGACGCGGAAGTCGAAATGTTGGTCCGCAGCGTGAACACGGAGCGACTATCGAACAACCCGCGGCGCGTCACGCCCGATGACCTGCGACGGTTGTTGGAAAGTGTCCGTTATTAGCGCCCGTCTATTTTGACTCGAGGTCGCTTTGCCCACGAAATTGTGAATGTTGTGACAACGAATCGTCGTAGGGAGTGATTCATTTTAAGCCATGAAAAAAAACAACCGGTCGTTCCAGTATCGTGGATTGTTGCGGGCTGTCATTTTTGACCTGGCGGGGACGGTGGTGGACTACGGAAGCTGTGCTCCCGCTGCTGCATTTGTTGCGGTCTTCAAAAATTTCGATGTCGAAATTACGACGGATAACGCTCGTGAACCGATGGGCCGGGCTAAACGGGACCACATTGCGGAGATTCTGAAAATGCCTTCCGTGGTCCAAGCCTGGCACAGCGCTCATGGTACGGTTCCCGACGAGAGCCACGTTGAGAAGATCTACGAACGATTCCTACCCATTCAGTCCGATTGTCTGAAAAACAATAGTCGACTGATTCCCGGCACTACTGAGACGGTTGCTGCCTGCCGGTCGCTCGGCCTGAAAATCGGAGCCAGTACGGGTTACGATCGGGCGCTGATGCAAATCGTTGAGCCGCTGGTCAGAGGTCAAGGATTCGAGCCGGATTGCATGCTCTGTGCCGATGATGTTGAAGTCGGACGGCCGGCACCCTGGATGTGTCTCGAAAACGCTCGACGCATGGATGTCCATCCGATGGCAGCCATCGTCAAGGTCGATGACACACCCGTTGGAATCCAGGCAGGACGTAACGCGGGAATGTGGTCGGTCGGGATTTCCAAGAGTGGAAATCTGGTGGGGTTCAACGCCGAAGATGTCCAAAGCGTCGAGCCGACTGAGTTGCAGCGGCGGGTCGAGACGGCTGAGGAAACACTGTTTGCCGCGGGGGCGCACTACGTGATCGACACGATTGCCGAACTGCCCGAGGTGTTGGACGATTTACAGTCCCGTTTGGTCGCAGGGGAAGGACCCTGAACGTGTCATCGCCCGTCTCGGTTGTATGGCTGCCTGTCTCTGGCCGTTCAAAAGAGGTCGAATTGTACTAATATTTAGCAAGAATGAAGTGCCGGACGAACGATCAACTCCGAGAGTAATGCATCGTCGAGGAGAGAAATTATGCTTCAGTTACGAAACACTGGTATCCTGTGTAAAGTGTTAGCAACGCTCATGGCGTTGGCTTTTTGCTGCGAGCTGTACGCTGTAGAAGCGAAACTGGAACCTTCCCAGGCGACGGTCGATACGGAACGCGATCTCCACTGGTATGACGGTCGGACGATTGGGATCGAAGGAAAAGCGTGGAACGACACGGCCACGTTTTACAATCGCTTACCCGCGAGAGCTGAAAAAGCAGTGCGTCCGAGTGTGTGGTCACTTAGTCAACAGTCAGCCGGCCTGTGCCTGAGGTTTGTAACGGACGCAACAACAATCCATACGCGATGGGCGCTGACTTCAGAAAGATTGGCGATGCCGCACATGCCGGCCACCGGTGTTAGTGGAGTTGATCTTTATGTGAGGACAAATTCGAAATGGCGCTGGCTTGCGGTGGGCCGGCCGGAACGGCAAACGAATTCATTGCAACTTGTCCGCGACTTGCCAGTTGGAAAGCGTGAGTATCTGCTCTATTTGCCGTTATACAACGGAATTCATTCGGTTGAAGTGGGAGTTCCCACGGTCGCGAGCCTGTGGCAAAAGAGTCTGGATGGTGAAGCCCGCAAGCCACTTGTATTTTGGGGGACGTCTATCACACAAGGAGGTTGTGCGTCGCGCCCAGGGATGGTGCACACGGCAATTCTAGGGCGTCGTTTCGGTCGAACCGTGGTCAATCTGGGTTTCTCAGGTAATGGAAAAATGGAACCGGAAGTCGCTCAACTGATGTCGGAAATCGACGCCGCGATTTATGTGATTGACTGTCTTCCCAATTTGAACCATGTAGAAGTCACCCAGCGGGTGGAACCGCTGGTAACAATTTTGCGCCAAACTCGTCAGGAGACCCCGATTCTACTTGTCGAAGGTCGTACCTACGCGGATGCGTTTCTTGTCGAAGGCAATGCCCAGCGCAACAAGTCCAATCGTGCTGCCCTGCGAGAAGCTTACCAACGGATGCAGTCCGCGGGGATCTCGGATCTGCATTATCTGGAGGGCAATTCCCTGCTCGGCCAGGACGGTGAAGACACGGTCGACGGTTCACATCCCACGGATCTTGGATTTGTCCGGCAAGCCGACACATTTGAAGTGGCCCTTCGGCAGATTCTGGATCCCACCCACCCACCACTGCGCTGGTGGAAAGGAAATCTGCATACGCACACGCTGTGGAGTGATGGTAACGATTTTCCCGAAATGGTTGCCGATTGGTATCTCCGCCACGGATACAACTTTCTGGCCCTGTCGGACCACAACCTACTCAGCCAGGGTGTTCGCTGGATGAACATCGAGGAGGTTGAGAAACGTAATGGTCAGAGAGCGCTTAAAAAATATCTCCGCCGTTTTGGAAAACACTGGGTGGAAACACGGGGCGAACGCGAGCAAGGTACGTTCGAAGTACGATTGAAGCCGCTGGAGGAGGTTCAAGCGCTGGTCGAGAGCCGGGGCCAGTTCCTCATGATCCAATCGGAAGAGATCACCGACCGGGGCGCTCATATCAATGCCACCAACATTGCTGAAGCCATTCAGCCACAAGGTGGTGATAGCGTACGGGAGACGATTCAAAATAATTTACGGGCCGTGGCGGCCCAATCAAAAAGACTGGGGCGCACGATCATTCCGCACCTGAACCACCCCAACCTGGGGGATCAGGGGATCTCGGCCGAAGAGTTGGCCGCCCTGATCCAGGATGAATTTTTCGAGGTTTTCAACGGAGTTTCAGAGGACGGTGATTTGGGAAGCGACCGACGACATGGTCTGGAGACGTTGTGGGACATCACCAGTTCGCTGCGCCTGAGTCAGTTTCACGCACCACCCCTGTTCGGCCTGGCGACAGATGACAGCCACCACTATCACGGAGGAGCGACCGCATCTCCAGGTCGCGGATGGATCATGTTGCGAGCCCGACGTCTGACACCTGAAGCCATTGTCCGCGCTTTGCAACGCGGAGACTTTTATGCTTCCTCCGGTGTCCTTCTCAACACCGTCGATTACGATCCGGTGCAGCGAAAACTCCGTATTTTGATCGATCCTGACGGCGACGCAGAATTTACCACGCGGTTCATTGGCACCCCGATCGACTTCGATACGAGCTCGTCTGCCCGAATCGACAAACTGACGGGAGAACCCGTCGCAGGCACACGAGACTATTCGCAAGACGTGGGAAAAGTGTTGGCGACGGTGCAGGGCACGGAGGTAGTCTATCAACTGACAGGCGACGAGCTTTATGTTCGAGCGACGGTCACCAGTAACCAGGTTCCCGCCAATCCAACCACGGAGAGTCCTTTCGAGAAAGCATGGACACAACCGTTTGGTTGGCGATCTCGCCTGGCAAAGAATTCCAAGAAAGTGGCAGAGGAGCGAAATCCTTGAAGCTGGATGCGGCAGGGTAGATAGGCAACTCCTGCGGCGTCACAACGGTCCAGCATCTACTGAGCGCCGTGTGCACAGATCGTCCCTGTTTTTTGGTCGGTCGGTCGGTTTACGTTTCCGAGTAAAAGATGGCCAACCAAATCGTCGGTTCGTCGGGACTTGTCCATTCGACACGATGCCGTTGGTGTGCGGGAATGTTAATAAAATCGCCTGGACCCATTTTCATCGGGGATTCTTTTCCTTCGATCCGTATTGAGGCGCTTCCCTGAATGATGACGACCCATTCGTTCTGTTCCTGGTCGTACCAGAAGTCCTGCGGTGAAGCATGCTGAAACGAAACGATTCGTTCGATTCGAACGGATACAGTTTCCACAAGCGTGTCACACAGTTCCTCACGAAGTGTGGCTGGCAAATGATCAAACAAGTTGCTCACAGATGGTGATTCTCCTGCAACCACTTACCAAGCGATTCCAACTCTTTGTTGTTCAATCGCTGCAGGATCTCCTGGCGATGAGTTCCATGAACGACCAGAATATGATCCTGGTGGAAGTACAGCATGTCGCCATGGTTCAATTCGTGCAGTTGCGATTCGTGGAGTGAATTATCAATCTGGCCTGCTAACCAGGCTCCCTCCCGCTCGGTGATGCGCACCCAAAACTGTTCTCCCCACCCTCGCGAAGGCATCGATTGTTTGGAAATGCGCAACAAACTGGCGGGTTCATCATGGCAAAGGATCGGTTTCTCGGCCGGTTCCTGGCAGTGAGGACAGGTGCAATTGACCGGCGCGTCGGGATGTGCTGAAAATCGCGACGAATCAATTCTTAACTCCACGAAATGCCCACTGCCCACGTGGTTTCTGAACCAGGGGTTACTGATTTTGAATCGGTCGCCCATTTCTGCGTTCATCTTAACGCCGTCGACCAGGGTGTAGTCATTAGAAAGCCGCTGCCTGTCGAAGTGTTGTTGAATCGTCATCATGGGATCATCTTGCCCCGTGCCCCGGGTGACCCTCTACATCCTGTCGACCACTTGAATTCCCAATAGGGATAGCCCTTGTTTCAGCGTCCGCGCCGTGATGTCACACAGGAGAAGTCGGCTTTGCTGTTGCGGCTCTGTATCGGCCTTGAGAACGGGACAGTCTTCAAAGAATGTGGAAAAACGGTTCGCCAATTCAAACAGATAGTTGGTTAGTTGATTTGGTCGATAATCTTCCACAACGGCTGATAATCCCTCGGCAAAGCGAATCAATTGCAGCGCCAGAAATCTTTCGGCGGGCCGCTCAATCAGGATTGGAATTGGTTGGTTGCGCAGGGCGTCAATATCAACATTGCCGCGAGCGAAGATACTCTGAATTCTTGCATAGGCATACTGACAGTAGGTTGCAGTGTTTCCCCGCAGCGACAACATTTTGTCGTAACTGAACACGTAGTCGCTGGTTCGATTATGGGACAAGTCCGAGTACTTGAGAGCTGCTACGCCGATCACTTGCGCCACGTGCCTGCGTTGTTCCTCGTTCAGATCAATCGCCAATTCATTTTCGCGCACCACTTCGAATGCCTTCCGTTCGGCTTCGTCGAGCAATCCCTCGAGGCCCACGGTGTCTCCGGACCGGGTTTTATAAGGTTTGTTGTCTTTCCCCAGTACTGTCCCAAAACTGATGTGTTGAAATTCAATGTTACGGAAACCCCACCTGCGGGCGACGGCGAACAGCTTGTCAAAATGCTCGCTCTGTCGGTGATCGACCACGTAAAGTATGGACGAAGGGTTCCAGGTTTCCGATCGATAGGCAATCGTGGCCAGATCGGTCGTTGCGTATAAAAAGGCTCCATCCCGCTTGCGGACAATCATGGGAGCCTCGAACCCATCCAGAAAGATACAGATGGCTCCGTCACTTTCACGCGCCAAACCTCCCTTTTCCAGTGAATCCACGACGTCTGCCAACCGGTCATGATAAAAGCTTTCGCCGTATTCCACATCAAAGTCGATATTCAGGCGATCATAGATACGCTGGATGTCAGTTCGGCAATGAGGTAAAAATTGTTCCCAGAGCCGAAGGTTTTCAGCATCCCCTGCGTGGAGCTTAGCGGTCTCGTGCTGCACTGCGGTGCCAATGTCAGGATGCTGGCGAGCCAGTTCACAAAAGGCTGTATCTGCCTCACATTGGTCGACCAGTTCACAAAGATTATTTTCCTGCGATTCTAAATCCGCGAGTTTGTCGCGCAGACTCCGAAGCGTTTTCTTCAGTTTCTTATCGATTTTTGCATCGTCGGCAGGTTGTTTCTCCTCAATGCTCACTCGCTGGCGGCCAATACTCTTTCGCAATTCGGGAAGACGATCTTGTGCTTCAAAAAAGTCGATCAGGCGACGGACCAGCTTGTAAAGGCGGCTCAATTCTTCGATTGGCAAGCGGTCGTAAGCCGCATCATCACGAAAGTGTTTGTAGCCATAGATGATCATGCCGAACTGGGTGCCCCAGTCACCCAAGTGATTGTCGCTGATGACCTGATGACCCAAGAACTTAAGTGTGCGGCAAAGAGCATCTCCGATCACCGTGGAACGGATGTGTCCCACGTGCATGGGTTTGGCTACGTTGGGAGACGAGTAGTCGATCACGTACGTTTGCGGTTGATCCGATTCCTGGATTCCCAATCGCTGATCGGTTTTGAGCGAATTCAACTGGTTGACGATCCACTCGTCGCGCAAGCGTAAATTGACAAAACCAGGGCCAGCTATCTGGAGGTCTTGGCAGAGATCAGAAACATCCACCTGATTGATGATGGACTGCGCGATCTCGCGCGGAGGCTGGCCCAGTTGTTTGCCCAGAGGCATTGCACAGTTCGCCTGATAATCTCCGAATTTGGGGTCCTGCGAAGCCAGAATCATCAAGGCAAGTGGCGCGGGGTCATCAACAAGGTCTGCGAGAACCAGGCTGAAACGACTACGTAACTCGGCGAGAACATTCATGAGAGTGACGACCGACCCGCCTTGGGGACTCCCGGAGTAGGCTCATTCCCAGGCATGGGAAAGACGATCCAGTCAGGTCTCTTTATTCTGCATTCGGATTCCCGCATTCCCGGCTCCAGGGGACTCTTTCAGATTCTGCCCACAGGTTTTCCAACGCATAATAATCGCGCGATTGATTGTCAAAAAGGTGGATGACAACGGAGCCGTAATCCAAGAGGATCCACTGACTGGTGTCGTATCCCTCGATGCTCATGCGGCGATCGTTTAGATCGTCTTCCAACTTATGATCGATTTCTTCACTCATAGCGTGCATTTGCCGCCGGCTGGAACCCGTGGCAATAACGAAGTAATCGAAAAGCGGGGACAGCTTGCGCATGTCAAGAACAACGATATCCTGACCCAAGTTTTCGTCCGCCGTGCGTGCGGCTGCGAGGGCTAGCTGCAAACTACGATGGGTTCCCGCCACATTTGTTTCGGTCGAGTCGTTCACTAGAGAAATAGCTAACAAAGCCTCCGGCGAAAAGAAAGAATCTTCGTGTCAGTTGAGTCCGTCGAAGTGGAAAATCAGGGGTCGGGATTTTTTTGTCAAAAGCATCGGGATTTGTTGAGCACAACGGACGAAAGACTGTAGATCTTAAACCGCGACATCTTCAACATCGACAAATATTGCCAGAGCCCCCGCGAACTTTCCAACGAGAGTCAGTATACCGCACCAGGACACAAGTACCAGATGCCAAGCTCTGTTTCGGCATGTGGTGGCTCAGACGAGTCCTTCAGCTGACCGCCGTTCTCGCAGACATCTGTCGTGGTATTCTATGAGAGTAAAACGACCCTCGGCAGCCTGCTCCAAACACATTCTGCAGCCTCCAAATGCGCGTCAGGGGTTCTCCGGAGGTGAATCGCTCACACCCGGCGCTCATCTCCTGTGATGCCGGGAAGTCGAAGGCGACAAAAAAGAACCCCCTGAAACCGAATCACGATTCGCTCTCAGGGGGTTGATGACCGCTTGAAGCCGGCCCCAGTGTTTAGAAGATTCCGAGTGCCATAAGGCTGTAACGCACAATAAGCCCCGCCACCACGACGCTGACCATGCTCATCAGCTTGATCAGGATGTTCAAGCTCGGGCCACTGGTGTCCTTGAACGGATCGCCGACCGTATCTCCGACGACCCCCGCCTTGTGAGCTTCTGAACCTTTGCCACCATGCTTGCCACCCTCAATGTACTTCTTGGCGTTGTCCCAGGCACCACCGGCGTTGGCCATAAAGATGGCAACGCAGAAACCGCTGGTCAACGTGCCGACCAGCAGGCCCAGAACTCCACCGACTCCCAGCAGTAGGCCGACGGCCACCGGAGTAATCAGACCGAGAATCGAAGGAATTACCATTTCGCGTTGTGCCGCTTTCGTGCTGATAGCGACAGGCGTTGCGTAGTCGGGTTGATCCGTACCTTCCATGATGCCTGGTTTCTCACGGAACTGTCGTCGAACTTCTTCGACCATTCCTTTGGCGGCACGTCCGACAGCCTTCATCGTCATGGCACAAAACACAAAGGTCGACATGGCTCCCAGGAAGAGACCCACGAGCACTTTGGGGTTCAGTAGCGAGGCATCATAATAAGTCGTAAAGTCGGGCAGTGTTGCTTCGTGAAGACTCACTAAGCTTGCCCCCGTAGCGGCCAATGTGGCCGATTCATGTTCATGTTCATGGTTGATCATCGAATCAGGAATCTTCTCATTAAACGCGACTTCTCCCCATTGGACTCTAATGTCTTTGTCACGAATGTCTTTAGGCATCGCGAGGTACTTGTGAGTTTCCTCACCGTGTTTCTCAACGATAAATCCATTTGACAGCTTATAGAATCCATCTTCTTCTTCGGAGAGTTGTGTTTGGACGACCGAGTCACCCCAGCGTTCAAAACCTACGCGGACTTCTTCGACGTAGGCGGCCAAGAGGGCCAGGGCCGTGAGGGCCGCCGACCCGATGGCAAAGCCCTTTCCGGTCGCTGCCGTCGTATTGCCCAGACTGTCTAACGCGTCGGTGCGTTCACGCACGATGGATTCCAGGCCGGCCATTTGCGCGTTGCCACCCGCATTGTCTGCGATGGGGCCATAGGCGTCGGTCGCCAGGGTGATACCCAGGGTCGATAACATTCCCACGGCGGCAATTCCTACACCGTACAATCCCAAAGCAAAGTAGCTCACATCGGCGAATTGCCATCCACTGGCAAATCCAAATGCCATCAGTGTAGCGACACAGACGGTGATGACCGGAACCCAGACACTCATCATGCCGTCGGCAATTCCGCCGATGATCAACGTGGCAGGACCGGTGACCGCTTGTTCGGCCAGGTTTTTTGTAGGTGCGAACTCGTCGCTGGTGGCGTACTCGGTCCATTTGCCGATTACCCAACCTGCTACCAGACCCACAATGATACTGAACGCAACGCCCGGGACCGGACCGATCAGGGTCCCCGGGGATTTTGGCATCAGGTACCATGCCAGTCCGATAGCTGCCAGAGCGATCAACGTACAGGATATGTTAATGCCCTTTGCCAACGCGGCGAGCAAATTCTTTTGGGTGGCGTCCTCTTTGGTTTTGACCAGATAGATACCGATGATCGAAAGGATGATCCCCACACCGGCGATCGCTATGGGCAGGAACAGGGCCTGCAACTGGGCGGTTGTCTGTGCGGCGGCACCGGATTGGCCCTCAGGAAGCAGTGCGTTGGTGGAGAAGGCAGCCACTCCCAAGGCGGCCGTGGCTAAAATCGAGCCACAATAGGACTCGTAAAGATCCGCCCCCATGCCGGCAACGTCACCCACGTTATCGCCCACGTTATCCGCAATCGTGGCCGGATTGCGTGGATCGTCTTCCGGAATGCCTTGTTCCACTTTTCCTACCAGGTCAGCCCCGACGTCAGCAGCTTTTGTGAAGATACCACCACCGACCCGGGCGAAGAGCGCCTGACTGCTGGCTCCCATGCCGAAACAGAGCATGGTGACGGTGATTTCAACCAAGCTCAGTTCTGGCATGCCCAAATAATTGGGCCAAATCCAATACAAGAAGCCGAACCACAACGTAATGTCGAGCAAGCCTAGGCCCACAACCGTCAGACCCATCACGGCCCCGGATCGAAAGGCGACTTGCAGTCCCTGGTTCAAACTAACTCGGGCACCGGCCGCCGTGCGACTGCTGGCGTAGGTAGCCGTTTTCATGCCGCACCAGCCGGCGAGTCCAGAAAAGAAACCGCCGGTCAGAAATGCAAACGGTACGAATTGACTTTGAACTTCAAGTACAAATGCCGAGATGGCAAGCAAGACCACGATCACCGCAAAGAACGCGGCAACAACCAGGTACTGTTGTCTCAGGTAAGCATTGGCACCCTGACGGACATAGCCGGCAATCTCGACCATGCGAGCGTTACCTTCATCGGCCGACATCATCGACTTATAAAAAAAGTAGGCCTGAATCAGAGCGAGGATTGAAGCCACAAAGGCCAGCAACCAGATCCCAAAAACAAATCCGTTGGCACCTCCTGCTGCAGAGGCCGCAGCCTCCTGATCGTCAGCACCGGCGGCGAGGGCCGGATGAGCCATGATGAACACGACCGCTGCCAATAAAACCACGATGAACTGGCCCAAATTTTTCCCAGCCGTTTTAAACATATGTTGGTCACTCATAGTCCCTTCAACCTGCAAAATAGAATGTAAAAAACTTCCACCACATCAAATTGCTCGGACTTTCAGAATTTCATGGCCGAGCCAAGTTTTTTGCGCAATGATTGATGAATAAGTAAGAGGAGTGTCCCCTTGGAGACCCCTGTTCCACGCCAATTCGGGATGGATACGTAACTCTTTTCAGAATCAGACGTTGCGCCGTTCAGGACGACTGGAGTTGCCGTGCTGGTCAATCTGGACGCGATACGGACTGGGTTCTGAGACGCAAACCATTGCTCCCGTAGTGGTTTGTAAACCGCAGGAGTCTAATAGGGGGAGCCACATGCTGTCAAGCTTAACCAGCCTAAATTAGCCAATTCCTGTAACTCTGGCGCCAGCTAATTGTTGGAATTCGCCGCCGCTCCAGTTATGCTGAAGATGGGCCTGCGAATTTTTGGCCGCCCTGGGAAAGCAGGCTTATTCTCGGCTGTGTCACATCAGTCGTTCCCACCAACCAACAAGAAGAAGCGAGAGGCAAGGAATATGAGAAATTCAAAAATCTTGGGCAGTGGTGTTTTGCTAGGTTTTCTTGTTGTCGTGGATGGACTGGCCGGGTTTGCAGGGGCCGAGAATCATCCCACCAAGGCTGTAAAGACCCACCAAGCAGACCTCCCAAAAATTGAAATGTTTGCGGCGATGGAGTCGGGCAAGCTGGAAGTTCAACTGATCCCCACGGACTCGACACGGGGTCACGTGCTGTTGAAGAATAATACGAATTTGCCTCTCAACGTGAAATTGCCCGAAGCTTTTGCGGGTCTTCCCGTGCTGGCCCAATTTGGTGGAGGAGCAGGAGGTCGCGGAGGTCGCGGAGGAGGCATGGGAGGCATGGGAGGCATGGGAGGTATGTCTCAGGGAATGGGAGGAGGCATGGGAGGCATGGGTGGAGGAGGCATGGGTGGAGGAGGCATGGGCATGGGTGGAGGATTTTTTAACGTGGAGCCCGGCAAAGCGAGAAAGATTCAGGTCCCACTCGTCTGTCTGGAACATGGAAAGCCCGATCCGCGCCCGCGAATTCCTTATGTCATCAAACCTTTAGAAGAGGTCAGCGACAGTCCGGAAGTCTATGAACTCTGTAGCATGTTGGGGCATGGTAAAATCGATCAGAGGGCAGCCCAGGTGGCTGCCTGGCATCTGCAAAATGAAATGTCCTGGAAGCAACTGGCGACTAAAGAAATTCGCCACCTGAACGGTGTTCGTGAGCCTTATTTCACCTCGGACGAGATCTATCGCGGCATGCTGATCGTCCGTGAAACGGAACTAAGGGCCGAATCACGACCACGCACGTTCAGCCCGGGTGAAAAACAAGAGCCCATCGAATTCCTCAAGGACAAGGAACTTGGTGCGAGTTAGCCGTTGCCGAGGCACGCTCACGTTCCATGAATTCCTTGAGTTCACGATAGGTGGCCTCCTGGCGATCGAGGCCCTGTTCACGCCGCACTAAACGTACAGCATGCACCTCGATTTCCTGGTTTCGCTGTTGGAACCATTGCTTCAGATTTTCGCGCTGTTTCGTCAGGGATCGATACTGGCCGGTCAATTTTTCGCCCAGCGACTCTAATTCCCGTCTCTGATGACCCAGATGAATGCCGGCCAGGCGGTAATGGTCCGCCAACTTGTTGCGCAGTTCGACAAGTTTGAGGGGGATTTCTTCCTCTGCCATGCGTCCAGCCAGTCGCACCCAAAGTTCTTCGGTGGCCAAGCGCATTTCCAGCGTTTCCTTGTGTAGCTGTGTGATGTCACGTTGTAGTTGGTCCAACGTAACGCGACGTTTTTCCAAAGTCGCGTTACGTTGCTGCAGGTTCAACTTTTTCTCCAGCAGCATGTTGGTAATTCTTTGGAGACGTTGTTCTGTGAACGCCGATTTTTTTGGCTGAAACACCTGCAGCACTTCGTTCGACAAGCCACTGGTAGCTTCACCGGTTGACGTTTCGGCAACTGGTGGAATGTATTCGGCTTCTCCGACTGTAGGTGGATCATCGTGATCGTCGACGGTGTTGTCGTTCGACATCTGTGACTGGATGTCCTGGTGTGTTTCTATCTCCGAATGGTTAGCTTCCTCGGTGACCGTCTTGTCCGTCCTAGTAGAAGCTGCTTCCAAGGTGTGGGTCTGATCCCAAATTTCGAGGGATGAATTTTGCTCAGAATTCACCCATTCGGCGTCCTTTTGAAGATTTGCAAAGTCGAGGGATTGACGCTGCAAGTCGCGTTCGCGTTGGTCCAGTGATTTTGCCCTGTGGTCGAGTTCCCGTTCTCGCTGCTGAAGATCCTGCTCGTGCTCTTCCAGATTCCGCTGCTGCCGAGCGAGGTTTTGCTGCTCCTGAGAGAGCGTTAAACGTGCGGCTCGCACCTCCTGCTCGTGGGTTGCGATTTGAGAATTTAGCTTTGCTTCGCGTTCATCCAGGTCCTGTTGTTGATTTTGCAAATGGCCTGCCAACTGATTGGCGTGATGGCGCAGTTTTTCGACAACTTGCAGGCTGTTGTCCGTGAGCGAAGAAAAAGTTTCATGTTGGCTGCTACCATCCCCGGGTTCCGCATGGACGCTATCGACTGGGGAGGCGGTTCCACCGGAGAAATGAGCAGGATCCATGCGGGTGGTCTTATCCGCAGGTTGTTGAGAAAGTTCCTGCCCCGCATCGATTGAATCCAGTGCGGACATGGAAAGATCCTTGTAAGACTTAGTGTCGATGTGCTAGCGAAAAAACCAGCCTAAACCGCAAGGTTTATCAGAGTCGTTCATCGGCAGAAAAGAGTTGCAGAATTTACTTCAACCCCTGATAGAACATGCTAGCATCGGGATCAGCGCGAGTTCTTGGATCGCTAGGAAGCAGCCGGCCCGATGACGATCAGGCTTTTACTTCGTCGATCGCCTGCTGCAACCGGGCCTTGGGTTGGGCACCGAGAAATCGTTCGACGACCTCGCCCGTTTTGAAGAGCATTAAGGTGGGGATGCTTTGAATGCCGTAGGCTTGGGCTGATTGAGGGTTTTCGTCGATGTTGACCTTGCCGACCCGGAGTGAGCCGGAATTCTCACCGGCAATTTCGTCAATCATGGGTGCAATTTGGCGACATGGAGCGCACCAGGGGGCCCAAAAGTCGACCAAGACCGGTTCAGGAGATTCAAGTACTTCGGAAGAGAAATTATCGTCCGTGAACTCAGTTACGTTGGCCATGGCTCGTATCTCCTCATAATAAACCTTAAGTTAGCAACATCAACTTCGACCCGCATTCATGTTCGCGCAACACCGGCAAATTATACGACATCGCTTGAGCCTGTCAACGAAAGCCACCAACTTCACGGCCATTTTCCGGGATGAAAACAACATGTCTGGCACGTCGTTTCAGTGTTTTCTGGTGGCGAAGGATAACGCCGGAAACGTTCAGTCTCAAATCACACTCCGTAGTACCACCGACCTGCCGCCCGGTGATCTACTGATCCGTGTTCAGCAGTCATCACTCAACTACAAGGATGCCTTAGCTGCTAGTGGTCATTCGGGCGTCGCCAAGTGTCTGCCGCACGTACCGGGCATCGACGCCATAGGAACCGTTTTGGAGAGCGATTCCGAAGACTGGGCGAAGGGCGACGAGGTGCTTGTCACAGGATACGGCTTGGGAAGTGACTGCTGGGGAGGCTGGTCGGAATTGATTCGCGTGCCGGCCTCCTGGGCTGTTCGTCTGCCCGACGAACTCAGTCCGCACGAAGCGATGACGTTGGGGACCGCAGGTTTTACGGCGGCCCAATGTGTCGCTTCTCTTCAACATCACGGCATCCAGCCAGATGCGGGCGAGGTTCTGGTGACGGGCGCGTCGGGAGGTGTTGGATGTCTTGCCTTGTCCATTCTGGCACAGCTGGGATATCGTGTTGTGGCAGTTTCGGGTAAACCCGCAGCCCATGAATTGCTTCGGCAGCTTGGGGCAACTCGAATTCTCGATCGAGAAGAAGTCAATGATTCCAGTAGCAAACCCTTGCTCCCCTCACGATGGTCCGGAGCTGTGGACACTATCGGTGGCAACACGTTGAACACAATTTTGCGAAGTCTACAGCATCGAGGCTGTGTTGCGGCCTGTGGCCTGGTTGGAGGGGTCAACCTCGAAACCAGCGTGTACCCCTTCCTGTTGCGTGGCGTCACACTCGACGGAATCGATTCGGCAGCTTGCCCACGGCGCGAGCGATTGGAAATCTGGAAGCGACTTGCGGGAGACTGGAAACCGCAGCACCTTGATTTATTAACGAACGCGATTTCACTGAGAGATATCGGACCACGGATCGAGGCAATGCTGGAGGGAAATCTGACGGGTCGTACGGTCGTTGATTTACCTGGTTGTTAGACTTATCGCAGACATCCAAGGGAGATCCCAGAAACCGGGGCCAAGGTGATGGGGACAGGGTTCGTAGACTCACAGGTAGTAACCACCCTGTCTTCGGGGGTATGGTTGTGTGACTCTCCCATCGTGGATGCAGCCCTGCCAGGGCCTCTGTCGCTACCTCACAACGTCAACACAAGCTGGACAACCGCTAGTCCGTACTGGAGTCACTCACGGGATCGTCGTCGAACTTTTGCGGCAATTGTTCCAGGATTTCCAGCAGCACTTGATCGGCATCAATTCCTTCCGCCTGCGCCTCGAAGTTTAAAATCACTCGATGTCTCAAGGCCGGCAAGTAGACACGGCGTACATCTTCGAAGCTGACATTGTAGCGGCCTTTGAGCAGTGCCCGTACCTTGGCGGCCAGCGCTAATGCCTGAGCACCTCGTGGGCTGCTTCCCCAGCGAAGATACTGATTGGTAATCTTCAAGGCATGGGGACCACCAGGATGAGTCGCCAACGTCAAGCGGACGAGATAATCCTGGACGTGTTGAGCCAGGATCACTTCCTGGATCAATTGTTGCCATTCTGTGATCTCCTTGCCATCCATGACTTTTTCGGGTTCAACATTGATGCCGCGCGTTGTTCGCTCGACAATCGTAGCTAATTCTTCACGTCCCGAATAACCAACGACCAGCTTAAAAAAGAAACGATCGAGCTGAGCTTCGGGCAATGGATAAGTGCCTTCCTGTTCAATGGGATTTTGCGTGGCCATGACAAAAAACGGATGTCCCAATTCGTATGTCACGCCTCCTGCCGTTACGGTGCCTTCTTGCATTGCCTCAAGCATGGCCGACTGTGTTTTGGGTGTGGCGCGGTTGATTTCGTCGGCCAAGCAGATTTGTGTAAAGATCGGCCCACGTTGGAATTCGAAGACCCGTTTCCCTTCCGTAGACTCCAGCACCATGTTGGTTCCCAAAATATCGGCGGGCATCAAATCAGGGGTAAATTGGATGCGATTGAATTGGAGATCCAGAGCTTGAGCCAAGGTGCGTACCAAAAGTGTTTTTCCGAGACCGGGAACTCCTTCGAGAAGTACATGTCCACCAACAAACAAACAAGTTAAAACACCATGCACGACCTCATCGTGTCCGACAATGACGCGTCCCATCTGGTCACGTAGCGCCGCATAACGGGAACGAAACAATTCGGCCTTCTTTTGTATGTGTTCACCAACGCTCATGGTTGTTCCTTGTCTTTATCTTTCCAAACTTGTTTCTTGGCTCTCAAAAGTCGTTCGGTGTAGGTTTCTTCCACCGGATCTTCTGTCGAGGAAACTTCGGCTTGATTCTGGGCCCGTCCGGGTTCTCTGGGATCAGGAGCCGGTTGCACCGCATCCAGCAATATGTCGGCGTCGGGGGAGATTTCAAATGGGGTCGCCGCCCGCCGTTCGTCGATTTGTGCCTTGAGTTTCTGCTTACGGCTTCGCAGTCGCTGCAACCTCTCATTCTGGACCGGTTCCTGCTTACGTTGCAACATCCGGTCACGAACGGCTGCTAGAACGGGTGCCAGCCAGTAGAAGTGTATGCTCACTCGTCGGACGAAGATATCGGCCAAAAACACACAGGAAGCCAGGACCGTCAGCAGGGGCCAGATGTCCTGGTTGCTCAGGGCCTTCTTCAGGTCATGCTCAAAGGTGTCTGTTTTCAGCAAGTCATCCAGGCCTGATGCCGTAAAGGACCCGATCATGACTTTTCCCGGTTGGCCGCCCCGGGGTACCTGTTTGGAGAGAGCTTCCAAGAGAGCAGCATTCGTCACTCGATCACGAAACTCGGCAGAGTATGGTACGTTCACTCCCGTGCGGATCGTGATGGGTCGAGAGTCATGGGAACCACTTTCGGGATTCGGCACCGTCATTGTGAGGAAGTAGCTGCCGGCTTTGTCGGCATCAAATTCTCCGACGTAGCGCCCGGGCGCTGTCTGCTGGAACGGGATGTTCAAAGGGTCCATCTTGGGATCCACAACGGAACCCGAGATACTCAAGAAGTTAAGCAGTTCATCATCCTGGTCGAGTGCCGTCACAATCACACGTACTTTTTCGTTTTTTATGTCCGTGGCGACTGTAAATCTTCCATCTTCCATGACGGGTCGCATGGACCAAGTCACCATTTGACTGAACAACTTGTCGTATTCCCAGTCCGTCCAGTTGTGTGTCCAGCGCCGCCCCGCATCGGAGGTGAAGGCAACCGTCCGGCCCAGTCCATAAGTCCAACTTGCCAGCAGCGTGGCGTTTTTCTGCATGGGAGGGTCTGGAGAAATCATGGAAACTTCTACCAAAGGATTTTGCTTGACGGTGGTCATCACGAATCCGGATATTGGGGGTGGTTGGGTGTTGATGCCGCGTAGCATTTCATGACCTGGGAACATGCTAGGCTGCACAATCTTTTCCTTGATCAGCGGCCGTGCTACCCGACGCGCCTCGCGCTGATAAATCCGCGGCAACGCTTTGGGGTTGGTTACCACGTAGTATTTGCCACCCGTTTGCTGAGCGATATTCTGCAGGAGAGTGCTCCCAGGAGCACCATGTGTACCGACCGCAACGGTGGAGACTTTGACTTTAAGTTTTTTGAGGGCATCTATGGTAGCCTTCTGTGGCCTGCTCGGATCTCCGTCGCTGATGATGATCATATGCTTGATTCCCGCATCGGGAAGCTTGGCAAACCCTGCCGCCGCTAAACGCATTCCGGGGTCAAAGGCCGGCATGTCACCGGGTGTCATACGGTTCATCTTCGCCAGCATCGATTTGCGATTTCCAGCTACCTGAATCAAGCCATCGGGATTATTCCACAACCACCCGTCGCCTCCCACGGAATAGTGAACGATGCCACAGTAGTCTTGGGGGCCCAACGCCTTGAGTGCTTCTTGGGCTATGACTTTTTGCCAGTGGTTTCCCTGTGCCATTTCGGAGGCGTGCATGGTCATGACGAAAGCTCCCACTGGAACGACTTCGGCATTTCGAATCTGAAAGTCAACGGGCATCGCTTTTTCCAATTCGGTG
>CAUZBP010000052.1:0-35842 GCA_963578105.1 Planctomycetota bacterium
CCGCTTGGCGGGGAAAATTGCCAACGGTGGTCGTCCACGGGGGCGGTGGTGGAATCTGTTGGAAACATTCCTGTTGTTCATTCGCAACGAAGTGGCACGACCGGCGATCGGGCATGATGCCGACAAATTCCTGCCCTTTTTGTGGACAATGTTTTTTTTCATACTGGGCTGCAATTTAATGGGTATGGTGCCGTGGTTGGGCGCACCCTCGGGGTCTCTCGCGGTGACAGGCGTCTTAGCCCTGGCGACTTTCTTGACAGTCATTGGTGCGGGGATGGCAAAAATGGGGCCCATTGGGTTCTGGATCGGCCAAGTACCTCACATGGAATTGCCATTGGCACTCTCCATACTGCTCAAGCCGATGATTTTTTGTATCGAAATCATGGGCCTGTTAATTAAACATTTTGTATTGGCCGTTCGACTTCTGGCCAACATGTTCGCGGGGCACATTGTGCTGGTCGTGCTGATTGCCTTCATCGGAGCCGTGGGTGGCGCGGTACACCAGTACTACCACCCCCTCTTCGTCGGAGTTTCGCTCGCCAGTATTTTTGGTGCCACGGCACTGAGCTTGTTGGAACTGTTTGTGGCCTTTTTGCAAGCGTATATTTTTACTTTCCTATCGGCTCTGTTTATTGGAATGGCGGTGCATCCCCACTAGTCGGGATGCACACACCTGTCTTGGCTGAGGATGACGATGATCATGCTGAAATCTCAACCCATCGCACTGCTGTTCATGGGACTGTTCGTTTTTTCGTTGCTTGCGACGTGTCAAGCGGCTGATGACGCTGCTACGACTGTCAAGGCGGACGGTACACATGCTCACGAACACGCAGCCTCCCACGCGGGTCATGCTGAAGACCATGCTGCAGCGCACGGTCACACACCCGTAGACCCCAACCCGCTGACCATCAATCCCGACTTGTCGATTGTCACGGCGATCATTTTCATACTGCTGTTGCTGGTACTGGGCAAGTTTGCCTGGCAGCCGATCATCGCGGGACTCGACGCCCGCGAACAATCAATTGCGAATAACATCGAAGAGGCTCAGCGCGTCAACGAGAACGCCAAAAAGATAACCCAGCAGTACGAAGCCAAGCTGGCGGCGGCGGCCGACGAAGTCCGTGAGATGCTGGAGGAAGCCCGTCGCGACGCGGATTCGACCAAACAACGAGTCATTGCTGAAGCTCACGAAGCTGCCAAGGCCGAACAGGACCGAGCGTTGCGTGAAATTGAGTTGGCTAAGTACGAAGCGTTGCATGAATTGTCTAATAAGGGTGTCAATCTGGCCATTGATCTGGCGGGACAGTTCATCCACAAGGAAATCCAGGTGGATGACCACCAGAATCTGATCAAAAATGCTTTGCAGAACTTCCCCCAAAACTGACTCCTTGAATTAAGGCCAA
Source organism: Planctomycetota bacterium (assembly GCA_963578105.1). GTDB lineage: Bacteria > Planctomycetota > Planctomycetia > Pirellulales > Pirellulaceae. The sequence continues at coordinate 1,404 of CAUZBP010000052.1, forward strand.
GGGGTACCGCGAGATGAGCAATACAACAGAAAACACATCTGGATTGGACGTGGATCAGGAACGCATTGGCTCGGTCTACGGCAAGGCCCTGCTGGACGCCACGACCAGTTCCGGCACGACGGCCCGGGTGATCGATGAATTGGATTCGCTGGTCAGCGACATCCTGGCCCAGTTACCCGACTTCGAGCGGTTGCTCACATCTCCACGTGTACCGACAGAAGAGAAAATTCGGATACTTGACAGCGTTCTGGAATCACGGCTTTCGGAGGATCTACTCACCTTCCTGAAAGTCGTCTGCCGACGTGATCGCTTGGATTGCCTGCGCGAGATATCTCGTGAAGCCCGCAAGCAGTTTAACGAAATGCTCGGTGTGATTCAGGTCCATGTCACCAGTGCCACTCCCATTGACGAATCTCTGACCGGCCTGATTGAAAACGTTTTGCGAGGTGTCCTGCGGTCCGAAATCTCCTTGGTTTACACCATCGACCCCAAATTGATCGGCGGATTGGTCATTCGAGCGGGCGACACCGTGTTCGACGGCAGCGTCATCAATCAACTGGAAAGACTTCGAAGCCAGGCTCTGGAGCAATCGTTCCGGGCAACCGTCGGAGTTCTGGACAAGTTCATAGAGGAAAACACATCGGCATAAAATCGCCCGCCAAGCAAACCACTAAAAAATCGACACCAGGAGGTATCCTCCATTCGCTGAACCGCCACCATGTGAGGAGGTGGCGAAACGTTCTAAAGGGTTCGACGGCCTGGAAAGGCCATCGTACAGGAAAATAAACACTTTGTTTTTATTGATCAACAGGTAGTTCCAACATGAAATTCAGAGCTGACGAAATCGCTTCGGTCATCCAGAAGGAAATTGAAACCTATAAGACAGAGATCGACGTCCGCGAAGTCGGAACAGTACTTGAAGTCGGCGATGGCATCGCGCGCGTCTACGGCCTTTCGGGCGTGATGGCCGGTGAAATGGTCGAGTTCCCGGGTGGCGTGATGGGGTTGGCCTTCAATCTGGAAGAAAACAGCGTCGGTATCATCATTCTGGGTAGTTATCTGAAGATCCAGGAAAACGACGAAGTCCGTAGTGTGGGACGTTTGCTGTCGGTACCCGTAGGAGATGCCGTGGTCGGCCGAGTGCTCGATCCGCTCGGTAACCCGCTGGATGGCAAGGGCTCGGTGGAAACCACGGAGCGTCGTCCGGTCGAGTTCATGGCTCCCGGCGTAGCCGGCAGACAACCTGTTACCGAGCCACTGCAGACGGGTATCAAAGCCGTGGACGCCATGACCCCCATCGGCCGGGGCCAGCGCGAGCTGATCATCGGTGACCGAAAGACCGGCAAGACCGCGGTTGCGATCGACGCGATCCTGAGTCAGAAAGGTTCGGGGGTCAAATGCTTCTATGTGGCGGTGGGACAAAAGGATTCATCGGTGGCCAACGTGGTGGAAACCCTGCGTCAACATGGAGCCATGGATTACACCACCGTCGTCGTCTCGGGTGCCAGTACGCCCGCTCCGCTGCAATACATCGCACCTTATTCGGGCACAGCGATGGCCGAATTTTTCACCTACAACGGTGGACATGCACTGATCGTCTACGATGATCTCTCGAGACAAGCCCAAGCGTATCGACAGCTCTCTTTGTTGATGCGGCGGCCCCCCGGGCGTGAAGCCTATCCGGGCGACGTGTTCTATTGTCACAGCCGCTTACTCGAACGGTCTGTCAAATTATCGGATGAATTAGGTGGTGGTTCCTTGACGTCCTTGCCAATCGTGGAAACACTCGAAGGTGAAGTTTCGGCTTACATACCAACCAATGTGATTTCGATCACCGATGGCCAGATTTATTTGCAACCTGACCTCTTTTTCGCCGGTCAACGCCCGGCGATGAATGTGGGTATTTCGGTATCTCGTGTCGGAGGTGCTGCCCAGGTCAAAGCCATGAAAAGTGTCGCCGGTGGCTTGCGATTGGACCTGGCTGCTTTCCGTGAATTGGAAGCCTTTGCCCAACTTGGAACAGACCTGGACGCTGCAACCCAGTCCCAGTTGGACCGCGGATATCGGATGGTCGAGTTACTCAAACAAGGCCAGTATCAACCGATGAACGTCATCGACCAAATCTTGAGTATTTACGCGGGGACGCAAGGTCATCTGGACAAAGTTCCTCTCAACGAAGTCTCGAAGTGGGAAACCGGCTTTATTCAATTCATGCACGACCAGAAACCCGAAGTACTTGCACGCGTGCCACAATTGCAGAAAGTTGGCGACGAAGTCGCCCAGGAAATCGAAGCTTGTATCAAAGAATTTCAGCAGCAGTACTCGAGTTCAGAAACAGAGGAAGCCGCAACGGCAACTGTTTAAGTTTTTCCTTTCTGCCCGACAATACCACAAGGCGTCAAAAAAAAAATTGGGACTGACACCCTCCACCGATTCATTTCATGAAATAAGATGGCCAAAGCTCGAGCACTCGATAAACGTCGCAAGTCTGTCAGAAACATCCGCAAGATCACGCGTACGATGGAACTGATCGCTACGGCGCGTTTCAAAAAGGCAATGGACCGCGCGACCGCGGCAACTGCCTACACTGCTCGTATCACCCAGTTGGTCAAAGACCTGGCGACAACGGGATTGGAAGTGAGCCACCCCTTACTCGAAGGCCGCGAGCAAACCGAACGTTCGGTTCTGCTGGTGTTGACTGCCAATCGCGGGCTATGTGGTGGTTACAATTCGGCCGCACTTCGCCTCGCCACCGAAAAACGACAGGAACTTTTGGAACTCTCGGAGTCACTGCAATTGGACGTCTCCGGAAAACGTGGCATCAACGGGTTTAGATTTCGAAACATTGAGATCGCCGAAGCCTTCACCCATTTTGATGACCAGCCCCGCTTTGACGAAGTCGAGTTGCTTGCCAACCGCTACATGAACGCATACGTCACCGGCCAAATCGACCGTCTGGACGTTGTTCATACCCAATTCATCAGTACGGCTCGTCAGCAGGCAGTCGCTGAAACCCTGCTTCCCCTGGATTCTCTGGGAGGCGCCAACGACGACGGGGATTCCGATGACACTGCAAGGGAATCCATGTACGACTTCCTGCCATCGGCCGAAAGCATCATGCAGGAAGTCGTACCGACCAGTTTCAAAGTCAAACTGTTCAAGTGTTTTCTGGACGCCGCTGTCAGCGAGCAGATTTCACGAATGGTCGCGATGAAGTCCGCTACGGAAAATGCGGATCAAATGATCAAGGATCTTTCCATGCAATACAACCGAGCACGCCAGGGTCAGATTACCGGCGAGCTATTGGAATTGATGGGAGGAGTAGAAGCGTTGGATGGATAGATGGGTGATAAACTGATCGAGGGTGCAGGGGCGCGATCGAAGGCTTAAGAAAAAGCCCGACTTGGTAAATCAGTGACGTGTAAAACTAGAGAATAAGGAATCGTATCGATGGCAACCGTAACGGCCCATAATGTCGGTAAAATCACACAGGTGATCGGCTCAACATTTGACGCCAAGTTTCCCGAGGATCAGCTTCCGAACATCTACAACGCTGTGAAGGTCTCCAGCGATCAAAAGGGAGTGAAGATCGATTTAACGGGCGAAGTTCAACAGCACCTGGGTGGTGGTCGTGTCCGCTGCGTGGCGCTGGGCAGTACCGATGGGATGATTCGTGGTCTGGACTGTGTCGATACGGGCGCTCCCGTTTCAGTACCCGTGGGTGAAAACACCCTGGGCCGCGTGTTCAATCTTTTGGGCGAGCCGATTGACGGCCGGGGACCTGTGGAATCTGCCGAGAAATGGCCCATTCACCGTGAAGCCCCGGCTCTGAACGATCTGTCAACAAAAACTGAGCTGTTCGAGACGGGCATTAAGGTTGTCGACTTACTGACCCCCTTCGTCCGTGGCGGAAAAGCCGGTTTGTTTGGTGGTGCGGGCCTCGGAAAAACCGTCATTCTCACCGAGTTAATCGCTCGTATCGCCAGCGCACACGGTGGTAACTCGGTCTTTGCCGGAGTTGGCGAACGGACACGTGAAGGCACCGACTTGTGGCTGGAAATGCAGGAAGCCAAGATCGGTGATACGGGGCGAAGCGTGATCGAACAAACCTGTATGGTCTTCGGCCAGATGAATGAACCGCCAGGTGCTCGACTCCGCGTGGCGTTGACCGGCCTGACCATGGCCGAGTATTTCCGTGACACAACAGGCACCGACACCCTGCTTTTTATTGATAACATCTTCCGTTTCTCCCAGGCAGGCAGCGAGGTCTCTGCCCTGCTTGGTCGTATGCCCTCGGCCGTGGGCTACCAGCCTACCCTGGGTACTGAAATGGGTGAACTGCAGGAACGCATTGCTTCGACGAGCAAAGGCGCCATCACTTCGGTGCAAGCCGTCTATGTACCGGCAGACGATCCCACCGATCCGGCTCCGGCAACTGCTTTCGGTCAGTTAGATGCGTTCATCTATTTAGAACGGTCCATTACGGAAAAAGGGATTTATCCAGCCATGGATCCTTTGGCCTCGAACAGTCGAATCCTTGATCCCCAGTATGTGGGTGACCGACATTACACCATCGCTCGACGAGTCCAAACCACCTTGCAGCGTTACCGGGAATTGCAGGACATCATCGCCATTTTGGGAGTAGATGAACTGAGTGAAGAAGACAAGATGGTGGTACATCGTGCCCGACGCCTGGAACGGTTCCTGTCGCAACCCTTCCTGGTCGCCGAAGTCTTCACGGGCAAGCCCGGGGAAATCACTTCGCTTGAAGATACAATTCGCAGTTTCGAGGAAATATCCGACGGCAAGTGGGATCACCTGCCCGAGCAAGCGTTCATGTATGTGGGCGCCGTGGAACAGGCCGAGGAACAGGCGAAAAAGATGCAAAAATAACAATCGGCCCACGTCTGCAATGAAGTAGTTGATTAGCCACGATTCACGAGCCCCCCCGCACTATGGCCAACCTGCACTGTATTGTTGTTACCCCCGAAGAAACGGCGATTGAAGAAGAAACCGATTTCGTCACGCTACCGCTTGACGACGGTGAAATCGGTATCGCTCCCCAGCACAGCCCCTTGATCGGCCGGCTTGGCTTTGGAGAAATGCGTCTGGGAACAGGTGGCGGTGCACAACGCTACTACGTTGATGGGGGTTTCGTGCAGGTGGCGGATGACGTGGTCTCGATCCTCACCAATCGGATCTTGGCCGCTGCGGACCTGGATGCCGAAGTGATTGCCGAACAACTCGAAACAGCACGGTCAGAGCCGGCAAGCACTGCCGAAATGATGGAGATTCGTGACCGCGCCGTATCACAAGCCCGAGCACAGTTGAGAATGGCTCAGCGAACTTAGGCTTTGTCTCAAAAAAAACAACAAGGCCAACCTGTGACCCTGTCAGTCCAAATGCAAGGGTTGCGGGCCCATAAGTTCAGGACGAAGATCAACAGCAATCAGCGCAAGTTGACACAATCTGGTCGGCTCGCAAGTTCAAACACTTTCGCTCAAATCGCTGGACCACCATGAGCTGGCCCATCCTACTGACGTTCTTCTACTGCCTGGCCATTGTCCTCGGTTCGCTCGCCGGAGGATGTCTTCCTGGCTGGTTGCGTTTGACTCACACACGGATGCAGCTATTGCTCAGCTTTGTGGGAGGGCTGATGCTGGGGGTTGGTCTGTTCCACTTGCTTCCTCACGGCATTGCGGAAGCCGGCAACGTGGACCTCGTCATACTTTGGACAATGGCAGGTCTGTTGGTCATGTTTTTTCTGATTCGCGTCTTTGACTTTCACCAGCATACGGTAGCCACGGGAGAAGGAAAAAACACTGATTCAACACACTCCCATCATCCGCAGCATAAGCACAGTCACGAGTCCAAACACTCAATGAGCTGGATTGGCGTTGCGCTGGGACTATCACTTCACACGTTGATTGACGGAGTGGCATTAGGAGCTGCGGTGGTCGTGGATGCGAGTCATGCTGGACAACAACCCTTTTACGGCTTTGCGATTTTTCTGGCTATTTTCCTGCACAAACCGCTGGATGCCATGTCCATCACATCCTTGATGTCCGTCGGCAGTTGGTCCGCGACAAGTCGTCAATTGGTCAACCTGGGATTCGCCGCAATGTGCCCGTTGGGAGCAGCTTTGGTTTTCATGGGATTTGACAATTCGAGTGCAAATAGTCACAACTGGATTGGCTGTGCGCTGGGATTTTCAGCTGGAACATTTCTTTGTATTTCTCTTTCCGATCTGTTGCCCGAACTCCACTTTCACCGGCATGACCGACTCAAACTTTCTGCAGCACTTCTGTTAGGTGTGTGCCTGGCGTATGGAATTGGATTGATAGAACCTGGCCATCTTCATGAGCACTCCCACCCAACTCACCATCCTCATGCCCCAGGGGATGTAGAGGAGCACCACCATGAACATCATTGACTGCCTAACGGCAGTCCTGCGCGGATCACTTCCTATTACTTGACTGCCCTTACCCTGCATCATGGCGTGATAAATTACCACCCTTCAAAAGACGGCATCTGCAAAAATCAACTTGACGTAACATGCCGTGGCGGTCAACGTATAGAGGTGCAAATCAGCCATGGAAGTTAGCGCTCATCAATCCGTTGGAACGCTTGGAGTGAGTGACTGATTGACTCTTCGAGAGGTAGCGTCTGATCCAGAGTCCCTGCCGACACTTTCGACCGTTTAATAAGAAAGCAAATTCCATGGATTCCTCCACTCGCGTCAGCGCTCGGCGACGATTGAGCTTCAACTTCTTGCTCGTTTTCGCTTGGGGAATAATAACTGTTGGCCAGGTTCGTGCTGAATGGTTCCAGGATGATATCAAAACGGAAACAGCCAATTCCGCAACGCAAGAGGCTGAATTCTTAACAAAAACCAGGCAATTGACTTTCGAAGGCCGCCGGGCTGGAGAAGGTTATTTCAGTCGCGACGGAAAACAACTGGTTTTCCAAAGTGAACGGGAACCGGGCAATCCTTTCTTTCAGATCTACGTCATGGACCTGGAAACCGGTGATACGGAACAAGTTTCACCGGGCCACGGTAAAACAACTTGTGCCTGGATTCATCCCGACGGGAAGCGGGTCTTGTTTGCTTCGACTCATGAAGATGCTGCCGCCCGAGCCAAACAGGCCCAGGAAATCAGAGCTCGCCAGGAAGAAAAGGAAAAACGCTACTCATGGGACTACGACGAACACTTCGACCTGTTCGCTTACAGTTTGGATGACAGGGGTTACCAAAGGATTACGTCAGCCCGAGGGTACGACGCCGAAGGCTCCTACTCGCCTGACGGAAAACTGATTGCCTTTGCCTCGAATCGTCGCGCCTATTCAGATGAAATGACCGAATACCAACGTGAACTCTTCGAACACGATCCGTCTGCGATGATGGAAATTTACGTGATGCACGCCGATGGATCACACATACAGCAGTTGACGAACACCTTGGGCTACGACGGGGGGCCGTTCTTCTCACCGGACGGAAAACGGATCTGTTGGCGACGTTTTTCCGAGAACGGTGCGATCGCCGAGGTCATGACGATGAACATCGACGGAAGTGACAAGCGTCAACTGACTCGTTTAGGTTTCATGTCCTGGGCGCCGTTCTATCACCCGTCAGGAAAGTACTTGATTTTCGCAACCAACCGGCACGGCTTCTCTAACTTCGAACTCTATCTGGTTGATACCGAGGGTAAGTCGAACCCGGTACGTGTCACGCACACCGATCGATTCGATGGTCTGGCGGTCTTCACTCCGGATGGAAACCAACTGGCCTGGACCAGCGCCCGAACTGACTCAAAGCGGTCTCATCTCTTCATTGCCGATTGGAATCACACCCAGGCCCTGCGGCGGCTTGGCTTAGCTTCCAACGAGATTGCCATCGATGCGGCAGATCAAGCAGCAACCCTTTCCCAGACCAGCAGCAGTCCCGACTTTTCCCCCACCGACATGATGCGGCACGTTGACTACCTTTGCCGGGACGAACTCAGTGGCCGATTGACCGGAACCCGGGGCGAGGCGCTGGCGACTGCCTATGTGGCCGCGTACTTCGACCGTTTCGGTCTTGTACCGGCAGGTTGTGATGGATACTTCCAGAACTTTGAATTCACTTCAGGAGTCGCTCTGGGACCGAACAACCGGCTGACACTGGCAGCAGAAAATTTTCCAGTTGACGACACTTGGCGACCGGTCTCTTTCTCGGAATCCGGCACCTTTTCTCCTGCACCGGTTGTATTTGCCGGATACGGTATCGTGGCACCCGCAACCGAAGGACAAGCGGAGTACGACTCGTTCGTGCACCTCGACGTGAAAGACAAGTGGATCCTCGTTTTTCGTTACCTGCCGGGACAAATCACTCCTGAACAACGTCAGCAATGGGCGCGTTATTCCAGCTTGCGTTTCAAGACCATGGTGGCACGAGACCAGGGGGCCAGGGGGTTGATTGTCGTCAGCGGTCCCAATAGTGAATTCAAACATCAACTTGTCCAATTGCAAATCGATGGAACCCTCTCTGGTTCCAGCTTGCCCGTAATCAGTGTCTCCGACGAGGTGGCAGAGAAACTTTTGGCCTCCAGCGGCAGGACATTGCAAAAACTTCAGGATCGCCTGGACACGGGTGAGCCCATGATGGGGTTTCCCCTGACGGACGTTGAGTTGGCGGCATCCATCGACATTCAACAGATCAAAATGGAAGGGCGGAATGTTTTGGGTCGTTTACACGCGGGTGACCAGCCCTCCGATCAGGTCGTGGTGGTGGGCGCCCACATCGATCACCTGGGAAAAGGCCCCGGAGGTTCTTCATTGGCCCGGGAAAATGAGCAAGAGATGATCCACTACGGTGCCGATGACAATGCATCCGGGGTAGCCGCCTTGTTGGAAGTAGCAGAGTATTTGTCCGACCAGAGGGCCCGTGGCAAACTCAACTTGAAGCGGGACGTGCTGTTTGCCGCTTGGTCAGGCGAAGAACTGGGGCTGCTCGGTTCGAGTCATTTCGTCAAGTCCCTGCTACCGGGTGCGAATCCGGGATCCCATGATCCGGAAGGTCCAACCTCAGTTCATGCTGCTTCAGATCACGGACCCGATACTTCGATTTATCCTGGTATCGCCGCCTGCATCAATATGGACATGGTGGGTCGCCTCCAGAACAATCTGGTACTGCATGGAGTCGGGTCTTCGAGCATCTGGCCTAAAGAAATCGAGCGACGTAACGCTCCGATTGGACTTTCGATTTCGGCTCAAAGTGATAGCTACATTCCCACCGATGCCAGCGTTTTCTTCATGCGGGGCGTCCCCATCCTCTCCGCATTTACCGGTTCGCACGAGGACTACCACACTCCGCGAGATACTCCTGAAAAACTGAATTACGAAGGCGCAGCTCGAATCGCAAGATTTATGGGATTGGTCACACGCAGTCTGGCTTTACGTGATCAGGCACCCGATTACATTTCCCAGGCAGGTCCGGAACAAGAACAGCGGCGTGCTAATTTAAGGGCCTACCTGGGGACTATCCCGGACTACTCGGAAGAGGTGAGGGGAGTGAAATTGTCTGGCGTTGCCAAAGGCGGCCCGGCTTCCAAATCAGGACTTCTAGGAGGTGATGTGATCGTCGAACTCGCGGGGAAAAAGATTGAGAATATCTACGACTACACGTACGCGATCGAAGCACTCAAGGTTGGTGAAACAGTCAAAATTTCTGTTACGCGAAAAGGTGAACGCGTAGAAATGGAGATCACGCCGGGGTCGCGTGACTAACCTGGATCTACCTGCTTCGGTTGGTGCGTCAAAACGGATGCGAGCAAAGTCCTCTGAAGTTCGGATCGGATACAACTCGTGGGGCGAAACGGCCTCGTTTTCTTGCTTGCCCTGGAAGAGCGCTCCCATCCGGTCAGAATCTTCCTCGCCAGCTGCAATCTCCGGACTTCCCTGACTCTTTCCAACACTCCCAGAAGCTGTTCATCCGGTTGCAAACGAGCTGACACATCTGGCAGCCCGCGTGGGCGAGTGCCGCCGGTCTCGGCAACATTTCTGGTCATCACAGCGTGCCTGAGCAAGCAGAAAAAACTGGGCAGCCAGGCTTTACCTCCAGTTACCAGATTTTCAGAGAGGCCTGAAAGAGATTCGTTAGTTCTCCTTCGCCGGCCGGGATGGGCGAGAGTTTTGTCACTCGATGTTGCGGAAGAGTCCCCTGAACCAGAGCGGGTATGTCCCCCGCGTTATATCCAACGGCTGACAAGCCGTTGGGAATATTTAATTCTCTCAAAAATCCAATCACTCGCTGCGCCAAAATCTCGCCGGCGTCCTCTAGAGACGCGTCGGTCGTATCCACGCCCAAGGCCTGCGCGGCCCGCAAATGCCGCTCGGGACAGGCACCCGCCGTAAAGCGAACCACGGCAGGAGTGTGCAGGATCACCGCAATGCCATGAGGAACCAACGCATGATCAACGTGATAACCGGCCGGATGAAATTCGCGCACCATGCTCGCCACCGGATACGACATACCGTGCGGCAAATGAACTCCGGCATTGCCAAAACCGATGCCTGCCATCGCCGCTGCCAACAACATCTGCCCCCGTGCTTCATCATCCGTCGGATCTGCCACGGCGCGTGGCAGGAATTCGCTGACGATTTCCAAGGCACGCAACGACCAGATGTCACTGATTGGATTGGAGCCTTGATAGGCCGGACGTTCGAGGGGACGAACCGGCTTGGGTCGCTGATCGAAGGGAAGAGCCGTGTAGGACTCCAGTGCGTGACTCAGAACATCCAACCCCGCAGAGGCGGCAACTTCGGCTGGTAGGGTCCGTGTATTGTCCGCATCGACGATCCCCAGGGTTGGCTTCATGTACCGGTGGGCAATACCCGTTTTGGATCGCATCTCGTGAAAGTCAAAGATGGCCACACCCGTCGTTTCACTTCCAGTTCCCGCCGTTGTGGGAATGGCGATCAATGGCTTCAGTGGCCCTGGGACAGGCTTGCCTTGGCCGATGGGTGCATTGACGTATTCAAAGAAATCGGCGGGATAGGTGGAATACAGATTGGCAGCCTTGGCGGTGTCGATGGTGCTCCCCCCACCTACGGCGACCAGTGTATCAAATTGCCCCTCTGTGGCCACTTGTATGGCGTGCTGAAAACTCTCATCGGTTGGTTCAACGTGAATTTCATCAAAGACAACAAAATCAACGCCTGCCTGACTCAGCGCGGTTGTTACCGAATCACCAACAGGAAGATCTACGAGCGCCGGATCCATCAGAACAAGGGTTCGCCGCGCTTCGAATTCGAGAAGGTCCATCCCCACTTCGGCAGTGACGCCCTGTCCTACGCGAATGTTCGATGCCGCCATCTGGAAGGCAGTGTCTGTTGTCATCTTTTCGGCCTTTCAAACTCAGAAAACATGTAAGGTGTGTAACCCCGCACACGGCCAACCCACCAGTTCGCGCCCGCCTCAGGTTGTCGTGACATTATAGCGCAAAATCCGGCGTTGATGCAGGTGCCGGATGACTGTTGCGGGCTGGCTGGAATTCCGCGTTAACCAACCTGCATTACCAACCAGGACACTCCCGCAAGAATCCGCATTCACCGGTAGAAACCAGAATCTAAACCGCAGCCGCTACGCTCGGGCAACGTGCAAGTGGCACATCACACGCTGTTAGCGAACGGATGGCGATTGTCATTCCCGTCCAACTGATCACACATGTTGTCAAAACGATGACGGCAACCAACTTGTAAAACCGCCTCCATTCCCGATCGAACCTCTTTCCAATTCCAAACTTCGGAATCCCACCATCCGGCGTGGCACGGCAGGTGCGGTGAAAACAACTTCGTCGGCCAGAACCATCACCCTATACTCGATTGCCGGATGCTATCTTCCGGCGAGAAAAAGGAGACGAACATGAGTCGTTTATTCCACGTACCTCTCAGTTGTCGTTTTAATCGCCGCTTACTCCGACAGCATGTCGGCCCAGTGTTATAGTGATGGACATTGCTCGAATTACGGGAATTCTTACGGACAGGGTACAGCACAGATGATCCGGGGTTACCGTGTTGTACCGCAAACCTCCCTACGGCCGACCTTACCATCGACCAGTGCTTTTTCCGCGTCTCAGGCGATTGATTCGCATGCTCCTTCCTCCCTATGGCCCCGGGGCCTAGGATTTGTTTCAAACTTCAATTGGTCTCTTTTAAACCCTTTGCCATGACCGAAGGGGCGACGTGGCGGACCTTCTGGTTTTTTGCTCGGCACGTTTTACCTAACCAGAAATACCATGTTATTGAGGGTCTCTGTTTGATCTCGGTTGGCTTGTGTGCCGAAAAAGACTTTGGTGTGGTCTCGAGCCATTTTTCTTAAACCTGCGGCTTTCGGCCGATGTTGTTGTCTTCCAGAGACTGTGCCAGGCTCAGAAACGCATTGGTCAGCGGAGCCTTCTTCATCTCCAACGCTTTGGTCATCAACATGCAGAAAAAGAAGGCAATTTTCTTCGTATCGATTCTGGTAGTAGGCCTTTTAGCCTCCTGGCCATTCCGAAAACAGACTGGCAGAAACGCTCCGTTTAAGCCACAGGATTCGCCTTCCATTTTCAAGTTGCATGCGCCCGTGCCGTTACAGGTTTCTCCAATCACGGAGGTCTCACCCGCGGCAGAACTGCAATGGAGTTCACAAAAACGGCCGACCGGAAAACTGGAAAACCATGCCGAGATCCGTGCGAAACCGGGGTCAACACCATCCAGTTCCAACCACCTGGACCGAACATTAACGGTCCCGGATCTGGCAGCCCACTATCAACCTCACTTTACTGACGGGAACTTGCAGAACGAGGCCCTTTCAGAGCCTGCAAACAGGCCGGTCGCTGACGAGCCGACACAACGCTTTCACCGCATACGCGACGGAGATACGTTGGACACCATTGCCCGGGAATATTTTGGAAATCCGGATCGCGCCAATGAAATCTTTGACGCCAACCGACAACTCCTGAAGCATCCCGACCTGTTACCCGTGGGGACTGAGATTGCCATCCCTCCCGATTCCACGGTGCAGTAAATCGGGCAGGGCGACAAGCCACCTTTTTAGAACACGACTGCGGATCGCGATTACACTTTGATGCGGGCACAGCCGTCTGACGAACAACACCGCTCCAAGCGTCCCGACGACAACTGTGGCAAAAGAGGCGTCAAGTGCATCCGGGGCGTTCGGTCACCCTCGTTCGCGCCAGGGATACTCATCCTGCTTATTTTGCAAACGCAGTTGAATGAAACTCGCAATCCAATCATGCGGACCAAATTTCTTTTTGGACACCGGGGCATCCAGCAGCTTCGTACCCTTCAGACTGGTACGAAAGTCAACGAGAAACAAGCTTTTGGTACCGGATTTTTCCTCCGAGTCACCGGGGACGGAAAGATGAAAACGCTTCAGAGATGAATTCAATTGACGTGCCTGTTTCAACCCCTTCCGGTCTTTGTTGCCTACCAGGATCATGGTCGACAGCTTACGTACATTTGGATGCATGAGCGCGGGTTGCATTTTAATCCCCTTAAAAGCCTGAATCGGCGACACCAACACGAAAGCTTTCACATCCTGTCCCTGTTTAATTCCTGTCAAGGCAGGCCAACTCCAATCAAGGACAGCCCAATTCATTCCCACAATCGCTCCCATCTGCACTCCTACAATGCAGAGCAGATCGATGTTGAGTTCTTCTTCATTGTTTTTTCGGACCAGAAATTTCTTCACTCTTTCCAAATCGAATTGATACATTCCCTCCAGCAGTGCCTTAGGGTTCATTCGTTTGGGATTGATGACTCCTTCCTCACCATTGGGTTTTCGATAGCGAACACTGTCTCCATGTCCCCGTAAGTCCGGGACAATGACTGCGTGTCCGAAGTCTCTTTGCAGCGTTCTCGCCAACTTTTCAAATTCTCCGCGCACACCCTCCCAACCATGAACCATCAGGATGGGCACCGTTTCCTTTCCGTTGGATCCAGGATAATAATCGCACACGAGGACAACGCCGTCGTTCGTCTTCAACCTTTGTTTTTCGGGCCCCGGGAGATCCTGATCCTCATCTCCTGCAGCAGCAGGTACCAGACTCAACATGATGACCAGACTGCAAGCGAAGACAACAGGCTGGAATTTCAAGTCAGTGCGTTTGAACATCTCTTCAACCCTCCGCCGTTCTGGACGCCACAAAAAATGGCGTGCGTGATTCCCTACTGGCAAACAAACCGGTTAGTTCAGCCAACCGATGGAAAGCAGGAAGACTCTGCGAAAGCGGACAAAACTTGCGATTGCAGGATCCCGCTCTATCTCGACCAAACAAGTGTTACTTCGCCCCAACACAAAATCCTTCTAAATCTATCCTAAATGTCCTTCTCGAACAGGTCAACGAAAGGCGGTGGGAAATGATTCCAGGTGAATCGCTTGCATTGCCAGCAAAAACCCTCGAGAATAGCGATTGGACTGGTACTCTTTCTAGAGCTATCCTCACGATTCGACACTTGCCGAATCGATACTACTGGGTCTAATGAATAGATCCTCGTGCAGGTAACGACGTGAGGTCTTCGCCAGTTCACTTCGCCGTCAACACTTTCATTCACATCGACTGGAACAAAAGAAGCGAGTCGCTGGCCATGAGTTCTTCGACCGTCTCGTCTGACGAAAGAGCCCCCGCTAACGACCTGGGCTGGAAGCGAGAAATTTCTTCCTGGCTCATCAGTCTGATCTTTCATTTGTTGATCTTGGTGATCGTTACACTCATCGCCATTCCCGCGCAAGTCGATTCGACCACTTTGACAATGCTGGTCCCATTGGACGAGGAACCCGAACTGCTCGAAGAAGCGCAACATTTCAAATACGAACAGAAACTTCCGGACGAGATTGGCGCTGGCAATCTGCGCGGGAACGAAGAGGCCCGGAGTGAATCTCCCGAGATCGCGGACGAGTCGCTCGTTCCTCAACCTGATCTGTTAGTCGAATCCGAAGTGAGTATCGTTTCATTAACAAACGAGGTCGAATTCGCCGCCGGTAAACATCTCAACGACAATCTGAACATGCCTGGTGCTTCGGGAGTGGGAACGACGGGTACCATGGGAGCTATCGATCATATTACCCACGAGATCCTATTGGCTCTGCAGGAGCGAAAGGTACTGGTGGTGTGGATGTTCGACCGATCCTGGAGTCTCCAGCAACAACGTGCTGAAATTACTGCCCGCTTCGATCGCGTGTACGAAGAACTGGGAGTGATCGCTACCAGCAAAAATCGCGCCATACGACAATATAGAAACAAGCCGCTTTTGACTTCCGTTATCTCTTTTGGAGAACAGGTTGAATTGCTAACCGAAGAACCGACGGATGACCTGGAGCTATTAAAAACGAAGATCGCCGATATCCAGGGCGATGATTCCGGTATCGAACGCGTTTTTTCTGCAGTCCATATGGCGGCCAACGAATACAAGATCTATCGACGACGTGATTCCAGGACCGGGGAACCGATGCGCAACATATTGTTTGTGGTTTTCACGGACGAGGTGGGAGACGATTCTCACTTATTGGAACCGTCAATCACACTTTGCCGCCGATATGCCATTCCAGTGTATGTGGTCGGAGTTCCCGCTCCGTTCGGCCGCAAACACACACTCATTAAGTGGGTCGACCCCGATCCCCAATATGATCAAACACCCCAGTTGGGCCGCGTGACACAGGGACCTGAATCACTCTTTGCTGAGCGGATTAAACTTCATTTTTCCGGGTCCAATGAAGAAACAACGCCCATCGATTCGGGATTCGGACCATTTACCCTCACCCGACTGTGTCACGAGACGGGTGGAATCTATTTTGCCGTGCACCCTAACCGGACTTCGCAACGGAGCGTGACTCTTGACGAAACTTCAGTTTCTTCAGCACATCTGAAATATTTCTTTGATCCCGTGGTGATGCGAAAGTATCGCCCCGATTACGTCTCGTACGACGAGTACCAGCAGCGGGTCGCATCAAGCGCCTCACGAACCGCCTTGATCAAATCGGCCCGGATGAGTTGGATTGAGCCGCTGGAGCGTCCCCGCTTAATTTTTCCCAAACGCAGTGAAGCGGACCTTGCCAATCAACTGAAAGAATCCCAGAAACAAGCGGCCAAGTTGGAACCAAAGGTCAACATGCTTTATCAGACTTTGAAATTGGGTGAAAAATCCCGGGAACAGGAGGAGAGCCTCCGATGGTGTGCCGGCTACGATCTGGCCATTGGACGTTTGCTGGCCGTGAAGGTCCGTACAGAGACTTACAACGCAATGCTGGCCCAAGCCAAACAAAGCATGAAATTCAAGGACCCCAAAAGTGATACTTGGATTCTCCAGGCCTCACAAGAAATCTCCGTGGGAAGCCAACTGAAGAAACAGGCCAACTCCGCTCGCATGTATCTTAACCGAGTGATCCAAGAACACCCCGGAACGCCATGGGAACTACTTGCCCAGCGTGAACTACGCGAGCCTATGGGTTGGAAATGGAATGAACGTTACACCGGAGTCAATCAGCCCCGCCCAAGCGACAATGGCAACGGGGTGCCGAGGCCTCCTCGTGACGATCAACGACGAATGCTGCCACCCCCCAAACCGAGGCGGTCACCGCCTCCGTTGTAATCACTCCCTGGACGACCGTCGCAAGAGACGACAAGCTTGAAGTCCAACGCTGTGCAGATCTGCGAAAACAGCACCAGTGGCACGGCCCACTTATGGTGCCACCAGTGTCCGATCCGCTGCAAACTGTTCCTGCACGTCGAAAGCGTAAAAGTTTCTGCTGATTTCCTGGGCCAGACTCCGGATAAATTGTTTGCGAAATCTGTCTTCGGACATATCCGTAGTTGCGTAGGCCGCATTGACAGGAAAAATGTGCTCTGTTGGCAGTGATGAAAACACAACTTTTTCATCCTGGGCCACATCATAAACCGCCAGAGAAACGTGGGCACGCCCTTTGTACATTGTCTGGCCTTCATACAGGCGAAACGAGTCTAACTCGATCGCCAAAATCACATCTGCCCCGACACCTTCACCTAACGTTTGATACTCTAACTCCTCCCACTCATTTGAATCCTGCCATTCGTGAATTTTCGATTGAGGAATTACTTCGATATCAAGGACCTTCTGTTGCAAAATCACTGAAACTCCCGTCGCTAACTCGGACGTGTAGATATTGGTGTCCGATACACAGACCACTGCTACTTTCTTTTCAACGAGTCCCTCGAATTTTGCCGGGACTGTATTCCCTTTCCAAGCATAGAGGAGGAAAGAAGCCATTCCCACACAACCCGAAGAAGGTACCAGCAAAACGACCCACAGAAGAGTCAATCGAATGATTCGATGCAAGATGCGTTCCATCGCACTACCTCTCATAGGAAAGCCTTAGATTTCGACAGTTGCGGACGCCGTCACATCTTCCCATAAAGCCGTCATTCGGGAATCCAACGTCGACAATGAATCCATTCGCTACACAAAACAGGGCCAACCCATACAGCAGACAGAAAACCCTGACAAGATCTGAAGCGTACACGGAGGCAAGTCTTCATCGCTGGTGGGCCCCCCGCTCATGGGGACCGGTATTCAAACAGCCTGCTTCACCAGCAATGCCAGCAGCAGGAGCACTAGTCCCAAAAGGCCAAGCTATTAACAGCAGATGAGATTTGGTTGGCCTACCTGCTTGGGACTCACGATCGCCGCTGGGGCGGAAGAATAACGCTTGGGCATGTTGGGGGCAACATCATTTCAGCCACTCGTCGACTTCGTCCTGCCGAATGACCAAACGTCGAATGTCGGTCGCTTTTCCCGTCGACGGGTCGACTTCCAGCACCGCTCCACTTAAGCGCACATCTCCGGAAGCCACGTCAAAGGTGGTGGGACAAAAAGTGCGAGTTGTCTCTAAGACTCGTTCAATCTTGCGGCCCAAGATACTGTCATAAGGCCCTGTCATTCCCAGATCACACTGGAACGCTGTTCCCCCCGAGAACACGCACTCATCTGCTGTCGGCACATGCGTGTGAGTCCCTAACACGGCCGTCACTCGTCCATCCAGATAACGTCCCATCAATTGCTTATCACTGGTTGCTTCGGCGTGAAAATCAACCAGAATCACCTTGATTTCGGTCGGTAATTCTCCAAGTATGCGGTCGATCGCCTGCCAGGGGCAGTCGACAGGCTTCATGAAGACGCGTCCCAACAGACTGACCACCGCGACCTTCCGGCCTCCTGGAGTGTTAATAACCGTCCAGCCTTTTCCCGGTGAGGATTCCGGATAGTTCGCAGGTTTTAAAATATTGTCCTCCTTCTGGAGGACGTGGATGATCTCCGAACGGCGATAGATGTGATCCCCCAGCGTGACACAATCCACACCCGCATCAATCAGTTCCCGATAAATCGCTTTTGTGATCCCTGACCCGGCAGCGGCATTCTCGGCATTCGCCACAACGACGTCGATACCTTCACGCTGTCGCAGATGAGCCAGGGATTTCACCACGATCTGCCGGCCTGGCTTGCCCACAATGTCACCGATCATGAGGATTCGCACAGCTACCTCGCCATCTCCATGAAGCGGGATTCTCGAACCACGGTAATCTTGATCTCTCCCGGATAGGTCAACTGTTCCTCAAAGGCCTGGGCAATATCCCGAGCAATTTTGGCGGCAGACTTGTCATCAGTTTGCTTCGAACTGGCAATGACACGTAGTTCGCGTCCGGCTTGAATGGCAAAGGCCTGGTCAACGCCTCCGAAACCCTTCGCAATCGCCTCCAATTCTTCCATACGTTTAATGTAACGGTCCAGCGTTTCACGCCGGGCGCCGGGCCGTGATGCACTACAGGCATCAGCTGTCGCCACTAACATCGTATAGGGATGTTCGGTCAGGATCTCGTCATGATGGCCAAACGCAGCATGCACGATTTCCGTCCCTTCCCCATGACGTTTCAAAAGATCCGCTCCAATCTTCGGGTGCCCGCCTTCAATTTCGTGATCGGCCGCTTTACCAATATCGTGCAACAGACCGCAACGTCGGCCGAGCACTCCATCCAGCCCGATGATCTCGGCCAGCATCCCCGTCAAGTAAGCAACTTCGATAGAATGTCGCAAAACATTCTGGCTGTAACTGGTTCGAAAATGGAGGCGCCCCAGCATGTAGTGAACACGCGGATGCAGGCCATGAACTTCTGTTTCCTGAGCCGCTTCCTCTCCTTGCTTCTGAATGGTCTGTTCCATCTCCTTAAGCGTTTCAGCGACAATTTCCTCGATTCGCGATGGATGAATCCTTCCATCAGCGATGAGTTTATTGAGGGACATCCGTGCCACTTCGCGACGCACCGGATCAAATCCACTCACGATAACCACTCCAGGCGTATCGTCAATGATCACGTCCACTCCCGTCGCTTTTTCAAATGACCGAATGTTGCGACCCTCGCGTCCAATAATACGACCCTTCATTTCGTCGTTAGGAATATCCACCGTGCTGGTCGTGTGCTCGGCCGTATGAGCCGCAGCATAGCGTTGCATGGAAACCAGTAACGCCTCACGTGCTTTGACATCCGTGACTTCGGCAATCTTCTTTTCGTGCCTGGAGATGACCGCACCCGTTTCCTGTGTCAACTCTTGTTCCAACAATTCCAGAAGTCGGGATGTGGCTTCTTCTCTGCTAAGCCCGGTCACCTCATGCAACGTTTGTCGCTGAATATCGAGCAATTTACTCAATTCTTCATTGCGCCGATTCGTGTCTTCAATCCGCTCCGCCAGACGTCTCTGCGTGCTCTCAACCATCCGCTCCTGTTTGCGCAAATGTTCTGCCTGCTGCTCCAGTGTTTCCTGACGCTTGTGTGCCAGTCTTTCTCGTTCGCGCAATTCATCTCGGCTCTTGGTGAGTTCCTTTTCCGACTCGGACCTCTGACGCAACATCTCCTCCTTGGCTTCCAGCTCCGCCTCTTTCCGTCGGTTTTCAGCATCTCGTTCCGCACGCTCCAAGATTATACTGGCCTCGGTCTCAGCGTCTTTCCGCCGCAACCGATCGAAATATTTCACCAGCAAGCCAGCCAATACGGCGGACACTAGTGCGGTGATGATTACAATCCCAACATCGTTCACTGATCACACTCCCTCTATATTTCCGGCATCAACAGAATCCAGACGATCCGTCCAGGCAACTGGCGGAAACGTGGCGAGATGACCGAACAGAAGGGAGACCCCCCTCCGCACCGTTCGTTTCGAGAAATTCCTATCGCTCAGCAAAACCCTAGCCAAGCTCAGTCGAGGCCGCGTGAAATCACTTGGCCCTGAAACGTCCGTGTTGCACACAGCTTGCATACAACCACCGACTGACATCACTCAACCTTTGATCACCCGGGACCGTCCAACAAACCCCAGACAACCAAGCCTCGCATTCTTCGGAATGCAGCCCAAAATAAAGCCATTCAAACCTGCTGGCCACCAACCGATTCCATTGACACCGACCCAACATGGTGCCAACTGTCTCAACGGGTACCGGTTGCAGGAGTTGCAACGCAACAGGGCAGATTTTGAGCAAATACCGAATCAGGATGGCCAACAGAGGTTGAACCAGCCCTTCGGTTCTCGGTAGGGCGTACAATTCTGACTCACATTTTGCGATTTGATCTTTTTCTCTCATCGAACGAACTCTCGAAAAAACCGACTTCGTCGATTCATCTCGCCGCAGATTCTCATCTGCAACCGTACAACGTGGGGGCTGGGATCCAAATGGGAAAGTCCTTTCCCTACCCCGCTGCCCTCACAACATCCTCACGGCTAATATAGTAGCAGAGTCTGGCCAAACTGCAACGGATGTCTGCCTGCAGGAGTTTGACATCCCGGTCCTCTCAAGTGGAAATTGGGAAAGAACGGGCAGACGCTGTGAAACTGCGGTGAATTGGAAGACTTTGCGTTCCTGAACCCGTCTCTCAAGCCGTGGACCACGCACACACGAAAACCAACACGCCAATTCGCAATTCTGAAGCAATTCGTTGTCTTGCATCGTCACCCGCATGAATGGCATCCTGCTTCTTTTCTCCCATCATCCAACAGACCCAGAGTTCAACAGAGTCCCAATTCATGGCAAACTGGCACCCCTTTGAAAGTAGGCTGTCCCACAGTTGGCCACCGGGTGATTGGCAAGATGTCTCCGTGGTCATTGCCGTATCCGGTGGTGCCGATAGTGTGGCTCTGCTCCGTGGACTCGTCGCTTTGAAGCAGAAAGGATCGGGAACGCTGCACGTCGTGCACGTTCATCATCAATTACGGGGAACTGCAGCAGATACGGACCAGAAATTCGTTGAACAACTCGCTGAATCCATGAATCTTCCCGTTCACACGCTGCGGGCAGATGTCAGGAAAATGGCTCAGGAGCGTGGAGACGGGATTGAGGAAGCCGCTCGTCAGGCCCGCTACGACCTGCTGCAGACAACTGCCGAAAAGCTTGGCGCCCGTTTTGTTGTTACAGCTCACACTGCAGACGATCAGGCCGAAACCATTCTCTATCGCATTTTCCGAGGTACGGGAATCTCCGGCTTGCGAGGCATTCCCCGCGTACGTCGCCTGGGACCGGCAGTCTCTCTCCTGAGACCTCTGCTCGACGTCCAGCGCAGCGAAGTCGAGACCTACCTGGAATTTCTAAACCAGTCCTACTGCCATGACTCAAGTAACGATGAGATGCATTATCAACGCAACAAAATTCGTCACCATTTGTTACCCGAGTTGGCTGAGCAATATAACGCTCAGGTCAGTCAGGCTTTACTGAGACTGGGCCAGCTATCGGGAGAAACCTGGAGCGTCATCGAAGACTCGGTCACCCAGCTATTTGAACAGTGCCGGGTAGAAGCCGGGAAAAACTCTTGTCAGATCAATGTGCCCCCTTTAAGAACTGCTCATCCGCTACTGGTTCGTGAGTTATTTCACCACGTCTGGCGCGAGCAGGGTTGGCCACTGCAATCGATGGGGTTCGAGCAGTGGCATCAACTGGCGGCCCTGGTTACCGCAGAGGCAGGCCCGTCCACACAGATCACGCTGCCCGGTCCCGTCATCGCCCGTCGCGATGGCGACTGGATTCGATTGTCTCGACCCCAACCTGACGAGTAACACTTTCCGCCGGGAGCGGCCATGGCTCGAGTGGCTCTTTCGGCAATCCTTCCGCCCCGAAAGCCAACTTGGTACGAGCGACCGCGCCCACAGTGATCAACGATCGGCCAACTGTTCAAGGCAGTACAGCGTCTCACGACGCTTCTGGTCCACCAGGTTGGCCACCCGCAAATAAATCTGTCCACCACAAATGGTGGGTGACGCAAACGCAATCGTACCTAGCTGGTTGACGGCAAGTTGTTCGTATGCTCTCGGGGTCGCGCGATAGACCCAGATCGTCCCCAATTCGTTACTGAGGTAGATCTTGTCGCCAACGAGGGTGGGCGAGGCACTGACCGGTCCCTTTAAACGCTGCTTCCACACCTCCCGTCCTGTGCGAGATTCCCAACACAACGCAATCCCCGCATCGTTGACGGCATAGACATGTCCCTGGTGGACCAACAGGGACTGTTCGTGGATGCGGTGGTTGTTCGTCCAGGCAATCGTGCCTGACCCATCCGCGTAAACCCCCGCCGCGTTTCCGACAGGGTAGCCGCCGGCTGCAAACACCAGGTCCCCTTCCCAGACCGGAGTGCCCGAGGTCTGCATGGAGATGGCCGGCGCATCCCAGAATGGCTTGCCGCTGGTCGGGTCATAACTCGCTACCATATCAAGCCCGCCGATTAGCAACTGATCACGACCCGCCACGTGCCCCACCACCGGCGAGGCGTAGTTGGTCCTCCCAACCCGACTCGTTTTCCAAACGTGCCTGCCCGTTTCGCAATCCAAGGCCAACAGCGTTCCCCCACCCTCGCAATCGACCGCGATGATCACCGTCGTGCCGTAGATTACCGGGGACGCGGCATAGCCGTTGGGGTACTGGTCCTCCACAAAGGGAGCAGCCGTAGTGCTCCATACCACATTCCCCTCCAAGTCGAGCGCGCTCGCCTGCACCGCTGCGTGGTGATTAAAGAGGACATACAAGCGGGCGCCGTCACAGGCAATCGTGCTGCTCGCATAGGTATTCTTGGAGTTGATCTTCTCCTGCAGATTCCCCCGATTGAGTTCCTTCTCCCAGACTGGCCGGCCACTGCTCCGGTCGTAACACAGCACCAACTGTGACCCGACCGACTCATCGGCCGTCAGTAGAAAAACCCGGTTGCCGACCACAATCGGTGTTGAATGCCCCCGCCCCGGCACCGCCGCCTTCCAGGCAACATTCTCGGAATCACTCCAACGAACCGGAACTTCCTGGCCCGCTTCGGCCACTCCATTGAAGTTGGGGCCCCGCCACCAGGGCCAGTCGCCCGGAGCCGCCTGCGGGATCTGTGCCGCCGCCTGGGAAATCATGACCAGAAGACTGGCCACCACAACTACAGCACACCCGGACCGTCGCATCGCATCTCCCCCATCTCCACTTCAACTGACACCAAACCTGTTGGTCAACCGTCCCGACCCCTTTCACGCCCAATGCCGGCTTCCATCAGAAAATTGGAGGGTTGGCTTTTATCCGGAACCCTGTTCACTAGCCTCCAATTCGATCACTTTGTATCCACCGATTGCCCGGAAATAAATCAGCAGCAAGAGAAAACCCACGACCATGGCACACGGGATGAGTGCTGTCTTTTTCAAAGCTGTGCGACTACCAAAATCAAAAGCAGCTTTAACCGTGGCCGAGTTCGGATCGTCGCTGTTATTCATGGTCGCCTGTTGTTTGTCAGCTGCCAATTCCTGAAATTCAAACAATGACAAATTGAAGCTTCCTCCCCAGGAGGGGAACGACGTTTTTTCCGGTGCACGAAATTCCTCGTAGAGAGCCACATGGTTCTCACGGAGGTAGTTTGCCGTCGCATCAGACTGCTGAACGCCAATCATTTCCGCACCGATGAAACCGACGCAGAGCATGCCTGACGCCCCCAGGGCGCTCATCGCGACGGCACCCGATTGCGGATAGCGTTCCCCCGCGACCGCCAACATCGTGGGCCACAAAAATGCCTTACCAAAAGCGTAGAGAGTTGCAGCGGCAAAGATCACAAGCACGCTACCAATTTCGCTGCTCAACCACAGCAGGCCACCGACGGACAGCAGAGAACTCACAAATAGGAGGCCAATCGGGTTGATCTTGTGAGCAATCGGCCCCGCGAAGAATCGCAAGGTAAACATCAGAAAGGATGTGTAAATCAAAACGACAACAGAATTATCAACTAAGTTTTCCATCAAACGCGTTTGCCAGGAGTCAACTCCCAGTTCCATGTAACCGATCAGCGCGTGCATCAAAATCAAAACCAAAAACGGAACGGAAGCAAAGCAACTGAATAGTGTAATGACTTTGACGTTACCTCTTTGAGAAACCGTGTCCGGAAAAGACTCCTTGATGACGATTAACAAGAGAACGACCAGCACAATGGCATACGTCGTGAGCGCCAGATGCCAGGGAATCTTTACAATCCAGGCCGTGTCATTCTGAAAACAGGCCGCCAAGATCCCACCGACAATCAGTCCGCCCGGCCATCCGGCGTGAAGAATATTGAGGTAATGTGTTTGATTTTCCGGATAGATTTTCCCGACCAGCGGATTGATCACCGCTTCATACAGACCGGCACATACAGAAAATAGAAATACGCTCCAATACAGCAGGCTCACGGTGCTTTTGGTTGCCAGTTCAGTCCCTAAGGATTCCTCCCATCCTGCGTGTAGCGTTGGTGTCACAAACAGCATCACAGCACTGATCAGATGCAGAATCACGGCTAACAACAGCAGTTTTTTGTAACCAAAAAATTCAACAAGCAAACCGCCCAAAAAAATAAAAACGCCGAACCCAAGGAATCCCGCGCCCATGATCATGCCGAAGGTGGACGAAGGGATGTTGAATTCCGATGCCCAGGCAGGGGCACTGGCCGCGCGCGTCGCAAACCCAACTCCTGCTGCAACGAGTGTCAGAAAACTGGCCCACATCAAGGTTGTGCGATTTGACTGCATTGCGATCTCCACAGTATGGTCTTAGGTCATTTTTTTATGTCGAGGAAACCAAACGAGCTGAAATTTTTTTGGCGAACCGCTGATGACGGTTTGTGGCGAGTCGCTCGAGAAACGGCCACGAATTGATTGGGTGCAGATCCACAAAAAACCAACGATGGCAGCGCCCAACTGACCCACCATGCCCCTCGTATCGCAGGGAACCATCCCCAACCGAAAAAACACCCGCGGAAAGTTAACAGACGCTCGAAGCTGGGTCAAGCAACCAGAAAGAAAGTTCCCACCAACCGCCGCACACCTGCGGAGAAGAGAATAAAGCCACTGCTAGCAGCAGAACGCCAGGATAAAGCCCAGGATAAAGCAAGGTGCAACAACCCAGTCGCCTCTTCCATTCGGCCAAGCCGGTGCTTCCCAAAAGACCACAGGGCAGATTGCTTTTCATCACATCTTGACCCATTGCTTGCTTCGCAACTACCATCTTGATCCCGATTTAGACTTGTTTGCTGCGGAATCCAAGATGAAGCAACTCGCCAGCGCGCAGGCTGGGATCACGCTCTTGCTGTGCGCAGCATTCGCCGTCCGTCTGGCAGCCGCGATCGGCTGGCAAACGCAGTTGCCGGATGAGTCACGTTTTGGATTCGCAGATAGCGAAAGTTACTGGGTCCTGGCCCAGACGATCGCACGAGGTGACACCTACCAATTCGGTGACGCAAATGCCCAAGTATTTCGGACCCCTGGCTATCCATCCGTTCTGGCCTGCATGTTTGCGATCGTCGGCAATAACCCGCCGTCGCTTTGGGCTCGCGTACTGGGAGCCTTACTTGGAACTGTGGCCGTAGGAGGCGTATTTTGGCTAGCCCAACTCCTGTTCGACCGATCCGTCGCCTGGCTGGCCGGCTGGGTCGCGGCCCTTTACCCGGGCGCCATTGCGATGAGTGTCCTTGTTCTGAGCGAAGCGCTTTTCTGTCCCCTGATGATGGTGCAATTGGGACTGATGGTGCTGGCGTGCCAATCCCCAAAAATCCGGTCGGCAGTCATCTTCGCGCTGCTGGCGGGCCTGCTGGCGGGCGCAGCAACTCTCGCTCGCCCCAGTTGGCTATGCTTCACCCCCCTGGCCGCAGTTGTATATGGCCTGGCAGACAAACGTCGGGCACGGTCGTGGGTCTGCGGAGCCACCATGCTGTTGGGCATGGTCCTCACGATGCTGCCCTGGTGGATTCGAAATTACTCGGTGACCGGTCACTTCGTTCCCACCACGTTACAGGTCGGAGCCAGTCTCTACGACGGTTGGAACCCTCATGCCGACGGTGGAAGCGACATGAGGTTCGTAGCTCGCTTGACACGGGCGGGCACCGACGCCTGGCAGAACGCCAACCCCCGCGAGGAATCTCTGGAATATTACCTGGATCGTTACATGCAACGGGAAGCAATCACCTGGGCGCACGCACACACGGGTCAAGTGATCAGCCTGGCCGGCAGCAAGTTACAACGTCTGTGGAGTCCATGGCCCAACGCCGAGGAATTTCAAAACTGGCGGATAAAACTCCTGTTCGCTGCCAGTTTCATCCCTGTCGCAGTGACAAGTTTCTACGGAATCGTCCATTTCAGTCGGCAAGGTGGCCTGTACTTTCTATGTTGGCTACCGGCCCTCTATTTCACCATCTTGCACAGCATCTTCGTGAGTTCCATTCGTTACCGTCAACCCGCCATGCTACCGCTAATTGTATTCGCCTGTGCAACATTAATCACCATGTTCCGGGCATGGCGAGTCAGGAACCGCACGATGCCATAACGTTTTGGCGCAGGAGCCCGCAACTTCATGAAACAACAAGTCAACAATGGATAAACGTTCGTCGAACATCTAAAGTTCCTTTCGTACTGAAAAACACCATAAAAATCCTGTAAACCCTCTGCCAGAAACCATCAACCACCTTGTCTCAAGTCATCCAAAACTGCTGGCGCGTAATCAAAGTTCTTGTGGTGACGGGAATTTTCTTGGGAATATTTGCCGGCGCTTATCTCTATTCGTGTGCTGACGAACAGATTCGGCTGTTCGTAGAGCGGCGTCTGGCAGAACATTATCCGTCCCACTTCATTGCGATCGAGAATGCCCGGCGAGTTTCTTCTCGGGAAATCATATTGCGTGGTGTTTCAATTTCCGATCGAGGAAGCGGACAGCAACAAAAACCAGAAGTTTTCATTGACGAGATGGTCGTCCGGTGCTCAACGGGCATGGATGATTTGATCCAGTCTCGCATTCGAGTGACCCGCGTCACCTTGCGTAACATGACCGTCTACGCCGAACACCGGCCAGATGGATCAAACAATGTCACCCCTTTGCTTCCTCTTCCGAAATTTGGTGCTGGGTATCCGTTGATTGTCGTTGAGAATGCAGGGCTCCATTATCTCGACCGCCGTAAACAACAGCCTCATACACTGAAAATTCAGGATATAAGCTTTCAGGTTGCACGAAAATTTCTACCGGAACAAACACCCGGTTCTCCACCTTTGGTCACGATTCAAGGTCACTGCTCCAGCGACGAATTGAAGCTGGCTGAATTTTCGATTGGATTTGATCCTCAAACAAAATGCTGGGACACGCAGGGCAACATCGAAGGACTTTGGATTAGCCCTGACTGGATTAGCGGACTGCCGACCGAATGCAGTCAACAACTCCGTGAATTAGTTGTCCTTCGCGCCAACACGAACCTGAATTTCCAGCTATCCGGTCTGCTACCGAAAAGTACCGGCAAGATTATTCCACCCGGGGAAGTTCATCCCATTCAATTTTCCCTCTCAGGAACTCTTACAGATGGGCATCTTAAAGACACTCGTCTCCCTTTTGATCTTGAAAATTTATCTGCCAAGTACCGATGCACCAACCAGGAACTGAAAATCGAAGATTTGCATGCCAAATTCGGGCGAACAACCGTCGAAGGATCACTGGTTCGCAGCGGTTTGGATCAGCAGAGTCCTCTCCGGTTGCAGTTGAAGGCACACAACGTCCATCTCTATGAATATGAAGAACTACTACAAACGTTACCGGCCAGCTTGCAAAGCAAGTGGAAGGAATTTGGACCCGCCGGAGTGGTTAGCATTGAATTGAACGCGCAACGTCGGGATGAAATATGGAAGCCCGACCTGTTCGTGCGCTGTCACAATCTATCGTTCAACTGTGGCAAATTCGGCTACCGCCTCCATCGTGGAACCGGAACACTCCGCTTGGAGGAAAAGGTATTAAAAATCGATATGCGGGCACTGGCCAGTGGACAGCCTGTCAAGATCGATGGAGAACTCAACCCATCGAGCGCCCAGGGCTGGATCGAAGCCCGCTCAGAGGCACCGATTCCCATCAACCAGGCTTTGTTGCAAACTTTGACGGGTCGCGGACGGAAAATTGTGGAATCGATGAACGCCAGCGGCGGCTTTTCCATGCATTACCGCGCGAAATCCAACTCGGGTCAAGGAAAACTGGACCACGTCCTGTCCATCGAATTGGATCGCTGCTCGATTCAGCACACAGCATTTCCGTATCCGCTTTACAAAGTCAACGGCCTCTTGCAAATGGAAAACGGCAATTGGACTTTTCAGAAATTGCAGGGTCAAAATGACAGTGGCCAGGTGACAGCCCACGGCAGCTGGGAACGGACACCGAAAGGTGGCTTACTTCAATTACACTTTACCGGCTTGAATCTACCACTGGAAGAAGAACTGCAATTGGCCCTGTCGCCGCGTGCTCAAAACGTTTGGCGGAATCTCCGACCACGGGGAAGCATTAGTCAGATGGCTGTCGACTACGTCCACCGCACGGGACAGCCCCAGTCGATTACCGTCACGCTCAATGAACAGGAATCTCGCCCCGGCAACCAGGAAAATTCCATTTCCATCCATCCCACCTGGCTTCCCTATCGGATCGACGACCTGCGGGGACAGATCGTGTATCGAAACGGTCATTGGGATCTTCAGGACATACGAGGCAAACACGCATCCGTTCAAATCCGCACTTCGGGTACAGGACATGTCAGTGCCGGTGGCCACTGGGAATGTGAGTTTTCGGACATATCAATCGATCGATTTGATTTCGACCGTGACCTCATCCAGGCCCTACCACAAAGGTTGCGCACTGCGTTGCTCCACCTGAATCCTCAGGGACCCACAAACTTGCAAGGAAACATTCGATTCCAGGGACGCCCACACCATCCGCTGACTTCCTCCTGGGACCTGCAACTCGGGATGGCGGGAGTCTCTCTCCAAAGCCGATTACGGATGGAGCATGTTCACGGTGGAATCCGACTCGTCGGAAGTTATGACGGACACCAGATCCAGAATCGCGGCGAATTGATGATAGACTCACTGATGCAGCACGGCATTCAGGCAACGCAAATTCAAGGGCCTTTCTGGATTGACGACCGTCGAATACTCATTGGAAGCTGGGCCAACAACACGCTACAGGGACAACCGCCACGTAACCTGTCAGGTCAACTTTTTGGAGGTACCGTGTACGGTGACGGTCAAATACTGTTGGACAACGAACATCATTTCAACATCAAGGTGTCTCTCTCCGAAGGAGACCTCACTCAAATCGAACTGCTCCCTGCCTCTCAAAGAACACAACTCTCGGGAAAGACGTTTGCCCGGCTTGGTCTGACCGGTTCGATGCAAGGAGTCCATACCCTAAAGGGTTCCGGGACAGTCCATCTAAAGGACGCCGACATCTACAAACTACCCGTCATGGTCGCATTGCTCAAAATACTCAGTATCCGCCCACCGGATCGAACAGCGTTTACCAACAGTGACATTCAGTTCCAAATCGACGGTGGGCACATCTACCTCAATCCGATCAAATTTGAAGGGGATGCAATCAGCCTGGTCGGTACCGGCGCACTGACGATGAACGGGGACATCGACATCGACTTTTACACGAAAGTGGGACGCAACCGACTTCGCCTCCCTGTGATTCGCCCGCTCCTGGGCGAAGCCAGTCGTCAGTTCATGTTGATCGAAGTCACGGGCTCGTTAGATGCCCCAGTGACGACACCACAAGTGTTTCCCGGCCTGAGCCGATTTAAACAACTTTTCCCGGACGAAAACACTATTTTTCAAGAAAGAGTTGAAAACCCCATCCCGAGACGCAACGTCTTCCGGAACCTTCCCCGAACAAGGAGATGACCATGAGCATCGGGCCTAGTGGGATCACCAGCAGTCTGGCGGGCTCTCCACAATCGCAGTCCAGCGGGACCGATGTTGTTCAAAGACAGCAGAAAGCTTCCAACTGTGCTCGTGAATTACATGTGGACCGGAAAGCTGAAAGCGCCAGTGGTATCGGTGAAACTGAACCGGACGAAAGCACTTCGGACCGAGACGCCGATGGTCGCCGTCTGTGGGAAAGCACACCGCCGGCAGACGGCCAGTCTGCCGACTTGGCAGATCAAGATCACTCCCCCAGCCGAGGTACGGCAGACGAAAAGGGACAGCACCTTGACCTAAACGGTTGAATCAAAAAAGGGTGTCCGTGTCGGCTCCAATGACAATGGGACTTGCCAACTCTCAATCTTTCGCTAGACATAAGGATCTGGCGGGCCTTGGGAGCAGCGCACAACAACTCAACCGCGGTACTTAGCGACATTGGTAAGTGACTTGTAACCAGTGACGGATGCCATGCGATTTACCAAAATGCACGGAGCAGGTAATGACTATATCTACGTCAATTGCTTCGAAGAATCTGTAACCCAGGACCTGCCGACTTTAGCTCGCGACATTTCAGATCGTCATTTTGGAGTCGGAGGGGACGGTTTGATTTTAATTTGCCCCTCCGAACATGCAGACGCTGAAATGCGAATGTTCAACGCCGATGGATCCGAGGCCGAAATGTGCGGCAATGGGATCCGCTGCGTTGCGAAATATGTCTACGACCACCGCATCACTGAAAAAAAGTCCCTCGTGATCGACACAGGAGCAGGCCCCCTGGCGTTGGAAGTCGAAGTCTCCAATGATCAAGTTCAAGCGGTTCGAGTTGACATGGGTGAGCCCCAATTGGAAGCCGGTCGTATCCCCACCACGCTGAGTGGTAACCCCGTGGCAAACAGGCTCCTTCGGGTCGGCGAACGCGAACTGGAGGTAACCTGCGTCTCGATGGGAAATCCCCATTGTGTCGTGTTTGTTGAGAATGCCAGCGACGAATGGGTTCTGAATGTGGGACCTCAACTTGAAATCGATCCACATTTTCCAGCTCGTATCAATTCCGAATTCGTAGAAGTAATCTCCCCTACAGAACTCCGGCAACGAACG
Source organism: Planctomycetota bacterium (assembly GCA_963578105.1). Taxonomy (GTDB): domain Bacteria; phylum Planctomycetota; class Planctomycetia; order Pirellulales; family Pirellulaceae. The sequence goes on from CAUZBP010000052.1 coordinate 32,757, forward strand.
TGGGAACGTGGCTCAGGTGAGACGCTGGCATGCGGCACAGGAGCCAGTGCGGTTTGTGTAGCGGGTGTCCTCACAGGACGTTCGGAACGAAATGTACGGATCCGACTGCTTGGTGGGGATCTGGACCTGGAATGGAACGAAACGGACAATCATGTCTATATGACAGGTCCGGCCGAGGAAGTGTTTCAAGGTGAGTGGCCATCCTGAGGAGAAAAAAACCGGGTAACGAAGATCAAGTGGTCACAACGGCCTGACCTGGTCTCGGTAGGAAACATAGCTGGCTCACCATTGTGTTTTGTTGAAATCTTAAACGCATAACTCTCCAATCCCAACTCTGCCCTCACGTGCCCACATCTCCATTACCCTCCTCTGACAAGGCCTCAGCGACTGTCCTGACAGTCGCTGAACTCACTTCCCAAATCAAAGAGGTTTTAGAAGGAACCTTTCCGAAAATTTGGGTGGCCGGTGAAATTACAGACCTTGCAAGACCTCGTTCTGGTCACGTTTACCTAACTCTCAAAGACGAAACATCTCAAATTCGGGCCGTTGTTTGGAAGAATACCGCCGCAAACTTGGCCGTGAAGCTGGAAGACGGGCTGGAGGTTATAGCGCAAGGCGATGTCGAAGTTTACGCTCCGCGAGGTTCCTACCAGCTGATCATTCGCCAACTGGAACCACAAGGCCTGGGGGCATTGCAGTTAGCCTTCCGAAAGCTGTATGCCCGGCTCTCGACTGAAGGCCTCTTTGAGGCGGAGCACAAACAGAAGTTACCCGCTTGGCCTACACGGGTTGCCGTGGTCACTAGTCCCACCGGGGCGGCCATTCGTGATTTTCTAGAAGTTCTCAGACGACGCTGGCCGGGAGTCGAAATACTGGTCGTACCTACACGCGTACAGGGACAGGGGGCTGCTGATGAAATTGCCCAGGCCATCACCAGCGTTTCGACACTGGCATCCCCCCCTGACATCCTGGTGGTTTGTCGTGGCGGTGGAAGCATGGAGGATTTGTGGTGTTTTAACGAGGAAGCAGTGGTACGTGCCATCTTCGCGTCACCGATTCCCGTCATTTCCGCCGTGGGTCATGAAATTGATGTGACATTATCTGACCTGGTGGCAGACGTGCGGGCACTGACACCCAGTGAAGCTGCGGAAATCATTTTGCCTTCGGTCGAACAGGTTCAACAGCAGTTGCAGCAATTACGGTTACGGATGGTTTCACAACTACAACGCCAGGTGGCACTGCAGAGATCGAACCTGGATGGACTGGCCAACCGGCGGGTTTTGCGCCAACCACTTCAACAAATACACGACCTGGCAAGGCAACTGGACGAACTTGAAAACCGCACATCCAGGGCTTGGCTTCACTTTCGCACAAGCGCAGAGGAAGGATTACGGGTTGTCGAGGGAAAACTCGAATCCTTGAGTCCATTGCAAGTTCTCGGACGTGGCTTTAGCCTTACGATGCGGACGAGGGATGGACAATTGGTCCGGACTGCCGATATGCTGGAAGCAGGGGAACAGATCAGCACTCGCTTGGCTCATGGAGAGATTACCAGCCGCATCGAAAAAGTAGAGCCTGAAAACAATTAAGAAGGAACAAACAAGAAAAATCTTTTCCTGGCTACTTGGTACTGCCTACAGCCACCACCTGTCGACGACATCCTGATGGCAACAAAAACAAACACGAAGAAGACGAAAACGCCTGACGACTCGATGAGCTTCGAGGATGCCCTGGCCAAGCTTGAACAGGCCGTGGAACGGTTGGAGGCGGGCAACATAGGACTGGCCGACGCCATCACGGAATACGAACAGGGTGTCAGTTACCTCAAACACTGTCACCAGCTTCTGGAACGGGCCGAACGAAAAATCGAATTGCTCACAGGCGTGGACGCCGAAGGGAACCCCCTGTCCCGGATCTTCGAGCACGAAGCAAGTGTGGGGAGTGAAACACCTGCAAAATCGCGTCGAACGAAGAAGTCGAATGCCCGGGGAAAAAAGACCTCCCAGGACGAAATATTGGACGACGGGGACGGTGACGTAGACGGACCTCCAAGTCTCTTTTAAAATGTGGGGTCGATGATACTTTTCCAACCTTCTCCTTTTCGGTCCAGGCAGGTACTCGGATGGTTCAAACTCGGACCGCCGTTTTTCAACAAGTCGCCCAACAGGCTCGGGTTGAAATTAACGCGGCGCTAGCCAGGACATTGAAATTTCCTGCCGGATGCCCCGATCTGCTCCGACAGGCCATGGAACATTGTCTCCTGGCTCCCGGAAAGCGAGTGCGCCCGCTGCTGGTATTATTGTCGGCAGACGCCTGCGGTTGTTCTCGGAAACAAGCCATGCCAGCGGCTTGTGCGGTCGAGTTGATTCATACCTATTCATTAATTCATGATGACCTGCCTGCGATGGATGACGATGTGCTGCGTCGGGGTCGCCCAACCTGCCACATTGCTTTTGACGAAGCTACCGCCATCCTGGCTGGAGACGCATTTCAAGCTCGTGCCTTCGAACTACTGGCGACAGAGATTACGCCTCCGGCCGTGGCAGCTCGTTGCTGTGCAGAACTGGCCCAAACCGCCGGAGCCACGGCCCTGGTGGGAGGGCAAATGGATGACATCCACGTGAAAGAATCCTCCGGGGATCCTGTGTGTGCCGACACAATGGACCGGCTCCAGTCGATACATGCGCGCAAGACTGGAGAACTTTTCAGGACCTCGCTACGTCTGGGAGCGCTGGTAGCACAAGCCGACAACGAACTCCTTGAACACCTGGATACCTACGGCACCAAGTTGGGCCTCGCTTTTCAAATTGTGGACGACCTGTTGGACACTCAGGGAGATGTGCAAACCGTTGGAAAAGCAGTCGGCAAAGATGTTGATCAAGGGAAAATGACTTTTCCGAAGATCCTGGGCGTAGAGGATAGTCAACAGCGTGCGAGACAACTGATTGCCGAAGCCTGCCTTGCCCTGACATCGTTCAATTCACGGGCCGACAACTTGGAAGCGCTGGCCCACTACGTCTTGGAAAGAAATCATTAATGCACAAGCTCTTATCGCAAATCGAATCTCCTCTCGACCTGCAAAATTT
>CAUZBP010000053.1:0-35281 GCA_963578105.1 Planctomycetota bacterium
CGATTTAGCAACGCAACAAACCACGGAGCTGCCGGTTGGTTTCCTCAGCGCGAACCGCCCGGGTCTTTACAAAACCGACTAGGACACTCGTCCTCATTCCAGTGAAATGGCAGGCGCACGCTCTGGTGGATCAATTGAATCTGTGCACCATCCGATCAAAAGCAAATGCACAGCGCGACCCCTAAGAAACCCAGACAGACGCCACCAATCACGATGAACAGCAGCAGCGAAACAAAGGTCCGCCAAGCGTCGCGATCTTCCTCGATCAGTTGACGCCGCGTCTCGGCATCGAATGATTCCATCCACACCTGATTTCCCATGATTTCATCACCGGGAACATCTTGATTTTCTGTTACATCCACAGTTGGATCTCCGATCTGGCAACAAAAAGAATATCTATGAAAGTGTACCATCCTCTGCTTGAAAGAAGAAGCGGTTTCGGCAGGGAGTTTCAGGACGATTCGTTGACCTCTTGGAAGCACTCCCTTAGACTGGGAATCCTCTTCGTGACTGCAAAGAGTTCTCTTTCTTGTTCAAGGGGTGCCACCGAACAGGAGACAGGACGCCTCCCGGTCGTTCTGACATGAAAGCATAGCTTCATCAGTGCTCCATTTTCACCAGATCGACAGGCAGGTAACATTAAAAGATTGCAGCCACAGAAAAGGATGTAAACCGAACGACAAACACGGTGCGAACCCCCAGGCGGTGTCCCCGACCGCGCACCAAAAAGTGTCTCGTTGGTATCGGAACAGGCCTCACGAGCAGCCCGCAGCCCTCCGATTACGGCTTTAGCATGGGCGTTTGTATTGTTTTGGTGGCAATACCTCCCGCATTCAACTAACAAAGTAGAAAGAAGAATTCCATGCCGGCAAATCACATTCTGGCAACAGGCCCACTGGACGAATATTCCAATCAGGTGCTCGAAGAATTTGGTGAAGTCGTATTTGCTCCTGACACCAGTGAATCAACACTCCTTGAATGGATCGAGGGAGCCATCGCACTTGCCGTCCGTGGAGTTCCACCTATCACTGCTGAAATCATTCGTCGCAGCGAAAACTTGAAGATCATTGGTCGAACCGGAGTCGGTTACAACAATATTGATATCGCGGCAGCAACAGAACGTGGCCTGCCAGTCGTTTACACCCCGGGGGCCGGAGCCAGGGCGGTGGCCGAAGCTTCCATGACATACATGCTGGCACTGACTAAAAAATTGGTGCATTGGAATCAGCAAATGAAAGCAGGAAATTGGCAGAGCCGCTTTGAGTCGAAAGGAGGCGATTTGTACGGAGCAACGCTGGGAATCGTCGGCTTGGGACGTATCGGCCAACTGTTGGCTAAGTTTGCCCAGCCGTTTGAGATGCGGATCCTGGCTTACGATCCTTTTCTGAAACAAGAGACGGCCGACAGTGTCCAGGCACAACTGGTCGAATTGGACGACCTGCTGGCCGAATCCGATTTCATCTGCCTGCATTGCCCCGAGACGGAAGGCAGTAAAGGCCTGATCAGTCGCCAGCGGTTGGCGCGCGTTAAACAAGGAGCGTTTCTAATCAATCTTGCTCGTGGAGGGGTCATCGAAAGCCTCGACGTGATCCTCGAATCGTTGGAAGAAGGACGACTCGCAGGAGTGGCGCTGGACGTTTTTGAACCAGAGCCGCCCGACTTCACACACCCGATTTTCGCGTCCGACAAATGTCTTACAGCGCCTCACCAGATGGCAGTCACACACTCCTCCATGGGGAACATCCTGCGTTCCATGGCAGACGATATGGCGGCCCATTTACGTGGCGAGCGGCCTCGGTTTGTTGTCAACCCGGAGGTATTGGACCGATCTGAGAAAACGGAAGGGACAACCTCTCTCTGAGAAGCTCTACTACCCATTCCAGGAGACACACAAGGGAAACCGAAAAAGGCTTCCCATCGTAAACATTGACAGTTATTTCCGAGATGGCCTGCTCATCTCAGTTGGTCCAAGTCACGAAAACATTGCAACGATTCCGGATTGGCCAAAGCTTCGGCATTTTTGACCGGACGATCGTGCACCATGTTTTTGACGGCCAGTTCGCTAATCTTTCCACTACGCGTGACGGGAATGTCCGCGACCTGAATGATCTTTGCCGGTACGTGCCGGGGTGTGGCACCTTCACGAATGACGCCTTGAATGTGTTCCCGCAGTTTGTCATCCAATGCCAACCCCTTACTTAACTGGACAAACAAGACGACTCGCGTGTCTTGCTTCCACTCCTGTTCAATCACAATACTATTTATCACCTGGTCAATCATCTCCACGAGCCGATAGATTTCAGCGGTCCCGATGCGAACTCCACCCGGCATCAGGACCGCATCCGAACGGCCATAAAAAATCATTCCCTGTTGGGGGGTGAGCATGACGTAGTCACCGTGATGCCATACCCCCGGGAAACGCTCGAAATAGGCCTGATGATACTTCGACCCGTCGGGATCATTCCAGAAGGACACGGGCATCGAGGGGAAAGGAGCCGTACAAACAAGTTCCCCTTTCTGACCGGACACGCCGTTCCCATGATCGTCAAACACGTTCACGGCATAAGCCAGAGAGCGCGCCTGCAATTGTCCTCGATGGACGGGAATGAGAGGACATCCCAGGGCAAAACAACCAATGATATCCGTTCCTCCTGAAATGGATGACAGGCAAATATCACTTTTGATATGCTGGTAAACGTAGTCGAAACATTCAGGGGCCAATGTCGAACCTGTTGAAAGGATTGCACGCAGTGCTGACAAACGGTTTGAATCAGCAGGTTTCAGACCTGCTTTTTTAATGGCCGAAATAAAACCGGCGCTCGTCCCAAACACGCTGATCCGTTCAGCGTCGGCCATTTCGAATAGGATCTGCAACTCATGCAACATCGGCGAACCATCATACAGGACGACGGTCGCACCGGTTGCCAAGCCGCTGACCAGCCAGTTCCACATCATCCACCCACAGGTCGTCGCGTAAAATATGTTGTCATCACGTTTCACATCCGTGTGCAATACATGTTCCTTCAGATGTTCCAGCAAGGTCCCGCCGACACTGTGCACGATGCACTTCGGTTTTCCCGTAGTACCCGAGGAAAACATAATGTATAGCGGATGATCAAAAGGAACCTGCTCGAAGTTGAGTGGCTCGTCGCGGCTCGTCTCAAGGACATCCGACCACAGGTCAGTTCGCCGGGAAAATTCCACGGACTTCGCTTCCCCCAAAACATTGCCCACGTAGTTGACCACCACCACGTTTTGGATCGACGGAATCGCTTGTAGAACCCGGTCTACTTTCTGCAAGCAATCAAAGGTGCGTCCCTTGTAAAAGTAGCCATCTGCCGTGAACAACACTCGAGGTTCGATCTGACCAAAACGCTCAACGACTCCTTCTGTCCCGAAATCCGGAGAACATGACGACCAAATGGCTCCGAGGGAGGCGGTGGCCAGCATGGCGATCACCGTTTCCGGTAAATTGGGCATGAAACCGACCACCCGATCACCGCGAGTCACTCCCTGCTCCCGCAGAAAACCTGCCAGTCGTGCGGTGGCATCGTACAACTCGGCATACGACACATGGCGGCGCACCTTGTCTTCGCCCCAAAACACGAGTGCTGCTTGATCATCTCGAAATCGCAACAAGTTTTCAGAAAAATTCAACTGACTACCGGGAAACCACCGGGCTCCCGGCATCCTGTCCGCATCCTCGAGGATGCGTGAATAGGGATGCGAAGCGATCACTCCACAAAAATCCCAGCAGGCTGCCCAGAACTGTTCCGGTTGGTGAATGGTCCACTGATAAAACGCGTGGTAGTCATCGAACGAGAGCGAATGCTGCTGTTCGACCTGCTTCATCAACCGGCTGAGATTTGCCTGCTGTCGTTTCTCGGCAGAGGGTTCCCAAAGCTTCATCTCACAAATTCCTATGCGTCCTTCTTCCTACGCGTCCTTCTTCGTATCAGTCCGAGGGTTCCTCATCGCACTCCCACCTGACACCCTGCTCCTGGTTGCACCACCTATTGCAGCACATTTCGGTCGATACGGGAACCGCCATACAAAATCCAGCGCGCATGCTTCACGGTTCTTTGTCGAACCGTTTTCGCAGCCTTCCCGCTGCCAGAGACAATCGGGATAACTTCAGAAATGCCTCGTCGATGCTCGGTGGTTCACCGTAGTCAGGCGCAAAGCCACAGTCCGGATTCAGTGCAATTCGTGCTGGCGCAATCATCGCGGCACCAGAGGCACCCAAATTCTCGATCTCCTCGACAGATTGCAAACGCTGGCTGCGAACATCGACCACTCCCATGCCAACTCCCAGATGATCGGGAAGCGTTTTCAGATCATTTGTTTCGCCCGTCCCCTGATACGCGAACTCAAGATTCACACGATCAATTCTGGCGTTACAAAGGTAGGGGAGGATCGGCTTGTAATCGCCCGTCACATCACTTTGGCGTTTGTAGACACTATGGCAACAGTGCAGGTGGACTTCTGTCGTAAGGTTGGCAACAATCTGGTTGATTGCCGTAATGACTTGGGGCACTTGGCTCTCAATTTCCCATGTGCGCTGCAATCGGTCGTCATGCGAATCACCGGAACCCGTCAGTTGGCGGTCACAGAAGTATGTCAAAGCCGGGTCATCCAGTTGAATAATATCGATTCCAGTCTGCGCAATGGCCTCGGCCTCAATAGCTAAAAGCTCCGTCAGGTGCTCCATGTAATGCTGCATGGTCGGATACGCGCCGGTGCTGAAGTCCTGATGCCACTTGCGCACGGCAATCAGAAATGGCGAAGGCAATGCAAATTTTGTACAGCGGTCTGTGTGCCGCACAAGAAACTCCGCATCACGGACAAAAAGAGGGTCTCCCCCCTCCATCTTCGTCGTCACCACCAGCGTCTGTTTTTTTTCACCCTGGTGACTGTAGGGCCGCACCCGTTGGTGACCACCGATACGATAAAGAAACTCGTCAAGGTAGTGAATTCGACGCCATTCACCGTCACTGATAACATCCAGACCCGCCTGCTCTTGTAGACGGATGGCAAAAACCACCATCTCGTCCATGATGTGTTCATACTCGTCGGCCGCCATGGTGTCTCTTCGATCAATCAGGTCCCGCACCAGATGTGGTCGTGGAAGGGAGCCGATGACCTGAGTAAAAAATGGCGGCAGGTTCTTCGTACGGGTGGTTTTCATACAACTTTTTCTTTCGGAAATCCTCGGCGTTCGCTTGGCGCAGGAGCAAATCGTCAGCAGTGAAATGGTGAACTGGTTCCAGGGGCATCCAATTGTAGTCGAACCCGGGGTCGCGGAAGTGGCGGTCCTTTCCAATCAATTTCAAAGGGAAACTCTCCGGGGCCCGGGCCAGAGGAAAGAAGGAAGTTCTCTGCTTGGTCTCGAATTTTACTCACCGCATGATCATTCGCCCAGACGTGACGAGCCCGGTTCACCTCTTCACCCTCCAAAGCATGACCGGTCTCGCTACCGTCCGAGTCGTGTCTCTGTTAAAATTTAGAGAACGACAATGGTCAGGTATAGCGAGGCCCAGTTCATGAAATTCACCCCCTGGATCACCTTGTTCACTCTGATGACGCTGACGCAGAGCGTGGCTGCAGAACACTCGCAACCAGCGTCGGAGATCCGTTTCAATCAACAGATCCGTCCCCTGCTGTCGGATAACTGCTTTGCATGTCATGGTCCTGATTCTTCCAGCCGCAAGGCTGAATTGCGTCTTGACACCCGCGCAGGGGCGGTCACGTCCGGTGCCATTGTGCCTGGCGAATCCAAAACGTCGGAACTAGTCGCACGTATTCTTAGTGACGATCCCGACTTCATGATGCCCCCTCCGGAATCGCGCAAGCAACTCTCGCCGGAGAACAAACAACGATTGATTCGTTGGATTGATGCCGGCGCGAACTGGGAAGAACACTGGTCCTTCATCAAACCTCGGAAAACCAAGTTGCCAGAACCGCCGGGTGTCAAGGAATGGGCACGTAACCCGATTGATCACTTCGTACTGTCAAAGCTGACTTCAGCCGGCATGAAACCCAACGATCCGGAAGCGCGTTACACCCTGGCCCGCCGTGCGGCCCTCGACCTGACGGGCTTGCCACCCGAGCCGGCATTGATCCAGGAGTTCGTGGAGGATAAGCAGCCGGGCGCCTACGGCCGTTACGTCGATTCTCTTCTGGCATCAAAACATGCGGGCGAGCATCGCGCACGGTATTGGCTGGACGCAGCACGCTACGGCGACACGCACGGCATGCACGTTGACAATTTTCGAGAAATGTGGCCGTACCGCGATTGGGTGATTGGGGCGTTCAATTCCAACATGCCGTTCGATCAGTTCGTCGTCGAACAGATTGCAGGTGACCTGCTTCCTCTGCCAACTCTTCAGCAACGCATTGCCACTGGATTCAGCCGTTGCAACATCACTACTTCTGAGGGTGGAGCGATCCCCGCCGAGTTGGATGTGCGTTACATGGTGGACCGGGTGGAAACCACGGGGACCGTGTTTTTAGGGCTGACTCTCGGTTGCGCAGTTTGCCATGACCACAAGTACGACCCGATTACTCAGCGAGAGTTCTATCAATTGGGAGCCTTCTTCAATAACACCACTCAACCTGCAATGGACGGCAATCAAAAGGACACGCCGCCTGTTGTTGCGTTGCCGAGCGAAGAATATTCCGACGAATGGGATCATCTGCTCCGTCAAAGGAGCAAATTGCAGGACACCATCGACCGCTGGCCGGTTCCCGCCACCAGTTGGTGGCCGACAGACCAGAACCTCAACGGGCATCCGGTCGCCAGCGATGAACTGGTTTTAAGCTTGCCCATGACCGAAGGCGAAGGTGATCCATTTGAATTGTCCTCCTCCACCGAATGGGCTTCGGACCACCCGTTCGGCAAACGCGGGTTGCGATTTGGTAAGGACAGCAAATTCAACGTCGATTTTCCCCAACTGCGCAGCGATCAATCCCTGTCACTCAGCTTCTGGTTCCGCACACCCGACCGCTTGATGTTGACGACTCTCTTCAAACAAACCTTGCCGCTCGCCGACAACGCAGAGGAAAACACGGGGAAAGCGAATGACAAACCGGAACAGGATAAGTTTTACGGATGGAAAATCGCCAGTGGAACCTCTGGTGATTTGCGATTTGAAGTCTTTGATAGATCCGGAAACAAGATTCGCGGAAAACTTCCTGACAACGAAGCTCTTCGTCCCAATTCCTGGCAGCATGTCTGCGTCCGTTACTCCGGCGGGCAGTCCAACACGTCGATCAGTATTCTCGTCAACGGACGTGCTGCGGCGCTGAGAAACGATACGGAGCAGCATATCGAGGCAACCGATCTGGCCGAAGCGCCCCTCCAGATTGCAGGTGATTCAGAAACAGCCGGTCTGAGTGATGTGCGGATCTTTCGTCGCTTTCTAAGCGATTCAGAAGTTCAGTTGTTGGCACAAGAATTCAAACTCCGGGAACTGCTGAAATCCCCTGCCAAGTGGAGTCGCATCGATCCTCAAGACCAACGTTTGTTGAACCGCTATTATCAATCCGTCCTCGATGAAAGTTACCGGGTAAACTCGCGGCAACTGGCGGATACTCAAACGCGACGGGACTTCATCTACTCGCGTTCAACAACGACGCTGGTCATGCAGGAACGAGCCTCCGCAGCCAGTGCTTGGGTACTCCAACGCGGCGAATACGATCAGCCGCTGGATGAAGTCACTCCTGAAGTGCCGACGATTTTGCCGCGACTGCCACAGGGAACCTCCACGAATCGATTGGGACTGGCCCAATGGCTGGTCGATCCAGACCATCCCTTGACGGCGCGCGTGACCGTCAACCGACTGTGGCAATCCCTGTTCGGCGTGGGCCTGGTGAAGACGTCAGAAGACTTCGGTGTGATGGGAGAACGGCCGTCACACCCTGAACTACTGGATTGGCTGGCAGTCGAATTTCTTGAGTCGGGTTGGAACGTGAACCACCTGCTGCGACTGATCACGACTTCCGCCACCTACCGACAAAACAATCTCATTACCACTGAGAAATTTGAACTTGATGCCGAAAACCGTCTGCTTGCACGTGGTCCGCGGTTACGTCTGGATGCCGAGGTGCTTCGCGACCAGGCTCTGGCCGTGAGCGGTCTGCTGCGACGGGACATCGGCGGCCCCAGTGTCCGGCCCTACCAGCCGTCTGGCCTGTGGAAAGTGGTGGCCATCACCGGCAGCAACACGTCCCAGTTTGAACAGGATTCGGGTGACGCACTCTACCGTCGCAGTCTGTACACCTTCTGGAAACGTACGTCGCCACCACCGTCGATGGCCGCATTCAACGCCCCCACTCGTGAACAATGCACGGTACGGCGCGAGCGGACCAACACACCGCTTCAGGCGCTCGTCCTGATGAACGATTCGCAGTTCGTGGAATCCGCCCGGCACCTGGCTCAAAATGCCATGCAACAACCTGACGGTCAGGCGCGTGCGGCATGGATGTTGACCGCCGTGCTCGGCCGACCGGCAGAATCGGTCGACATGGCCGAAATGGTGGCGGCGGCTGTCAACTTTCGGCAGGTCTTTCGACGGGAACCGGCTGCAACCCAAGCTTTGATCCAGACCGGCGACAGCCCGGTGGACGACACGCTTGACCCAACCGAGTTGGCCACTTGGACCATGGTCGCGAACACCCTGTTGAACCGCGATGACTTCCTCAACAAATGAACGACCGTCTTCCACCGATCTCCCATCATTCGAGCGACCAAGATGTCAAACCCCGGACTCATAACCAATCGTCGCCGGTTCCTGCAAGCATCTGCCGGTGCGCTGGCCGTGCCCTGGGCCACAAAAGGCGCTGCCGCAACAGCAAAACCAACCCCACGGAGGCTACTATTCAACTGGGACGGTTCGATGATCCATTGTTTCGGACGCGCGGCGTTGGAAAATTCTAACTCAGGGATGACTCGGGAAGAATTTACTTCGCTCATCTTCACACCGCTGGCCGAAAACAACGTCGATGCGATCATGTTCAGCTTTGGCAACGGCAACGTGGCAGAATACCAAAGTCATGTTTTACAATGGCCCGGGGAGGCAGACCGCTTTGAATTTCCGGCAGCTCAAAATTGGCACGGTGGCATCGAAGTCGACCCGGCCGACCAGTACCAGAATCCCAAATCTCTGGTAGACGCCGGACACAATCCACCGGCAATCGTCGTCGAAGAATGCCATCGCCGCGGTATCGACGCATTTATTTCACTGCGGATGAATGATTGTCACGACGGACAACACCCCAAGGGTTCGTTGCCCAATCCCGAGTTGGCCATTTTTAAGCGACAGAACCCCGACTGGTTAGTCGAGGACTTGGACTGGTGGTCAGCTCTAGACTATCGAAATCCGCGGGTTCGCGCTTTGAAATTGAGGGTCATTGAGGAATTCTTCGACCGCTGGGACTTTGACGGCATTGAACTCGATTGGCTACGCCACACCCTCTACTTCCCACGTGGCACGGAACAAGAAAACGCACATTATTTAACCGAATTCATGCGACAAGTACGGCAGAGCCTGCAAGCACGGGCCCAACGCCGCGGCCGGGCCATCGAAGTGGCCGTACGCGTTCCAGAACGGGTTGCCTGGTGCGAGGAGGGTGGGTTCGATCTCCCGACCTGGATTTCGGAGGATCTGATCGATCTGGCCATTCTTGGCCAAGGCCTGACGGAACTACCGACCTTGACCGAATTCCACAACCTCATGCAGGACCGCAAAATTCCGCTCTACCCCTGCCTGACTCCCTTTGGTAACGGCTATCGCCTCAGCCCCGATGAAGTGATACGTGGTAGTGCGGCGAACCTGCAGCGGGATGGCGCCGATGGTATCTACACCTTCAACTGGTTTTTCCACGGCGACTGGCGTCACAAATTGTTGCGTGACATCGCTCATCCAGACCGATTAGCAGGACAAAACAAGATCTATACTCTGACGCATAAATTGCCTGCTCTTTTCCTGGGACCAGGTGGACCAGGCAACGATTACATCCGCTACAACACCCAACACCGCGCGGCAGCCTTGCCGCTCCAGGTAACACCAAAAAACAGCCCTCAAATCGTCTCGATTCCGGTGGGACCCGAGTTCGGCTCCAGCAGCACGCGCCCTGCCCGCGCCGAACTCTGGATGTCCCTCGATTTCATGGGTAAGTCGGACCATTTGGAGCTCATGCTGAATCAGCAACTACTCACCTCCATGCCTGGCAAGCAGGGACTCCGCTTAGAAACCGTTGGCCAGCAGATCCAAGTTCCCCCTGGCAGCGGACTCCTGGGGATGTCGCTGTCAAATCCTGTGGATGTCCGCTTCGAAGCAGTACGTGTCGAGGTTCCCGTCGAGATGATCTCACCGGGATCGAACATGCTCTCTATCACACTACACGAACGCACACCAGGTTTAGAACACGAACTGCGAGTCAACCGTATCGAACTGGCAACCTGGTTCAACTGACCACTTCTTGAATCGTGCGACCACCGAGATCCGTGAGCCGTTTAAAACGGCCGCCGTGGTAATAGGTCAGTTCCATGTCGTCCAATCCCATCAAGTGCAGGATCGTGGCGTGCAGGTCGTGCGTGTGATAAACATTTTCTACAGCCTTGGTTCCCAATTCGTTCGTTGCGCCGATCACCCTGCCACCTTTGACACCTCCGCCGGCCATCCAAAACACCATCGCTTCCTTGTTGTGATCCCGTCCCGGGCCAGTGCGGAAAAAGGTCATGGTATTATCGGCTGTCCGACCAAACTCACCGCCCCACACAACCAATGTCTCATCCAGTAGACCTCGTTGCTTCAGGTCCTCAATCAATCCGGCGATAGGACGATCGACTTCCAGGCCTCGCTGGGCATGTCCTCCCGCGATATTTTCGTGAGAATCCCAGCCGTCACAGTAAATCTGGATGAAACGTACACCACGCTCGACCATCCGTCGCGCCATCAGGCATTTGCGGCCCATCGCTTCCGTAACGTTCTCGTCCAAACCATATTGTTTGCGCGTGAAAGCAGTTTCCCGACCGATATCCAGCGCGTCCGGGACAGCCGACTGCATACGAAAGGCCAGTTCATAGTTACGCATCCTTCCCAACAGATCTCGATTCCTGGGATTGGAATCCAGGTATTGTTCATTCAGTCGGTTAAGAAGGGTTAAATTGTCGCGCTGCTGGCGCCGGCTGATCCCGTAATTGGGAACCAGATCAACAATTGCCGGACCTACCGGATTGAGCAATGTCCCCTGGCAAGCCGCTGGAAGATAGGCATTCGACCAATTCATGGAACCGCCAAAGACACCACCCCGATGGTCGGGCAAGACAACGAAGGCCGGTAAATTCTCGTTCTCCGTGCCAAGGCCATAAATCAACCACGATCCCAAGGAGGGACTACCGGGAATCGCCTCGCCCGTATTCATGAAAAAAGTGGCCGTGGTGTGAGCCTCAACGCTCGTATGCAAGGAACGCACGATGGCTAAATCGTCCACGCACTGGGCCAGGTGCGGAAAGATTTCAGAAACGTCAACACCTGCCTGTCCATGGCGGCTGAATTTGAAGGGCGATCCCACGTAAAGCCGTTTCTCAAGACTCCCGTAAATTCTCGTGATCGGTTTGCCGTGGTACTTATCCAACTCGGGTTTCGGATCGAACGTATCCATCTGGCTTGGTGCGCCCGACATAAACAGAAAGATGCAGGACTTCGCAGGCCGGGAAAAATGCGGCGGCTTGGGCTCCAGGGGCCGCTCATTCGCTGACACCTGTGCCGCCGAAAGTGTCCCGTCTTGATGCAGCATCGAACTCAATGCCATCGCCCCCAGGCCGGAACCGAGACGAAACAAACAATCGCGACGGTCCAGTTCTCTCGATATCAAACCTGGATAGGATCCTTCCAAGACAGGAGCAGGCAGTTTTTTGTTCGACATGGAATTGCTTTCTGTTTTTGCAACAATCTTCATGAATCATTCAAGAAACAGAAACTCGTTACTATTGAGCAGGACCAGGCAAAGGTCGGTGAGAGTCCCTGCGGGGCCCTGCTGTCCCACATTCGATTCAGCCTCCTCTCGATGAAGGAATGCCATACACCACTTTCGCTCTATCTCCGAAGGATCTCGCTGCATCACGGTCTGATACACCTGCTGCACCTGCCCGGCAACATCAGACTCATGCTCGCCCTGCAACCTTGTTGCCAAAGCCTGACTTTGTTCACGCAGGAACTTGCTGTTGAACAATGCGAACACTTGTGGGGTCACCGAAGTCACGCCGCGCACTGGACAACTTTTGTCCATATTTGCACCATCAAACACTTTAATCAATGGATTCTGCAATGATCGGATTTGCAGCATGTAGATCGTGCGTCGATGCCGTTGGTCGACGGCAGAAGGCTCCCACCACGTGGGGGCTCGGCGCATCAGTTCGTCATCCACTTCGGGAAAAAACGGCGGCCCCCCCATTTCGGGATTCAGTTGGCCACTGACAGCTAACACGCTGTCCCGGATGACTTCCGCTTCCAGGCGTATCGGATCCCGAACCCAAAAGTATTGATTGGCCGGGTCAATCTGTTCAAACTGTTCGGCCATGGGATGGCTCATCGACTGCTGGTAAACCTTCGATGTCAAGATCAGCCGGTGCATCTCCTTGACGCTCCAGCCACTTCGAATGAACTGTACAGCCAGCCAGTCGATCAGTTCCGGGTGCACGCTACCACTACCGTTGATGCCAAAGTCACTGGAGGTCGCCACCAGCCCCCTGCCAAAGTGATACTGCCAGATCCGGTTGACCATGACCCGGGCAGTGAGGGGATTGTCAGGCGCCGAGATCCAACTGGCCAACAGCTTCCGTGGACTGCCGACCAGTCCCTCCAAGTTGACCGGTTCGGAATTCCCCGTGATCGCGCTGAAGTATCCCGGCTCGACGGAATCCTTCTTAAGGCGAAAGTTGCCGCCTGATAAAACATGGGTAGCAATCACATAATGAAAAGATGAGTCCTGCGCCTGATAAGCTTTGGGTTCAAAATAGTCTTCATGGTTGGGATTGACGAATCTCGCTGTCTGCCGGCGAATCAATCGAAATGCCGCCACCTCGTCCTCATCGAAAAAAATTCCTTCGCTGACCGCCGTTGATAACTCGCCATAGCCAACAGGAGGAACAGCATCCTTCAGATCAGCGGTTGCCGGCAATTTCCGGAGTTTCCGGAGATACTCTTTGTATTCGGCAAATGTCTCATCCTGCCATTTTTTTCGTTTTGCCAACAGGTCTTTCCAGGCCTGCAACTTTTGCTCCCAACGCTTTGGATCCTGCCTGGCCACCTCGAACTCCGTAAAGGGTAGCGATTTTGCAGAAACTTCCAGCGGTGCAAAGAAGGCTTCCATGCGATAGTAGTCGCTTGTCGGAATCGGGTCATACTTATGGTCGTGACAGCGGGCACAACTGAGCGTCACTCCCATGAAAACCGAGCCCGTGACGCCAACTACATCTTCCAGAAAATCCCGACGATTCAGCTGTGGAACGGTTCGTTCCACCGGCACCCACTGATGCAACAGCGCCAATCCAATCTTTCCCTCGTCGCCGTACTGCGGAAATGCGTCAGCCGCGATCTGTTCCCGCACGAACCGGTCATAAGGTCGATCCTGGTTGAAAGCGCGAATCACATAATCACGATAACGCCACATGTGGGGACGCGAGTAGTCCAGGGCTCCCCCCTGGGTGTCGGCATAGCGCACCAGATCCAGCCAGTGCCTGGCCCAGCGTTCACCATAGCCATCATCATCGAGCAACTGATTGATACGGCGCCGATATTCTTCCGGCGACGGATCTTGTAAAAACTTCCGCATTTCCTGGGGATCGGGCGGCAAGCCCACCAACCCGAACTGAACTCTTCGCAAAAGGGCGCGCGGGGATGCTGAAGACGCGGGCTGCAGTCCCTGCTCTTCCAGCTTCTTCAAGACAAAAGCATCAATCGGATGTTCAGACCATTCCTTATTCCGCACCTGTGGAACTTCTGGCTCGACCAGTTTTGTCCATGGCCAACCGGGTTCGCTGGCGTCAGCTGCACCGACTTCTTCGTTGGCATTCACAGGCAAGGTGCCGATAACCAACAAGACCACAACCCAAATTTTAGAATGTAATTGTGGACGTCGTGTCATGGCTGGATCCGCAAGGCTACTCAAACAGTTCGTTTGAACTCCGGTTAGAAATTGAAATCTGTTTTCCTTTCCAGTCCGGAATGGTTGTCCGGTTCCGTCCGTCCACGGCCACTGCCAGCTTCGTTTTCACTGACTCCTGACCACACTTGCTCCAATGGGCGCTATGGTAAACTAAATCGAGTTGGTATTCCAGAGAAATCGATGTCGCGCGCATGATTCTGCGTCGATTCATGGTCTAATTTCCGTGACGCCTAACCAGCCCATTATCCAAAACCAATAGTACCAGGTCTTGAACTTTCGGACCTGGACGTTTAACGGTCTGACTTGACAGCCACCCAGCCCATCATGAGTTTTGAATTGGCCGGCAAACGCGGCACGAACACTGTCGCGCGGGTGGGAGGCCTGGCATGGAAGCGCCGCTCAAACGCCTTATCCATGGCCTCGTAGTCTCCACGGTCGGTCATGTAGACGCGGACTTCAACGACATCTTCCAGGGTCAGGTCGGCCGCTGCGAGTAGTTTTCCATTCCAGTCGAGAATAGCATCGACCTGTTCCTGCATCGAACCTTCGCGTTGAAACACCCCGGGAAAGTACATGAGTTCACCGCTCTGAAGTCCTCGACTGTAGTTGTCGCTGGGAGGCGTGCCCCCCAGAAAAGGGCGACGATCGTTGCGACTGGCCACCATGGTGACTTCTAACGGGGATTCCAGTGGCAGCGCAGATACCCCGACCGGTAGACGACAAGGCCGGGGTTGCCGGGTAAACGAGCGCCAGGTCTCGTTGATGCCCCCGAAATCATCCACATTTTCAAAGAAAAAATAGCTGGAAACGACGTTTTCAAATTTCATCTCGGCCGCCTCGAGTACCTGCCCGATGTTCTGCAACGTTTGGGTGACATGGGCCACAATGTCGCCTTCGACCAGGGCGCCAGTCGCCGGATCCAGTCCCACGCTCCCCGAAAGATACAACGTCTCTTCGGCAAGAATTCCGGGGGTGTACGGAGCGTTTCCTTTCCCCATGCCGGCTGGATAGATCGGTTTCTTAGCTCCCTTGACCGCCACCACGGCCACCTGGACCATCGAGTCGCCGGGAAGCCCCGACACGCCGAGCGTTGTCCGTGTCGGGTACATGTCCCCGAAAAAAGTACGGTAGACCCGATTCATTTCAGAATAGTTCCCCATGTCCGTTAACCACACTGTCGCGGCAACTACGTCAGCAAAGTCGTAACCCTGCCCTACCAGGGCACGTTGGACATTCAACATGGCTTGCCGGGTCGCCGTTGCGATCTTCGTTGAGTGCTCGCCAGTGGCAGCGTCTCGACTTCCCTGCCCCGAAACGAACAGCGTGTTCCCACAGCGAATCGACTCACTGCGGAAAGGCACAATTTCGTCCGATCCACTGGTAACCGGGACGGCAAACAACGTGATAAGCCAGGCTGCCGTACAAAACACGTTTCGTTCCAACTTCAAAAGTGATATTCGATGCATTCGATTTAATTCCCAGCTGGGATGGTCGCGGTGAATCATGGTCAAGCCAAGCCGCTAGAACACCGGCCGGATTGTCAACTTGGCTACGAGTCTGTAAATCACGATGAGTTCAATACGGGCCGCTGATGTTACCCGTAATACGTATCTCTGAGGGTCAAAACGGCTGTGATGATTGTAGCACATTGTGCTCCTATCTGAGGGGCGCCGTGACCGCTTTCATTCCAGGACTTACTGTGTTCCGGCAAAACAACTTGAAATGCAAATAAGCTTCCGCGTGAAGGCCAAATGCAGATCTCAACGGGCTCTCCGCCTGAAACGTTCCTGAACAGCGAATAACACCGCAACGGTCCCAACCGGCTGACTACTGATCGAGTCAAGCCCGGCTGAGCTTTGTGGTAAACTAAGTGTAGAAGCTGCCAAACGGCCACCCAACTCCCCTGGCACTTGTCGAATTCAGGGGGCCATCTGGAAATGAAACCCAATTCGCAAGACGCTGCAGGAACTGAAAGAAGACATGGCACTTTCTCCGTTTAAATTATTCCGAGATGGCAGAACTTGCCTGACGATCCTGGGATTTCGTCCGTTTCTCTCCCCCGGCGACCTGAAGATTCCATTGCTCACAGCCATCGAGGAAGAATCTCACCAGTTCCTGGCACGTATGCTGGGGCTCGAAGTGACCCGAACAGGGGACACCTATGTTGAAATTCCCTTCGCAGCCAGTCACCCTCGCCACTGGAAAACAATGTTCGTCAGCGTCGCCGGACTGCTCACCTGGACTGCCTGGCTCCTGGCGACTTTCGGCATGTTGCGTGATGGTTTGCTGAACAGCCCCGCCGCATGGATTTTATCAGCACCGGCGATTTTCATGCTGGGCCTGCACCTGCTCTTTGCTTATCAGAAGCATTCTGACATCCGACGACTCTTCATGCTCTGCCCGCAATCTGCCCGGCTACACAGCCCTGGCTCCGGTGGCGCCGACGAGTTGATCGAGTTCACTTCTCCTGCAGCTCATCAGGTCGCCACCAGGTTACGAACCATTCTGGAGGAGGTCGGATATGACGAACACAATCGCCGACTTCGAGGCGAACACTATAGCCAGCACCCCCTCCCCTGGTTTGGGCTATCCGATTCCGAAAAAGGGCAAGACACCAGATACGATTCGATGCTGGACGAGTTGAAAGCAGCCGGCCCGAAGTCACCACTCTGGCGAACGATGCTGGCCTTTCAATTGTTCATGTTCTCCAACACCCTGTCGCGTGATCGACTGGAAAACCTTTTTCAGGCCGACACGGATTTACTGGAAGATCTTCTGGAAGTGAGATTTCTTATTCGTGGTCAGCTACCTGACCGATTCAGAACCAACGGATTGGCCCTGATTTCTCACCGCTTGTCAAATGGTGAAATCGTCTACGCTTTCACAAGGCTTGAATCGTCCGAGGGACGTGTCTACATGGGATCGGATTCGATCACCACACTGAAAGGACTGACAGACCCTCGCCTGAATTTTTCACAAATCGGAGTCGATTTCGGTTCCGGAACAGGCATCCAGACGATCGGGACCCTGAAAGCACATCCAGACGTCACCAAGATCTTCCTGCTGGATATCAATCCGGTTGCCCACAATCTATCTTTGTTCAATGCCTCGCTGAATGGTGTACGTGACAGGGTTGAGATTGCCTGCAACAAAAATGATTTGTGTGACAAGCTCGAGGGTGAAAAGATCCGTTTTGGCGTGTCGAATCCACCCTTCAACCCCATGCCCACCGAACTTCACGTTGACGAAAACGCCCAGCAGGCCGCACCTGACTTGCTGGACCCGGACAACGAACGTCGGATTGATTTCAGGAAACATTCCATGATACCCGGTTGGGGAGGCACCGACGGTTTAACCGTCATCAAAGACTTCCTGCTGATTGCAGCGGACTTAGCGACCGACGGAGCACCCATCCTCCTTTACTCTCCCGTGTGGTCCGGCGTGGATGGCCAACCCACCAAACTGCACGAATTTGCGGCCACACGCGGTTGGAAGGTCACATTTGATTCCTACCAAGACACGCTGGAGGCAAAAAGAATGGCGGCGGTGATCATGAAGTCATTCACGCAGGAAAATCTTCAGTTCATCCGCTTTCCTAAACTCTTTCTGCCGAATTATCTCAACATACTGGAACAATACGAACAACTTGGAATCGAAACGTTCGCCAAGGGCATGGCGACGGTTTACCTTCATCAGGGAAATACACTGGCGACCTCTTAAACCAGCGGTCCATCCCACACCAACGAATTGGTCGCCGGCCCACAAGCCTCTAAACGTCCGTCGATCCGGCAGGATTGACTTCTGGCGGTCAGCCGTCATGCATTCGCTCCACGACCGTTCTCGGGACCGGCAGAGTCGCGGAAAGCGTCCAGCTTGAAACGCCAGGAAACTCATTTGCGGCAACCCGCAGCTGCAGCACTCGTCCGGTGGGCGGTTTGTTTTTTGCGATTTGTAAAACGGCCGTCTCACTCCATCACGCCTGTCGAGCCCCTGGTTCAATCGGAGTCCTGTCCCCACAGCATTTCTTACGACACGGCAGGTCGGTGCGGAACAAACTGGTTGATGACCATCGTCGCATTTTGTTGAATTGAAGATGACCGGTAACTAGAATGAAAGAAACGGATGTCTATCGCATCCAGCGGGCCGCTTGTGCTCGCTTCACTAGTGAAATTCACGTTCGTCTCGCCAATGCAATCTGCTCGCCACCTACCACAGTTCTAGATCTTGGCCCGACAGTTCCAAGGTCCCTGGTAGTCTTCGGCTAGAGACACTCGCTAGTCCCTCTCCCGACTGGTCCGCGCAGATCACCCTTTCGTCTTTTCCCCAACCCCAGGTTGATGATGTTTTTCCACAACTCCATCCGAAATGCCACTTTGACACTACTTGCCACCCTCGGGTTGTTTGCAGCTGCCGCTGCTGCGCCCGGAGCTAATCAGACCAGTACAACGACGCCCGTGACCGTGGGTGGAAACTTACCCTACCAGATCAACCTGCAACGGTACGACATGGGGACGACGGACATGCCGACACTGCATTCTTTCGCTGCGGCCAGTTTTGGTGGACAGTGGATCATCGCCGCCGGTTTGACCAACGGGTTGCACGGATTCGACCTGGACCAGAGTTCGATTCCTGAACGAAAACAAAACCGGGATTTGTGGCTGATCGACCCGGTTACCAAAATGTCCTGGCATCGCGGACTCGACCCCTTGGATGTCGGCAGTGGCCTGACGGAATCCCAAGTTCTGTCGTTAACTCCGGCCAATTCGCAGTTCGAGCAGGTCGGTGACACACTTTACATGAGCGGCGGCTACGGTGACGACAATCCTTACGACGACACATCGCGGGGAACGTTTGACGCGCTCACAGCCTTTCACTTGCCACCCCTAATCGACTGGATCAAAGGCGGGGCGGGAACGGCTGCGGAACATATCCGCCAAATCAACGATCCACTTTTCCAGGTAACGGGTGGCGACATGTACCAGACCGGGGGCAATATGCACCTCGTGTTCGGTCAGAACTACGAAGGTCGTTACCACGGCAGCCTCAGTGGGGAATACACCAAACAGGTGCGATCGTTTTCAGTCCAAGACGACGGAACTAACCTGGGATTTCAGCACCTGCAATCGACCACCCCCGAGGACCATTTTCGACGCCGTGACCTGAACGTCTTTCCTGCGATACAAGCGAATCCCGATAGTTCGCTGACGGAACATCTTGTTGCGCTTTCCGGAGTTTTCACAGAAAGCTTCGGTACATGGACCGTACCAGTCGAAATCGACAGTGACGGCAACCCGACACAAATCGACCACGGCCTCGACCCACTGAACACCGCTAACGTCTTAGACGCTGACCCCTCCGTATTCAAACAAGGCATGAACAATTATTACTCCGCCAAACTCGGACTCTTTTCCGAAGCAAGCGGAACGATGCACGAAATCCTTTTCGGCGGCATCACCCTCCAGGAGTACGACCCGACCCATGTCGATGCGGACGCCAATGGTTTCGTCACCGACCGGTTCCTACCCAACACCAGCCAGATCAGTTCGGTTGTCCGTCTTCCTGACGGTTCCTACGAACAGCACTACCTAGGAGCATTCCCAGAGTTACTGACTCCGGACAATGACCTGATGCGTTTTGGGTCGAACGCCGAATTTTTTCTGGCTGACAACGTCACCACCTATCCGAACGGAGTCATTGCCCTCGATGCTCTCACGGACACAACCACGCTGGGGTACATTTATGGTGGCCTGATCGCCAATGCACCACATGTTTTCAACAACCCGACGGGCCTTTCATCAGCCAGCGGCGAAGTATTCAAAGTCGTCCTTACACCTATTCCTGAACCGGCTTCTATCGTCCTGGCGTTTGCGGCAGTTGTCGTGACGATCTTCCTCTCCGGCCGCTCCAGAATGATAGCGGGTGCCTAGACCACCCTGCCCCTCTCTACCGTTGTCGGATCCCCCCATTTCCAGCATGGTGAATGCGTGTTATCTAACACTCCCTGGCGGGTGCGCAAAACCAGCACCGCAACCGAAAGATTTTCCACCACCAGCGTCCAAACGGCCCAAGCAGCAAGGGCCGATGAAACGACAAAAAACTCGAGAGGAATACCGATGATACGTAAAGCATTGATCATGCAGGTCAACGCAGACCAGCACGTCGAATACGAAAAGCGACACAATCCTATCTGGCCCGAACTGGAAGAAATGCTGAAGAATCACGGCGCACACAATTATTCGATTTTCCTCGAGCCGGATAGCAACCAGTTGTTCGCCTATGTCGAAATTGAAGACGAAGAACGCTGGAACCGCGTCGCCCAGACAGACATTTGCAAGAAGTGGTGGGCACATATGCAGCACATCATGCCGTCCAATCCCGACAACAGTCCGCAGGTAAAGGAAGTACGGGAAGTCTTCCACCTGGATTGACCGGCGTCCGCTACCGAAGCGGCCAAAGGTCAACAACACACGGGCCGGATTGAGTTGTCTCACACATTCTGGCCGAAGATGTTCGGCATGGTCGCACAGCGTGGAAAACGATTGCAGTTTGTCCGCGCAGGGTGTCAAAATGGATTGAGCAAGCTTAACCGCAGGAGAAAAACACATGCCCATGGAGACTCGCAAACTAGGACGCAGCGGTACTGTCCTCACCAAACTAGGCCTGGGCTGCGCGCCACTGGGAGATCTTTTCACATGCATCAGTGACGAACAGGCGCTGCAGATCCAGCAGGTCGCCTGGGACAGCGGGGTGCGCTATTACGACACGGCGCCTTTCTACGGCTACGGCAAGAGCGAACATCGTATCGGACAATTCCTACGCCAGCAGCCGCGCTCGGAATTTCAGATTTCAACCAAAGTAGGGCGTGTGTTCCAGGCGACGCGCAACCTGGACACATTCGACCAGGGAGCCTGGGCGGGCGGCCTGCCTTTTGAATTCATTTACGACTACAGCTACGACGGCATCATGCGATCCTACGAGGACAGCTTGCAACGTCTGGGTCTGAATTCTGTGGACCTGCTGCTGATCCACGATCTGGACTTCTGGTTCAACAAAACCGAAGCGCGGGTCAACGCCTGGCTGGCACAACTGTTCACCAGCGGCTGGCGCGCGCTCGACGAGTTGCGTTCGAGTGGACAGATCAAGGGGGTGGGTGCTGGTATCAACGAGTTGGGTATGATCCCCCGTTTTCTGGACATGGTGGACTTGGACTTCTTCACGGTCGCTTTGCCCTATACCCTGCTGGACCAGGACGTCCTGGACGGCGAATTCCAGCGCTGCCAGGAAAACGGGGTCGGCGTTGTGATTGGCGCTGTGTTCGCTTCAGGTATATTGGCAACGGGACCCGTGGAAGGTGCTCACTACAAGTACGAACCGGCAACAGCAGAGATTTTACAGAAGACCCGACAGATTGAAGCCGTTTGCCAGCGGCATCATACGCCATTGGCGGCCGCGGCCATGCAGTTTCCGCTGGCCCATCCGATCGTGGCAGCGATTATTCCCGGAGCGTTAGAGCCGGAACACGTGCAGAGCAACGTCGAACATCTGGAACATGACATCCCCGCTGATTTGTGGGTCGAGTTAAAGGCGGAAGGATTGTTGCGGGAGGACGCGCCGACACCAGCAGGGATTCAATGAGCGATGGCGTGGGGCTCCGTTCCTTGACACCTGGCACTTCACACCCTGTAAAAAACACGTCTGACCTTGTGGTGGTACTGGTAACTCACTAGCGCGGAGGAAATGGATGTCTAAGAAGGACGCATTGGGGTACGGCATGTTTCTTATGCCAGTACATCACCCGGAAAAACCTCTTGCCCAGTGCTACGATGAAGACCTGGAATTGGTCGTTCTTTGCGAACAATATGGTTTTGCAGAGTTCTGGGTTGGTGAACACCATTCATCCCAGCTTGAAAATATCGTCATGCCGGAAATTTTCATTGGAAAAGCGCTCGGATTGTCGCAACACATCCGTCTGGGTCCGGCTCCCATCTGTTTACTCTATCACCATCCTGTCCAGGTTGCGGGTCGCCTCGCTTTTTTAGACCATCTGTCGCATGGAAGGATCAACCTCTGCTTCGGACCCGGTGCGGTGCCTTCCGATTTAGAAATGCATGGTGTTGATCCGGCTCAAAGCGGGGAAATGGTTCAGGAATCCATCGACACAATTCTGGAGATCTGGTCAACGGACCCTCCCTACCACTGCCAGGGGAAACATTGGAATTTCAACCTCGAAAAACACGTCAACCGCGAACTGGGGATCGGGGGCATCCACAAACCTTTCCAGAAACCCCATCCTCCTATTTCGATTCCCGGCATCAGCCCTAAGTCATCCAGTCTGCGATTTGCCGGCCAGCGTGGCTACAGCGCTTTTAGTCATCACATGTTGTGCCGTGATGTCTTGCGGGAACAATGGAATACTTATCAGAGCGGGGCCCGCGAGGCAGGCGCCGAAGCTGACCGCAGTACGTGGAAAGTTTCTCGAAACGTCTTCGTTGCCGAAGACGGTGACGAAGCACGTCAGAAAGCTCGTGCGAATTCGCTGGGTTGGTGCATCGATTACATCCTGCAACTCACCCGGTATGGGGCAGGCAATCTGGACATGTGGAAGCCGGACAATGTGATGACCGATACCGAATGCAACCTGGATTATTTTATGGACCAGATCGTCATTGCAGGTGATCCCGATGAGGTCGCCGCCGCCATCCTGGCTCTTTACGAGGACTTGGGCGGTTTTGGAACGTTTGTCACAGTGGCCCATGACTGGGATGACAAGGTCGCCTGGTTGAAAAGTCTGGAACTCTTTTCGACTGAAGTCATGCCGGCGATCGAGCGTGCACTAACCTGATGCGGTTGACTCCAAACGGGATCTTTTCGGTGAGGTTCGCTGAGGGGCCCCACTGTGCTGCGAACAATTTGTACCGTTTTACTTTGTTTCGACCTCTTCGATAAATTCAAGCGATCGTTTGATCACTTGCTCGGTGATGCCCATGTGACCGGCCTCGGGATAGCGGTGAAACACATGTTTGGCTCCTTTCTCCTGCAGCGTTTCGACCATTCCGAGGGCGTTGGCGATCGGCACCGAGTGGTCGTTGTCCGAATGGATGATGCACAACGGTTTCATGTCCGGGTGGACGTGATTGACCGGTGATGCGAGCCGGCGTGCCTGAATGGGATCGCCGCTTGCGGGTGTCCAGATGTTACCCCAACTGAGTGTGTTTAATTCATAATTCGCCGCGACACTGATTACCGCTGCAAACTCATTGCTGGCGTCTTCCCACCCGCCCGTTCGCCCGTAAGGTCCGTCGCCCAGCGTTGCAGCCAGGGAGACCATGTGGCCACCGGCCGACTGCCCGATCAGATAGACCCGGTCCGGGTCGATGTTGTAGCGGCGGGCATGTGCATGGACCCAGCGAATCGCACATTGAAAGTCCTGGTAACAAGCCGGCGCAGGTGTCGCACCGACCAGACGATAGTCGATCGACATGGCAAAGAACCCGAAATCCGCCCATTGCCGGACCTTGATCGTGGAACCATCTTTTTTGTGACCACCTCGCCAGCGACCCCCATGAACCGAAATGATCGCCGGCGATGCAACACGGGCGTCCTTCGCCGGATAGGCGATGTCAGCCAGGAGGCCTGCACCATGAACGCGCCCGTAAACAATGTCTTCCTCGTACATGATGTTGGATTCCGCAGTGGTTGTTTTGGTTTGCTGGGCAACGCTCTGATTGGCAAGTTGCATTACCAGACAGATCGAAAAAGAGACAAGTAGCGTGGACTTGTTCACTGAAAGGTTCCTTCGTTGGGTTGCGGTCAAATAAAACGCTGAGTCACTGTTTCTTTTGCGACAACAGGTACGCCAGAAGATCGAGAAACTCCTGATCCGTCAGCCGTTTTTCCAGGCCATCGGGCATCGTGCTGCGCGGTTGAACCTGCATTTCTTCAATCTCGTCCCGGAGGATCTCATGTAACTTACCCTGATTGTCACCGATCGTCACGACTTCTTTGTCTTCTTTGATTTTCACGCCGGAGACCAGACGTCCGTTCATCAAGAAGATATTCAGCGTTTCGTAGCTTGGTGCCACCGTGCGACTCGGTTCGAGTATCGATTCGATCAGGTGGATGCGTGAAAAACGGCTGCCGATACCTGTCAGGTCCGGACCGATACGGCCCGGTTCGTTACCGATCCGGTGGCACTTGATGCACTGTGACTTTTCGGCCGCGGCGAAGACTTCGCGGCCACGATCGATGTCACCCCGGTCGGTCAGTCCTATTTTGCTGAGTCGCTCGTGTTCCGCTTTTGAACTCTTACGCCGAAAACGCAGATGAAAATGGGGCCCGTCCTTCGCGCCGTCCATCCGTACCACCAGTTGGCTTGTCCTGCCGGGCAAGGAAACTTCGAACTGATCCTCATTCTCCCGGTACTCGGTGACCGTATCCCGCTCGTACACCGAGTTCGCATTCAACCAGATTTGAAGCGTTGCATTGCTGCTTGCGAAACATTCTACATCTGATTTCAGCGGGCTCTCCAAGTGAGCGACGGCCAGCCAGACTGGCTTGCCGATCGCGTCGCACTTCAGATCCATCACGACTGCCGTGTCGGTTCCCGTTGCGATCTGAGTTTGCTGACGACCTCGAACGCATCGAAGGGAATCGGTGTGATGATGGGGTCTCGCTGAATCGACAAGTCCGTTCAACCGGTCCAGGACCGTTTTCGCGCCCGCTGAAGAAAGCGGACCAAACATTGTCCAATGCAGCACGACTCCGCTGTTTGCCTGAATCCTGGCAATCGCGCTGTGCAACTCGGGCCGTCGACAACGATTTTTACGGTCCGCTTCCCAACAGGAGATTGCAGCAACCACCTTCGTCAGAACTTCCGTCGAACGATTTTTTCCGGCGATGGTTGTGAGTGGCTCCAATTGATCCGGCCCGCCATGATCGGCAAGGTAGGTGATCGCAGCAAGTTGTGTTTCAGCGTGACGGAGTGCCACCACGGCCTGCCCCACGGCATCCGGTTGGTCCAACTGGCGAAGTGCATTCAAACTGACTCGGCAGGTCTCGTGATCACTGTCGGCCGCGAGTTGCAGAAGACGGCCCGATGCACTCCGAATGCCAAGCTTTCCGGCGGCAAACACGGCGGCACGTCGCACACGTACATCCGAGTCATCCAAAAGACCAATCGTCTGTTGCGACACACCAGCGTGTTTGCGCACGGCCAGAGCATGCATCGCCGCTGCCCGCACGCCGCCATCCTGGCACTGCAGTTTGTCGACCAGGTACCTGCCGCAATCAAGTCTCGGGCGGCTGCCAAGATGTTGAATCACTTGAACCAGCACCTTGCCGTCTTCCATCGATTGGGCAAGATCCAACAGGGTGGACTCGCCCGCTTCGGCCAGGTCCTCGATCAAATAGCTCAGCGCAGTCAGACGGATGGTCTCCGGCACGACGGTCGATTTGATCGCCTCCACAAAAAGTCCCGGAATGGACGGATCGGCCAGCCCTTTCAGGGCGTCGAGAACCACCAGCAAACTCGCATCGTTTGATTCCCCGGCCAAACACGCAGCAAGGGTGGCGATGGGAACTGGAACACCTTCTCGCAGGATCTGTTGACGAACTTCCGGACTGTCTTTACCGCGGTCGGCAAACACATCAATCAACTTTTCTTCAATCGCTTCGGTAAGCTCCCAGGCAACCGTATTTGCGGGCCGCGGATTCGGCCGGAATCCCCAGTACTGGTACGGCGCCGGTGTTTTATAAACGCGTGAAAGCAGCAGGGCATATTCACCACCGTTTCCACAACGCTTCAACAGTGCCTGGACAACTTCGGGACTGGTTTGCCCGGCCGCCGCGTTCAGCGCGGAGGGCCGCCAGGGAGAGTCCGGTTGATCCCAGATGGAAATCACATCCGGCCAATTGTCAGCCTGACGCAACGTCCACGTGGCGGCGTGGGTGATGGCAGAATCAAGCCGACTGCCGGCCTGGCTCAACAACCAATCCGGCGCGCCAACCCATTTCAATCGCCCCAGTGCGATCGTCACCTCGCGCAGCAGGCGCGGATCTCCGTCGATGCGTAACTCAACCAGTCGCTCGGCAATCGCTGCGTCAGGTCGACCTGCGTCGAGTCGGCCACCGGCCAGGACTGGATCCGCAAGGTCCGCAATCGCACGAATTGCCTGGATTCGTACGGGGATCGACCGGTCCAGCCGGGCAATGTCGAACAGTGCCCCGAATCGCCCGTCACCCTGAGCGTGGGCGATGATCCAGGTGGCGTGCAGACGCCCGGTTGGACCGAGGTCCCCTCGTTTGAGGGCCCGTGTCAATCGGTCCAACCCATCTTCTCCGGCATGCTCGATCGCCAACTGGGCCTCCACACGTTGGTGATAACTGGGGGAATTGAGCCTCGTCACCCAGTCGTCCACTGTCGGCGCGACTGGCTTTTGTTTGTTCGAGTCAGCGCCTGCACTGACGGATGGCTGCGCAACATCACCAACATACGAGACGCGATAGATGCGCCCGCGACCGCGCCGGGGACGCTGACTGTCACACCAGTCGGAGATCAAAAGCGAGCCGTCACGATCCACCACCAGGTCCGTTGGCTTGAATCCGTAGGGGTCCTCAGGCGCACCGGACGCAAAATCGGTCTCGTTCATCGGCTCAAAACTACTGCCCAGTTGTTTTTGCTGATAACGCACAATCGCCCGGCCCCATTCGCAGGCGAACAGGCTCTTTTGGTATTCCTCAGGAAAGACCGTTTCCAGGTAAGTTGTCACGCCGGCCGACGAACCTCGCCCCAGATCGGCAAGCGGCGGCATCGTTTCCGTGGGATGTTCGTCATAGTGGTACGGGTACCCGTGGTCCGAACCGAAAAAGCAATGGCAGACGCGGATCATGTAATCCCCCCCGTCATTTTCATTGTCCCGGACAAACACATTTAATTCGTGATCCAGAGCGACGTCATAAATATTGCGCAGCCCGGTGGAAAAGGCATGCAAGCCGCTACCATCCGGCCGGCAGCGAAGAATACCACCTTGCTGAAACAACAGCCGGTCACCCTCGGGGCGATTGACATCACAGCCCCTATCGCCAAGTGCCAGGTAAAGCCATCCGTCGTGTCCGGCAACTACCCCGTTGGCACAGTGTAAACGGTTTGAGTTTTCTTCCGGTGGCAAGCCCAGACCCTGGACTAAATCGCACCGCAAATCGGCCACATCATCGCCGTCAGTATCTCGCAAGGAAGTCAACATTGGCGAATGCATCACGAAGACCGTACCGTCGTGGAAAGCCAAACCCTGGATCGAATTAAATTCTCCGGCGTAAACCGTTGACTTGTCCGCGTATCCGTCGTGATCAGTGTCTGTGATGATCCGCACTTCATCACGCCGAACGATCTCTTCACCTAGACCCGTCAAATAGTCATGCGCGACAAACAATGTACCCGCACGCGGACCAATCGCAATCACAGAGGGGTATTCGATCAACGGATCGCAGGCGAACAAAGTGGCCTGGAACCCCTCTGGCACAACGAACGGCGGAAAACGTGTTTCCGTTACCGGTCCGACCTCGGGTGTTGTATTGTCGGCGGCCCAGGCCCTGTTCTGAAAACGAACCGATACACCAACAGACAGCAACAAAAAAACAAGGGCCAGCGCGGTGCAGGCAAGTGATTTCGTGTCGAGCCGCATCGTGTGAATGAAATCCTGTTGAATAACCGGGTAACGTCGACCCGGTGCCGGCATGTACTGTGGCAGTCGAAAGGAATTCCTCAAGGAACCCCCAGACTAATCAGTCTACCACAACCAAAGGGTGAAATCCGCGCATCGGTACGAGGCCAAAACAAGCGACCGGTTTCAACGGTGATGCCCTACCTGGGTCACATTCGTTTCTGCGGAACAGCAGACAGGTTGAACCTTTCTGTCATGCGTCACTTCACGACCCGCAGTCGATCCGCTGGAGTCCACCCAGTGTGGCGTGAGATGACAAGCATTCGCTTGAATGAGAGAACCTGACTGCAATCCTATCTCCGGACGGGCTGTTAACATTCACTCGATTGCAAGCCTGAATTCGATTCAGAATCAAGACGAATGGGAACCGCCAAAACCGTCTCCTGGAACATTGACAGGCCCCCCTGGTAGTTTAAACTTCCTACAGTCATTCAATAGCTGTCCGCACCCGATGCCAGGTGAACTTTTTTGAGGTCGGCATTGGTCACGATACAAAAGTCGATCAGGGCCCGATCGACGAACGCGCCGGTTCGGGCATTCGGGTCGGCCCTCTTGATGTCGCACGAGAACAAGGATGCTCACCGTCGGGGCGTCCCTGAAAACGGTGATCGCGAATGCCCTGTTTGTGGCACCGGACGCCAGTCAAAAAAGTGGACCGGCCAGATCCACAAATCGTATTGTTCTGAGAAACAAATGAAAATCGCCTTCGGAGACAATGTCAGAATTCTTTCGTCGCCAGAAACTGACAAAATCGGACTTTCGGGGAAGACCGGTCAGGTGTACGGAGAAACAACTCCTTCTTCCACATCGGTAACGGTTATTGGCGAGCTAATAGATGACTATGCCATTAACGTATCAGTCGATGACGCCGGGGGAGAATATTGGTTTTCTCCAAACCTTCTCAAATTTATAAATCATGGCAAAGGCACTGAAATCACAATTGGTAATCGTAGAGCAGTTCGGAATGCTGACGGTAGCTGGGAGGATTTTATTACCTCAAAAAAATGGTGGCAGTTTTGGCGATAATCACTCACAACAAATCGTTGAACCGGACACATCAACGCGCCGATTAACATTTGCAGTTTGCTGGGTTCGCTTTCCCAGAATCCGAGGCGTACGGACAACACTACTGTTCTCGACGAAGGGTTCCAGGTGCGGAAGCATCACGGCAGAAGCATCCGGTTGCGGACGATCGATTCCCATTGCGGTGGGCCGGTTCTTTGGAACGACCGGCGGGTTCCGATCACGGTAAAATGTCATATGACGCGATCCAGTAAAACAACTTGGAAAAATTCCAATGAGACTTGATGGAAAAACGGCAATGGTGACCGGGGCAGCTTCCGGTATCGGAGCAGCAGTGGTACGGACATTTGCCCGGGCCGGCGCCCGGGCGATAACGCTTGTCGATGTCAACGAGCAGCAGGCAGAACTGGTTGCAGAGGAGGTCTCGTCGGAATGCGAATGCCGGCTGTTCGTATCGAAAACCGATGTCAGCCAGGGTGACCAGGTCCGACAGATGGTCGACGAAACGATTCGCCAGTTTGGCGAGATCAGTATCCTGGTGAATAACGCCGGCATTGCTCCCGCCGTTCACTGGCCGGATGTTACCGAAGAAAACTGGCGGCAGGTCATGGAGACCAATCTTCATGGGGCCTTCCTGTGCCTGCTGACAGTCGCACCGCACATGCGGCAGAAACAGTGGGGCCGTATCATTAATATTTCTTCCGTGGGAGCCTTCCAGGGAAGCATTACGGCCCATCCGGCTTACGGAGTCAGCAAGGCGGGCATCCTCGCGCTGACGAAATCTGCCGCCAAGGAATTTGCTGCGGACGGGATCCTCGTGAATACGATTTCACCGGGCAGCATTGAAACTCCGCTTGCCCGGCAGAATTTTACCGAACAGGAACGCCAGGCTTATGCAGAGGCGGCGCTGCTCAAACGCCATGGGACAGCTACCGAACTGGCTGACAGCGTACTATTTTTGGCATCGGACCGGTCGACCTATATTACGGGAGCGACGCTCCACGTGAACGGCGGTTCGTTGCTCGTCTAGATTTACTTTTTACCACGTGCATTCGGGAACACTGAAATGACGAAATACGCGAATTGTGTCATCGACCCAAAGCAGGCTCCGGTCTGGGAAGCTCCTGACCGATCACGAACCGTTTCACCTTTGATCGGCCCGGACGAATGTGGCGCCGATGAAATGGTAACCGGGTTGTGGATTCTCCGACCGGGCGAACGGTCGGAACCTGACATTCACCCCGATGCGGCTGAGATTTACTTCGTCGTCTGCGGAGAAGGCCGCTTGTTGCTTGGTGACGAGGAATACACCGTTAGTAAAGGAATGACGATTTACATCCCACGCGGGGTTGTTCACCAGACCTTCAACGACGGCGATGAGGACCTGGTCTATTACTTCATTTTCGCGCCGCCCCCGACAGGTCCATCGCGACAGGAAGCTGAAAACTGGACGAAGATCCAGTAAACCTAGCTGGCATATGGCCTGCAAGCCGGCCAGGATGCCCGGTTCAGAAAGTGACGCCTTGCCGCGCAAAACGTGAGACCCTGCCGTCGGCTCGGTCATCGTTTGCCTGGGTCCCGTGGTGCTGTCATTGCCTAGGTCATGATCAGTGACCGCTCGATGTCAGCCACCTTGGCACAGCCGGTCGTGAGCATGGCATTGAGCGTTTCTTCGCGCAGCAACTCGATCACTTTGCGCACGCCCGCCTCTCCATTGGCTGCCAATCCCCAGGCATAGGGACGTCCGATCAGGACGGCCCGGGCGCCCAGGGCGAGCGCCTTGAGCACATCGGTTCCGCGACGTACACCGCCGTCCATGCCGGGCGGTGCCAGATACACCAGGCGTGACGACGTCAGGGGCAGTTGGGTGGTGTATCGGGGGCGAAAAAAAAGGGCGGCACACCACGGTTAAACCACCTGACCCAACGACGCCCGATATCTCTTCGTTTGGTGCCTCAGCAAGAGTTGATTATTGCTACGCCACCGGAACCTTCCACCTACTGGTGAACCCGTTATACTGATTTGCAGGGTTCCGGATGGCTTGAATGGAGATGATGAAGTTCTGCTAAAGTTTGCGGAGCAGTTTGGTCGCCATTTGCACCGTCCCCCAACGCCTACCGGTTCCTTAAAGAATGGTTCATCACAACCTCCGTTTAAATTCAGAAGGGGTTTCTGTGCACGCATCAACAATGATGCCCAGTCTATTTTCGGAGCAGCAATCGTCCCCAAGGAGTTAAAAATGAAGTTTCAGTGCGCAGCCAGGTGGAAGACGCTAGGAGTACTTGTGGGGCTGATAATCAGCGCGCCGCTGGCATGCGCGGACGAGCCTTGGTTTGTGGATGTGACGGAGGATGTCGGTCTGCCAGGCGGAGGCTACGCGTGGGTGGATTACGATGGTGACGGATGGGTGGACTTGCATACGGGCAATGAAATCTACCGAAATGAAAACGGCAAGAAGTTCATTCGAGTTGCCAGTGTCGGCCCCCAGGGAATTTGGGCCGACTACGACAACGATGGCGACCCGGATTTATTTAGTTGGATCGGGACGGGGAACTTGGTCCGAAACAACGGTGACGGTACCTTCTCCGAAGCAAAGAGTGGTCTGCCGGACCTGCCCACCGTGATATCGCTGGGCGCTACGTGGGCAGACTTGAACGGTGACGGCTTTCTTGACCTCTACGTGGGTGGATTCGAGTCG
This sequence comes from Planctomycetota bacterium, assembly GCA_963578105.1. GTDB lineage: Bacteria > Planctomycetota > Planctomycetia > Pirellulales > Pirellulaceae. Next base: position 31,612 of record CAUZBP010000053.1, read on the forward strand.
GAGAATGTGGCCGTGCATCCCGACACGGTTTACGTCAACAAGGGTGACGGCACCTTCGGCGAGCATCAGCGGAATCCGTCGGGAACGCATCAAGAGGCTCGTGGCGTCACCGCCGCGGATTTTGACGAGGACGGAGATGTGGATATCTATGTTTCCAATTATCGGTTGCAGCCGAACTTGCTGTGGCGAGTCGACAAGAATCTGGTCCTTACCGAGATTGGCTTTGAGCACGGGGTGGCCGGCAAACCCACCGAGATGGGGTGGTCCTATCCAGCATGTGGGCATACCATCGGCTCCGCGTTCGGCGACCTGGACAACGATGGCCATCTCGATCTGTTCGTGGGTAATTTCAGCCACCCTCCCGAGTTTCAGAACCGTCCGATGTTCCTGCGCAACCAGGGTCCGCCCGACTATCACTTCGAGGACAAGAGTGCCCAAGCAGACCTGCGGTGGCAGGAGTCCTACGCCAGCCCGGTCCTGGGCGACTTCGATAATGACGGAAATCTGGACCTCTATTTCACCACGGTTTACCCGAGTGACCACTGTGTCCTCTACCGCAACGAAGGCAACTGGCGTTTCACGGATGTCACGGCAACGTCGGGCATCAACACCAAGCTCACCTTTCAAGCCGCGTGCGCGGATTACGACAACGACGGCGACCTGGATTTGTTGACGGCCGGCAAGCTCTATCAAAACCGCGGTCCCAAGCACCACTGGCTCAAGGTCAGATTGGTGGGTCCGGGGTCAGCCATTGGCGCGCAAGTGCGCATCCGAGTTGGCGACCGGGTTTTAACGCGTCAGGTTGAGAGCAGCACAGGACAGGGCAACCAGAATGACATGACGTTGCACTTCGGCTTGGGCGATTTCGCAGACGCTGTGCCCCTCGAAGTGTCCTGGCCGCTGGGCGCTCGTCATACCCAGCGGACCGAGGTGGACCGCACAATCACGATCAGACATCCATGACTCGTGGGGTGCCATCGATCACAGGGGGCACCAGACAACAGCGGGGAGTAAGAAACCCTCAAAACCACCGCCGTTACCCCCAACCCCGGGGCTTGCGGGCGCGGGCGATGCACCAGGCGTGATTGCGTTAACCGTTCTTTGACAACTTAAAATCACACGCGGGCCTGCATTAGCAGCCCAGCTAGCAACAGGCAGAGGCTGGTCGGTTCGGGTACGGTTGTCTGCTGAAAAAAAATATTTGACTTTCCTATACAGACAACGCGATAATTACCCCGTGGGCACTACTTTCCCGAAAACTCCGGAACAGTTTGGTTCCGCAAAAGATGGAGATCCCGCTCATGAGAATTACTCGAGTCAGCTTGTTCACCGTCGCCACTTTGGCCATCTTCTTATCCGCCACCACCTACGGCGTCACGGTTGACATCACCCCTGTAGGCGATCCCGGTAGTGGGGGTGTTGACTATCAATTCGAAATGGGAACGACAGAAGTCACCAACGCGCAATGGGTCGACTTCCTGAACGTCGTCGATCCTACAGCTTCTAACTCGCTGGCTCTCTTCGGTGGTGCCCAACAGAACAACGGAAACGGGGGTATCCTCAAGGACCTTGGCGCAGCAGAGGGATCCAAGTTCTCCACCAAGCCGGGCTTCGCCAATTATCCGGTCGTTTTCGTCACCATCTACGACGCGATGCGGTTCGCCAACTGGCTGCACAACGGCCAGGGTAGTGGTGACACCGAATCGGGTGCCTACACACTGGACGGCAACAAAATTCCAGAAAACGACGTCGATCCCTATATCCAGCGTGAGCCCGGTGCCATCTGGGCGCTCCCCAGTTTTGAGGAGTGGTACAAAGCGGGGTTTTTCGATCCGCGTGATGTCTTAGACGGTGGCATCAGTGACGGTGGTGGCTTCTATAATCATGCGACCCAATCCAATGACGTCCCCGTGGACGAGGCCACGCCCGGGGGCGAGAACAGTGCGAACTGGAACAGTACAGGCGCGGCCAGTGCTCCCCCCGACCTCACCGATGCCGGAGGATATACTCTGTCGAGCAGTTACTACGGGACCTACGACCAAAGTGGTAACGTGATGGAATGGACCGATACCCTGGGAAACATCGCTGCCAGCCGCTGGCAGCTCGGCGGCTCGTGGACCGGTTCTTCGTCGTTCCTGAACGGTGCTACCCTGGTCAACGGCGGCACCGGCGCCGCTGATAACAAGGGTTTCCGCGTTGTGCACTTTGCCGTTCCTGAGCCGGCCAGTTGGGTGCTGGGGCTGATGGGCCTGGCACTGCTGAGCGTGTTCCGGCGGCTTGGTTAGAAAAGGGCATGTCAGCGGGTGACCACTGCACCACCCAAACATCAAAAAACCCCGTACAACACGGTATTGCCGGGGTTTTTGATGCTTTACAAGTACCCCCTAGGGGAGTCGAACCCCTGTCTTCGGACTGAGAATCCGATGTCCTGGGCCACTAGACGAAGGGGGCGTTTGTTTTTTGTCGGACCAGTTGGGTGCCCGACTTCTGAAATTTTCCGCCAGGACCCCTCACCTGTCAACTCCCTACCTCCTGCCCCCCGGAAGTTCCAGGCTGGCGCGCGTCGTTTCTGTTATGCTGTCGTCCCCACACCTCGGTTTCTTGTGTCATAATGTTCGTGGTCCCCTTACGATGAAAGTTCTTATGACCGCGCCCCGCCGTTGTTTCCGAGGTTTCACGCTCGTCGAGCTGCTGGTCGTCATCGGGCTGATCAGTCTGCTCGTGGCGTTGTTGCTGCCTGCCGTACTGGCGAGCCGCAATACGGCCCGCAGAAGCGCCTGCAGCAACCATCTCAAACAAATCGGGCTGGCGGTTCACAATTTCCAGACCGCCGTCGGCATCTTTCCGCCGAGCTTCGTCATTGAACCGGGTAACGCACTCAACACGAATAACGGTTCCTGGTCGATCCATGGTCGCATCCTACCCTACATCGAGCAGGGAAACGCCTACATCCAAGTCAGACTGGACATCGCCTGGGACGATCCAGTCAACCGGTCGACCGGTGTACCGACGATGAGAATCCCCACCTTCCTCTGTCCCAGTGAACTGAACGACACGGTTCGAGTCGATTCGGGCGGGCAACCCAAGGTCTACCCACTGAACTATGGTTTCAACTTTGGCAGCTGGTTCGTGTGGGACCCGCGACGGGATCGGGGCGGGGATGGCTCCTTCTTTGTCAACAGTCGTCTCCGGCCGGTTAATTTCCGGGACGGTCTCAGCAATACTCTCTGTGCTGCTGAAGTCCGGGCATTCACACCCTATTTTCGCAACACGGCCGACCCGGGCCCCGCCATTCCTTCGTCACCGGCAGACCTGGCCACGTTGGCCGACGGTGCACAGTTCAAACTGGGCCCGGGCACCAACCAGAACACCGGACATACCGAGTGGCCGGACGGACGCGTGCACCACAGTGGCATCACCACCGTGTTTACACCCAACACACCCGTTCGCTATGTGCACAGCGACGGCAGGACCTACGACATTGACTACAACTCGCGACAGGAAGGAAAAAGCAACACCCAGCCCACCTACGCCGCGGTGACAGCCCGCAGCTATCACCCGGGCCTGGTGAACGTCGTCTTGATGGATGGCTCGGTGCGCGCCGTCAGCGACAGTATCGACCTGACCCTCTGGCGATCACTTTCGACGCGAAGTGGCGGGGAGACCGCGG
>CAUZBP010000054.1:0-35114 GCA_963578105.1 Planctomycetota bacterium
CAGGAGTTCCGCCTTCAGGAGTTCCGCCTTCAGGAGTTCCGCCTTCAGGAGTTCCGCCTTCAGGAGTTCCGCCTTCAGGAGTTCCGCCTTCAGTGCTGCCCCCGCCTGATGTGACAATCGGCTTGGCAGCAGGAACGATGGCCACAAACTGGTAGACACCCTCTGCGTTGGTTTGCCCGCTTGCTTCACCAAAATCCTGCACACCATTCTCATTCAAATCGTGGTAGACCGTGTGACCGGCTTGACCCGATTGGCCTTCCATCAGACCGCTGCCATTGGCGTCATTAAACACGGTTCCGCTCACCAGAATCGGAATCGGTGGCCCCCCGCCTCCGTCCCCGCCAGCGCCCCCTCCGCCGATTCTCAGGTCCCAACCAATGACGTCAAAGGCCAACAAATCCTGGTTTGAGATCACGCCCAGTTCTCCCGGCCCTATCGTCGGATCCATGAGGCCCTGAGAGTAACCAGCCAAATCCTCCCAATGGCTGGCCTGGTTACCGTCGCACGTGATGCATTCCAGGCCCGTCGAAAAAGTCCCCCGCAACAAAGCGTCAAAAAAGAATGTTTTGTCGCCGCCCACTTGCAACCCGCCCACGGTCAAATCCAAATCCGCACCAAAAGCGTCACTGGTGACCGAATGACGGTACAGGTCTAAAGACGTGGGCGGCATTGCGTCTTCAAAACCAGCTGGACTCATGCCTGGAAGAGAGAGTTGGTTGATGCGGTCGACGGTGCTGAGAAAACCGAGGGCATGGCCCATTTCATGCAGGACAACACCGACAAAATCAAATTGTTCCGGGTCGACCCCGTCACTGCGATCAAAATCCCATGCAATCTGATCGTTGAAGGCGATGGACGCGTCAATCAGTCCCGTCGAATCCAATCCCAGCGCGCGGGCGTTCGCATGGGTGAGTTCAATCGCCTGGTTGTTATATCCACCATCATTGTCCATGTAGGGAACGTCGCTGCCCGCTCCGCTGGGATTGTCTTCCGTAAAATTGATGTAAATTACAAGGTTCGATTCCTGAGAAAGATTCGCGGCAGCGGACTCATCTTCTGTCGATCGACTATCGGTTTGCAAGGCGGTTCGTACGGTATCATAGGCCTCGCGAAGAACACTTGGACTTGTCCCCGCAAGGACACCTCCTTCGAGTGGAACGAAATCAATGTCTAAAGCCACCGCCACATCGTCGTTCAGCACCGTCGTCCACTCGGTGGCCGCTTCTTCGAGCCCCAACTGCAGGCCGTCAACCTGATCAGCAGCCTCTGACAGCACGAAGTTAAACGTCACCAGCAAATGACGTGGTTCCAACTTTTCGTAGCTGCCCAGTGTTCGACAGACCTTTTGACCGTCGGTCCGCCGGCGCAGAGCGCGGCTCGCTTTAGAAAACACGGATGAGTCCTCCCCTGTTCTGGGATCGCCTGCTTCGCCGTTCAAGTTCCTGCAACCGTCCTGGACGGTTACATTCAGTATAACAGCTAGGCTGATTTTGAGGGCAGATTTGTTCCCGGACCCTCCGGAAGGCCCCAACCGACAACAGAAAACGTCGGGTGGCGTGACCAGGAGAACACCCGGCCACGTTCTTTCCGCTGGAATCTTCGGAGCGCGCCGCTGCGGGGAAAGACATTGGCGCGCCTGAAAAGCACATGGCGGAGAACCGCAAAGGCCGCCTGCAGACGGTGTCTCAGGCTTTCGAAAACCCCGTGAAGTCGCCCGACTGGCTCAGCCATTTGCGAAGTAATCCGCGGCAGTCGTTTCCGGGCAGACTGTCGTGAGACGCACTACCAGGTCAACTCGACCCCGGCCGTGAATCCTTCCAACAGCAGCGTTCCGTTGGTTTCCAGAAACGGAACGCGACTCGACTCGGGAACCTCTACCATGGCCGAGGGAGTCGTGGGATTGAATTGCTCGGGAGCCAACGCTACATTCTGCACAAAGACGGTCTTGTAACCGACACGCAGGGTAGCGCGCGAACTGAGTTGCAAGAGCGCAAAGAGACCGAATTCCCCCACGCCCGCCAAGTCCTCCCTGGCAACCCTTTCGTAGATTTCGCTGCCCGAGTGGCTATGCAGGTGCGACTTCTGCTGAGCACGCAGCACGAAAATCCCGGCCTTGGCGTCCGCGCCCAGTCGCACGCGCGGCAACAGGCAGAATGTCAACTCGCTTCCAACCTGCGGACCGACAAGATCATTGGTCGTTTCAATGGCGTAGGCAAACCGCCCTGGACCGCGCAACGCGTCACCGTCAAACGGATCACTGTGCTCTGCGGCTTCGGTGATGTACACGAAATCCTCGTCAACGCGGAAGTAACGTAACCCGCACAGGTAAGACCCCTGCCAGCGACAATTGGGGCTGATCCAACGCTGGCGTTTGTTGATCTCGACGTTGTGCAACTTGGTGAGGTAGGTGATGCTTTGCAGGTTGGATTGGTCCGTGTCGGGAAACCCGAATGATCCCAACTCACCGAACTCACTAAACACCGAATAGAGGCTGTCGGGCTGGGCGGTGTCGGCGTCGGTGACAGCGTGCGTGTCCGCCCACTCCGTCAAACCGAAATAATCGATTTCGAGATTGGTGCCGGGACCAATCACGCATTGCAACGTCAACTGCAAACCATCTTCAGCCGAGTTCTGGTCCGCATCGTCGGACTCGAGAACAATCAAACCCAGCGGATTTTCCGAGGCAATGCCAACCGGATTGCGAATATCGTTGTCTCTGGACAAACGTATCCCGCCGACGTACACATCGAACCAACGCGGCGTACAACATCCATCACCAGAACTGGCTGCACCGCTACGGTGGCCGACGAACCCCGCCGTGATCTCTCCCCCGTCACCACTGATCGCACCGTCGTCAAATTCAAAGCCGGCACCGGCGAATGAGCAGCCATCCTGTGCGGGTGCCCAGTGGCCATAAGACGCTGCAACAACCCCACTGTCAGGGCCTTCTTGAAGTATGTCAGCCGGACGAACGATAGGTGCCCCGTTCGTCGGACGTGAAGCCAGCTGCAGATCAGTCGCCAACTGAATTTCACCGCTCTTGGGATCCGAAGTCTCCGTCATATGCTCGGCCCAAACAACATCCCGCTCACCGGCCACGAAAGGCCCCTCGGGCCCTTGCGTCTGGAAATGAGCCACCCGGTGAAAACGGGGAGCATGAACTGTTCCCGCCGACAAACTGAAGTCTTGACCTGCGAGAGGTTGGCAGCACCAAGCGGCCAGGCAGGAGCACGAGAGGAAACCGAGGACCACGTTAAGTTTCACGGCAATCTCCAACTTTCGTCATTTCCAGGACTAACTAGACCGGTTTGGCAAAGGCACTAAGTTTGATACCGTCGCTCAAATCCATCGGTCCCATAGAACAGAAAAAACCAGAACTTTCCAAATGGCTGATACGATCCGTTAAATCCAGAAAGTCAGCCTGAACCTCCCATCTCACCAGCCGGGGCCCGCTTCCGGAGCCAAGCCTTGCTATCAGCAGGCCCTGGTAAGGCAACCCGATTCAGCAAATACAGGTGGGACTTTTGTTCCGGATGAAACCGCGTTGACACTGCCTGCCGGCTCCTTTCGGGTGCCCACCTGGACAGGGGTGCAACAGGCTCCCAGGATGCCGTTTCAGTGGCCTGCGGCTCTCGCAACCCCCTGGGCCCTCAAAACCGACCTGCGCGAGCTCCGGACGTCACCCGGGTTGTGCCACCAGTTTTCTCCCAGCCTTTGAATTCAACCCGTGAAAATGGTCGCCCCACCCCCGTGACCAACCGGGCAACAGGTGGAAGGCTCGCCGACAGACTGCAAAATCTCGGGCCAGTTTGGTTGTCCGTTCCCGGAATGGGAGCAAGCATCTCCTTTTCCAAGCTGACAAAATCAGGTCCCAGCTGATATAATTTCCTTCGTTTTCTGCAAGAAACGTCACGAGTTTACCTAAAAAGACGCTTTACATCGGCGACAGCATGGGCAAGCAGCACATCTACAGCATTCAAAATCTCACTAAAAAACATGGCCAGCGAGTCGTCCTGAACGAGATCTGGCTGAGTTTTTACCCCGGCGCCAAGATTGGGGTATTGGGTCCAAACGGCGCTGGCAAAAGCACTTTGCTACGCATCATGGCGGGGATCGACCGGGAGTTCGACGGTGAGGCGCGCTTGAGCGAGGGCTACACCTGTGGCTACCTCTCTCAGGAACCTGTTCTGAACCCCGAGAAAAACGTGCACGAGAATGTCGAAGAGGGTGTTGCCGGGCGACGTCAGTTGCTCAACCGCTTCAACACAATCAACGAGGAACTTGCCGAGCCCATGGCGGATGACCGCATGGAAAAACTTTGTAACGAGCTCGCCCGTGTGCAGGATCAGATTGAGGCGACCAACACCTGGGAGTTGGACCGCGAAATCGAGATTGCGATGGACGCCATGAACCTGCCCCCCGGCGACGCAAACGTGTCACGGCTATCCGGAGGCGAGAGGCGACGTGTAGCACTCTGTCGTCTGCTGTTACAACGTCCTGACCTGCTGTTGCTCGACGAACCCACAAATCATCTGGATGCGGACTCGGTGGCCTGGTTGGAAAAACACCTGGACCAGTATCCGGGTACCGTCGTCGCCGTGACCCATGACCGGTACTTTCTGGACAATGTGGCCGGATGGATTTTGGAACTCGACCGGGGCGAGGGAATTCCCTGGGAAGGGAACTACTCCTCCTGGCTTTCTCAAAAACAAACGCGTTTGGCCCAGAAGGAGAAATCCGCGACGGCCCGTCGTAAAACATTGGAGCGGGAATTGGAATGGATTCAAATGGCGCCCCGTGCCAGGCAAGCCAAGAGCAAGGCCCGCATCAAGGCCTACGAAAGCATGTCCTCCGCGGGTTTCGAACAACGACCCGATGAATTTGAAATCCAGATCCCCCCGGGCCAACACCTGGGCGACCTGGTGATCGAAGCCCAGAACGTGAGCAAGGGATTCGGCGAACACCTACTGATGGAAGACCTGAATTTCCACCTGCCGCCCGGAGGAATTGTGGGCATCATCGGCGCCAACGGTGCCGGCAAGACGACCCTGTTTCGGATGTTCACAGGCGAGGAATCAGCGGACTCAGGTCAACTTAAAACAGGGGAAACGGTTGAGTTCGGTTACGTTGACCAAAATCGTGACGCGCTGGTGGCCGACCATTCCGTTTACGATGAGATCTCCGGCGGGCATGAAACTCTTGAAATGGGAGGCCGTAAGATCAACGCACGCGCCTACGTGTCCCGCTTCAACTTCCGAGGACCTGACCAGGAAAAGAAAGTAGGCGACCTTTCTGGAGGGGAACGCAACCGGGTTCACCTGGCCAAACTCTTACGACGAGGCTCGAACGTCTTGTTACTGGATGAACCCACCAATGACCTCGACGTGGACACGTTGCGGGCTCTTGAGGAAGCCCTCCTCAACTACGCGGGGTGCGTAATGGTCATTAGCCACGACCGCTGGTTCCTTGACCGGCTGGCAACACACATCCTGGCCTTTGAAGGAGACGCGCACGTCCACTGGTGCGAAGGAAATTACCAGACCTACCAAACGCAGCGACGAGAACGATTGGGCATCAATCCGGATGAACCGAAGCGATTCAAGTACAAACCGTTAAGACGAACTTGACGGCACCGGCCCGGTCACCAGGTCCGTGGCGCCGGGCCCCTGCTGGAAACGGAAAATCGCACCGAGCATTCCTCACGTACCCTTCTCGACGGGCAGCAAACGGTCCAGCTATTGTAAAAATCAAGCTGGGCACAGGACAGACCCCGCGCAGGACTCGACTTTGAAGGCACCGGAATCACCGTTCGTCGAGTTTTTAAGAGGGCGGCTGAAAACCCATCGGCGTGACGGCCGAAATCCGGGGAGCAGAGTCCACGGGAGCGGATTTTCGCACCTTTGCCCCCAAGATTGACGACACTTCTGCTCGCTGAGTACCTTGACCAGAACTCATCTTTTGCCTATCAACAGATAAGTAAGTTTATGTGACCATTTAACCATTCAATTAAGGGAGCCTGCAAAGTGACGATTCTGCGTAGCGGGGCAAGCAAGGACTATTCTGAAAAATGGGCGAGTGTTTTCGGGAAAAAGAAAACCAAAAGCAAGGCCAAGAAAGCAACTCCCAAGAAGAAATCGCGATCGGGGAAGGCAAGATCCAAGAAGTAGCACCGTGCGGCAAGGACGGCACCACTGGAACATTCAACCAAAAGAACCGGAGTCGAAAACTGTGAAAATCGAATTAGTCTACTGCTCGGCCTGAAATTACACGCCTCAGGCCGTGAGCCTGGCAAAAAATCTACTCGATACGTACCGTCAGAAGATCACGGGATTAGAACTTATTCCGGACTCGGGTGGCTGCTTCGAAATTTCGCTCGATGGTGACTTGATTTACTCCAAACTGAAGACCGGCGAGTTTCCTGACGAAGCGCAGATCCTCTCTCTCGTGGAAGACAGGTTGTAACTCTCAACCTCCTGGTGGTCATCTTCCGGGAGGCCCGTACCGGGTGCAGCGCTACCCGCGGGTTGACCTGGAAGAGTTCGTTGCGATTCAGGCGCGGGCCGTGCGGCACTTCCCGGGCACCACAACACGCCCCGGACGACTGCCCCAGGTCGTCTTCTATCATGCACGCGACAGGTACTGCCCGGTTCGGGTATCCACCTTGACGTGTTCGCCTTGCGACAGGTACTCCGGCACTTGAACCACCAGGCCTGTTTCCAGGGTTGCCGGCTTGGTACGGGAGGTTGCCGAATCTCCTTTCACACCCGGATCACATTGCGTGACGGTTAACTCGACGGACGTAGGCAACTGAATACCTACGCACTGACCGTTATAGATCAGCGCCAAAATCCCTGCCAACTTTTCCGTGATGAACTGCAATTCCTCCTTGACCTCATCCAGGGCCAAAGAATACTGGTCGAAGTCGGTCTGGTCCAACAGGTGTACATGGGTCGCGTCGGAGTACATCAGGTTCACGGAGCGACGTTCGAAGTCGGCCTCGTCCAACGATTCCCCACCTTTGAGCGTGAAATCAGTCTTTTGCTTGGAGACAAGATTTCGGCCTCGGAATTTGTAAAGTGTCGCTGCACCCCGTGCGGAAGGGGTTTGAACGCTGACGTTTTGCACCAGCACAGGTGCCCCGTCCAGGTTGAGCACAGCTCCGGGCTTTATTTCTTTTGCTTGCATGGTGTTCGACTCGCTAACGTCTTCACAGGAAACCGGCTGAACCGGAAGATGATCCAAGAGCACCGCCCGGCGAGGTTGCTCCGGGAATGGGGTGTCGTTATCCGCAATTCACCCTAGGGAAGCGGCGAGCCGGTCTGGGGATCGATAGCAATCCCACCGCATAGTTCGGCAAGCCTTTCCAGGACGATCAGCAATGAACCCGGATCAAGAAACTCTTCTTCCTCGTCTTCATCCCCAAAGTAGTTCACCTGTTCAAAATGATAAACGTCCAGTCTCGCATTACAAGAAGGAAGCCTGGCCAGTACTGCTCGTTCTTCATCGTTGGTCGCGGATTGCTTCAATTCGTCGGCCAGTTCGGTCCTCTGCTCGATGACCTCCTCACCTTCGAGATAAGTGACGTCCATTGCGGAATTATCATCCGGGGAATAGAGCGTCAGGGACTCAACAAGCCCCTCTTCGTTAACAGCCGGTTCTCCCACTTGATAGCGGCCGCCGAGTTCCGCCAGAGCGTCCTGGAGTGCTTTTCCGCTGGGCCTGTTTCCTTCTTCAATCAACACGAAGTAGGTTTCACGCCATCGATATTCATCATTTTCAAAAAGCGACATTATTCTTCCCACTCCCGGTCTTCCTCCGGAGGAACCCCACCTTGCCAGTGTTCCAGGACGGTCAATATTTCATCGCGCTCATCACGACTTCCCCACACCGATTCGCTTTGCTCCAAACGAATTTCATACCGACCCTCAAACAAACAATCATCACGACCGCAGAAATGGGGTACATCCGAGATCCACACCACGCGGAAAAGGGGAACGTGCTTATCGTCCACTTTACAAAAAAAATCGGTCACGACAAACCTTTCCGTTCTGCACAAACGGGACAGGGCAGCCCCGGAGTGACCATTTTGAACCTAGGATCCACCTAATTCAAGGGACCTTTCGGTCGCAGCTTCGACGGCCGCCATCAAAGCGGCTCGTAAACCCGCCTGCTCGAGTGCCCGTACTCCCGCCACTGTCGTTCCCCCGGGACTCGTCACCTGGTCCTTGAGAGCCGCGGGGTGTTCGCCGGTGTTCAGTACCATCTCAGCAGCCCCTTTGACGGTCTGAGCTGCCAAACGGGTTGCCGCTTCGCGAGGCAGTCCCATGCGAACTCCCCCATCGCTGAGTGCTTCAATTATGATGTACACAAAGGCGGGTCCTGAACCGGAAAGACCGGTGACCGCATCTAACAAACCTTCCGGCACGGGAATGGCAATTCCAACGGATTCGAGCAACTGAGCTACTCGCTGCCGATCGTTTTCGTTGGCGCCCGCCCCCGCACAGTACCCGGAGGCACTCAAGCCAACCAAGCAAGGTGTGTTAGGCATCACACGAACGATCCGGTCCGTCCCCAACCCGGCGGACAAGGTCGACAATTTGACTCCTGCAACGATCGACACAAACAACGTGTCGCCTTCGATTTCAGCCTGCATCCCGCCCATGACGTGTGGCAGACTCTGAGGTTTCACCGCCAGAAAAACAATGGCTGACTGCTGCAGCAGCAGCCCGTTATCTTCCACCACCGTAGCCTCTGGCAAATTGTCCGAAAATTTTTGACGAGCCTCTGCAGAAGGGTCAGAAGCGCAAATCGCTGCTTCCGTCACGAGGCCCGACTTGACAAACCCCCGCGCCAGCGCGGAAGCCATCCGTCCGGCGCCAACAAAACCAATGCTTTGATCTTTCATGTCATCATGCTACGGCAACAAGAGGATCACGGCAACGAGTCATTCGTGCCATCAAAACGCATCACCTGCGGACAGGTGCAAATCCAACCGGCTGGCGGTCGAACACAGAAACATTTCCGCCCCCCAAACCGTCGCTGCAAGATGGACTAAACCGCGCAACGACTGTCGCTGCTGAGGACCGGTTGGACCGGAAGAATTCTGCGGCCAAAGTCAGGTCTGTAAACTCCGTTTCTGTCATTCAGCCACGTCACGGGATTGATTTCGCTACGAGGTACAAGACTTCGTAACAGCTGCAAGATGACCTTATTCTCTCTTATTTTCTTTTCTGAAAGAACCAAATAAGGTACCAGACGAGACAACCTCCGGTACAAGGCAACCTTTTGCTCCCATTGTTTCTGCACCACGAGGTCGTCGCCGATGTACTGGGCCCATCCAACGGATCCACAGATACCGCAGTCACCATAAGATTCCGACATCACTACTTGTTCCGCAAAGACCCGTGTCGGTCCTCCGCACTTGCGTAATACTCCCTGCACACAGATTACGGCACCGGGAACAAGAAACCGGGAAAAAAGCTGCACGTCGGCCGAAATCCCGGAGTGGCGATGATCCCCGTCGATCCACAGGCACTTGAGTGGTCGATTCCACGAACGAGCAAGTTCACTTGACTTCATGCGATAAAATTCGACGACATCTGCAACGCCGTAGGCTTCCAGGTTTTGATGCAGTACCTGCGGCAAATCGATGTCACTCACCCGGGCCTCAACAGGCAGTGTCGATGACAGGGGAAGCAACGGGTCGCAGGCGTACGTGCGGTCAACCCCGGCGGCCAATGCAGACTTTGCGAGAATGATGGAGCACTTTCCTTGAAAGGCTCCTAATTCCAGGATCTCTCCTTTGACGTCCAGATACGGAAGCACAGCCAGCAATTTCGCTTCCCTGCGGGTTAAGCAGCCTGATAGCTGTTCTGCCAGCGCCATCGATTCCACCACCCGTCCCGCCAGCGTCGCGTCGCGGATTTCTCTGCGCGTTAATACCATCCTGAGGCCCCCCCTCTTTGACTTTTGAAACTCACACCAAACCGCAATCAAGACTTACAGCTGAAATGGAAGTCGTCCTCTGAAAGACAACCCCTCCCTTCACTTCAGGGCAGCCTCTACGGCCTTCTAAATTGGCATTATCTCGAACTTATCGTCCCAATAGCATGCACTTCATGAGGACACCTTATCGCTTTGACCGAATGCAAGCAGTCGCTGAAATCAGAGATGTCAGCTGGCAGAAAGAGCGATGGCAAACCCCGTGAACCACAGGCTGGTCTGCTGTTTGAGCATGTCTGTTCCAGGGTGTTATCACGTTTCGTAGTCGAGTGGGCCTTCCAACAAGTTGTCACGGATTTTTGTGGGGCGGAACCAGCCAGATTGAACTGGACGCATGCCTGATATTCTGCGACATTTCGCACCGCTTGTCGTTTCAAGCTTTAAAATTGCACGCCCGATCGGGCCTTGCTACTCCTCTCAACCAGTCGTCCTTGCAACAGACGGAGACGTGAGCATGAAGTTTAAGTTCGCACTCACATTACTGATCGGAATCGCCCCGGCCCTGACTGCTGAAAATGCCTCGGGACAGGAATCATCCTGGAAGTTACCAAGACTGAATCCCTTCAAACGGGATTCTGGAACAACGAAAGCACCGACGAATCTTTCCAAGGGCCTCAGTCTGCCGCGACTCTCCCGATCATTTTCCAAGCCGGTAAGCGCGAACCGGTTGATAGAAGGTCCCAGAAATATCTTGACGAAAACCAAGGATTTGATGACACCTTGGAAAAAAAATTCTCCGTCCCGCTCGCGACTGCGATCTGCAGCAGGCGTGCGTGCCGCCCGGAAAAAGTCAGATCGTTGGAGTCCTCTTGCATGGTTTCGCAGGCCGAAAACCAAGTCACCTCCGATAACGGCTCACGATTTTATCGCCCGCCAGGCACCGGGGTTTTAAGCGGGCCAGTGAGCTTCACGCTCCCGGTTCTGCCAAATTGAAGAACATGTCCGGTCCCCAGTTTGTTCTCTAACACTCGGCTGCTGCCAGGCTGATGTTTCGTGGGCCACCGCAAAACCTCCTGGAGTCAATGGCCGACCTGGTCCGTTGTCTGTCATGTGTCCGCCGTTCGGCTGCCGACAAATTCCTACAAATAGGTCTGCAAGAGAATTTTAACCACACCTCGGATGCCCCCCCTTTTAACAGTCACTCGGACGCCGTCTCCTGAACAGCAGATTTGATCCTCGTCCCTCACCCTCCCGCCCTCTGTACCACCTAGCCGCGAAGTCTACAATGAATTCGTATGACTACGCATCTCATCCTGGCCACCGCGGGCCACATCGACCATGGAAAGACATCCCTCATCCGGGCTCTAACCGGGGTTAATGCCGACCGACTTCCAGAGGAGCAGCGTCGCGGGATCACGATCGATCTTGGGTTCGCGGAACTGGACGTCGGCGACTACCGATTGGGAATTGTCGACGTACCCGGCCACGAACGGTTCATTCGCAACATGCTGGCTGGCGCTACTGGCACCGACCTCGCTTTGTTGGTCGTGGCAGCAGATGACTCGGTCAAGCCTCAAACTCGTGAACACCTCGAAATTCTGCGTTTGCTGGAAATAGAAGCGGGTGTCATCGCTCTGACGAAATGCGATCTGGCAGAAGAAGACTGGATTGAACTGGTCGAGCAGGAAGTGCGAGAGCTGGTGCAAGGTACATTTTTTGAAGAAGCCCCCTTGGTTCACACGAGCACGGAAACGGGGGATGGATTAGAGCAACTCAAAGCAGCGCTCTGCCAGGCGGCCCGACGGGCGGCAGAATCCGAGCAAGTACGGTCCATGCAAAGCCCCTTCCGCATGGCGATCGATCGAACCTTCACCATCTCCGGTCACGGTACGGTAGTAACGGGCAGCATCTCGAGCGGAAAAACCTCGGTAGGAGATGATTTGACCATCGAACCGGGCAACATTTCAGTTCGTGTCCGAGGCTTGCAAAACCATGACCGGTCTGTCGAACAGGTAAGCCGTGGACAGCGGGCGGCAATCAATCTAGCGGGAGTCCACCACACTGCCGTCACACGCGGCCACGAATTAGCGGCTGCCGGCTACCTGCAGCCGAGCCGCCGAGTGACGGCCAGTTTAAAAATGTTGCCATCGGCACCACGAGCCTTGAAAAATCGATCCAAGATTCGGGTACACCTGGGTACAGCCGAGTTACTGGCAACCGTCCGACTACTGGACTGCGACCTTCTACAGCCGGGTAAAACAGCCAAGGTGCAGTTATTGCTAAGAGAACCGTGTGCCACCTGCTGGGCTCAGCCCTATGTCCTGCGCAGCGAATCGCCAGTCGTGACGATCGGTGGGGGGCAGATTCTCGATCCAAACGCCGAACTGATTCGACGACCGAGTTCTCAGCAGCTAGAGAAGATTGACGAACTGGACTCAAGCAACGTGCTGGTTCGGGCGGCAGCAGCGTACTATTTCTCCGGTCTGCGCAACTGGCACCCCAAAACCCTGTCTTTTGCTGCCGGAGTGCACGACGTCGACACCGTCTATTCACAGCTTGTTGAACAGCAAGAAGTGATAGAAATTGACATGTCGCCGGGAAAGCTGCTTCGTATTCACCGCCTTGTTTTTGAGAGTTTCCAGCAACGCATTGAAGAGGCGTTGCGAAAAATGCACGCCCAGTCTCCACTGAAGTCGAAAATCGAACGCGCTAAATTACTGAGTCACTTCGCCTATCTGCAAAACAATACTTTAGTCGTCTCCGCAGTTGAACAAATGCGGGCCGACAAACGCGTGCAAATCACAGAACATGGAATTTCTTTGGCCGGATGCGGCCCCCAGCTTTCTGCAAACGAGCAGAAACTCCTCGGGCACCTGATTGAACGCTTCAAACAGGCCGGGTTCAAACCCCCCTCAGTGAAGGAGTGTCAGCAGGCAGCAAACAAACTGGAACGAGCTGTCCCGGCGCTACTCGAACTGGCAGTTGCCGACGGAGAACTCGTGGCGATCAGTAAGGACCTTTTTCTCCATCGAGAGACAGAACAACAACTTCATGAGCAGTTAAAGAACTCCCTGGAGGATGGTCAGGGATTGACGGTCAGTGAAATTCGAGGAATCCTAGGTACAACCCGTAAGTACGCCGTGCCCTTCGTCGAACACCTCGATCGCACCGGGTTCACCCGTCGAGAAGGCGATGTCCGAGTCCTAGCGAACAACCCCTGCACCCCCAAGAGTACGTAATGGCCCCAGAAGTACTGAGAAACATACCGTCCGTGAACGAATTGCTCGAAAGTCAACCATTAAAGACGTTGACGACACAAGTCGCCAGAAGCGTGGTTGTTACTCGAATCCGAGATTTTTTGGACAACCTGCGAGAAGAGGCCAAACAAGCAACCTCTGACTTACCGCTACCATCTGAGTTGGCAGAACGTATCGCAAGTTGGATCGTGTCCTCCGAACAATCGCCTCTACGACCGGTCATCAATGCCACAGGCGTTCTGCTCCACACAGGACTGGGCCGCGCACCGATGGCTTCCGAAGCGCTCACCGAAATGCATGCCCTGGCCTCTGGGTACTGTAGCCTGGAAGTTGATTTGGAAACGGGAGAACGCTCACAGAGACACGTCGCGGTCCAGCAACTTCTCCAGGAACTTACCGGCGCGGAAGCCGCGCTGGTTGTCAACAATAACGCCGGCGCCACCCTTCTCGCGCTGGCCGCTTTAGCTTCCGGCCAGGAAGTCATCGTGTCACGTGGCGAACTCGTCGAGATCGGAGGCAGCTATCGTCTACCTGATGTGATGACCACCAGTGGTGCCTCCCTACGTGAAGTCGGTACGACTAACAAGACCCGGCTCCAGGACTATGCGGACGCCATCGGTGAATCTACAGCAGCCTTATTGAAAGTGCACACCAGCAACTATGCGATCGTTGGCTTCACGGAGCAAACCAAACTGGCAGACCTGGTACGCCTGGCGGCAAAACATCGTTGCCTTGTCATCGACGACATCGGGTCGGGCGCCTTGATCGACTATGCGCGTTTTGGTCTCAACGGAGAACCGGTCGCACGCGCCAGCATTGAGGCCGGGGCTGACGTCGTACTCTTCAGTGGTGACAAACTCCTCGGGGGTCCTCAATGTGGCATCATTGTGGGTCGCCGCTCCACTGTAGAAACGATCAAAAAACACCCTTTGAGTCGTGCTCTGCGAGTTGACAAACTGACGCTCGGCGCCCTGGCCGCCACCTTGAAGCTTTACCGTGACCCGGAACTCGCCCAAGAATCCGTGCCGCTGCTCGCCCTGCTGAGTACGTCTCTCGAAAATCTCCGTTTACGTGCTGAAAACATGGCGCCCCAATTGGAAGCCCTGGACTCGGTGACATCTGCAGAAGTCCTCGAAGACGAAACGTTCCTGGGAGGAGGTTCGCTGCCGACTCAACGCGTGGCCACCTGGTGCGTAGGCCTCCAGCCCAAAGGCAGGAACGTCAACGATCTGGCACGCGCGCTTCGAACAGGAAACCCCGCAATTTTCGGTCGAGTTCAACAGGATCGACTACTCCTGGACCTCCGCACGGTGTTTCCCAGGCAGGACACACAAATCATTCAAGGGCTCGAATCCCTGACCGTTCCGGAGACGGACAGCGACTGTGCCGAAGTCTGAGGGCGGTTTGATTGGCACCAACGGGAAAGCACTGTCTCTAAAAAACAAGAACCCAAACCTCGCAGTTGTGCTGATTCCACAACTGGCCATCGTACCCGCCTTGGCTTAGAAGCACTCGCACCCCCGAAACGCGGCCAACCCCACTCCGCCTCTCCACACACCCTGTGCAAGGCTAGACTTGCCCGTCATAATGTTGGATTGCCTGCACTTCTAGCGCTTCATGATTCATAGCGCTTCATGATTCATAGCGCTTCATGATTCACCGGAGCAATCGATGGATGCAAAATTCACCCGCCCAGCCATCACCTTTGACGATGTCCTTTTGATTCCACGGTTCAGTGACTTTGTACCTTCTGAAGTTGATGTCTCCACACAGTTAACCGGACTCATCACACTCAATATCCCGCTGATCAGCTCTCCAATGGATACGGTCACAGAAGCCGCCATGGCAATTGCCCTGGCCCAGGAAGGGGGCTTGGGTGTGATCCACAAAAACATGACCATTGAACGTCAAACCGAGGAAGTCGACAAGGTGAAACGGAGTGCCAACGGAATCATTGTGGATCCCGTCACATTACCACCCCAAGCAACCGTCGCCCAGGCTCGTTCCGTCATGGACCAGCACAATGTCTCGGGAATTCCCATTACGCACAGCGATAAAAAGCTGGCCGGTATCCTGACCCGCCGGGATCTGCGTTTTCTGGAATCCAGCAATCAGCCAGTCTCCGAGGTGATGACCAAAGAAAACCTGGTGACGGCAGAGGGGACTTTAACGCTTGAGCAAGCTGAGAAAATTTTAACGAATAAAAAGGTGGAGAAACTTTTACTGGTTGACGAATCATACAGACTGACTGGCTTGATTACGATCAAAGACATCGACATGCTCAAACGGTTTCCGGATGCCTGTAAAGATAGGCAAGGGAGATTGCGTGTTGGTGCGGCCGTCGGTGTGTTGGATTATGAACGAATCGACAGCCTGATCGGCCAGGACGTGGACGTCCTGGTTGTGGACAGCGCCCACGGACATTCCGCGAACGTTATACAGACAGTAAAGGAAATTAAATCAAAATGGGATATTGATATCATTGCGGGCAACGTGGCCACCAGAGATGGTTGCCGCGACCTGGTCGCAGCCGGTGTTGACGCGGTCAAGGTGGGAATCGGACCGGGATCGATTTGCACCACGCGCATGATTTCCGGGGTAGGAGTCCCTCAAATCACTGCCATTTATGAAGTTGCCCAGGCCGCAAAAGACAGCCAAGTGCTGGTGATTGCTGACGGTGGAATTCGGTTTTCCGGCGATATTACCAAAGCGATTGCGGCCGGTGCTCATGTGGTCATGCTCGGGGGATTGTTCGCCGGACTGACCGAAAGCCCTGGCGAGCAAATCCTGTATCAAGGTCGAACGTTTAAAATTTATCGAGGCATGGGCTCCCTGGGAGCGATGGTACAAGGATCCAGCGAGCGGTATCGACAAGGAGGAAGCGAAAGCCAAGCGGGCAAACTGGTGCCAGAAGGAGTCGAGGGTCGTGTCCCCTTCAAAGGCCAACTCAGTCCTTTCGTCTATCAGTTGGTGGGCGGTTTGAAGGCAGGCATGGGCTATTGCGGCACCAAAACGATTGAAAAATTGAGAACGGAAGCACAATTTGTACAAGTATCCCCAGCCAGTGTCAGAGAAAGTCATCCGCATGACATTTCGATTACGCAGGAATCGCCAAATTACAGCCCTGAATATCCAGAAACGAGGAAAGGCAACTAGAGTCCTTCACCTCGTATTGGTGGCAGTCATCCTGTCCGGATTGTGGGAGACGTTTCTTTCTTCACCGTCACTCGCTCAAACAAACCAAAATAACCGGTTTACCGAATCTCAACAGTGGCAGCGTCGGGATCGTTCCGACCTCACTTACAGTGATCTCAGTGCGAGTCACCACCGCTCGATTCCGTCATCCGGTCTACAAGGCACCGAACGCCTGAAATGGAAAAGTCCCGGCCGTACGGCCCCATTCAAAACAAAAGACCCCGACGTCGCCGGTAAACAACAACAGCAGGAGACCAAACGGGGCATCTACACCTGGGTCACTCCCTCCCACCGCAAGGCGAAAACTGTCGTCCCGGCCGAACACGCATCTCCCACTCGCTTTTCCGGTCCCTTCCGTAATCACGGTTTCCAAAATGGCGAACGACTTGCTCAAAATCCCAGTGATGACGACCTGGACCTGCTGGAACAGCTTGAGGCAGATGAAACCGATGGCGACCTGGACCTGCTGGAACAGCTTGAGGCAGATGAAACCGATGGCGACCTGGACCTGCTGGAACAGCTTGAGGCAGATGAAACCGATGAACCCACCATTGACTTGAATGAACTCGAGGGTGATCTCAATCCGGTGGAGCAGCAGGGGTTGAAGGACAATGAGACGTGGGAGGTACAGGAAAGACTGAACAACGACCAGCAACCGGAATTCCCCCTTGAGCTACTGGAATCGCCCGAACAAGACCTCACAATCCCGACAGAAACATCCGGTGCCGACAGTGACCAATTCGACAGCGAAAACGAATGGGATGACCGGGACGCGTACGAATTAGAAATCCTACAAGATTTTCCGGCGGCCGAAGACTTCACATCGTCGGTCTTTGGAGGCCGCAGTGACCACGAAGACAACAGCGACGCTTGCGCGCGGCATGCCGCCAACTGCCAAAAATACTGGGGGCGGGCAGGAGTTCATGGCATCACCACGATTTCCATCGATGTGACACCACCGTACGCTGCCGACCCGCTCGATGCCAAAAATAACAACGCCCTGGAACGTGACCGGCTAGAGAAGTTAGCCCACTCAAGCGATCGTGTCTGGAAAGACCGCCGGGGCAACGTCCTGGCAGAAGGACAATTCATTGACTATGGAAACGGACAGGTCCGGATTCAAACCGCCTCCGAGTCAATAGAGTCCATTCGATATTTCAACTTGAGTGACGAGGATGCATGTTATGTGGCCGACTGGTGGGGAATACCCAACGAGTGTCGACTGAGCAGCAGTCTTTCTGAGGGTCGTCGCTGGGAACCTTTGACGACGACGTGGAAGGCTTCGGCACTTTGCCATAAACCCCTGTACTTTGAACAACTGGCGGTCGAACGCTACGGCCACAGTTTCGGTCCGGTTGCCCAGCCAATTATTTCGGCAGCACACTTCTTCGGACACGTAGCAACCTTACCGTATAACGTGGGTATCAACCCGCCGAATGAATGCAGGTACGCCCTGGGCTGCTATCGCCCGGGAAGCTGCGCACCCTATTTGTTTCCACCGTTACCTCTGAGCCTGCGAGGCGCAGCGTCCCAGGCCGGTGCAGTTCTAGGTCTGGTCCACTTTATACCTTAGCCGATTGTGGGTTCACCGTATTTGGGAGCGATTGGCTCTGATGCCGGCGGGGCAAACTTTGCCCCGCCGATTTTTTTATGCCGCCAACTTCCGTGGCCATCAGCGCTTGAACTCTTCCTGACTGCCGCGTTATTCTCTTACAATGACAAGGTCACCGAGGAAATCGCAACAAGGACACCACGGACAGCTGTGAACTTTTGAAGCTGCTATCAGCTATTCGTTCCCGGTAGGAGGTTCGTACTCGAAATCCTTCCACTTCATGGCGCGCCGGAAGGGTTCAATTCGGAGCATTACTTCTCCGTTTTGGAAAATACGAACCGTACCACTCGACTCGCTCACCACGACAGCCACCGCCTTCGTCGCCTTGGTAATTGCAGCGGCGGCCCAATGGCGAGTCCCCAGTCCCTTGGACAGAGTGATCTCCTTGGCAGGTGCGTCGACGTATTGACAGGATGCTGTCACGGTACCATCAGCGGCGATGACAAAGGCACCGTCCAACTGCGCTACTTCCTTCACGGACTCCCGCACGCGGGCATCATCGAGGTGCCGGTCCTTACGGGTGTAGCCGCGCACAGGATCAAACCCCAGGGAATGACAAGTCACCAGAACGTTACGTGCATCACCAACGACGAACAGGGTTCCCACCGGCTTACCTTCGCGACCTTCTCGGCCGATGTCGATGGCCAGATCCACAACCACTTTGAGAGTATCGAGCGGCACCCGGGTCTCGAGTTGCCTCAAATCACGCACCGTGAGACGGCCCAGATGGTCATCCAGACGGATAAAACTGAGAGAATCCACCTGACCGGCATCAAACCCACTGTAGAGCGCAATCACTCCCGCACCCGGGGAAAGAATGTCATCCGCCACGCTTTCCAGTAGAGCCTGAGTGAGCTTTTCATAAACCGGATGGTCCGCCATGTCCAACAGCACCGTATCCAAGCCCGCTTCGCTAGCTCCCAGCACCTCTTCTTCTCTGTCGGCTGCTACCAGAACCTTTTGCTTGCCCGCGTGTTTAGATAACTGCTTCCAGTCGATCGGGCCGTCCAGCAACACAAGAAGAGCATCTGCTTCGGCAGACCGCGCCATGCGAAGCGCCAAATCACACATCTCTGCGAAGTGGGTCGTGAATTTTTGCGGTTTCATCCAGACTTTCTGAACTACTCATGTCGACGCCGGGGTTACCTCCACAGTCGCATCGTAAGCTGTTCTGACAACAACGACAAGCCTAACAGGGTTTCCTCTATTTCTTGGCCGTACGACGGTTCTGCCGTGCAAATCGTTGACGTCTCTGACCGAAAGGCTTACCAAAAACTCGGTGCTCATACAGCGCCAGAGCGTGCAAACCGTGGCCACGTGGACCAACCTCGAACTCCGCAAATCGGTTATTTTTCAGCAGAGAAGCCAGGTAGCCCACCGACTTGACGACCCGGGCATCCGTAAGCCTTTCCCGCGGTAGTGAATAAACAAGCCACTCCAGGGTGTGACCGGTGGTCTCGATCTTGCGGTGAACGTCTCCCCAGTTTCCCCGCCCCTTGAACCAGTTCGAGCTAAAACTACCGTCTCGGTTTTGCAGTGAAAAGGCATACTTATGGTACTCTTCCACAAATTGTTTCGCCCGTTGCCACTCCCCGATGAACTCGCCGCCTTGTTTCTCACGGGCACGCACCGCATAGCTGAGGCCCATCAACCGGTGGGTTCCCCCACAGGCAGCACCACGCACAGGCTGGGCCAGCTCCTCTTGAACCAGGCGTTGAAAATCCCAGTTCTGACCTCGGTCATTTGTCCACTGGGAATCGACAGGAAGGTAATGCACCAGGGCAATCAATTTGAAGGTAAGTTCCGTGCCTGTATAGCAAGTCGTCTTTTCATATTCGACCAGGTCCGAAACAGAGAACTCCACACCATCTACCCGTAGGGGATATTCGAGTTGGACCCTGGATTGGGCCAGCATTGCCAGAAATTGGCCTTCATGACCTTGCACGCCAGGACCGATCTTGGTTCGTAGCTGGCCATCGGAGAGATAGAATATCTGCTGACCAGCGGTGCGACCGTTGTAGCACAGCAAACCGATCGCGTTCATCCGCCGTCCACCCGGTCGGTGCATCCGCACCTGAGTATCGACACCGTAAGCGATGAAGGAGTGCATGATGGCCCAAGGACAATGCTCCTTCGAATTCAGATGCCGCCTGTAATAGATCTCCAAAACGTTTTCGATCTTATTACGCAATCTCCTCATTTTTGGGCTTCGAGCGACGGCCAGCGGTAAATCATCTGCGCCAGGCTTCTTTTTTTGTGACTTTACCTTCGGCACTTTCGCACCCGCTTGGGCGTCCGGCAGTGCCACCGTTCGACTACTTTCCGAAGCTGCTGTCTTGCTCCTGGCGACTTGCGCCGTCTTTGGTGTCGCGTTGTCGAAGCTCGTCGACTCCGACTTTTCTTTGTCTGTTGCAGACAGGACCCCGCCGCCGGTACCCCCCGAACCAGAATTTTTTCGAATTGACGCCCCAGCCGCTTCATCGTCACCGGTGACGTTCGAAACCAGTTTCTCGTTAACCGGTTGCACAGATGAGGCAGCCAGCGCTGAGGATCCCCACTGGAAAAGCCAGCCGCTTCCGGCCAGTAGACTGGCCCCAAAAACGCTAATGGAGAGTACTGTGCGAGTCATGAGTTAACCGGTCACCAAACCCCGTCCTCTTTTCCCCAAAACGGCAAGTCAGGTGCGTCTGGTTAGTCCCAACCCCGGCTGCTTTCCGCCACATTACCAGCACCCCCTGACGACAGCAGTGGTATCGGACACGGACTTCTACCAAACCAACCCATCCAACAGATTTCGCGTGGTAACGGTAGCCTGCGTGAAACGTGGAAAATGGTGCTGATTGTATGGCTCAAGGGGGCCTCTGTGAGACCGGTGAAACCCGCGTTTTCCGCACACTTTGCGGAGAAACTACGATAAACGGTTTCCGAAACATCGCTAGTTCCGGACCTAAGATCACCGCCGTGAAAGTTTCCAGCACGGTCTGAAATCAAAGGAGAGAAAGAACGGAGCCTGGTCGCGAAAGAAATGTCCCTGGAGCCGGGACAACGGGGCAGGTGGCTTTCGACGCCCTAGAACCAGCGACGAAACCGTTTTGCGAACACGGGAGTTTCCGGCACAGGGGGTGTGCCTCCCTGTGCAAATTGGCGCCAGGCGCCCAGGTCACCACCGTAGTCGTGAGGACTCACCGCTCGCAACGACTGGATCACTCGATATTGCAGGGCAGGACTTTGATCGTCCAGAGCCGTCCCCAGGGCCCGCAACGCTGTGGGACTGTCGATTCCTGCCAGAGACCGGGCTGCGGCCAGACGTACATCCATGTCGGTGTCACTGCCTAGAACTTGGGCCAGGAGATTCACGGAGTCGGCATCTGCACGCCTGCCGAGCGCTTCGCAGGCAGCAATTCTCACATCTCTTTCGGCGTCGGCCGCCGCCTCACGCAGACCCTGCATGGCCAGTGCTGTGTTGCACACCCCTAATGCCTCGACTATCGCCGCGCGCACTTCGACGTCCGCTTCATTCTGCACCCGTTCCAGCAAATCCACGGACAGCCGTTGTTGAACTTCTAACGACGCTTGACTTGACTCCTCTGCCAGCCTTTTGAGCTGCACGATTTCTTGCGCCGGAATGGGTCCATATTGCTCCAAATCTTCGATATTGTCCCCACGTTCCGGCAGCCAGCCCAGCACAAAAGAATCGCGCAAAGGACTGTTTGCGCAACCTAGAACAAAACACAACAGGCCGATGCACCAACTGCCCAAGACCAATCGCCGGATTCTCTGGTAAGCCTTCATGTTTGGACTCGATAAGCAATAAAAAACGAACTGCGAGAAAACTCCGAAAACCAGTTAACTCCGAAAACCAGTTAACTCCGAAAACCAGTTAACTCCGAAAACCAGTTAACTCCGAAAAGTGGTATAGCAACCGAACAAAAGACTTCCTTCGAAACTGAAGGGGCAGCGACTATATCAAACTTGCGCATCCGCCACCAGACAACTATCTGAAACTGCGGGCAAATCGATTCAAGCAGACAGTGCCGGCAGCGACAGCACCCCTACTGTCATTCACCCCGCTGTTCATAACATTCCAAATCGCCCTGGTTCAGGGAACCCTGTCGCCGTAAAATAGCTGCCAGCGAACTGACTTCTCCTCGATCACAGCGCGCAATCCTTATGTCCTATCGCTCTTTCAAACGTGTTCTGGGCGAAACCAATCTGGAACGCAAATGTCGCTTGCTTTTCGGCTGCTGTCTGTTGCTGCTGATCACGGGCAGTTTCTGGTGGTCGGGCCGACGCTTAGAGAAAAGCTTCCACGATCAAATGCAACGAGCGGGTCACGACTTTGTCGACTCGATCATGCTCAAAATTCATACGTTGGTTTGGCATGAAAAACAATCTCAGAATGAACAAGACCCTGATGTTCTGATGAGCGAGGCGCTCCTGCATGAAATGATTCGCGATCTGCAAACACAAAAATACACGTGGGACTTAATTTCGTTACAGCCGAAATCCGACCGTGGCACGATTCCTGACATGTGGTCAAAAGACCCCGTGCTTCCACAAAACGAAGGTGAAAAGAGACTGCTGCTTGAGCTCCAATCACAGTACGCGTCACACATTGCCGAATTGCGTCTCCAGGAAGGAGAAGATCTCAACAACGCCGCAACGAATCCTCCTGAACAAGATCCGTATCAGTCTCCCGTCGATAGCACCCAAGACATTGATCCTGTTTCGTACGGGAGTTGGGTGCGGAAAAAAAACAATTATTACTATTACCAACCCGTCTACTGGAAGCAAAGTTGTATAGGTTGTCATCCTCGAGCTCATCCGGATACTGACGCTACACTGAAAGCCAATCCCGAGTTGGCCGGTTTACCGCCATTCAGCGTGGTGAAGGTCACCATTCCTGATCGACGCTTGCGGACCAACATCAACTGGACTCGTGCCACCCTAAGTGCCACGGCGATTGTTACGGCCAGTGTGGCGATGGCTGCGATGTACCTGATTGTCAAGTATGTCGTTGTCAAACCGCTCAGGCATTTACGTGATGTGAGTAATGAGGTCACCCGCGGAAACACCGAGTTACGTGCAGAAATCCACACGAATGACGAATTTGAAGAACTGGCAACAGCCTTCAATCGCATGTTACGCAGCCTTTCGGACGGGCAAAATGACTTAAAGCAACTCAACCGCAGCCTCGATGCAAAAGTCGACGAACTAGCTCAAGCCAACTTGAAGCTTTATGAAATGAACCGTCTGAAAGGCGATTTCCTGGCCAACATGAGCCACGAACTGCGAACCCCTCTCAATAGTATCATCGGGTTTTCGGACGTACTTCAAGGTATCGATATCCTCAACGACAAACAGCGACGCTATGTTCAAAACATTCAACATTCCGGGCGTTTACTGCTGGATATGATCAACGACATTCTTGACCTGGCAAAAATGGAAAGCGGCAAAATGGAATTGCGTTTATCTGAATTCCAAGTGACTGCCATCGTCAAGGCTCAGTGTGACCTGGTCAGGTCGCTTACCGAGGAAAAAAACATCAGTCTTGACGTGTCCGTGTCCAACGATCTTCCCGTAGTGTATCAGGATCAGAGCAAGGTGCAGCAAGTTCTGACAAACCTGCTTTCCAATGCAATCAAGTTCACCCCGGAAGGAGGTAGAATCACCGTTTCGGCAAACAAAACCCCAAAAAAACAACTGGAACTGTGCATTGCAGACACCGGGGTAGGTATCGCCGAAGAAGATCGGGACATCGTGTTTGAAAAATTCCGCCAAGGAACGCCTGGCGGCACAAATAACCTGACGCGTGCTTATTCGGGTACTGGCTTGGGTCTTTCCATTGTGAAGGAACTGTGCAAGTTGATGGGAGGAGATGTTTCGTTCGAAAGTGACTTGGGGAAGGGAAGCACCTTTTCCGTCCGACTGCCTTGGCGTGGAGTTGATAAACCGCAACGAGACTCATCAATGAAAAACAAATTGGATGACCTCACGAATCCATATCGCATGGATTTCGGACGCAATCGAAGTCCAACCAACCCGGAAGACCTTGCTACGGACGAATCTGCCACCGAAACTGAAAGTCGTGTGTGAATACATGGCCATCGATACAAGCCATGAGACATTCCGGAGAAATCACGTCTGCCGGCACCAGCGTTTACAAGCTGGTGCTTTCTCAGTTGGATTTTCGCGAAGACATGGGTCCAGGACATCTTGGACAACTCGACCCTTCACCCAAGAATCTGTCGGTCCCGTTGACTGATTTTTCTTCCACGGAAGGCGGCAACTGGAAAGAAAATTAACGTCTCTCGCCTGGGACCGTTTCCTAACCCGCAGGAAAAACGACCCGTTTTCAAATGTACCTGTTCTTTTTTCCGGTTCGCCACCAAACTCATCTCCGATGAAATCTCCCAAATTGCCACTCGTTGAGCTTTACACTGACGGTGCCTGCAGCGGAAATCCCGGACCGGGTGGCTGGGGATTCATTTTGCGACACGAATCCAGTGGCAAAGAAATCGAACAATCCGGCGGGGAACGGGAAACCACGAACAATCGCATGGAACTGTCAGCTGTTATCCAAGGTCTGGCAGCATTGAAAAGGTCCTGCCAGGTGCACCTCTATACTGACAGTGTCTACGTCGGCAAGGGCATCAGTGAATGGATGTCGAAGTGGAAAAAGAATGGCTGGCGGCGTGGCAATCAACCCGTAAAAAACACGGAACTGTGGAAACAACTCGATGAACTGATCGGGCGACATGACATTCGTTATCACCGTGTCGCCGGACACAGCGGGCACCCGGAAAACGAACGCTGTGACGAATTGGCGGTACAGGCCTACCAAAAGTTTCTCGGCGCGAGCTGAACCGTTACAACTCCGCCTCTCGTTTCACAATCAGAACACTTGCCTGACCCTGCGGCGTGAAATTGATATTGAGCACACTTTCGCCAGCGGCAACTTGCTGTCCCGGTCGGACCACCGCCAGGGGACATTCGGTATCAGGAGTCTCGTAGTTGAGGATTGGAAAAAGTTCACCATGCTGCATCGCCTTGATGCTGGCGATGAGTTCGACCGCCCCGCTCCCCGCACCCAGGTTTCCAAAGTGGCTCTTGGCGGCCACAACAGGAACCGGCTCTTCCCGCTCAACAAAGGTGCTTTGAATGGCAACAGCTTCTTCCTGGTCACTGCGGCGCGTACTTAGACCATGCGCATGGACATGTCCGATCTGATCTGCTTTCGTGCCCGAATTCCTGAATGCCATTCGCACTGCATTTGCCACTGCCTGATCACAATGACTGGCGCCATTGCGATCCACAACCGTGGAGGAACCATAGCCTACAATTTCGCCGTAGATTCTTGCGCCACGTTGCTCGGCCATCGCTCGATTTTCGAGAACGACGGATCCTGCTCCTTCGCCCAGGACAAGCCCGCATCGGTGGAGGTCGAAAGGCCGACTCGCACTTGAAGGTTCTTTATGCTCCAGAGCCACCTGCTCCTGTGTCACAATGTGCACTCGTCTGGCAGGATGAATCCGTGTTCCTGTAGCACCAGCGACCAGCATGTCCGCACTTCCACGGGCAATCGCACAAAATGCTTCTGCTATGGACAGGTTCGATGAAGCCTCGCGATGGGTAATCGAATTACTCGGTCCCCGCAAGTCGTTATAGATGGCGATGTGGCTGGCTGGCATATTCGGCAGGTATTTGAGCAACCACAGGGGCGCCACCTTCGACAATCCCAGTTGCCCCCACTGGTCATAATCAAAAACTCCTTCTTCCGTCCTGCAAGCATCAAACGCTTCGGACAACTCCTGGGGGTTGCTGATCATGTAGTCAGACCCAAACACCACTCCCCGTCGATCCACTTGGTAGTCGTCGCGACTCAGGGCCGCGTCATTCAGCGCTCGCTGCGCCGACGCCACTCCCATTTGGATTTCTCGACACATTAGTTTCAAACCCTTGCGGATCGATTTCTTCTGTTCTTTGTCGAGCGTTCCAAACTCCGAGATGTCACCAATGAAACCGGATGCGACTGCCTCAAACCGACTCGGAAAGACCTCCGGTGGTATCTCTGCCAGGGAAACCACCCCGCTACGACCAGCCAGCAGCGCGGCCAGTAACTCGTCGGCTGTCTGCCCCACGGGGCTGACCAATCCCAAGCCCGTGACGGCGACGCGGCAATACGATTCGGTACTCATTTCTGGTCCGTTACTGGCAGCAGAAACAAACCACCGCTCCTGGGCAGCATGCAACGCCAACTGATTGATTTAATTTTATCGATTTAGTTTGAAGTGTCGCGACGGAAACCAGGCAAGAGCGCCACGACGGGGTCCCCTGCTATCCAAGACTTCGAGACACGCCACCCTGCTCGCAAACAAAATCCGAGCGGTTTAGCAAAGATTGTAATGGCCTTCCCAATCCAAGTCGAGATAAACCGCCCGCCAGTCGTACTCCGGCACCAAACAGACTCGACTGGCACACATCACCTGGAAACCGGTGTCCTCATCAACGGAGCAGCACTCCGGTGAAAGGGTCCGCCACCCGGGCCAACCCGCTGATTTCAAGAGGGTCGCAAGGGCTTCATCAAGGCAACGAGTCCGGAATCCGGTGAGGAGCAGCGGAAAAACGTGAAAACTCAACCAACAAGGCTTGATCGACACCAAGAAATGTCTGCGGAAGGCCACTGCCTGCAAGAAAAAACTGTGCGAAATAAATTCCGGTAACGCTTGCAGCTGTTCAGGAACTGAAGAAACCGCGAGGCCCTATTCCCATACTCGCCGCGTATCGATGGCAGTTTCAAAAACCGGGCTCATGGCGGAGGTCCGGGTCCAGAGGAGAATCTCCCACCCCCGTTCGCTGCACGTGAACACAAATTCACAAGGTCAACGTGGTGGCCGAATGAAAAACAGGAGTTCGCCGGAACTTCCGCTCATCGGGTACGATCAAGCTGCATGGGAAATTTACCATCCGACCGGGAAAGGTTTCCTACGGTTATCTCCGTACTAATACCGCCCCTGAAAGCGAGTATTTCCCACGCGTGTCCCGGAGTCCTTTTCCGTAATCGAGCTAACAACCGGCCCCAGACATTCCAACATCAAGAGTGCATCACCACGCGACTGGCCGAAAGCATTCATCGAGTTGTTAAAAAGGAATCGCCTGTTTTTCACCGGTGCAGGGGTTGCTACAACCCCGCGACTGATCACAAGAACCTTGTCTACCGGCCAGCGAAAACGTTCATGAAGCTGCCAACCACTCAACCGGGGAATCTGGACGACGACCCGCTGGGACCTACCCCCCGGACCGGGAACATCCACAGGAACCTCTTGTAATTTTTCAATCTGATCGACTTGCGCCTTGATCACGGCATCCACCGTCCTGCCATCCCGGGACATCAGCGGCGTCAACTGCAGAGAAAATCCCTCTTGAATCTGGCCGACTTTCATCTCATACCCTGAGAACGTCGCTGGTCGAAAGATGACGGACTTCGAATATTGCCGCGGCCGACGATACTCGAGTGTTTCCTGTTGACCGTTGTAGATCAGAAGATCGGGTGTCCCATGTTCACGGTAACCGCTGTGACCACGAAGATGATTCAACAACAGTACGGCTTCTTCCTTCGAGACCAGCCAGGCTTCCGTCCCCGGGGTCCGCACTGTTACTGGAGTCATCGTGCGTAATGCCTGCGACCGCCAACCAGGACTTGCCACCGTGATCAAACGCATGGCAAAGGCGTGTGATTCGGTTGAAGTGCTGAGAAAACGATCCACCACGGAGGCAACCGTTTCCTGGACTTCGGGCGTGTGGTAGACACGCAACCTGTGTTGGCTTGCGTTCAGCAATCCCAGGGGCTCGGTAAACCATAAATCCGTTCCGGTCTCACGGAGGACCCAGTCCACCACTGCCCGCTCGGGGTGCTCCCTGTCGGAGACTCGCAAAGTATACGGGCTGATGTCATACTCGCGCCAAACCTGGCCCGCATCATTGGGGAGAACCCTGGAAGCGCGGCCGCGCCGAGAAGATCCATTTCGCGAGGTTCCAGGGGCGGTTGCGGCGGTCCTCACCGCTTCATTACCCCGTAAACGATCCGGGTCTGAAGTGGCCTCAACACGCTCCAACGGCTTCAAATCGACGGCTTGCGTCACCTCCACCGCCGTCGAACCCGGGATCACTGGCTGGGCTGAAACAACCTGACATAAACCTCCGTGAAGAGCCAACAACGTGACCAGGGACCGAATGGACATATTTTCGTTTCCTCGTCCTACCAGTACCAAGGGAAGTGCAACCCGACCCTTCAGAAAAGCCGGAAAACCAAGCATCCTCATTACCAAGAATTTTTTTAGTCCTGTAACCCGGACGACAGATTGCTTGCGACGCGCGAAAGAAACCGGAACGAATTGTCGCGGGGCGGGAAGTATAGAGAACTGACCGAAAGGGCTCAAGCCGGATCGCCGGGAACACTAGCCACCCGACCTGGTCACAACGTCCAGGCCCTGGCTCGTGCTGCAGGTGAAAATGGCTTATCAACATCCACGGGAGCTTCTCCAAAAAACTGATTGTCCCGTTCCTGCCCGATATCACCGATCCGTTTCAGCACATCCCGTGCGAGCATGAACGGCAAGTTCGTCAATACCGGCAACCGATACCACCCAAACAACGAAAACAGAACTCGCTTTCACCACAAAGATGGAACGTTCACTTTTCTGACGTTGTCCGAGTCGCGGCAAGAGCTGCCCCGCTGGACTCGAAAAAGAAAAACCACCGTCACCCGCCTGCTGATGCCATGGCACACGGCCAACTACTATCGTTCCCGATAAGTGATTCGACCTTTCGTCAGATCGTACGGAGACAATTCGACTCGAACACGGTCACCGGGCACAATCCGGATAAAGTGCTTGCGCATTTTCCCCGCAACATGAGCCATGACCTCAGGTCCGTCATCGAGTTGCACACGAAACCGTGTGTTGGCCAGAGCCTGTGTTACAACACCTTCTACTTCTAACGCTTCTTCTTTGTTCATCGACCACTTTCTACGTTTGTAACAGACCGCTTCCTGGCAACAGCCGGGCGCAAGTCGCCTGAACCGCGTGTTTTATACACCTTGATGGCAAGTCAGGTCCAGATCAATCCGCCATCTGCTCCGAAATCGCCTGCTCGAGCTGCAATTTGATCGCATCAAGACGATCTTCGTTTTCAATTTTTTGACCCCTGGGACCGGTAACGTAGAAGACGTCAACAACCTGGTCCGTATGCGTTCCGATCTTGGCAACAGCCACTGACAGCCTCAGTTCAAATAACTTACGGGTCACAGTGTACAGTAGCCCCAGACGGTCATGGGCAAAGACATCGATAATGGTGTAGCGATCAGAGGTGCTGTTATCAAACTGAATGTGCGTGGGTTTGGCCGCGGACCTCACAGATGCGGCCCGGACATCTTCGTCCCACGTAGGCCTGAACGAAGGTACCTGCTGCGAATCGACCAAACTACTGACCAAGGCCTTGCGAATCGCCCGTTGTCGGCTGATCGGCGGTTCACCGGAAAACTCTCGGTCATGCACGTAGAAACGATCCAGTGCAAGTCCACCGTCCAGGGTATAGATCTCCGCCGACAGGATTTGTTGCCCATGACTCGCCAGGGCACCCGTCAGCTTGTGAAAAATGCCTGGAATCAGCTGTTCGTAGGCGCCGATGGTATATTGCATCGCCTTGTGATCCGCCAAATAGAAGCCCCACGCGTCCGCCATCGCGGGAGTCAGCTTCTGCAGTCTGGTGAGTTCCTCGGCGATTTGCTCCGGAGTTGACCAACGCAAGTAGGCCGAAGGGAGAACCGCAATGTGCTGCTCAAACCACTGCTGATCACGACTCCGGTGAATGCAAGTACGCACTGCTTCCCGCTTCTGTGACAACCAACCCTCCGTTCGCTCCGAGGGCGCGTCGCCGGCCAGGTACCGCATTGCCCGCACGTACAGCTCGGTCAGAACTTCAACTTTCCAAGCATTCAACACGCCGGGCCCCACGGCCGCCATGTCGGCACACGCCAGGACATAAAGCATTTTCAAGGCATCGGGCGACCCGACTTCAACGGCGAACTGCACCACTAGCGTCTCGTCACTGGTGTCCCTCCGGAAAGCGAGATGTGTCATCTTCAAATGCTGATACACCAACATGACGAGCTTCTCCGATTCACGTTTCCCAAGCTGGAACACTTGGGCTGTCTCTTCGGCCAATCTCCTGCCTACCTCTGAGTGATCCTCCAAAAAACCTTTGCCCATGTCGTGCAAAAGCAGTGCCAAGTGGAGCGTTCGTTTTCGCCTGATACTACGATAAGCTTCACCCAGCGTCCCATCATCGTTCTGAAACCGTGTGGCGCATTCCACTGCCCGGATGCAGTGCTCGTCTACCGTGTATTTGTGATACTCATTGAATTGCAACAAGCATCTTGCGTGTCCCATTCCGGGAATGATCTTTTCAAGGACCCGCAATTCGTGCAACCTTCTCAAAATGTCCCCCAACCTGGTTGGCTGCGACATGATCGACAAAAATCTCCTCCTGGTCTCCTCCGTCAGATCGACCTGGTCGGTTTCCGCCATCGCGGTCCTGATTTCGTGCCATGCCTGAGAATCAATCCATTTGTCATAAAGATTGGCCAGATCCAAAAGTCGCAGTACTTCCGAGACGTCGGTCTGCAGTCGCAAGAGTCCCTCGCGCGTGGGGACAATGTGGACCTGCCCGACGCAATAATACTTCTCCATTCTGTGGCGAAAGAGTGGCGAAAAGACGCGTGTCACGAAAGAACGGGGCTTCGCACAAGCCACAAAATTCGACACCACGTGGCGAACCTCACTGGTGTGCCGGAAATAGTCCTGCATGAGTTGCTCGACAGGCAACCCTCCCACCCTTCCTTCACATCCGAACTGCTCTGCAATTCTCAACTGTTCCGGCTTATCCAGGAGATCGTAAGATCGACCGGCCTGGAAATGCAGTTCGTTTCGTAAACGGAGCAGGAATTCGGTCGCTTCCAACAGCCGCGCAAAATCCGTGCCAGTCAAAACCCCCGCGCTCCTCAGAAACCCGGGATCCGATTCCCCGTACCGCGCGAATCCCACCCAGCGCAGCAATTGTAAGTCCCTCAATGTTCCGGGCGACCGTTTAACATTCGGCTCCAACAGATAGACGGTACCCCCATACTGGTTACGTTCAGCTCGGCGAGCGGCAATGATTGCCTCGATTAAGCGTCCTCTCCGTCCCCGGGTTCCCCGACGCAGGCGGGAAATGAATCGTCGGTAAACTTTAACGCTTCCAGCAAGAAAACGAGACTCGACCAGGGATGTAAAAACCTTCGGGTCACCCAGTGCCAGGGAACAGGCGTCGGCAGGCGTGCGCGGATTGAACCCGGGTTCCACACCTGCACTCCACAACTCACCCACAAACTTCCTGACAAATGGCTGAATCCTTTTCCTGACGCCCCGATGGTACAACAGCATGACGTCCGCATCTGAATAGGGTGCGACATCGCGGCGACCGTACCCCCCATGCGGCACCAGGGCAATCTCCCCGGCAAGGTCACCTTGTCCCTGCTCCCTCATCTGTACCACCATCGCTTCATAAAGATCCAACACCGCGGAGTCGACCATGTCACTCCAGTGCGTACAGACCTGGATGCCCGGCGATCCCTGGGAGTGTTGCGCATGCAACGTCTGTCGAGCACGTCCCAAGGACCGTTTAGATTGAGCGGCGACTTGACTGATTTGAAGTGTGGACTGCATGCTAAATAAGACGGTGTAAGACAAGCGGGTTTCTATTGTAAGTCAAAATCTCCTGAAATGACTACTAATGAAAAACGGTTGTGAGTTGTTGAACTCACAACCGCTAAGGCATGAAAATCTGGATGGGCAGGCCCCTGCAGACGTATTTGATGTGAACGGCTCCCGATTGGTGTGTACCCAAGCGAGGCAACTTCATGAAACAGACGGATTCCCTACATGCCCATTTTAATCTCAAGCTGTCTGCTGTTTTGTCCACAAAGTTCAGGCGAGACAGCAAAGACGGGGTCGCGGGAACCAACTACAGCGCGTCGTCCCCCTTTTCACCGGTCCGAATTCGAATGATCTCGTCCAGGTTGGAAACGAAGATCTTACCGTCACCAATTTGGCCCGTCTGTGCCGTACGCATGACCGTGTCTAAAACCGTTTGCAGGTTGGCGTCCGAACAGACCACTTCAATCTTTACTTTCGGCACAAAATCAACGGTGTATTCTGTACCACGATACATCTCGGTGTGACCTTTTTGTCGCCCAAAACCCCTGACCTCAGTGATCGTCATGCCATCAATACCCTGTTCACTCAACGCATTCTTGACATCTTCAAGCTTAAAATGGCGGACAATCGCTTCAATTTTCTTCATAACGATGATCTCCTTTCATGATCCGGCATAGCAAATACCCGCCGGATATTAGATTCAATCCTTCAGAGTTTTCAATTAGAGGATATAGCCTTCTTCGCCGTACTTCTGACAAATCCAGACCATTGACTTCTGTTTCCCGGGAACCTTTAGAATGATAAAGGTAGCAAAAACGCCTCTGAGCAGCGCTCCCAAAGTTGCTCCCACACCGTGAATTCAAAAAACGTCCAGAGAATCGTCATAACCAAGCTTTGATTTCAATGCCATGCAAGCAAATATAGCAGAGCACACCGGCAGCCGCCCCGGAAACAAACGTGGGGACCGGTTGCACAACCCCTGACGCGGACGTAATGCAGACGAGTCCGGCCATGACCATTGATGCACCATGAAGAGCATCCCGCACAACATTTTCCCGGTGTGAAGAGAACCCCTAGCTGCCCGCGGAGAGTGTCGTCACCATCAGGCTGTGGGGGGCTTCTGCCAGTTCACATCCTGCCTTCCCTCTGCGGCATTGCAACTACGGGCCAACACAAACAACAAATCGCTCAAGCGGTTTAGGTAAACCAGGAGTTCCCTGGAAATTGCGGGCTTTGATCCGAGAAAAAGGTCCACCACACGCCTTTCCGCTCGTCGACTGACGGTCCGGGCCAGATGTAAACAGCAGGTCGCCCTACCTCCTGCAGGAAGTACAAATGCATTAAGGGGCGAGAGTTGCTGCTCGAAAAGATCGATCTGCTGCTCCAGGTATTCGATGTGCTGCTGACCGATCAACTGGTTACCATGAAGTTTCGGTTCAGGCGTCGCCAGTTCTGCTCCGACTGCAAACAAATCGTTCTGCAGACGCAACAAAACCCCGTCAATTTCGTCCGGCAGGGCCTCGGTTCGCACAACTCCCAACCAAGAATTCAGTTCGTCCACGCATCCGTAGGCCTCGATCCGCGGATGATTTTTAGCAACCCGCGGACCGGCAAACAAACCAGTTTCACCTCCGTCACCCGTCTTGGTGTAAATTTTCATGCGTCGTTTGCCCTCTGCGCTGCCTGCCCTGGCCTCACTGCGACCTGACCGCTTCTCCTTGAGAGCAACGCCTGTTTACTACGGAAATTACACGTTTTATTAAAGGCCAAACGAACACGACCTGTTCTGAAAATGTCTCCTGGCGGGCCGCTTGACACGGGAAATTCAAACGACTGCCACACGCTCAAGCCTCATTTGCGATCTCTTCCGCAAAGTGTACCAAAAAAACAATGCATTCTCTATAATCTTCTCATGCCGGAAACAAAATCTTGTGGAGTTCTTGTATTCCGCAATCAACCAGTTCGTTCTTTTTTACTGATGGTCCACCCGACACGCTGGGATCTGCCGAAGGGACACGTCGACCCGGGAGAAGGGGAGTTGGAATGCGCCTTACGGGAACTGGAAGAAGAGACTGGCATTCACGCCGATCATATCAACATTCGTTCCGACTTTCGATTCACCACGTCGTATCCTGTTCGGTACAAAAACAAGTTCTCAGGTGAAGCATGCCAGAAAACGGTGGTCATTTTTCTTGCTGAGTTGCTGCGGGATGTGCCCGTCGTCCTGACAGAACACAAGGGGTTTCGTTGGATCCAGTGGAACCCACCCCACAAAATTCAAATCAACACCATTGATCCACTGCTCCGTGAAGTCGAACGCTATTTCACCTCGACTTGATACCCGGGAAATGGTGCCTTGCCCTCGACCCAAGTCGTGCACGGTTCCGGCGAAGGTCCTCCTGTATTTGGCATTCTCATCCCCGCTGATTGGCCGCCAACACCACTCAAATCACCGTTTCTGGCTCATCGAAAATTTTCCAGGACTGGACCAGCTACCTTTTTTCGCTGAGAATCCCTCCCTGTCGCAATGCTGACGCCGACTGGTTAGAAACGTCCCAAAACTGGACAAATCGTCGGATCCGATGACAAAACCCCGTCGGATGAAGAATATAAGTAACTAACATCATTGATGTTACGGATTATCCGGGAACGATCTCTGGCCAGACGGCCTGCTCGCTGTAGCGAAAAGGCCAGGATATCACTGCCACGTTGGTGATTTGGGCGAGATCGATAAAATATTCCGCAAAAAAACTCAGCCTAACTATTGCAACGGGTATTTTTGTTGTTACACTGACGAAAGTGTTAACTCCTACTCGGAGAAACGCTAGTATTTCGCACAAAAACGGGGTGGTCCCGGTCGTGCGGCAGGTTTGTTCGTTGTCAGGTATTAGCTGAGGAAGCGAATGTTGAAGAATCAGCCTCAGTTGAAGAATCACTCCTGGACTTTGGAGAAGCCGCTGGCGTTCTGTGTAGCTACTGCACAGGCTGACAGTGGATTTTTTATGCGTCCATGAGACGTTGTCGGCTGTTTTATGCGTCCATGGGACGTTGTCAAAGAACATTATTTTTTTTTCACAGGGAGACTTCAAAAAATGACCAAGCAAAGTGCAAGTTTGAAGATGACACTCGTGTGGGTAGTGGTCGCACTGTTTTTGGTGAACTTCACCATTGCAGGCGGCAAGGGTCCAGCATGTGACCTCACCGGTGACAGCAGCTGTGACATTGCAGATCTTGATACTCTGGCAGGCGGCGGTGCCACGGCCATCAACGACTGGCTCGCCAGCGCAGCCACAGAGAACGGTTATGGTTCTCCCTACCTTGGTGGTGACAGCGACCTCGATCGCGACGTTGACC
>CAUZBP010000055.1:0-34724 GCA_963578105.1 Planctomycetota bacterium
CCCACCATTCTTTCGTGTGGAATCCGTTGCCCGAAAAAAGACAGACACAGCGAACAGGTGGTTGACTGGTCCCATCTGAGACCTTCTCCGACCCCCGGGCCTTCAGCGACTCCAGCCAGGGCAGAGCCATGCTCACACCAACGCCACGTAAGATCGCGCGTCTGGACAGAAAACGGTTGTTGGACAGGAACGAGCGGTTCATTTAATTTCCTCCAACATCGGGGGCACAGTTTTCCTATCTGCCAGAGTATCACAAATTACTGACAGGCGGGATACTGACGGCACAATTATTCGGCCAGTGCGGATCCACGAATGTACTGAAACTGCTTGCTTCCTACGATAGAAAGTATCACTGCGGACAAACGGCCGTCATTCCTTTCCAGTGTGGCGTCCATGGCTGCCAGCTGTTGCCGATCCGAGAGAATCACCCGCCGACCTAAGGCGTAACCCAGCAACTTGCGGCAAAACTGCCGCACAAAGTCGTCTCTCCGCTGGGTCAATAAATATTTCCTGAGACCACCGATGCCCTCAAAAGTGGTGCCGTCTTTGAGCTGGGCATTGGCATCGACGGGTCTGCCGGCAAGATCCGTGTGGCGCCGACGACCGACCGTGTCATACTGTTCCAGTGCGAATCCCAGGGGATCGATGCGCTGGTGACAAACCGCGCACTGTTTCAACTCCGCATGCATCTCGACCAGTTGCCTGATCGTCAGCGTTCCGGCTGTTTCGTCTTCGGGAAGTTTTGGTACCACGGGTGGCGGTCGCGGTAAGCGTTCACCCAAAACAGTTTCTGCGATCCAGTTGCCCCGCAAGACCGGGCTCGTTCGGGAAGCTCCCGAATGTTTGGCCAGTACACTGGCCCATCCGAGCATGCCGCCACGGCCATGCAACTGCACACCGTCGACGCGTCGAAATTCGTCACCCTGAATGCCGGGGATGTCGTAGTGCTTGGCCAGGGTCTCATTCAGGAAGGTGTGATCCGCGTCAATCAACTGCCAAATCGGGCGGTCGGACCGGAACATGTCTTGAAAGAAAAGGATCGACTCCTCGTACATTGCCTGCCGGAGGTGGATGTCGAAGGTCGGAAAAAGTTCCTGGTTCTTTCCCTGGAATTGATCGAAGCTGCGAACTTCCAGCCACTGGGTGCCGAATTCGATGGCCAGTGCGCGGCTTTTGTCATCTTGCAGCATGCGCCGGACCTGCCGGGCCAGCACTTGCGGATCGCGCAAGCGACCCGACGCTACCGTTTGCCGCAGTTCTTCGTCCGGCATGGAAGACCACAGGAAATAACTCAGTCGCGCAGCCAATTCCCAGTCGCTCACCGGGGCGGCAGCGGTTCCCGTCGCAGGCTGCTCGATGCGAAATAAAAAGTTAGGCGATACCAATCCGCGGGCTAACGCGGCACGGAAAGCCTCTTCATGAGGCAGTCCGTCATCACGCAAAGATTGATAAAGTTCCAGGAGCGATTGCCGCTCGGCTGCCAGCAGTGGCCGGCGATAAGCGCGGGCAATCAAATCATTCAGGGACTCCATGTGATTCGACTCGGAGGTGAGCAGATTTTGCTCCGTCTCGTCGGCACGGCGGTGAATTTCGTCGGCGACCTGTTCATAGGCGATGGACTCACCCTGGATCAAGGTGGCAAGACTGTTGCGAACCTGTAAGGCGTCCCGACTGATGTAATGCAGTTCGTTCCAGAGCTGATCGAGCTGTTGCCGCTGTTGCTCGTCAAGCATGAGTTCGGAGAGCAAGCGGTCACCGCGGTGGAAACGTTCCAGGGTGACGACGGTATCTCGGACAATGATGCCCGGATAATTCAGACTGATGGGAAAGACGCGGCGAAATTCGTCAGCAGATCTGCGGATCCGGTCGACTAACGATTCGTCGGCTTCGACAAGCAAGAGTGGCGAGTCCGATGGTTGCTCTCGACCCTGCCAATCCAGACTGCGCTCAATCTCGACCGGCGCGGAACTGTGCCGGACATCGAATCGCACAAGTGTCGTGGGCCCGTTATCCGGAGCCGGTCGAACGTTGACGACAAAGGTTTTTCCGGCAACCAGTGATGCGGGCAGACGCACCGCAAGCAGTTCGGAACCGTGCAGCCGGAGACTGTTCTCGTCCCGGGATCCGATTTCCAACGGGCTCCCGAATCGCGATAGATCAATTGGTTTGACGCCCTCGGGCAATGCGGGTGTTTCTTCGGCGGTTACCTCCGCCGCCATGATTATTGCATCACGCAAGGTTAACGCCGCCTGGTCGCTTGACGCATTGCCTGACTCGTCACGTACCTCGAAGCGCGGATCCTCCACGATGATTCCTGTCCGGTCTGACGGGCCCAACAGTGTCTGGGCCGCCAGGTAGAAAATGACTGGCGTGTCGGGTTGTCCTTCAACCGGTGGTTCGTTTTTTTCGGCTGGTATTTCGAGTTGGTAGATGTGGTTTTCGACAACCGATATGGGAGCAGCCGTAAAACGATGGTCCAGCGCATGGGCACCGTCGGGCCGCTGCCTGCGCCAGAGCAGGCCTTGCCAGCTGAAAATTTCCTCGAGTAGTTTAGGAAACGTATCGGAGGCCGTGTCTGGTTGGGTTACAGCGGCTTGTGAATTTGAAACAGGTGGCGCGCAGCTTTTCCACTGCGCGCGGATCCCGTCAATCAGGATGGAAGGCTGGTCGTCGGTCAACAGTTGCCAGAGGATTTGCAAGTACTTTGGCGAGAGATTTTCTGCAATGGCTACCTGCTCCAGGGACGCTTGGCCGGAGGAAAGTTCGTCGCGGTGCGCGATCGTGGCTGTCAGATATTGTTCCAGGGGAATTTCGCCCTGATCGGTTGTGTACCGGGTGTACATGGCCTGTATTTCGCCAAGAGATTCATTCACCCAGTCTTCCCTGAACGTGGAATCGGAAAAACGAAAGCTGTCGGGCAGGAGTACAGCGTGAGAGGTGATTTCTTTCGCCGCGTCGAGATATTTGGTCATCAGGCCGGGCGAGATGGCCAGCGTGTCGGTTGCATTGAGGAAGCCCTCGCCGGCAGCGCCGTCCGCGGGAAATTGGCTCGTCGGTTGCAGGTCCACCCCGGTAAGATCCCGGACGGTGTAGCGATACTCCGCGTTGTTCAGGCGACGGACCAGCACGGGACCGGGGTCACCGGCGCGGAGATCGGCTTCATGTTCGAGGAAACTTTGAATCCAGGTGATCAACTGCTGTCGCTCTTGTGGTTCTGGTTGCGGTTCTCCCTCGGGCGGCATTTCCTCGCGCTGGAGCATGTCAAGCATTTCCTGCCAGGCTTCAAGGTTCGCACGGACTTCACCGAGTGTGGCGAACCGTTGGATATCGAATCCGGCCTCTTGGACTTTCGTCGAATGGCACTCCAGGCAATACGTTGCCAGGAGAGGGCGGATCCGATCGGCATACTCCTCTGCCGCAGCGGAGGTCACGAGAAGCTGCACAAAACTAAGCAGGGCGATCGCACAAGAACATCCGGCAACGTTTCGAGTCCTGCGGCGGGATCTCTGCAAGTCGGATGAATTTGAGATGATGTGATGCATCGAATTCTGATCAGCGTTGCATGAAGAATTACCAGTAACGCGTCAGATGGCCAGGGGCTCTCATTCCAGTCTCTTCAGAAATGGAAGTGGATTCAAGAGTTAACGAGTCGATGGGCTGTGTCGTTGCCAGTGTAACATCTTGACGGGAGTCCTTTCAAACCTTTTACGGGTTTATGTCCGGGCGGAACTGGATGTCGATTGACGTCGTCTTTCATGTTTTGCGGGTTCCCTCTGCGGTGGGGGACCCCGACGGTGACGGCTCATTGGATCACGGCATCGGGCCGGCAATTCTCATGACCTCCTCCCGGCTTTTGCCTTCGGAAGACGCGTTGTGGACCTTCTCTTCCCACTCCTTAATTGCCTGGGCACGCTTCACGACCTCGTCCAGCTCTTCTGGCCGAATGACGATCACCCCGTCGTTGTCGGCCACGATCACATCCCCCTGGTGGATGGTCCTGCCCCCGATGACGACCGGTTCGGCGACGGACGTGGTGGAACATTTTCCCACGATGTAGCCGGGGCTAATGGTCCGGGAGAACACGGGAAACTCCATCTTGCTCAATTCGTGGGTATCACGGACCGCTCCATCCACCACCGCTCCTACAAACCCGTGTCGGCGCGCCAGCAGGGCCGCTCCATCTCCAAAAATTCCGTTGCTGTGCAGTTCTGGCGGGACTTGGATTGCCATGATGGACATAGAATCCGGTGATTGCGCTTCGTAAGCGGCGACCAGGGGTCGCAAGTCGGCAGAGGCTTCATCGTCGGCCACTTCGAGCAAGACGGTCACCGCGGTACCCACCATTCGACTGAAGGGCACCACCGGCCTGATCGACGGATCAAGATGGCTTTCGGGTAATCCTAAGCGAACACGGGCGTCTGCGATGAAGGTTGTGGAAAGAGACAATAGCGTGTTGTGCATCTGCGGTTTCAGCATGGTTTTTGTCCTACTCTCCACAAGGGAAACGAACGGTGACAAGTTCTTGCCTCAACTGAGGATGGCCAGATTGTCCCCGGCAAAGACACGTGGCGTGGCTCTGACTCCGATGACGAACGCATCCTGAGGACTGAGAATTTCCTCGATGATCCTCCCCTCCAGGTCTCGCAGGTATCCGATCTTCTGGCCCGCCCGGATACGGTCGCCCGGCTTGATCAGTAACCAGGCCAGCCCCGAGGTGGAAGCGTTCAGTCCCCTGTCGGTGTTGCCCATGCCACGGACTTCCACAGGTTTGTAAGGTTCCGGTAGGCCCGCGGCTGGAAGCTCGGTAATTTCCAGGAAGCGTAACAGGTTGGCCAGACCTCGCGTGTAGCAGTCAACATCTTCGGGCCGGGCATGGCCGCCACCGAAGGCCTCGGTATAGAGGGAGGGAATCCCCAAGTCGCAGGTCGCGTTCAGCGTGCGACCGGTAGCCTCCGGGTCGTGAGGGTGCTCCCAGATGACCGGCGCTCCAAAACATCTGGCTGCCGAACGAGCCGTCTCCGCCTGGCTGCCGTGATCGCAGAACCCGCACATCGTTACCCAGTGAGAGCCGCGGCCGGCACTGTGCAGATCGATGTAGAGGCTGGCGTGACGCATCACACGATCGAGGAGCCGGGCGGCGAGCCGCTCGCTCGCGCTTCCATCGGGCGAGCCGGGAAAGACACGGGCCATGTTGCGTCCGTCCAGCGGATTGACCCGACAGGC
Organism: Planctomycetota bacterium; assembly: GCA_963578105.1. Taxonomy (GTDB): domain Bacteria; phylum Planctomycetota; class Planctomycetia; order Pirellulales; family Pirellulaceae. The sequence continues at coordinate 5,224 of CAUZBP010000055.1, forward strand.
CATCCAGTAGGCGGGCAGCGTCACCACGGGAACCGCCACAAAAGTTCCGCTCATGGAGGATGGATCGAGCGCCTCGAAGGTGCGGTGAATCGCTTCCATCCCCTCGTATTCATCACCGTGAATTCCGGCAGTTGTCACCAGCGTCTTGCCCGGACGAGATCCGCGAACGGCCAGGACGGGGACAGAGAGGGTACCTTCTTGAAACACGCTGTCGATTTCGCTCTGAACACTCTCGCGCTGGGAACGGTCTCCCGAAATCATCGTGACCAGATCGACGAGATCTGCTGCTTCTGGCAACTTTACGGTCATCCGGTAGGTTTGCTTCGTGCCGGTAGGCAGTTCCTCAAAGTTGAATTCCTGGTGCAGAGTCATGTTGACCTCTTGATACGGGTGGCAGTTTGGTACGGCCGTCCCGGCTGCGTGCAGGCCGGAGGCCTGCACTAGAAAGTCCGTTCGTGAGCATGGTGCAGCACTGGCCGTGGTGTTGAACAAACCAGTCGCGGGTTTCACGGCAGGGACCCTGACGGTACAGACGACTGGTGAATGCTCCTGTCAGTCACCTGCGGTCGGCATCATAACATGCCCCAGACACTCCATCGATTGCCCTTCGAGTGTGAGAGGCTTTTGAGGTTTGGTCGGGCCGTTCTGTCAATGGAAAGATGGGAACCGGTTGGTTGACGTCGTAAGTTTCAGGGTTCACCCAGTCGTGGTCCAAGCAGGTGCACCCGCCACGTATGTCGTTTCCTGCTTTTGGTTCTGACCAGGGTATCAGAGACGGAGGGAGTGGCCTGTACCAGGAGGCAGCAGAAAAAAGAAGTCGGGGGCAAGTCGCCGTCTTCGCTGGCGGGTTGTACGCAATGGATTGTGGACACTCCCGAGTCCTCAGGCCACAACTCAGGACATTGTGAATTGGTCGGGTCTTTAGTCGCGGTGGCACAAGTGATTTTATATCTTGTTGTTACGGACAAAATTGAATCCTTCCATGGCACCGGGTTCTCACCATAACCGGTCGACCACCAACTCGAGAAAGAACCACGTGTGTCGTTGACAACGCGAGAGCAGGGGGGGATAATAGGGAAAATGGGAGATATGCAACTTTGGTGATTGTAATAGGGCTGTAGTGCCTGGAGATGACTAATGATGACGCGTCGATGTTCGTTTGGTTTCGTTCTTAGTGTTCTTGCATTTCTTGCAATTCAATCGACGGGCTTGGCAGCCACAACGTACATCGGTCCAGGCACGGATTGGAACTCTGCGGCAAACTGGGACAATGGGGTTCCGGCAGCCGGTGTGGAAGCAGTCATCGGAAACACAGGGAGCAACCGCACGATCACGGGTGCAAGTGGTCAGACCGGTGGTTTCAATTTCAGCCAGAGTTCTGCCGCGGTGAATCAAATCACCCTGGGAGGAGACGTCGACGTCGCCTCGGGGACCAGAACCTACAGCAACACCTCCGGGTCAGCGTCAAATCTGGTCCTCGATCTCAACGGTCACGACTTTCGCAGTTTCACCACTGCCAGCATGACGGGTATGACCATCCAGAGCAGTGCGCCGGGTGGGACCTTTACCCATAGTGACGGTCAGCTGAACCTCAGTGGCACGACGATTGGTCCTGGAGTGACGGTTCAGGGGCCGACGTGGGCTGGGTGGACTCTGTATGATGACGGATCAGGTGCTTGGGACCCGACGAGTACCGTGCGTGGGCGTTCTACAGAACACGCTACCACGGGGATCGTCGCCAGCGGCTCGGCCACGATCGGTAATCTGCATCTTGAAGCGGGGAGCCTCAATGTTAACGGTGGACTCGCCATCTTGGGTGATGTCACCATGGATGTTCTAAGCACGACCCCGTATGCGCCAGGAGCCTTCGGCCCCTACTACACGGGAGTTTTTAACCTCACGAACAACCCCAACCATGGACTTCGAGTCGGTGGGAACTGGTATGACCCCAACCCGTTGGGCAACTATCATCAGGGTAATTACGAGGGCGATTTCCAACCCCTGCGACTGCAATTCAATGGCGGTGGTAATGTGCAGACCTTCTACACGGCCAAGAGTGATGTGGAATCGCGTCTGCAGGTCGATGAGGACAGCCACTTGGAGCTGGCCGGTGACTTCATCAGCACCTATCCCCTGATCACAGGTGGGATTGAATCCAGTCTGGGCAACCGCAGTACGTTGGATGTAGGCACCTTCGATCTGGACATTTCCGGTTTGACCATGTACGCCGCCACTGCCGCCGATCAGCCAACCATTATCTACGCGGCTGGCACCGACAGCGGGAGTGTCCATGTCGACACCCTAGTCCATGCCAACCAGATGGCATTCGTCATCGAAGACGAGCCGTTCACCCTCTGGGGCGGCGGGGACTTTCAGTTGTTGACCTTCAATGACTGGACCGGAATCACGGATTTCAGCTCCGGTTCAGCGGATGTCACGTTGCCGGCGGGTTGGACCCATGATGGCGTTGTTGTTACCGACAATAGTCCCAGTGATGGTTCCTGGGTGCTCAGCAACCTGCAGGCCAACGGTTTCGATCTGGTCCCTGAACCGACCACACTGGTTTTGTTCTGCCTGGGTGGTCTGGGTTTGCTTCTTAAAAGGCGTCGAAACAGCCAGTGAAGGTTCTGTCGATGGTTGCCGGAAACGGTCTTGTCTGACGAAGTTGACATTTCTTTTCGTAGAGTCTGATCTGATAATTTGTTAAAATTTGGAATCATATCAGGCGGTTGACCAGCAATGCGGCGGTAGACGCCAGGAGACGGATCCGCCTGATCGCCAGTCACTCCCGGGCCCTGTGGAGTCTCTGGTTGCTGAGACGGTCAGAAAAAGAATCAAAATGTGTGCCAGCGATTCCTTTCCCTTATCAGGGTTTCGACCGTCTGTTCTTTGTGAAAAATCCCGTGGTGAGGGAGAGATTACATGAGATTAGCATTGCACCGTACAACAATCACCTTGTTGACCGGCTGGTTGGTGGCCGTGCTTCTTTTGTCTTCAACCAGCATCACCCGAGCAGCGAATTTCACCCAGAACACGTCGATTAGCTGGCCGGCGGTCAACTCTTCGGTTGCTTGGGGTGACTGGAACAACGACGGTTACCCGGACTTGTTCAGCGAAACAACTCTTTACACCAACAATCAAACGGGTAGCTTCAGCCCGACAACACCCTACGGCGAGATTGGCTACTTGTCCCTGGGTGACTACGACAACGACGGCTGGCTGGACCTGCTTGGCGTTCGGGACACGGGCAACGGTGGCCAATTGATGAACCTGTACCGAAATGATGGCGGGACCGGTTTTGTTGACGACAGTGCCAAGTTTCAGGTCAGTTCCGACCACCCGTGGATCAGTATGGGCAACACCTGGGGGGATTTTAACAGCGACGGTTATCTCGACGTTTATGTTTCTGGCTGGTGTCGTCCCTGGTTGGGCCCGCCGGATGACGACGTGATCTACATGAGCAACGAGGGCAACACCTTTACGGAGAACTGGAAATCTTCCAGTGTTGTGTCAAAAGCGTATGGCAAGGGTGTGACGGTCGTGGACTTCGACCGGGACGCGGACCTGGATGTGTACGTGTCGAACTACTGGCTCACCGCGAACTATCTCTGGCGTAATGACGGCTTCAACGGCACGACAGGAATGACCAGGGTGGGTGGCAGTGTCGCCAACGGCGGGCACACTCAGGGTTCGACCGTGGGTGACTTTGACAATGACGGAGATTTCGATATCTACGTCAGTAATTTCGCCCATGGTGGCAATCCTAGCAGCGTCTTCATGGAAAACCAGGGTGCAGCCGGTGGTTATAGTTTTATCAGCCGCGGCTTGTCCGGCATCGGCCAGTTAGAGCCGTTTGCCGCCGCGACGACGGCCGATTACGACAACGACGGATACCTGGATTTGTTCATCACGACCAGCGGTGGTTACCCCCAGTCCGGTCAGACGAAACTCTATCGTAACAACGGCGACTGGACGTTCAGCCAGGTTGACTACGGCTTGAATAACCTGGGCTGCTGTGTGCAGCAAGGCTGGGCTGATTACGACAACGACGGGTTTCTGGACCTGGCTACCGCCGGCAAACTCATGAGAAATCCTGGTACGGCCAACTGGTCGAACCATGACTATCTCAAGGTCAAGCTTCTAGGCGGGCAGGGCGAAAACGGATTGATCAATCAAGCTGCTATTGGTGCCCAGGTGAGCATTGATGTGCCGGGCCTGGGAAAAGTCACGCGGCAGGTCGAGGGCAATACCGGCCTGGAAGGTATGTCGAACGATCAGACACTACACTTCGGTCTGGGCAATTACAGTGGCAGCAAGGTGGACCTGGAAATCTTCTGGCCCGACGGGACCATCGAGAATGTGACGAACGTGGCGATCAACCAGTTGGTCGAAATCCAGGTTTATACGGCCGGACCACAAGAAAAAATCTGCCACTTTAATGCGGATTCCGTCTGCAACCTGGCTGACATCAACAAAATGTATACGGAAACCGGCTATGACCTCGTCAACGGAGTTTCTGCATCAGAGTTGGAGGAATATGACCTGAATAGCGACGAAGTCGTTGACAGTCAGGACGTCGACTTGTGGCTTGAACTTGCTGCAATCGAAAACGGTTACCTCTCGCCCTACCTGAGAGGTGATACGTATGGCTTGAACAGCCAGTTTCCTGCGACGAGGGATATCGGTCTGATGGATTACAATGTGTTGATCAGTCTTTTTAATCCCAGCGGCACCAATGGACCTTACCTCTGGCAGGACGGAAATTTCGACGGAGACGGTGACATCGATCTGAGCGATTACAATTTTCTGGCCAGCAATTTTCGTCCGACCGGTTACGGGCCGAACCAGGCCGTACCTGAGCCAACTTCGATCGCGCTTGGGATGTTGGGTCTGGCAACACTCGCACTCGCCGCCCGGCGGAAGCGGCCGTCGAGTTGAATCTCGACCGGCTGGGGCGGGCGGATCTTCAGCCGGCTTGGTCTCCCGAATTTTGCAGGACGGTCTGTTGAAAAGCTGGTCTTTTCTACCGCTTCAAGGGGACTTTGTGATTCTGTCCCGGTCAGATTTCTACTCGCCTCAAGCTTCTCTTCGTTGTCTTCACTCGCATTCAGAGAGGGTAATTGGGAGGCCATGCCCGATCAGGCAGAATCATTTTTCTTGACACATCCATTTTTGCCGGAATTGCCAGCCGACAATCCATTGCAATTGGCTACCCAATGCCTGTAACGTCGGCAATAATTGGAGAGCGTTGTTCCAGCGGACCTGTCGTAGAAGACCACATGAGGAGACAACATGACGAGCCGATTCTCACTTTGCGTGACCAGCCTTGCCCTGCTTTCACTGCTGACGACTTCAGGGGCTGAAGGTGCCCCGGACACGATTCACGTGGACACTCCCATGACTCCACCGGCGTGGGCCTTGATGGAGCGTGAACTGCTGGATGCAAGTACGACAGCCTGTCTCGAGTTTTTCGAGCGGTACTTCGATAAACGCGGCTACCTGGAATGCGTGGAGCGTTGGGGTGGCGACGACGGTCCGGACGATGCCATTGAAAACATCAATGATTGGCCGGTGCTACACGCACTGGGTGCGCCGGATGTGATCACAGAGATGATCGACAAAGCCTGGGAGGGGCACTTGCACCAGTTCACCGATGCGAAAACCGTGGACGTACCCTTTGCCCGTGACGGCATGTATTACAAAGAATTTCCCGTCATGTTCGATTGGGTGCACAACGGGGAAGGGTTGACGGTGTTCAATCTGATGGGATTGTCAGACCCCAAGACGCACCTGTTCCAACAGCGGGTGCGGCGGTTTGCGAGTTTCTACACCGGGGAGGACAGCCGCGCGCCTAACTACGATCCCAAACACAAAATCATCCGCAGCATGTTTAACGGAAGCCGCGGACCGCTGATGCGACCCGCGACGGGACTGGATTGGGCCGGGGATCCAATTGAAATTGAGGGCCGCTTTCGTCCCCTGCACGGTGAGGATAACTACGCGATGATGGTCGAGCATTTCAAGGACTATAACGACATTGTTGGCGATCATCCTCAGAATATGAGCGCCACGACCCTTGGGGTGAACGCCTACATGCTCTCGCACGAAAAAAAGTACCGTGATTGGGTGCTCGAGTATGTTGACGCCTGGCGTCAACGCACGATTGCCAACGGTGGAATCATCCCGACGAAGATCGGACTGGACGGCAAGATTGGCGGCGAGGATGGTAAGTGGTGGGGCAGTGTCTATGGCTGGGGGTTTACCGTTGTCGTCCCTCAATCCGGGGCGCTGACAAACCGGAACACCCATTCCATTGGTCTGGGAGGATTCGCCAATGCCCTGATGCTGACCGGCGATCAGAAGTACATCGACGTCTGGCGCCGGCAGATTGACGCCATCAACGCCCACGGAAAAGTGATTGATGGGCAGATGCAATATCCCAGTATGTACGGTGATGATGGCTGGTATGCCTATGGCCCGAATAAATACACCAGCGGCATGCTGCCCATCTACTACTGGTCGATGAACCGGGACGACCTGAAACGTCTGCCCCTGACCGGCTGGTTGGCTTATCTGGAAGGCAAGAGCCCGGGCTACCCGGAAGCGGCACTGGCAAAGGACTTTGAGACCATCCGGAAGAAAATTGAGGCCATGCGGGCCGACAGGACCACGCGCGATACGCGCCTTTCGGACGACCCCATGGACTATAACCCTGCAACGGTGCGCAATCTCGTGAACCTGATGCTGGGTGGACTGCACCGGGTCTTCCCCGGTGCATTGCTGCATTGTCGTCTGCGTTATTTCGATCCCGACGGGCGCCGCGCAGGTGTTCCCGAGGGCGTGGCGGCGCTGGTGGAAAAATTAACGGACGATGAAACGACGCTTACGTTGGTGAACGTTAACCAGATTGAACCTCGCACGGTCATCGTGCAGGGAGGGGCCTACGGCGAGCATCAATGCGTGAGCGTCCAGGCGAATGGTCAGAACATGGTCGTGAACGATGCATTCTTCCCGGTCCGTCTTGAACCCGGGACGGGGCAGAGACTGGTGATCAAAATGAAACGCTATGCCAACCAGCCCACGCTCGCGCATCCCTGGGACAGGAGCTGGTGGTTGAAAAACTAGAGCCTGTCATGTGGGGCGCGGTGTTTTCAAGATGTGCTGTTCCGTGCGCAATGTTTTGCAGTCTGGATCGCGGTACGCCGGCAGTGTTCAGTATGACGGACGACGGTCAAACGTGGTCAACTTGACCCCGGCCGGTTCAGAAAGCAATCCAGCGGCAACAAAGTGTTTTGCTGCATGACCTCTGCTCGTCCCAGGCGTTTTGTGGTGCACGAGTCCCGGTTACCGAATCGCTGTGAGTTGGTACACTGGCGGGGTTCTTTTCTCTTGCCAGGATTCTCCATGAATGGAGGACGCGTTGGTGGATGTGTTAAGTCGAAAAACGGGATACCGGGTAGTCGTCACGACTTGTGTGCTAGGTGGGCTACTTCTAGTGACTGGCGCTTTGGCTTGCGCCCAGGAAACCGAAGTGGTCAACCAGGGGTCTCCCATTGCGACTGGCTGGAAGAAGCACTCGATTCCGACGGAGGCCCCGCCGATGACGGCGGTCGCCGCCGACTTCACAGGTGACGGCAAGCAGGACATCATTACCAATTGCGACAGAAAGACGCGGTTGTTTGTTGCGCCGGACTGGAAAGAACTTCTTCTGGCGGAAGACCCCGATCACGACTTTCTGCACAGCGAAGTGATGGACGTGGACCAAGACGGGGATGTCGACTATTTGGCCACCCGCTACAGTCCCGGGCTGATTGTCTGGTTTGAATGTCCGGACAGTCCGCTCACGGAAACATGGCCGATTCATTTGGTGGATGACCAGGTGAATGGCATTCATGGTCTGCTTGTCGGAGACGTCGACGGGGATGACAAGCCCGACTTGTTGGCCACCAGTGCTCTCCCTGAAGGGCGTTTTCCCGAATCGCTGGCCTGGTTTCAGGTGCCGGAAAATCCTCGCCTGGCAAAGCGTTGGGACCGCTATGTCTTTGCCGATCGTGACGCCCCCGGTCTCTCGCATTATCTGGGTTTGGGCGATGTGAACGGTGATGGCCGCGCGGATGCCGCCAGTGCCGCCAAGACAGGCAACTGGTTTGCCTGGTGGGAGGCTCCCGCTGATCCGCGCAAGGTCTGGAGCAAGCATGAGATCGCCGGAAATCAGGTGGGAGCGACCAACATCCACCCGGTCGAAGTGAACGGAGACGGACGGGTCGATTTCATGGCCTCTCGCGGCCATGGACAGGGCGTGGTGTGGTTTGAAGCGCCCGACTGGCAGCCCCATGAAATGAGCGACACGGTGGCCGGTGCGCACTGCCTCACCATCGCCGATCTCGACCAGGACGGTGACATGGACGCCGCCACCTGTGCCGGAGCGTGGAGATCCGTAGAAGACTGGCAGGCCGTGTGGTTTGAAAATGACGGCCGGGGAAATTTCACGACCCACGTGATCGGGCGGAATCAAACGGGTTATGATATTCGCGCCTCGGACATGGACGGTGACAACGATCTTGATTTGCTGGTCGCCGGTATGGAAAGCAACAATGTCGTCTGGTTCGAGAATCCTTTGCGGTAGGTGCTGTGCTCCACCGTATTTTGGCGCTGGCGGGTTGGCCGGGTTGTCGGAGAAAAACCAGATCAATGATCCGCTGCAAAACCGAGAACTGGCAGCAGTGGTGCTGATTGACGAACGTTTTCGGGGAGACTGCACATGAAACAGGTGAACTACAGTACGGTCGGCTTCACCGACCGCGACATCGAAGCTGCCCTCGACGCCGTGGCAGCCGCAGGGTTTAAGGGAACCGAGATCGTGGGTCAGGCGCCACATCTCGATCAGCCGCCAGAGGGTCAGGCGCTGATCGAGTTCCGCGAGCGGTTGGATTCCAGGGAACTTCTGTGCCGTACGGTCCACGCACCGCTGACGCGCAATGTGCTGGGAGCGCCCGAAGAAGAGTGGCGTCGCGAGGTCGTCGAGGTCCTGGCCCGTTACGTTCGTTTTGCCGGTGCTATCGAAGCCGATGGCATCGTCATCCACCCGATTCCGAATCCCATCTTTGTGCCTGCTGCGGAAGACGCGTCACTTCCTGATCGCATGAGAAGCGCGGTGCGCCACTCACTCGATGACCTGGTTCCCGTGGCGCGCGAGGCAGGTGTCTGCATGCTGCTGGAGAACCTGCCCTACCATTGCCACTATCCTCTGTTGACACTGGAGGAACTGCGGCCCCTCGTCGATGAGTATCCCGAGCAGCAGGTAGGACTGGTCATCGACACGGGCCATGCGTGGACCATCGGTCGAGATCCGGCTGTCGAGATCCGCGCGGCTGGCGCACGGCTACGGGGCACCCATTTGCAAGACGTTGACGGGGAGCATCCCAACGACGATCACTGGCCGCCGACGCACGGTGGATTGCACTGGGCTGACATTCGTCAGGCACTTGAAGATGTGAGTTACGAGGGCTTTTGGACGTTCGAGGTGGCCAACGGGCGGCAGGGTGAAACGCCGGAGGAGCTTGCCCGGGTCACTCGACAGGTCGCCGGCAGTTGGGGGCTTTGAAAAAGGGCAGCAAGCTGGATGGCGAAGGGCCGGGCGTTCAGTTGCGCCCTACAGGTCATCGAAAGGATACACCTTCCGTCCCAGGCGTTTGAACGCCAGTTTGGCATCGGCCGGATGGTGGACACTCGGTTCGGTCACCTCGTAGATGGCTCCTGCCCATGCTTCGAATCCCGCGCGAAAATGGCCGGATGATTTTAAGCCGATGTATTGCATCTGACGGGGGTCCAGGCCCAGGGTTCTGGCAAAGGCCGTGTCGAAAGGTTGCTCGCGCTCGCTCACCAGGAGGACGTGAATGCCATCCTGCCGGATGTGAGCGGAGAGCCCCATGTGCCCCTCGGCTCCCTCGTACATGGGGCCATTGTAACGAAAGTGGCCGTCCCCCAGTGCGACGACCTCGGCCCGCATGCGGCAGGGCTTTCCCTGCAGGGGCGAAGACTTGCCCCCCACTTTCAGCTCAAGGGTCGCGCCCACCCCGGCCGCCCGACATTGGGCGATGGTCTCGTGATCCACGATATAGAGTATGCAGGCCCGGTCCAGCCCTTCGTCGAGGAAGGTCTGGAGCATGCCGGTACTGTCTCCCGGGGAACCACCTCCGGTGTTATCGCAACGGTCGGCGAAGATCACCGGAAAGCGTCCGGCGACCCGCGACTCCTGTAGCGCCTCACGGGTGGAGGGCATCGGTTTGTGCCAGTCCGCCCGGCGGGCAAAGATCCACTCGCCCAACTCATCGGCACAGGCCTGCGCCAACTTCGGGTCGTTGTTCGTGACCACGTACACGGAGGCTCCCATGTCCGGCACGTCGGCGAGGGGAAAACAGGTGGCGATCGAGGCGCAGATGACACCCGGTAATGCCTCGATCCGGTGCAATTCGTCGATTGCTTCGCTCATGGGCCGGTGCGCCGTGATCTGATTCATTCCCCACGCCAGGGGGATCTGGTGCAGGGCCATCGTCGGCCGGATCTCCTCTCGCAGAATTCTCACCAGCACGTCGGCACATTCCTTCCCGCGGGCTGCCATGTCGACTTCCGGGTAGGTTTCCCGGCCGATGAGTACGTTGGCCACCTCGACCATCTGCTGTGACACGTTGGAATGAATATCCAGCTGCGCAACGATCGGTGTGTCCGGGCCCACGACGTTTCGGACGGCGGAGAGAATATGTCCTTCCGCGTCGTCAATACCCTCGGCCACCATGGCGCCGTGCAACTCCAGCAGGACCCCATCGATCGCACCGGCGTCGGAAATTCCCGTGAGCAACTCGTTGATTATCTCGTCGAAGACTGCTCGCGGGGTCGGGCCGCTCGGCCAGGCTTCGGCAAAAATGGCGGGGACCAGTTCAAACACGTGCTCCTGGGCGCTGGTGATGAATCCTCCGATGGGAGTGTTCACACCACGGAACTTTTCCAGCATCTCCTGGCCCCTCAGAAATCCGCTGCGTTCTACGAAGCTTTCTCGCGTTGTCGGCACGGTGGTAAACGTGCTGGTCTCGTGGCTGATGCCACCGATGGCTACTCGCATGTGCTACTCCCACTCGCCGGGACTGAACGTTCAACTTCAGGCCATCAGGTCGGTCACGACACGCGCATTGGTGACGACTGAATCGGTCAGCGTTTCGGGCCGGCCGTGATGGACAAAGGTCAGTTTGTTATGGTCGAGTCCAAGCTGATGCAGCAGCGTCGCATGCAGGTCGTTAACGCTGACCCTGCCTTCCACCGCTCGATAACCAACTTCGTCAGTGGTGCCATGGACGTGACCCGCTTTGAATCCACCGCCAGCAAGCAGCAGGCTGAAAGCGTTACGATTGTGGTCACGCCCTGACCCGTTTTGGGACACCGGGAGCCGACCGAACTCACCGCTCCAGATGACAATGGTTTCGTCAAGCAGTCCGCGCTGTTTCAGATCGGAGATCAGCGCTGCAGTCGGTTGGTCGGCAAAAGCAAAGCAGGTTTCGTTTTGCGTCTTTACATTTCCGTGCGAATCCCAGACCTGAGTGCCGCCATTGATGACGTCCGGGAATACTTGCACAAAGCGCACTCCCGCTTCCACCAAACGCCGAGCCATCAGGCAGCGTAGTCCATAGCCCCTGGTTGTGGGACTCTCCAGGCCATAGGCGTCGCGAGTCGCCTGGGTTTCATTCTTGATGTCGAGCACCTCGCCTGCGGCAAGTTGCATGCGAGCGGCCAACTCATAATTTTGAATGCGGGCTTCGAGTCCGGGCTCTTTGGGATAGGCGGTTTGATGCGCCCGGTTCAGTTTTTTCAGCAGGTCCAGGTTGTCGGCTTGGATTTCAGGTGGGGATGGTGTGGCCGGATTGAGATTTAGAATGGGAGTTCCGGCGGTACTGATTTCGGTGCCGCGGTACATCGCGGGGAGCCAGCTGTTTTGCCACAACAGCGTGGCACTCGTGTTGTAACCGGCCGGATCGCGCAAAACAATGTACACGGGAAGGTTGTGATTCTCACTTCCCAGGGCGTAGGTGATCCACGATCCGAGAGAGGGTCGGCCGGGAAATATTTTACCCGTGTTAAACGCCACCAGAGATTCCGTGTGATTGTTGTGATAGTTGTACATCGACCGGACAAGGCACAGGTCGTCCGCCAGGCTGCCAATGTGCGGCAGGATCTCCGCCATTCGCATACCGGACCTGCCGTAGTCTTTGAATTTAAAAGGCGATCCTAGCAGCGTGTTGAATTCACTGCCGGGTTGAAACATTTCCACTTTTTCCGAATGGATTTTTCCTTCATGTTTGTTCAGTTCCGGTTTTTCATCGAATAAATCCATCTGGCCGGGACCGCCATTCTGCATCAACATGATCACGGATTTGGCCCTGGCCGGAAAATGCGACGGACGTGCCTGCAGGTCATTGTAAACCGTGTTCCCATCAGCCCGCGTTGTGTCTTGCAGGAACGGTAGGGCCAGTGTACCGATTCCCAGTCCACTCATTTGCAACATCTGACGACGTGAAATTTGAGATGTCAGCTGCATGACTTGCTTTCGCTAGGGAAGGTAGAGGAACTCGTTCGTATTGAATAGCATGTGACACAGATGTGTCAGAGCTTTCTGGTCAGCCTGGGCGGCAGTGATAGCCGACTGCCTGTAACGCTCGGCATGGCGCTGGTGCAGAGCAACGCACCAGTCGATTTCTGTACTGGAAGGAGTTCGGTTGAGGGCGATGTGATAGGCTTTACGCACGTGACCGGCGGGAGTTGGGTCAGTCGTTTCACGCATCACCCGACTGGCGAAAGTGCTGGCCTGCGTGAGTACGAACTCGTCGTTGAGCATGGTCAGTGCCTGGGTGACGATTGCGGCAGGTTTGCGGAGCGTGCAGTTGGTGACCAACATGGGTTGATCAAATGTCGCGAGCATCGAAAGGTGGTAATTCCGTCGATTGAGAATGTACATACTGCGTCGCAGATGTGACGACGGTGTGGGCAGTGCCTTCATGTCGACAATAATCTTGCCGTCAGGACGGGCCATCAAAGGCACCGGGGATCCCCCGATGCTGCGATTAAGCTGTCCACTGGTGGCCAGGATTCGATCTCGAACCATTTCGGAGGTAATGCGACGCAGTCGAGTCTGCCACAACAGGGTGTTGGCTGGATTGGATTTTTCAGCAAGGGAAACGTTTTCTCGGCCGGATCTCTGTTGATACGCGCTGGACATCATGATCCGCTTGAGCAACGGTTTCGTTTTCCAGCCTCCACGTACAAACTCGGTTGCCAACCAGTCCAGTAACTCGGGATGACTTGGCCGGGCTCCCGAAACACCAAAATTGTCGCTGGTGCTGACGATGCCGGTGCCGAACAGTTCCTGCCAGAGTCGATTGACGTAGACGCGGGTCACCAACGCGGTGGCGATTGACCCCGGCTTGGTGATCTGTTGGGCCATGGCCAGGCGACGACCGCTGGTTGCCCCTTGGGGCTTTCCGGTCGTCGGCTCCGTTTCGGTAGACACAATCGACAGCAACCCCGGTTGCACTTCGACGCCGGGTTTCGTCGTCTCTCCACGCCGGAGCACGTACGTTGGCGAGGGTGGGCTCTGTTCCACGGCGACCTGGATGGTCCCGTAACTCTGCTTTTGTGCGTTCAGTTGAGCGCCGACGTGTTCGGTGGCGGAGATCCGTTTTCGATCTTCAGCAGGGAGCGTTTTCTCGATTGCCTCGGGCGTGACTGTGATTTGGCGTTGGAATTTTTCCACCAAGTACTTTTGAATCTTGGTGCGATTTTCTGCGAGTGTCTCGGCGGAGATTTTTACATCGACGCGAATCGGTTGCGGAATCGTTGCCAACTGTGCTTCCAACAAACGCTGCCGATGCGGGGCACGAAGTTCTTCGCATTGTCGCGTGAACTCGGCAATGCGCTGGTCGATCTCCGAATTGTGTTTGTCGATGGCTTGCCGTTCAGTCCTGGACACATCCGGGATGGCATGTTCTTTGGTTGTCACCCAGCGCTGTGGATTGAATACGGGAGAAAAATTTGCCTGCCAGCGGTAGTAATCAACTTGGGGAATGGCTTCGTATTTGTGGTCATGGCACTTGGCGCACTGTAATGTCAAAGCAAACAGGTTGTTGGCTACAATCTGGGAAGTGCTCTGCAACACGTGGTGCCGGATATCCGGCGTGTTCAGTTCATTTTGAGACGTGTCATCAGGGCCGCACAGCAAAAAGCCCGTGGCCGTCAGAAGTTCAACGGTTTCGGGTGTGAAGTGCTCCACGTTGCGCCAATCGACCAGTTCGTCGCCGGCTAGCTGTTCCAGCACAAAACGATGGAAAGGTTTATCTTGATTGAACGAGCGGATAACGTAGTCACGATATCGCCAACGACTTTCCAGGGGTTTGATGATTACAAAATCATTGTCTTTTCCGTGTACATCGACGTAACCGGACCAGTCGAGCCAACATCGCCCCCAACGTTCGCCGAAGTGAACGGAGGATAACAAACGATCGAGGAGTCGTTCAAACGCGTCAGGGTCTTTGTCTGCCAGAAAAGCGGCCACTTCATCGGGAGCGGGCGGCAGACCTGTCAGATCAAAAGATGCGCGCCGAATCAATGTGATTCGATCGGCGGTTTCAGTGAAGGACAAACCCAGGGGATTCAATTTTTGCAGCAGGAAGGCGTCGACGGGGGTGGAGATTTGATTCGATCGGATCCGGGGAACAGCGTCGGGAGCCAAAGGCTGATAGGCCCAGAACTGTCGATCTTCTTCAGTGACTAGATCATGTCCAGTGGTTGCCGGAACCTTTTCATCAGCCGGAGTCCCCGCGGCAATCCAGTTTCTCAAAATCGCAATTTTGTCGGGATGAACCGGGGCATGGCCGTCGGGTGGCATTTTTCCTTCGTTGAGTTGATCAAGTAATTCACTGAATTCAGGATGCCCCGGAGAGATGACAGGGCCGCCATTTCCACCGCGCAGCATGGCAGATAGGGTGCGCAAGTCGACCCCGGACTCCAACCTGTCGCCACCGTGGCAAGCGTGGCAATGTTGGGCCAGAATCGGTAGAACATCGCGTTCGAAATGTGGCACCGGTTCAATTGTCAGGTCGAGAGGGTAGGTCCGGCTGAAGTAGCTCTTTAAGGTATTTTGTTCTTCCGGTGACAACATGCGGTCATAGACGAGCATCTCGGCCAGGTCGCCTTGAAAGTACGACTTGGAATCCGCCGAACCGTACTGCTGGCCAATTGCCAACCGTACATCTTTGGTGAACCCATGAAAGTCGCGGTCCCCGAACAGTCCCGCTCCGTCCCGCTGACCATCGAGGTAGTGCACCCAATGCTGGGCTCCCCCGTAGATGACCTCCACGACATGCGGTGTGGCGTCCCAGGCAACAGATAAAGCTCCCCCCTCGTCGCCATAATGCGTTCCAAGGTGCATGCGCCCGTCCCCTTGAGAGCCAATCCAGAATCCATGTTGTTTGACAGTTTTTGGTTGGGAAAGATCGCCGTCGACGGGTTGAAATTCGATGAGTCTGGGAGACGGGTGCGACAAGATCTCACGTGCTTTCATAACTGCAATCACGTGCAGCGGTTGGTCGCGGAAAGCGAATGAGTCGAATCTGGCACGCACGAGCAGATCATCGCCATGGAATCGGACCACTGGCTGACCGCCAAGTTGACCTTTTTCCAAGGTTGGCTGGTGATCCGGGTGGGGCTGTTCGACATGGTTTCCGTTGCCACTCTTATCGAACCACCGCGTCACCGGTGAACCGTTGGAAAGATGGTGATCAGGACTGTCATCGCCATCGAGATCACTGGCGTTGAGCCACAACAGAATCCCCTTGGTCGGTAGTTCGCTGGCAAAACCTGTTTGAGCGACTAACAAGAGGCAAAGGCT
The DNA here is from genome assembly GCA_963578105.1 of Planctomycetota bacterium. Classification (GTDB taxonomy): domain Bacteria; phylum Planctomycetota; class Planctomycetia; order Pirellulales; family Pirellulaceae. The sequence goes on from CAUZBP010000055.1 coordinate 21,155, forward strand.
TACGACAATCAACCACAGTAGAAGTGAGGTCCGTGGGACCATGAGAAACCTCAGAACCCGCAATAAGGAGAGTCGTCCACCCCGGTACAACGTTATTGTACACGAATCGGTATCGCATAGTCTTGCTGTCTTCAACAGATTTAACACAGCTGATCGCCAGAGGATAGGCCCGTCCGCCGCAAGCAACTGTGAGCTGTTTGGAGTGACGAAAATGGCACTTCGGCATGGAAGTGTCTGGTGACAGCGGACGTGTTTTTCCCCGGGCACCTGCCCGAGAGACCAGCGGTGTTACCAAACCGCGCTTAAAATCGCAAAAAAATGGCACCACGAGTGTTTGCTCCCGGTTGTATTTCAGGCACCCCCTGGCCTGACCGGACGTCGTGGATCCACCTGCTGAATTTTCAACGATCTGGCCTGTCATTTAACTGAATGTTTTGTTTCATTGCGACGGTTTGGATTCGGGTGGCGTCGACATGTAAAATTTCAGGCAGCACCCCGAAGAGAAGCATGTGACAAGGACTGGGTTTCTTTCACCTCGTGCCTCGACGAATGATGAGAAAACCGGGTTTTACTGGACCTTGGCTTTACAACCAGTTACCGTAGAAGAAGAGGTGATGGATGACGGATCGCTGGTGCGGCATGACATTTTCTCCTCCGATTCCTTCGATGTTATCAGGTTTCAGAATATGTTTGGATTTCGTTCCCACCAGGTTGCCTGCCGGTTGATTGGTTCATGGGTGTTGACTCTTCTGCTTACAGGCTGCGGTGATGTTGTGTTCAACCGGTCGCCACTTATGGGGCGTTGGGAGTCTCGGAACGTACGATTGGACATCGATAAAAGTGGTGCGCTGCACACCAATGTCAATGGATTTCTTTCCCATGGTACGTATGAATATGTCGGCCTGAGTAGGAGAAAAGCAATTGCTACTGGAGTAGGGCAAAACGGGCAGCCCGTTGAGCTGAATCTTTTGACTCCGCGGTCATTGCAAATAAAAATGGACCGTTTTCCGGGTGGGACAAATCAGACTGTTTTGCTGCACACGATGATCCTGAAACGTTCCCTCTCAGAAAAATGACGTGGATGGGAATGAATCCGAAACGCTACGGTCTGGTCCCTTAAAGGTTTGTTGACGTCGCAACGCCACAGACAGACGCCTGCAGATGTCCGTTTGAGCGCCTACTCCTCGGTCGCACTTCAACGCTACGTGGCGAATGAGTGGATTTATCAGCAGCGGTATAATTCCACTTCTCCATTCGTGGCAACTCACCGATGGAGAAATTTTCAAACCACCGTTCTGACTAGTTGCGGCTCGTAGATATAAGCCCTGGTTGGAGATGTGCTTTGCAAGCCGGTTTCTGTTTCTCTGAGATTTTCAGGCAATCCTCCAGATGGGCTGAGAGACGATGTCTGGCCGGACGGATCAATTTTGTCTTCTTCGAATTGCAACTTCGGAAATCTGTCTATTGAACGGCAATACCTACCAAGCTAGGATAAAGACGTCGAGTCCTGACCATTGAAGTGCCTGCATCCCTGCAAGGGGCGGTGAAGCTTTAAAACTTGGTGGGAAAATGCTAAACATCGGCGGATTTGCAGCTCGTGATTGCGGCGGTGTCACGCGTCGTTGCTTGCTGAGTGCCGGTGCAGCGTTGCCCTGGGTGACCGGATTGTTGGGACCGGTTGTGACCCGTGGTGCAGCGTCGGCGCCGCGAGCAAAATCCGTCCTTCTGATTTGGCTCAACGGCGGGCCGAGCCACCTGGATCTGTTTGATCCCAAGCCCGCGGCTCCGGACCGATTTCGGGGGCCGTTTGGTGCGATTGCCACACGAACTCCCGGGGTGCAGTTTTCAGAACTGCTTCCCCAGCTGGCTGCCCGCAGCGACAAGTTTTCGGTCATCAGGAGCAACATCAATCATCATGGTGGCCATCGCCAGGCCGGGTCGATTGCTTTGTCTGGCTACGTGTCCACCGACGGTGGGGAGCCGGGTGGGAAAGCGGAGGGATATCAGCCGAGTTTCGGATCGATTCTGGCGCGGCATCGGGGTGACGGGGATCTACCGAGTTTCATTTCGCTTGCCCCCGGGCCGATCGGAGATCTTGACGGACCCATGATCGGGCAGGGGGGGGGAGCGTGGGGAAAACGATACGATCCGTTTCGATTCAATTGCAACGCCGATGGGGACGTTTCTATTCCGGAGTTGAACCTGTTGGAGGGTATCAGTCCCGCACGGCTTGCCGACCGGCGCTTGGTGTTGAAGGAACTGGATCACCTGCAACGGCGTTTGGATTTAAGCGATGTTGAGAAGTGGGGTTCTTTACAACAACAGGCCTACAGGCTTTTGACCTCGATCGGAAAAGAAGCAGCGCTGGATCTGTCGGTTGAGACCGAGGAGACACGGACTGCTTACGGGAGCACGTCGTTCGGCCAAAGCTGTCTGTTGGGGCGTCGTCTGGTTGAGGCGGGTGTGCCTTACGTGCAAGTTAATTGGAGTCAGTTCGTGGAGGTCCTGTTCCCGAAGGCGGACTACGGTTGGGATACGCATTCGGACAATTTCGGCTTATTAGCCGACTGGCATGGACCGTTGCTCGACCGTGTCCTGTCGGTTTTGCTGGACGACCTGCAGCAGCGCGCGTTGTTAGAAACAACCCTGGTGGTAGCGATGGGAGAATTTGGTCGAACTCCACGAATCAACAACATAGGATCGCGTGATCATTGGCCACACTGCTACTTTTCTGTCTGGGCTGGTGGTGGTGTCCAGCCCGGTCGTGTCGTTGGAGCAAGTGATCTACGTGGTGAGCACCCGGTGACCGATCCTGTCACACCCGAAATGGTTGGTACCACGATGATGCATCTGGCCGGTATGGGCCAACAGGCACGAGCGGAAATGAACGTGTTGCAAGATGGAAGGGTGATTGAGGACCTGTTGTAGTTCCTGGCCGGGAGAAGAAGTTTGCGGGCTGAGGTTGTAACCATGACGCGAGTTGCATGATGCGTACAGTAAGATGTGAACGGCAGGGAGGGCATGAAATCCGCAGCAGAACACGTCTCCACGAGGTGCAGGATGGGCAGGACGCGCGTGGCAGGCGTTTTCGGATGTTCTTTCTTTTGCGTTTGTTTTGCGTTACGGCAATTTTTCTGCTCCAAGGTTGGTGCGACGTCCGAGAAGTCTTTGCTGAGGATGTGCGGCGTCTTACAGATGATGGCCAGTTGAAATTTTCTCCCGTGTTCACCAACGGAGGGCGAGCCGTCGTCTACTCTGTCCACCATCGCCCGCAGCGTGTTGTGCTTACGAAATTAAACCTGTCCGACGGTTCGCGTGAACTGGTGCTGCCTGCCGGGATGGCGTCCCAATTCGATCCCGACTATTCGGGTGACGGTCGCCATTTGTGCTATTCAAGATCAGGTCATGACCGGCAGCTTTCACTCGTCATTATCGATACCAGTCTCCAAACAGAGATTGCCTTTGCCCCACCGGGAACTTCACGGAGTACCACGCGTACACCGCGATTCGTTCCCAACAACGACCGTATTATTTTTACGCTGAACGGTTCGCGCGGGCAGCAGATTGCTTCAGTGAATCTGCAGGGTCGGGATCTGCAACATCTTACTGAATCGGGGGGAGTGAACGCTTGGCCTGCCGTGTCACCGGATGGCAGGCGGGTGGTTTTCAGTTCCAGTCGCGAAGGAGCTTTTGATTTGCACTTGATGGATGTCGATGGCCGTCACGTTGACCGCCTGACCAATAGCCCCACGAGTGATTTCCATGCTTCCTGGTCGCCTTGTGGAAAACGCATTGCCTTTACGAGTTCACGTGACGGAAACTACGAGATCTATGTGATCCAGGCTGACGGCAGCGACCTGCGTCGCGTGACGAGACACCCTGAACGCGATGACTTTGCTGTCTGGCATCCCGATGGCAGGCAACTGCTCACCATTGCCGAGCGCAAAGGTAAATCCGACCTCTATCTGTCCCGTCTCGAAGAGCTTTCGGTATTGGCTGAAAGTGTCCAATAGGGTGTGGTAGTTTGACAAGGACCCATCCGGGTAGAAATCCACGGCCGGTCTTGTTGACACCGTTTGGCGAACTGTTTCAACGTGGATTTTGCGCAGCACGGCCGTTCACGTGGTTGCATTCATGTGCTGATCCGACAGGTTTCCGCTGGCATCGAAACTTAAAGGTCGCAAATCACTGAGGATGGTCAAATCATCACGTTTTCGGGCCTCGGGTAGATAGGCAGCCGAACATTCCACTTCGGAGATCTCCCGTGTATTGCGAATCCACATCAGTTTGGCATCGGGTGGGGCTGTCAAGCCGATTTGCCCCAGCATGACTTCCACCATTTCCTGATCTGTCGGGTAATCCAGGGGTACCATCGCTCCGGTGAGGTGGCCACTGGTTACCGCGTTGACGCGTGTGACGTGCACATCTTTTTTCTCAAGGAGACGTGTTCGGCAGAATTCGGCGAGTCCAGATCCTTCAGCGTTACCGTGACTTTGTTCCGTCAGATCACGTAGGGCGATCATCTTTACTTTCGGGTACTCCTCGTCGGCCGCTTGGTGTACCAGATGCTTGCGGCCGACAAGACTCAAGTCAAAACCGGTTCCGCTGATGTTCTTGCCGATTTCATCGATCAGTAGGATGTCCGCACGATTAAAAGGAAGTTGGGCCATCCATTTCTTGGCCTGGATTAATAAAACCTGTTCCCTTTCCACCAACTGTTCCGGTGAAACGGCTTCAATTTGGGCCGTCTGGCATGCGCCGTTTTCAACGATGCCTACGCCCGCCACAATGGAGCACTTCTTCAGAACTTCGGCGGTGACGCTGCGCACAATTTGTCCGAAGCTGTAATCCTTAATGGCCCGGTGGTAGATCTTTGCACCCTCCTGCTTGCCCAGTCCGATGAGCATCATTTTCATCAAACCGCTTTCCACATCGCCGACGAATTGTGTGTGCGTCTTGATTCGGTTGCACACCACCACGTGGTCGGCAGCATAAGCCTGAGCATCGAAATGAACTGGAAATCCCTCGGTAACCTGGCACACGATGACCGTTTTCATGCTCGCACGGATCGGACAGCCGCAAAATGATTCCGTAACTCCGTAGGACTCAAGGATTTCCTGTTGTCCTTCGGCAGTGCCTCCTCCGTGACTACCCATGGCAGGAACAATAAAGGGCTGTGCCTCCAGGCGTTTTAGATGCGCAACGATTGCCCTGACAATAAACTGTAGGTTGGCAATGCCGCGGCTTCCCACGCCAATTGCCACGGATTGTCCAGGTTGGATTTTGTTTCCCAGGGTAAGTTGAGAAAGTTGATTCTCGACTTCCTCGGGTACATTCTCGATCGGGGGCGCCGAGTGTTGTTGTCGGAGACGAAAAACAAGCGGGTAATCAACCATGTCACGGATTGTGTCGGGTGAAGGCAGGGATCAAGGCGTGATGCGAAACGGTTTCTTGGGTTTTAAATACCAAGCACTTCCTCGATGGTCGACCGCATGATCTGTGGATCGGCATCGATACCTGTCCAGTACTTGATACTGATGACACCTTGGTTGACCAGCATTCCAATACCGTCGATCACCGTACAGTCTCGGGCAGCCGCATCCCGGATCAATCGGGTACGGGGTGGATTCGGAATCACATCTGCAACAATCATCGGAGCAGACAGCGAATTCACATCCAAGTCAAGTCGTGCGTCAACATTTGGGTAGAGACCGATTGAAGTTGCGTTAATGACGATATTGGTCTCTTGCGGGACACAGTAACAGTCTTCCCAGATCACCAGTTCGGCTTGGGCAGGAGTCCTCTCATTGAGCAGATGGACCAATTCTTGTCCTCGATTTTCACTTCGATTGACGACGGTGATCTTTTGGACTCCGGCTAACGCCGTTTCTACACCGATCGCTCGCGCCGCACCACCTGCTCCGAACATGACCATCGTCTTGCCTGCAGGATCGACCTTTTCCTGGAGAGATTCGACAAATCCTTTTCCATCGGTGTTTTCGCCGATCAGCTTTCCGTCACGACGTACGGCGCAATTGACGGCACCGATAATCGAGGACGACTTCCCCAGGCCGTCCAGATGTTCGATGACCGCCACCTTGTGCGGTAAGCTGCAGTTGAAGCCGGCCCAACCCATGGCTCGGGCACCTCTCACTGCGTCCCCCAGTTCCAACGGTCCGACTTCACAATTAATGTATCGCCAATCGAGACCGTGATTTCGATAAGCCGACTCGATCATGGCAACCGTTGGATTTTCCGCGGCCGGTTGGGCGAAAGAACCGGTAAGTTGACTCAGGAAATTCATCTTCGTCCTTCCCGCTTGCAGCAAAGTCAACCACGGAATAATGGTTGGTGTTACGTCATTGATTCTTGAAGCGAGGTTACTTGGAAGATGGCTGTCAGTCAACGGTCTTGAAGATATTCGTCGGCAAATTGAAGAAGGACCCGGAGGGTTTACGGTCGGCAGTGCCAGAACTTCTTGCGTTGTCTTTTGGCGGGCTGTATCCGCAGCGATGAATTGCTATGTTGTCCTTGAGGGTGGCAGCCAGTTGCTATTTGGGGCCCGTGGCCCTGCTCTGTAAGGAACGTGGTCCACACGGTCCGGGATTCGGATAGAATGATTAGAATAACATTATCCCATTTGGGTCCCTGTTTTCTGCTAGATGAAAGGCGCATCCTAATGAACTCGTTCCGAAAATTCCTACCGAGCCAAGTGAAGTTCATTATCCATGTCAGTGTATTTATGTTGGTGCTGGCAGCAGTCGATACGGTTCGTTCTGAGGTGGTACTCCATTTGCAGGATGGCCGTGTTCGGGTGGAATCTGATGGAGAATTGTTTACGGAATACGTTTATCGAGGACACCCGAAGCCCATTCTTTATCCGGTTATTGGTCCGTATGGAATCGGAATGACACGGAACTATCCGATGCGGGAAGACGGAGTGGGAGAAGCTGAAGATCACCCCCATCATCAATCCTTGTGGTTCACGCACGGTCAGGTAAACGGGGTCGATTTCTGGTCCATCAAGGATGGTGCAGGCCGCATCGTACAGGACAAACTGATCGAAACCAGCAGCGGCTCTTGTCGGGGAACCATCAAGACGGCCAACAGTTGGCTCAACCCTGCCGGAGAAACTGTTTGCACCGACACGAGAAGGATCATGTTCATTGTTGACAAGACAACACGTATGATTGATTGGACAACGACGATTCACGCGTCTCATGGAGATGTCGTTTGGGGGGATACCAAAGAAGGTTCTATGGGAATCCGCACCCATCCTCGATTGCGTCTGAAGGCGGACCCTGAACGTGGAGTTGAGATCGTGACCGGCCAGGCTGTGAACAGTGAGGGGATTGGTGGCAAAGAGATCTGGGGGAAACGGGCCCGATGGGTTGACTATTGGGGAGATATCGATGGACATGTGGTTGGCATTGGGATCTTTGACCATCCGCGAAATCTACGCCATCCCACGTGGTGGCATGCACGTGATTACGGACTCGTTGCGGCCAATCCTTTCGGAGTGCATAACTTTGAAGGCAAGCCTCCTGGGACGGGTGATTTAACGTTGCCCGCTGGAGAGAGTCTCACGCTGCGGTATCGGTTCGTGTTCCATGAAGGAGATACGGATCAAGCCGAGATTCAAATGCGCTACAAAGCATTCGCCAACGACGTGACTCGCTGATGAAAACCTCGGTGGAACCCCGGAAATGAACCAACGCGATTGGAACCCGTCCCGGCATTGGAACTTCAGTGTTGAAATGGTCCGGGTAGCCGTAGGTGGTGCGATGTTTCCATGATTTGTTTCCTTGTCATGGACGGACGGAGTGGGGGTGCTGGTCTGTGGATGCACCCGTCGGGCTGCGCGGCTTAGGCCAGGATTTCCTGTACCACCTGCCCATGCACGTCTGTCAGGCGGAAATCTCGACCTCGATAACGGTACGTCAGACGCTCGTGCTCGATTCCCAAAAGATGCAGCATTGTGGCGTGCATGTCGTGAACATGAAAAACGTTTTCGACGGCAAAGTAACCCAGTTCATCGGTTGCTCCGTATCGCATACCCGGCTGAATTCCGCCACCACAGAGAAACATGGAGAACCCTCGGATGTGGTGGTCACGCCCCTTGCTTTGGGCCATCGGTGTACGGCCGAACTCGCCGGTGAAGATGACGAGCGTTTCATCGAGCATGCCACGCTGTTTCAGGTCGCGAATGAGGGCAGCCGTCCCCTGATCCACGAGCTTGGCGGTGCTCTTCACTCCCTCATGAATGTTTCCGTGGTGATCCCAACCCCGATGATAGAGTTGAATGAAGCGAACCCCTCGCTCGGCCAGACGTCTTGCAAGCAGACAATTGGCGGCATAGCTTCCGTCGGATCCCTGTGTTCCGTACATGTTAAGCGTTGCTGAAGTTTCGTCGGAGAAATCGACAAGTTCGGGCACGCTGGTCTGCATTTTGAATGCGAGTTCATACTGCGCAATGCGAGTTGCGATTTCGGGATCATCCACCACCTCGTCGTAACGCCGGTTGAGCGCGTTGACGGTTTCGACAACGTCCCGCTGCTGTTGCGGAGATACACCGGCAGGACTTCTCACGTACAGTACTGGATCACCGCTGGATTGAAATTCCACGCCCTGGTGTCGGCTGGGCAGGAAACCGCTGTGCCACTGACGGGCAGCAATCGGTTGACTTTGTCCGCCTCCTACTGAAGTCATTACGACAAATCCAGGAAGGTTGTCGGCTTCAACACCCAAGCCGTAAGTCAACCAGGATCCCATCGACGGGCGGCCGGAAATCTGGGTTCCGGTGTTCATGAAGGTGTGTGCCGGGTCATGGTTAATTTGCTCGGTTTGTGCCGAATTAACGATACACAATTCATCCACAACACCAGCCAGGTGTGGAAATACGGACGAGATCAGCTGGCCCGTTTGGCCGTAGCGCTGAAAATGAGTTTGAGGGGCCAGGCAGGTAAGCTCTTGTCCCTGAAGTTGAGCGATAGGCTGACCCTGAGTAATGGACGACGGCATTGGCTGGCCATCCAGGTCGGCTAATTTTGGTTTGTAGTCTAATGTTTCCAGGTGTGACATCCCGCCGGCCTGACACAAGAAAATTACACGTTTGGCCCGCGGTGCAAAATGGAGCGGGTCCACGAGGCCGTGACTGCTGCGCAGCCCGGCTACAGCGGTCTGTGATCCGTGGTTGAGAAGCGTTCCGAGGGCCGTCGATCCAAGGCCTGTTGTGAGTTGGCCCAGCAGCGTACGACGAGTCACCTGCAACCGTTGGTGGTAGGGGTGCCGGGGCATGGAAGCGATCTTTTCTCCAAAAGGTCGTTAAGGGTGTTACAAAACAATCTGCTTGATTGTGCTATTCTACATGCGACGCCGACAAAAACATACCATTCCTCAAGTATCCGGACCTCGCCGGACCACCTGTACGGCCGTTGTAACATAGAGTTAAGGAGAGACTCACTGTGGACCGGGTCATGGCTGTTCTCACAGCTTGTGTCCAACGATGTCACGACGTTGCCGGCATTTTTAACCCTGAAACATCTGTTAAACCTCTCCGGAGGGCAGCGCACTTGCTACAGGAAGAAATCTGAAGAGGCCGCTCGCCTGACTGCATGGGACAGGAAAACAGGAGGATCTGAATGGGCAAAGTTGTCGATGAAATCTCGCATTACTGGTGGGTTTTGATTGGCTGGATCGAGAACTCGGATTCCCAGGATTGGACGCACGTGTGTGTTGTTCTTCTTGTTGTCGGTGTGATCTGCATGCGCGGGTTCAAAGGCCGGTTGAACACCCGGTGAGGAAGTCGGACGTACAACGAAAACCGTAGCCCGCTGGATCGGGTGCTGCGAGAAATCGGGTTGCCTGAGGCCCGCGCGGCGATTCTGTCAGCTACCAGACACCCGCGTCCTGGTTGTATCCCAGTTGGTTTGCCAAATCTAAATATTGTTGGGCTTGTTCGGTTTGCCCCTGTTTTTTCAGAACGAGCCCGTAGTGGTGGTAGATAACGGCAAAACCACCATAGGAGGCGGCCAGGTCAGTTTTGGCTTCGTCCTCGCCGGAGGAGATCAGCAGCAGTTGCTCGAAAGTAATTCCATGCGATTCCTCTTCCAGGTCTTTGGCACGAATCATGTCTCTCGAGGCGGCTTCAAGATCATCTTGCAGGTAGTGAATGTAACCACGTGTGTCCAGAAACGTTGCCTCGTCTTCATGCGGAAGTTTCAATAAGTTCAAAGCCTGCTCGACGTCCTGTAAAGCTTCTTCGAGATCGAAATTTCCCAGGGCCCGCAGATAGGCCCGCTCGTTCAGGGCGTCCCGCTGGATGGACATGTCAGCCGAGAACACGGCCAAGGCACTTCGTTGCTCCCAGATTTCTAACGCTGTGCTCTGGTCCGCAACGGCCTCTGCCAGGCGTTTCATTCGAAAATAAATGTAACTCCGAAATTTAAAGGGTTTGGTAGATTCTGGTACCAATTCCACGGCCTGATTTGCTTCGTCCAGGCTTCCTTGTAAATCCCCGTCTTCCAGTTTCTGCTGCGCTTTTCTCAGGCACAATTCAGCGTGTTGACGGCGGTTCTCAGGTTGAATGGTTTGCGTAGCCAGTTCCACGGCGCGTTTGGCGGCGGCCAGACTTCCTGCGAAATCCTCGTCTTTTAATTTCTCAAGGGAACGCAGCACATACAATTCAGCATACTGATTGGGTTGACCCGATTCAGAGGCGATTTTTATGGCCCGGCGCACGTCAGCCAGGCCTTCCACCAAATGATTGTCTTCCAGTTCCCACTTCGCACGTTGTCGATACAATTCAGCGTGTCTGGGAGCCCACGATAAGGCCTGGGAGATGAGTTGTCTGGCCGCTTCAGGATCGCCTTCGTTTTCTTTTTTTTCCAGGGCTGCGGCCAGGTACCAATTTGCAATTTCTGTGGGTGCGAATTGAAAGAAGATAGAAGCCACCAGTAACAAAGCGACTCCCATCAGCAACATGGAACTTCTCGAACTCGTTTTACGCGGTGAAATTTTCTCTCTGGCAGGAGTGTCAGATCGAAGGTTTTCGGATTGGTCGTTTGCCATTGGTTTGCGAAAACTATGCAGTGATGGTTTAAATGATGGTGCGCAAAATTATACGACGACCGGCCGAAGACGTCAGCTGGGAATTCTCCCTTCCCAATCCGATCTTTCCCTGTTATCGGCATGAAGTCAATGACCCGCAACCGCCGTTAGGTCACGCTTCAACTGGGCTGCTGGCCAGGGATTAGGCGATTCGGAAAGACTGCTTTGGGTAAGCCGGTAGCCTGCCCTTGCGAAAACCGCCACTGAGGTCGATTGACGAACGGAGGGAGGGTCCTTAGGATCGGCCATATCGTGCTGCAACTTGTCTTCGGCCCCAGGAAACACACGATGCTAAATCGAGTGGCCAGTACTATCTGCTGGGGATTGTCGTCAGACCGTTGGCGACGCCAGACTCACGTTCGTTCCAGTGTCGGCAGATAATCGTTGGGAGAATGGGAACGTTGAATCACTTCTCGCCCATTACGGCGGGGCGGGCGTCCGGTTTTGTGTGCCAAAGATCCAGTGGGCCGTATTTAAAGGAGGGCCTTGCCCATGCCGTTATTCGAAGTAGAAACCGAGGGACATATCATTATCACCTGGGCTGATGACGAAGAGCGGGCGTCGACTGCTGTCAACGAAAATTATGCCCACGAAAAAATCTTGCGGCTGACCAAGCGCCCGCGGGATACCTGGGTGATCTCTAAAGCGGCCCTGGGGATTCGGGGTAATTCGGATCCGTGCACGGTGGCTCGAGAGTGTCTGGCCAAGGCAGCCGGCGACAAGGTGCATGCCATCCGGCTCTATATGCACGAAACGGGCTCGGATCTCCTGGTAGCCCGCAAAGCCATTGAATCTAACATGGTGATGGGCTGGTAGCCTCTCCATGGTAGGCTGCTCGATTGCTTTGAGTGATTTTACGCACTTTCTGTAATCTCCTGAGTACTAAAGACTCGATGAGATAAGAAGTTGGGCTAGCTTCACCCTGTAGGGGAGAAGCCAGCTTGGCGTTTGGGAAAAACATTTTTCATCGAATAGTGAGTAGTACGAGGCATTCAGGTTCAGTCTTCGTAGCAGCAATCTGGCCTGGTACTGGTCGCTGAAGAAAGGATTCTCGATGAAGCAATTCATGTCAGGCATCGCAGAAATGAATCCCGTAGCAGTCAGTGCACCTGGAGGAATGCCCCGGCACTTCCGAATTCAATACCGGGCAAACGACAAATCAAGTTGGCAACTATTCGCCATTTATCTACAACCGGAGGCGGCTAAAGAGTGTATGGCAGGCCTGCTTGAAGATGGCTATGAGACACGCATGATCGCCTATAGAAAGTTCCCCGCAGCTGCCTGAAACACCATTTCCGGCCGCTTGCCTGGTAGACGACGGAACACTTTTCCTGGCGAACGGGCGTTAGCGGATTTCAGCAACGCCACAATTCGCCGTGTTGCGACTCTGTGTGCAAAATCTAGCAACTCGGGTTGCATTCACGTTGCGAGGTTCGCGTTGGTTTTCCGGCCCGCTGATTTTTAGTCATTGCGGGAGTTGAGCGTTTGCTGTCTGGAAACCGCACGACGGATAAAAAAAGGTCGAATCCGTAGGACCCGACCTTTTTCTTGATAGCAGTTTCAAATGAGAATCGGCTGAGTTCGTGGGTTGGCGTGCAACCACACGCAGTACTTTCAGCGGCCTACGGGCGGACTGGCATGATTGGCCGGGACCACTCCCGTCGGGTTGAAAGGAACAGTCGAAGCATTGGGAATACTCCCAACACCGTTGGGTGATTGATAATCGGTCGTGCTGCCCGGTCGCCAGTGTACGGGAGCAGTCGTCGTCGGCCCGACTGTCGGCTGGGTGCCATAGATGTTGTTTTGGGTTGCTGGTGGAGGAATCTCTCCATAAGTCGAACCTGCAACAGGGGCGACTTGTCTGTCGTTGACCGGAAAACCGCCGGTGGGTGCGATTTGCCCGTACCTGTTTCCCGCAGGAATAACTCCTCTCGGAGGTCCTGTCGTGGTGTTGTACCTGTCATTGTAATTTCCAACGGGAGGAGACGTATTTCCCGGAGGAGACGTGGGGGCTGTGTACCGGTTGGTGGCATCCACAGTTTGGACCGGCTGGTTCTGAACAGGGTACGGGTTTTGGTTATAAGCCGGCGGGTATGCATTGCCCGGATTGGTAGAGTTTGGTTGAGCATTGCTCCCGTAAGGAATCGGCGTCCTCGCCTGGGCTTCATAGCTGTTTAATGAGCGTGCATCCGCGGTGAGGACCTCACCCTGTCTTCCCGTCGCAGTGGTTGGATGGGTCGGGTAGAAGCCGCTCTGGGGCGCACTGTTAGAATTCCGATTTTGTTGCTCTTTGTGATTTGCGATGCCTGAATCCGTGTTATAAGGTCCCGTGTTCGTGTTATAAGGTCCCGTGTTCGTGTTATAAGGTCCCGTGTTCGTGTTATAAGGTCCCGTGTTCGTGTTATAAGGTCCCGTGTTCGTGTTATAAGGTCCCGTGTTCGTGTTATAAGGTCCCGTGTTC
>CAUZBP010000056.1:0-34449 GCA_963578105.1 Planctomycetota bacterium
TGAGACGGTGAACTGTGGAACTTCAGCCTGTTCGTTGGAGGAATGCAGATTGAAAAGCGCGGGGACTCAACCGTCATTTTTAAGCTCCCGCATGATGACCCGGGGCCGCCTGTCGCTTCTCGGATGCTGCGAAGTCTTCGGTCCCACAGTCTACGGACTATCGTCCCGGGTCCACAGTCCAGTGGGGGCGTTCGCATGTGCCCCTGACTCCAGTTTACGACGGGCGAACCGAATTGTGCGAGATTTGTCCGAGGAGAAGAAAAAGCCGAATTTCAGCCCCTCAGGAAAATTCCAGTGGAGAGAAGTTGCTGGCCTGTAAAAACGCCTGTAAGTCATGCGGGAACAACAGCTTGCAGCGAGGTGCTATCTTCCTTGTCGGGGGATCGGTATACTGTTTTGAGCAATTTGCGGACGGCCCAAGGTAAAATGAAGAGAACAGGCACCGTTGGGAGAATTTTAACCTAGTGCACGAGCTGGAACGGATCGACGTACGTTCTGAAGCCGCCATTCTGGTGGGTGTGATTCTACCCCAGCACCATTTTCTGGCCGAACCACTTGCCGAGTTGGAAGGATTGGCCAAAACCGCCGGAGTCAAAGTCAGGGGACGACTTTTACAGAAGCGCAACGCACCCAACAACAGTACGTATCTGGGCAGGGGAAAAGTTGAAGAGCTTACGGATTTGGTGGACCGGGAAGAGGCAAATGTTGTGCTCTTCGACAACGAACTCACCCCGGCCCAACGTCGCAATCTGGAAAAGCGCACGGGCGTCAAGGTTTTGGACCGCACGGAATTGATTCTAGATATATTTTCCAGGCGAGCCCAAACGTACGAAGCACGCCTGGCGGTCGAATTGGCGCAGCTCGAATATGCTTTGCCGCGATTAAAACGAATGTGGACTCACCTTTCGCGTTTGAACATGGGGGTCGGAATGCGCGGTCCCGGTGAAAAACAGTTGGAAGTTGACCGTCGTCTTGTCGTTAAACGCATCCACGATTTACGGAGCGAATTGAGAGTCATTGAGAAACGGAAGGAACGTCAAGTTTCTGCGCGGCGCGACCATATGACCGTTTCCTTGGTGGGTTACACGAACGCCGGTAAGAGCACGTTGCTGAACGTGTTGACGGAAGCAGGTGTGAAGGCCGAGGACCAGTTGTTTGCCACGCTCGATACCCGCACTCGTCGTTGGCAATTGCCGCATTGGGGTCCTGTGCTGCTTAGCGATACCGTTGGTTTCATTCGGAATCTTCCACACCGATTGATTGCTAGTTTCAAGGCAACGTTAGAGGAAGCGCGTCAGGCCGATTTGCTGCTCCACGTTGCTGACGCCAGTCACCCGAACGTACACGAACAGATTGCCGCTGTGGTGGAGGTGTTGGAGGAGGTTGGCATCGAATCCAAGAACACGGTGCTAGCTCTCAATAAGATGGATGCACCGGGCGCCCAGGATTTTGCCGGGGGGGTGCTTAACCGCTATCCTCATGCAGTTCCCATCAGTGCCTGCACGGGTGATGGTTTGCTGCAGCTTTCGGTGGCGGTGAGTGACGCTTTGAGTCGCAGTTTCCACAATATCGACGTGGAGACCAGTGTTGACGATGGGAAATTGATGGCTTACCTTGCCGCGCATGGCGAAATTCTTTCTCGACGGTTTACGGAGGACCGTGTGACGATTCACTGCCGCTTGCCACAGGCGTACCTGGGGCGGATTCGCAAGCCGGGGGTGATGATTAAGGAACGACCAGTCACCGGAACGTCGGTCGTGGACAAATCGACACCCGACAGCGAAACAGCCAGGGAAGACGTGGCGTAGCACATGTCCAGGCGCAGCATCGATGGGTGTCGAACTCTCCTGACTGGGGCATCCAGCGGCATTGGACGGGCGATGGCCCGGGCACTCTGCGATCGTAACGCCCGTTTGTTGTTGGTTGCCCGGCGTGAGTCGCGTCTGCAGACGCTGGCCGACGACATCCGCGAGCAGAACGGCGAAGTGTTTTTCGTGGCGGGTGACATCACCAGACCCGAAACACGAACTGCCGTAGTGGATCTGATTGGCCGGGAATGGGGCGGGTTGGATGCCTTGATCAACAATGCCGGTATTGGAGGTGTGGGCGCATTTCAACAGGCCGAGCCGGATCGTCTGCGGCGCATGCTGGAAGTCAATGTCGTGGCTCCTGCCGAGTTGACTCGCGAGGCATTACCCTGGCTGGAAGCAGGAACCAACCCGATCGTGGTGAATGTCGGGTCGGTGTTAGGGCATGTTGCAGTGCCTTGGAAGAGTGAATATTGTGCAAGCAAGTTTGCGCTGCGGGGTTTTTCAGATTCGCTTCGCGCGGAGTTTGCCAGGCAAGGGGTCGATCTCCTGCACGTGGCTCCCAGTACGACGAAGACGGAGTTTTTTGAGAAAGCAAGTCAGGACGGAGAACAAAAGAAACTGACGAATTGGAACTCGGTGTCCCCCGAGAATGTTGCCGGACAAATATTACAGGCAATGGTCAAAGGCCGCCACGAAGTGAATTTGACGGTCTCCGGAAAACTTGTCGTTACGGCGCACCGACTGCTACCGGGAATCACCCGGTGGTTGATCCGCAAGTTTCTGCCACAACCTCATTGATGGTTTCAGAAGGCGACAATTTCCCCAAGTTCGCCGGTGACCGGCTCCTCACCTAACCGGTCAGCGAGTTGGTGTTCACGACCCGGTCTGGCACGTGGGGAATGGAGAAAGTGATCGGGTCGGCGGACTCGGTAGAATCGTGTGTCTTGTGCATCGCGCGGGCTTGGGTAGTCGTTTCTAGACAGGTCGCTGCGAACTGACCGGCCTACTGCAAGACGACTTGAGCGATGGGACGACTCGCGTTTTCCGGATTGTGCTGCAGCCACGCGATCAGCGTTTTGTGCGAGTCCCAGGAACTGGCAATGGCTTGACGCCCCTGGTAGCGAACCATGCGGTACCGGGATTGATGGTTGGCAAACAGGGTTTCAATTCGACGCCTGTCAGTAGACAGCATCAGGGAATCGTCGATGTCGATGGTTGCCCACCGATGTTTGGAATGGGTCAGAAATTGATACAGGGTTTCCAGATCTCCCAGCGGGAAATCGTTTTCCGAAGAAGTTTCCCCTGTCTTGTCCCCGCCTTCTTGCGGATCACTCCAGTTGCTTTTGCGAGCACTGACTTGTTTCCCATAACGAGCTGCAAGTTTCAGCAAGAGCACCATTTCTTGCTCCCTTTGAAGCCTTTCGGGACCGAGTCCCTGTGCAGGCCGGTAGACAGGCCGGCCGAATTCAGGGTCTTGGACCCACCTGGTATAAGCCGCTTTCATCCGGGGGTTAGCCAGCAGACGGTCAACCGGAGTATTGGAAGCTTCCGGAACGTGCCAGGGTTGACTGCGGAGCAGCCCCCGTCGCGACCAGCGAGGAGGTGTTGCGGTTTTTCTGGGGGACTGAGTGTCCGTCATCTGGACGGTTGCCTTCAAGGCTTCGAAGAACAGCGGGGCAAATGCGGCGTCATTCGCACGAAGAAAATAGTGAACCGCGGCTGAGTTTCCTGCCGCATTGATTTCTGTAGGCGTGAGCCGGGGCTGGCTCACGTAGGTCACCAGCCCATCTTGAACCCAAGCTGGAAGGCTCAAGGAAAGTTGAGTCTTCTGCAGGAAGACGCGAGTCGCGGTCTCGCGAATTTCGGGTACCCGGTTTTTCCGGAGCGGATGCTCGAGTGAGTCTTGGAAATATAACGAGCCATAGTCACGGTGGCCCGTGGCAGCGGTAGTCTCTCCTGAACTTTGGCGGTTCGGTTCATGGGAGATCTGGACGAGAGTCGGGCCGACCGCAAAGCCAGGACCTCGGTGGACTCTGGTCCAGGGGTCGGCCAGTCGGCTCATGTCCTTCCAGGCTTCTTCGAGATGCTGGTGGGTCCATTGTCCCTGTTGAGGCCCGTTCCGAGACCAGACGAACCACCGAGGGGAGCGAACTTCCCAGCCACGATTTGTGCTTTGTTGGCGATAGGTTGGTTGCCGTCGTTCGGTGAACAAATTTTTTGGTGCTGCCGGCAGTGGAGTCCGGCGCCGGTTTTCCCCATTCACTGGACAGACCAGTAGTGCAAAGCAGACGACGCTGGCAGCCTTGGCGAAGCGTTGCACGCACTTTGGGGTGATCAAGTCAGACGGGGCAAACACAGTCGAGACCTTCCCGGGATTTGATACTATCGTCCGCCGCTACCGCTCGCGGAAGGGTCCCGGGCGGCTTTTGCCAGGCAGGAAAATTAGCAGGCAAGAGAGTTGGAAACGCAGAAAAGGACCTTATCCACCTTCGATTTCTTCGGCCTGACGAGTGAGTCTCTGTGACCCCTTCTGTCCGGATTTTCCGAGCGGCCCCGATAATCCCTATATTTTCTCAATTTGGACTGACTATACCCCGATACGAGATAGCAGGTCGTCCGGTGCGCCGCACGTGTACCTTGAATCAGGACATCGGAATAACGGCTGAAGACGCTACGCACGCGTTGGGGTGATTTCCTGCGTAGCTTGGTGTGAATAGGGGGGGTCCGAATGACTTCACGGTATCGCTCATCAAACAACAATTCTGAAAATGAACCATCATTTTCAACTTGCCAAAGAGCGCGAATCCTCGTCCTGGCTCTGGCTCTTTTGTTTGGTGGCTTTGTTGCAGTCCGTGCCGATGACGGTTCGTTCGCTGAGGAGTCGCAGCCTCCCGTTAGCCGCCCCTTCGAGTTAAAGGCGACGGCCCAGCGAAATCTTCCCGGTCGGTTCGATCGACGACTCCCCGCGGGCGCACAAGTCTACCAATATCAGACAACCACGCCCCGAATTACAGTCGAGGCACTCAATCGGTTTCCGATTCAACTTCCAGTTCAACTTGAGCCACCAGCGAGCGTTGTCCTTCAGCAGCCGCAGATGCGGCACAAAAATCAACCCGTGTTGGACCGTGCTGCGCTGACGGGGAAATCTCTACAGGGCACCGCAGGAAGTAAAGCACCTGAACCCGCCACGGGATCCGATTTGAGGCATTCAGATCGACTTGTCACCGGCTCTGAAATCGAAAATACAGGGGAGAAATCTCTGCCCGCAGCACCGGAAACAGGAAACCGGGTCGAGTACCAGGATCGCCTGGATTTTAAGAGCCCTCGTCTTACTCGGCTGCAGCCTGAGAAAGATGAGTTGGTCCATGACCAAGTGGACGTTTTCGCAGGTGTTGACAGCGAGACGCAGGATGAATTTAAAACCCTACCGCTTCCGGATGCGACTGACGCGGTGTTGATCAAAGTGACAGACTCGGATGTCCAGGCCGGTAACGCCCGAGGTTTGCAAGGCGCCGAATTTGAAGTAATGAATGTCGGGCCTTTTGAGATCATCGAGCCACTGTCCATTCCGATTCGCGTGAAGGTGCGCCGCGGGTTGCTCATGAGAACGGATTTTCCCATTTATCGTTCAGCAGTTGTCGATCCGGCGATTTGTGATCTGGTACAGTTTACTCCGCGAGAGGTGTCGATCATTGGAAAATCCGTGGGAACAACCAACGTCACCTTCTGGTTCCGGGGCGGACCTCAGCGTCCCATGATCTATGTCGTGAAAGTGGAACCGGACCTGGAAATCCGCCGGGAAGTCGAAAACGAATACCGTGTTTTGGCGCAGATCCTGTCCGAACTCTTCCCGGATAGCAAGGTCGAGTTAATCCCGGTGGCCAACAAGCTGATCGTTCGTGGCCAGGCGAAGGATTCGCAGGAAGCGGCACAAATCATGCAAATCGTCCGTCGTGAAATGATGTCCGGTTTAAACACGGGCGGCGGCAACTTTGGCTCCGCCGTCGGGCCCGACCTGTTCGACGCGGCCGCTGCGTCGGTGCTGGACCCCTACGAACTGGGAGGGAAAGTACGGGTGCGTAACGAGTTCCGGGTCGTCAACCTGTTGAAAGTACCCGGTCCCCAGCAGGTCGCATTACGGGTCAAGATTGCCGAACTCAACCGCTCTGCCACGCGTGGATTTGGAGTCAATCTCGATACAGAGATGAACATCTCGGAAACGGCGGGACTGTTCGTGGAGTCCATGTTGAACGCCGTGGGAGGAGATGCCCCCTCGGTTCTGGCACAGTTTGACGGAGAGGACATCGGTATCGGAATTCGTTGGCTCGAGCAGGAAGGGGTGATCCGCATGCTCAGTGAACCAACGTTGGTCACCATGAGTGGACGGCCTGCAACCTTTGTGGCCGGCGGCGAGTTTGCCGTACCCACGGTCGTCGGGGTGGGTGGTGTAGGTGCGGTCACCACCGACTTCCGCACCTTTGGTGCCATTATCAGCTTCCTGCCCGTCGTGATCGACAAGGACCGAATCCGCTTACAAGTTTCTCCAGAATTCAGTCAGATCAACTCGGCTCTCACCAACAACGATGCCTTCGGATTGGATGTCCGGGCAGTCACGACCACGGTGGAAATGCGAGAAGGCCAGACCCTGGCCATTGCCGGTCTTCTTGACGAAAGCATGAAGGGTACCAAGGTTGGCAATCTTCCTATTCTGTCTCACATTTTCGGGCGTCGTGATATGAACCGTACCGAAACGGAACTAATCATTCTGGTAACACCCGAATTAGTGCATCCCATGGAACCTGAAGAAGTACCTCCATTACCGGGATTTGACGTCACCGAACCGGATAACCGACAGTTCTTTCTGCACGGAGAACTGGAAGGATTTCCAACTCAAAATTACCGCAGCACCATTTGGCCCCGCTTGCGACATCGCTACCAGGGCAATGGTCCGGCGATGATTTCAGGACCGTTCGGACATGGAGCGTGAACCGGGAAAAAAATACGCCAAACCATTATTGCGACCGATTCCTCCAAACTGGCCGAAGTAAAAACGAGAAGTTCCTCAGGGCTTCGGAAAGCACGGCGGTTTCAACACCCCCGAAATCGATTCAGCGTTGTTTGCAAGTAGTTAGCGTTACAGAAGATCGTTGTTCCACTGAATTATTGTTTTAAACGTACTCGAGTCGTTAGGTCATTACGTCGAGGTTTCATCCATGTCCAGTCCGGATCAACCATCCGACCAAGGTTGGCGACCACGAAAAGTTATTCTGCTGCTTGTCGCATCGCTGCTAGGTGCGCTGGGTTGCCAGAAAACGCAACTCACCACGAATTTCGACCGCCCCTTCCCGCTAGGAGCCGTGAACGACGTTTTCTGGGAGACTCAACAGACCAACGCCGAGGCGGCCGACTTCATTTTTTTTGATCACGAGTTCAAGGGGCAGACGAGCGAGTTGGCCCCCGGAGCCAAACGGCACCTGGAAGCGGTGGCCTTGCGAATGCAACACGTTCCCTTTCCCGTGGTGATTGAACAAAGCCCTCATAATCGCCGACTCGCTTTAGATGAGGCCCGTCGGCAAATGATTGTCGGGCAGTTGGTCCGAATGGGCGTCTCCGATGTGGAAGGTCGTGTGGTGATTGCCCCGGCCTTTGTCGACGGAGTTAGCGGGGTCGAAGGCGAGCAGGCGTACTACTCACTTTTTAATGGAAATGTTGGGGGCTTCAATCAAAACATTGGGTCGATCGGTCGAGGCAGGCGGTGAATTGGTGGGTTCCTCTGTCAATCTCAGGCCTGTCTCGGGTTCCTAAGCAAGGGTCCTAGTCATGATTTATGTCCATTGTCAACGACGCGTTCTGTGGGTATTCCTGCTTTTTGGTACCATTGTCAGCGGTTGTGCGGCCCCGCGCGGAGACTGGTTCCATCTGAGAAGAGAGTCGGCTTTGACGACCATGACCAACGCTTCTCGTGCGGGAGGCTCGTCGAACTATTTTCGGAAACTAGCCAAAGCTCGCGCCACCGAAGACGCTAGCCGCCTGGATGATGCGCGGTCCATGTACCAGGAACTAATCCGTGATGATCCCGGCAAGCCGGAAGCCTTTCACCGGATGGGGGTGATTGCAGACCGCCAGCACCGGTTTGAGGAAGCACAGGGTTATTTTTCGGAAGCCGTGCGGATTGATCCCACCAATGCCGGGGTGCTGAACGACTTGGGTTATTGTTTTTACCTGCAGGGAAAATTGGAGAAAGCGGCGAGCGCCATTACCAAAGCGGTTTGTTTGCAGCCGGGGAATTCCCGTTTCCGCAATAACTTGGGCCTGGTCTACGGACACCAGCGTCGTATTCCCGAGGCGTTTGTTGAATTTAAATTTGGAGGCGGTGAAGCCGACGCGTATTACAACCTGGCATTCGTCCACGCAGCTCAAAACCAGTTTGAAGACGCCAAAGCCTGTATCGAACGAACATTGATTTTAAATCCCAGCCACGCGCAGGCACTTCGCGCCAAGGACACGTTTCAACGTGCCGGGAACGACTCGCTGGTTGCCATGGCGCCCTTTGGCAACAGCCGTCGAATCTGGGTGCCGTATGTGGAAGGTGAGTCGAACGAGCACTCCGACTTAACCGACGTTGCGAACAGTACCACGGTGACCTCCGGTGGTTCTTTGATGCCCAGTCGTACCGCAGGGGCCCGTACCCGGGCACTGCAGTCGCGCGCCCGCACGATGATGAATTCCTCTCTGAACCGGCAAACGTCAACGCTAGACTTGCAGGCTGGTCCCGCGGTTGTCGGCCTCTCCGGCTAGTTCAGCGGCAGTTTGTGTGCTGCGGGCGGAAATGGACGGTTTGAAAACGGGCGTCACATTATTTCGAAAGCGGCGCGAGCGGAAATCCGGCAAGTGGACCCCATCGGCTCGATTGCCCCGCATCCAGCGCTGGATGCGTCCGTCATTCGGAAAACGCGTGACGATCAATCCCAGCGGGCGGCCGGTGAAGGAAACCGGACTTCCAACGTCCGACCAGCCTTCAAATCTGTGCCAATGAGGGCAGGGTCCACGGTTTACGGTAGGTTCTCCGCCGCAGGTACTGGTCGGCTTCCTGGTCGCCGATGCAGGTATAAGTTTGCGGGTCGAAGCGAATTGTACGACCGGCTCGCCAAGCTGCGTTTCCCAGGTGACACATGAGACTGGAGGGATGGCCCACGGTCTCCAGGTCGGCCCGAGGCTTGTTGCGATTTCGCATGCAATGGATGAAATCCGCCACGTGCGGATGTGTGTTTCCGGAATAGTCTCCCTTCAATTCTTTGACGAGTTCGCCTCCCCTGGTATATGCCCTCCAACGCCGGTTTCCGATGATGATGTATCCCTGGTCACCATAGACCACTCCGCCTTCTTTTTCCCCTTCAAGCGGATAGGGAGTCCAGATCCGCATTTCGTAGGTCATCACGCGCCCGGCTCCGTAATCGTAAGTGATCAGCAAGTTGTCGGGCCACTCCTGAATGTCGTCGAAATAACATTTTCCACCGTGTGCGGAAACGGCCTGGAGCGTACCCAGTGGAGGATCACCGTGCGCTTCCAGCGCGGCTTCAAATGCCCAACGGGCGTAGTCGAGACGATGCACTCCATCGTTTCCCAGATCGCCCGCGCCGTAGTCAAAAAACCAGCGCCAGTTTCCGTGAAACCGCATGGGGTTGAAGGATCGTTTGGGAGCCGGTCCCAGCCAGGTGTCGTAGTCGACCCCTGAGGGAGGCGCGCTGTCGGGTGGATGTCCGAGCGAACGCTGTTTATCACTTTCCCAGGCTTTGGCAAACAGGGCCTGTCCCAGGTGCCCCTCCCGGATGTAGTCAATCATTTGCTGGAAATAGGGTCCACTGCGAGACTGGGTTCCAAGTTGGACCACGCGTTTATATTTTCGCGAAGCGGCTACCATCATTTGTCCTTCGATGGCATTGTGTGCATCGGGTTTTTCTACGTAGACATCCTTTCCTGCCTGGCAGGCCATGATGGTGGGAATCGCATGCCAGTGAGTCGGTGTCCCCAAGGTGATCGCATCGACTGCGGGGTCGTCCAGCGCCGTTCGGAAATCACTGATCATCCGGGGGCGTCTGCCGGTCTTTTTGGAAATTTCGTGAGTTCGTTTTTCCAGCACGTTCCGGTCGATATCGCAAACGTACTTGATGGTAACGTCCGAACGGGCGGCGAAGGCTTCGAGAACGGAAAAACCTCGCCCGTGAACACCCACGGCTGCAACGGTGATTTTGTCACTGGGCGACGTTTCGGCTCGGACTTGATTGAACAGGCTGAGGCTGGTCGCGGTGACAGCCGAACCTGCGAGAAATGCACGGCGTTTCATGGACGGGTTCCTTGCTACCGGATTGCAGGAAAAAAAGGTGTGTCGGCGATCCTCATTTCGAACTGCTCCGATTATAACGAAAATTATCTGGCAGAGGTCGCCCGGGGACCAGCAGAATCATCCACTTTTGGCAAAGGAGACAGAGGAAAGGATAATTTTCTCATGGCAACGGTCGCCAGCGGACCGCTTGCATACTGGGTGGCGCAAATCGCTCCGGTTGGCTGCGTTTCGAATTTTTACCCCCGCTGGCAAGGAGATGGCGATGTTCCAGACGGCGGTTACCAACGATCGTCAGAATCATGCCCGGTTTTCCGTCCGCCAGTTTTGGGGGCAGGAGACAACTGGCCGAATAGCCAGGATACGTGGGCGTGGTGTGCAGGTAATATTTTTCAGGCTGCCAGGTGTTGCCGCCGTCACGGCTCACCCGTGCCCGCTCGCCACCATGTTTCCAGGGACCTCGTGAACAGTGAATCAGCACAATTCGGCCGTCGGGCAACTCGACGGTTGAACCGTGCATCGTGCCCAGCATCCTGGTGACTTCCCGGGGGTTTTTCCAGGTGATTCCTCGATCGTCCGAGTCAAGCATTGCCAGGTTCTTGCTGTAGGCTGCATTACCTCCTCCCAGGGCCCGTTGCCAAAAAATCCAGTTCCACTTATTGCCCAGGTGGAGATCGAACCGGTCCGGTGGGGGGAAGACGTTGAAACGCACGACGGCCAGCAGGCGTCCGGAGCGGAGTTCACGCACAAACGGTTCGCCCCCGGGAGCCAGGGGGTAACTCGACCAGGTCTTTCCCCGGTCAGTCGATCGGTAGGCATAGTTCGCATGATAAAATCCTGCACGTGGCATGCCGATGGGTACGACATACGTCCCGTCCTTCAGTTCAACGGGTGGTCCTGTCTGCGCGTTGACGAAATCTGGAATCTCGCCGATGTCTTTCCAGGTGCGGCCATGATCCCTCGACTGTTTCACAATTCCTACACTCCGTCGACGATCAGGAGCAATACAGAGGAACGACCCGTCACGCATGACGCTCATATGGCCCATGGCTTCTGCAATGGGTCCTGGACCGTGGCCGGCCGCAAGGATCTGGCCGGGTGTCCCGGGCAGGCTGGCAAAACCGCTGCCCACTTCGTAGCTGGGATCCCATGTTCGCCCGCCGTCACGGGTGCAGAGGATGTCGCCATCGGGACAGCAGACAAAAATGGTCCCGTCTTCGTCGACGACCAGATGTTGCGAAGGTTCAGAGTACTTCGTCTGTTCGTTTGTCCAATCCAAGTCGATGCGCTCAGCCGGTAACTTGTCGACCTTTCCGGCAACCGCATACCAAATGGCCGGTTCGTGTTCGTCGATCAACGGGCGGACCAGAAAATGGTAGTCGGCGACGTCCACGGCAGAACCGTCACGGGTCCGGCAATTTGCCTGATACCGTCCGACGAGTCCGAATTCCACGTTCACGCGGCGTCGACTGAAACCGGGTGGAATGGGCGCGGTGATGGGGCGGGTCTGCACTTCCTCCCCACGCTCGTTGGAAAAGGTTAATGTCAGATCACTTGGGGCCGTGCTTGTCCGGTTGTTGTAGAGCTTGACGTCCAGTTGGAGCGGGGTCCCGTAGGCATGGAGCATTCCATGGTGAGGCTGGTCCTGGGCTGAGAGACTGACTTCCACCGGGTGACGCGGCTGAAAGTCGGAGACCAGGGAGGCCGCCTCAAGCTGCACGGCGTCGAACCAGACCTGTCCCGCCTGGTCCGCCTCGCTCACCAAGTCCACTACACCGACTGTGGTGTCGCGCCCGGCACGGTATCCCGCAATGAAGCGAAACTCGTAGCGCTTCCAGCGGCTGGTCAACTTCCATTCCGGACTCAATGCATCGGGTGCCCGAGACCAGTCCAGCGGACGCGTCCAGAGAGATAAGCGGAGCCGGGCGCCGGGTGTGTCACTGCGCGCATAGGCCGACAAGACATGGCCCCGCGCTCCATCCAGGGTTACGACGGCGGACGTCAGATGCCGGGGTCGATCGGGTGGCAGGTCAAGGCGTGCCACCAGGCTGCCGTGAGGGGCCCGTTGATCACGGACCAGCGACGGAGTCGCCAGAGGTCGGTTTTGAAGTCGGAGGGAGAAGGTCAGGTCATTCAAAGGGTCCGCCCAATGGGTGGGTATCCCCTGGCCGAGGCCGAGTTCAAAACTTGCATTGGGCAACAGATTCCGCGGACCTTTCTCCGCAGCCCCTGCCAAGGAGACTGACCAGATCAGCAACAGAACAAAGTTGCGGAAAAGTGGTTGCACGGATCACCATCCTTTCCAACTACCATCGGCATGGCGATACTGCCGAAAGGGATAGGGTTGATAGGGCAGCTTCGCGATGTCCGGTTCTTTGACTTCGATTCCCAGCCCCGGACGGTCAGAGACATTCACATAGCCGTCCTGGATGGTCCAGTCGTGATCGGCGTAGCGGTGGAAATAATCGAAACCATGGGTTTCCTGAATGAGGAAATTATTCATCACGCTGTCGGCGGTCAGGCTGGCAGCGTAAGCCAGGGGTCCACCGGTCATGTGCAGAGCCATCAACATTTGGGCCTCCTCGGCCGCTGCGGCAATGTCAAGAATGTGCGAGATGCCAAAGGAGTGTGATAGGTCCGGTTGCAGGAATGCGCAGGCTCGTTGGTCGATGAGGGGCCTGAAGTCGCGCAAGGTGAATAACTTTTCTCCCGTAGCAATCGGGACCGGGCTGCGGCGCGACACCGCCAGCAGCGCTGCGACGGAGCCGACTTTGACAGGTTCCTCCAGGAACAGCGGTCGGTAGGGTGCGATGCGCCGGGAAAATTCCAGACTTAACTCGGGGGTGGGACTGCCGTGCGTGTCGAGAAGGATGTCTGTTTCTGATGACACAGCTTGACGGGCCGCGGCCAGGCACTTCACGCAGTGTTCCAGAACCCGTTCGTCCATGGGGCGTGTCCGCGCTTCCAACGGAACGCTCTTCATGGCCGTGTACCCGTTGTCAACGGTGCGTCGTGCTGCTTCGGCCGCCTTTTCGGGTGACTCGAATAGAGAGGCACCCGTATAGACGCGCACACGGTCACGACGTTTACCTCCCAGGATCATGTGCACCGGGACTCCCCACGCCTTCCCCGCGATGTCATAGAGTGCGGAATTGATGGCGGCAATCGCAGTACCGAAGACGGGGCCCCCTTTCCACGGAATTCGGTTTTGGATGTCCTCGGTGAGTTCGACGACCTGCAACGGATTGCGGTCGACCAACAACGGAATCCAGTTCCTCAAGGTGGCTTCGACCGGTTCCACCAGCCATTCGCCGCTCCCCTCTCCCCAGCCTGAAATTTCCGAATTGGTCTCGATTTTCAAGTAGAGCCACGGTTTGCCCGAATAGGTGGAAAACTTGTACGTTTTGATTCCCGTGATTTTCAGGCCACCAAGCGATCTGGGGCGTGCGCTTGCGGTCGAGGCCATCCCCGCAGCAGCGGTGGAAACAGCTGTCTGCAGAAAATGACGCCGGGAAGTTTGACGTTTCAAGCGACGCATAGGAGGCTCCTTTGGTTGGTGTTTGGGCCGGTGGGCACGATCAATGACTCCTGGCTGGTCACCTGGAAGTCACGACCGAAAATTTCCAGGACCAACTTGATCGGCTCGCGGTTTTCATCCGGCGTTCGCCGCAAACGTTTTGGCGGGCGAGCGCGGGTTTCCGTACTCTAGCATTCACAGCCCGGCAAACAAGGAACAGACAACTCGAAAAGCGACTGGAAGGGCGAGTTGTTGTCACCGGGCAGATGTGAGCTGGACCTTCTTCACTGCAGGGAAGTTTGGCGACGTCGTCGGGTTGACGAGTTTGGAAACCGGGCCAGTGGTGCTGGAATCGGAGAGGACGACGGTGACCGTGGACAGAGTGTCCGGTCTTTGATTTCAGAGAGAGGTTTATTCCGGACTCGTTGCGTCAGGTGGCAGTTCAAAGTCGATGACGCCGTTTCCACCTTTTACCTCAATGGGGATCGAGTAAGTCAGGAATGGAACGGCTGACTTGCTTTCAACTTTGCCGGGATGCGGGGTTGTCTCCAGGTCCGCCGTCATGATTTTTAACACCGCCATGTAATTCCCCGGGGCGGGGCCACGATCGGGCCGTATCTCGTAGCTACCGTTGTTGACGATCGTTCCCGTTGCAGGTCCGACCGTTCCCTGACGAGGCTGTAAATTGATCACACCTCTGGTAACCGGTTGTTGCTGGTACGTTACAATTCCCCGTATGCCAACTCGCTGGGAGCCGTCCTGGCCGGACCCGCATCCCAGCGTCATTCCGCCGGCTAAGAGGACCGACAGGAATTTGACAGGAAACGCCGTCGACCAAGAAATTCTGTGTTCATCCATTTTAGAACTCTCTAATAAATGTGCCACCGTTGCGGGTGCTCAAGTCGAGCAGGATGGTGTGATCCATGGAGTAGGGTAGGAATTGTACTCTTCCGTCGACAAATAAAAACTGTGCACCGTTGGCATGGTAGCTCCACCAATGGAAAACGTCGACATAGCTGTCCTTCTGACCCTGGTAGAGGCCTTCGGAAGAATCAAGAATATTGTCGCCCCGTCCCAGGGGGGGCCAATCGCTTCCCTGGCCAGCCGCCCACCAACCGAAATCACCCTCCTCGGTAGCAAAAATGAAGTCACTGACGGGACGCTCGCCGACAAACAGCGTGTTGGATGATCCGTCGATCACGTGGCTCAACTTGACCGATTGGTTGGTGTCGGGGAACATGCCATTACGCAGGTAATCGGTCCAGGAGACCAGTTCGCCACCTTGTGACCCGGAGACGCCCAGGTAATTTGTAAAGCCGAATTCGCAGGGGGTGCCGCCACAGTCTGCCTGCCCGGTCTGTTTACTGGACACATCACCCGGGCACAGGAGTACGGGTAACACCTGGTTCGTCAAACGGTTGTTCAGCGCAGGGCCCGCTCCCCAGAATGCCGCATAGTTGAAGTTAAGTTCGTCGTAGAGCGATTGTTGTTCGAGGTGGGGTAACAGGAAAGCGATCCAGCTCCAGAAAGCCGTCAGATCACCAGTCCGCATGAAACGACCTGCCTCGATGATCAGGTCCGGGTGCACCACGTGAGCCGGCGGGAATCGTTTGTGGCTGGTGTGGTAGTTGTGTAAGGCGGTCCCGATTTGCTTGATGTTGTTTCCGCAGGCAGTGCGGCGCGCGGCGGACCTTGCCATCTGAACGGCCGGTAAAAGAAGTGCGATGAGAATCGCGATGATCGCAATCACCACGAGAAGTTCAACCAGCGTGAAACCACGATTTGTCTGACGGGCTCGAGCCATTTCACCAATCCGTTGTCGGCGCAAAACCCTGAAGGTTAACATTTTGTGCGCTCTCGCAGTTTTTAGCGGAATCCCGATGGGGAAATCTGGCACGGAAAAATTCAGGAGTTGGCGATGGTTCAGCTCCGTAGTTAATATTTTACGTCGCAGTAAAAATTTTTGTGAGCCATTCTCCGCAGAATGACGTAAAAATTCGACGAAAACCGGGGCGACCAGTTCGGGGATTTTCCGGAACGTTTTTTTCTGCGTAAACGTCCGGGATTGCCAACCACGGATCGACGCCAAATATGGAAATGTTGTTCACGCGAGGCGGTTCAGCGCGGGGGATATCCGAGCGCTGAAAGCGCCTCCCGGATCTCGTCCAGAATTTCCGGCTCGTCGATCGTGGCGGGGATGGCCAAGTCGGCTCCATCGGCGATACTCTTCATGGTTCCCCGGAGAATCTTTCCCGAACGTGTTTTGGGGAGTCGTTTGACGACGGTGGCCGTTTTAAACGATGCCACCGGACCGATCTGTTCGCGCACCATGCGAATGAGATCGAGAACGATCTCCTTGTCCGGGCGATCGACGCCTGCTTTGGGAACCACGATGCCAATCGGTACCTCTCCCTTAATTTCATCATGAACTCCCACCACGGCGCACTCGGCCACATCCGGGTGGGCAGCAAGAACCTCTTCCATGCCCCCTGTTGAGAGCCGGTGCCCGGCCACGTTGATGATGTCATCCGTGCGGCTCATGACCCAGACATAGCCGTCGGTATCGACGTAACCGGCATCCGCCGTCGCATAGTAGCCCCGGTGGGCGCTCAGGTACGACGCTTCGTAGCCCGCATCATTGTTCCACAGCGTCGGCAAGCAACCCGGTGGCAGGGGCAGTTTAATGGCGATGTTTCCGATGTCTCCGTCTTTCGTCTGTTGACCCGCCTCATCCAGGATGCGGACGTCGTATCCTGGCACGGCCTTGGTGCACGAGCCCGGTTTGACAGGTAGAAGGTTCAACCCGACACAGTTGGCACCAATCGCCCAGCCCGTTTCCGTCTGCCACCAATGATCAATCACCGGTACTGCCAGCTTCGTCTGTGCCCAGTCCAGGGTATCGGGGTCACAACGTTCACCGGCCAGAAACAGGGTGCGGAACGAACTCATGTCGTATCGGCCAAGATATTTTCCCTCTGGATCTTCGCGCTTGATCGCTCGGAACGCGGTCGGCGCCGTGAACAAGACGTGGACACCGTGTTCCGAGATGACACGCCAAAATGCTCCCGGGTCGGGCGTGCCAACCGGTTTGCCTTCGTACAACAAGGTGGTGCATCCTTGCAGTAATGGCGCGTAGACAATGTAGGAATGGCCGACGACCCAACCTACGTCCGATGCGGCCCAGTAGACGTCCCCCGCGTCCACACCGTAGACGTTCTTCATGGTCCACTTGAGGGCGACCGCATGCCCACCGTTGTCACGCACGACACCCTTGGGAACACCGGTGGTTCCGGACGTGTAAAGGATGTACAGGGGGTCCGTTGCTAGCAACGGAACACAATCGGCGGGCTCGGCATCGGCAACTACCGTTGACCAGTCGAGGTCTCGCCCTGGAAGCAGTGAAGCCTGCACCTGGGGTCGTTGAAGAATGATGCATTTGGCGGGCTTGAATTCGCAAGAATCGATTGCCTGATCGAGGAGCGGTTTGTAAGGCAGAATCCGTTGTCCTTCGATGCCGCAGGAGGCCGAGACAATCAGCTTGGGCTTGGCGTCATCAATGCGGGTTGCCAGTTCGCTGGGCGCGAATCCACCGAATACGACGGAGTGGACAGCTCCAATGCGGGCGCAAGCCAACATCGCGATGACCACCTCCGGCACCATCGGCATGTAAATCACCACCCGGTCGCCTTGTTCAACACCCTGCCCGAGAAGCACCCCGGCGAACCGTGCTACCTGATCCAGCAGTTGCCCGTAGGTAAGCGTTTGTTGTGTGTTGGTGACGGGGCTGTCGTAGATCAGGGCCGCTTGCTCGGAGCGGCCCGCTAGGACGTGCAGGTCCAGGCAGTTGTAACAGGTATTCAGTCTGCCACCTGCGAACCAGCGATAAAACGGGGCGCGAGAATCGTCAAGCACGCGCTCCCATCGCTCGAACCAGTGAATGTCTTCTGCAATCTCCGCCCAGAAGCTCTCCGGATCTTTCAGGGAACGTTGGTGAAGTTCCTCTTGAGTGGCCACCTGTTGCTCCGCTTCCGGGATTCCTGGACGCGTTCCGTCAATGTCAGAAGTTCTACCAGTTTTTGGTGCCAGTATTGTACTCTGAGGTCAGTCGAGGTGCGACCTCAACAGACGAGCCGGGTGGTGACGGTTTGGTGAGCCGGGGGTGCGATGGCGGCGGGACGTTGAACGGTCCCGGAATCCCGTGCTCGTGGGCCCGCAGTTCACGTTGTATAACGTGTGCACCGCGTCACATGTTTTTACTTGCAAGGAGGTCAGACCATTCAATTACAGGTCAAGGTGATTCCGGGTTCGTCCAGGACTTGCGTTGCAGGCTGGTTGGGCAAGGTGCTCAAGGTGCGGGTGAGACCGCCCGCTGAGCGCGGCAAGGCCAACCAGGCGGTGGAAAAGACGGTCAGCCAGGCGTTGGGAGTCTCCGGGTGTTGCGTGCGGATTCTCAAAGGGTTGACCTCCTCTCGAAAAGTCCTCGAGATTACCGGTCTGTCTGAAGCGGAGGTCTACGAAAGACTTCCGGCGGCCGGCGGCCGCCGCGGGGATCCGGGTGAGCGCGAAGTCGATTGAGGGGCTGCCACTTCCGATTTGCCTTTGGTCACGGGCACCTCGGATTGACCGGTGCTGCCACCACGGGAAAAATCATTGCCGACCTGGTGGTCGACCGCGCAGCACCGATCGACATCCCCCCCATCCGTGCCGACAGGTTTTAGCTGTGGGTCCGCAGGTGGACCTCGTATCGCATCACCAGCACCAACACCCGCCGAAAATTCTGGCCCAGGGCCAGAATTGCCTGTTGTTTCCCGGTAAACTCCTAGAGGAAATTAAATTTCCCATCATCTTTCAAGCGGCGGAAGACCCTCGACGGGGTCTTGCTAAATCAAGCCAGGCGCCGCCTGCTCCCTGCGAGCAGCGTCAACACTCCAGCAACGGTCAATGTCAGCATGCCAGGCTCAGGCACACCGACGCCGCAAAGCGAGAGTTGCACGTCGTTGAAATTGAGATGGTCGCCGACCCACTGTCCGCAGCCTTGGGTGTTGTCCATGTTGATCTGGCCTCCGTCCCCGGAGAGATCCCAAAAGGCGGCTCCGTTGACGATCACCTTACTAAAGTTGAAGTTGCTGCCGTTGCCACCATCGAGCATCGCGAAGAGCACTGCATCCGTCCCAATTCCACTCGGACCGATCGTAATCGAGGCGTTGGAAAAGAGAAAATCATTTGATTGGTTTTTTAACACAAAGGTCACGCTGGAGTCCGCTGGACCGTCGATCACCAAGCCAGTATTGTCGATCTTCATATCGTCCGAGCCGGTATCGATCACAATCACGTTCAGCCCACTGGCCAGGGTAATGGTGGTGTTGTTGTCCACGCCGTCCGAGTTGAGTTTCCAGTGGCCGGTGGCGGCTTTCTTCGTGCCTTCGCCGCTCAAAGACCAGTCCATCGTACCGGAAAGTCCACTGATCGTCGTGTGAGCAGCATCGAGTTCGGCCTCGATCGCGGCCATTCCCGTGGGATCGTTGGCGAACGACCCGGTATGCAAAGTTGAGCCGCTAAAGCTTTCCCGGCATCGCCCCGTCACGTTATTGTCACAGCGAATACCGATATCCGACCAGACGTCGATATCCGCGAAATCATAATTCCCGCCAGGATGCGTGACCGCTATGTTTCCGTCGTTGGATATGCCCGCGACCGGTGGAGTCGCACCTGTCGGTAACGGCCAAGGTGGGTTGTCGTCGACATCAGGGTTCGTGGGGGATGGCACGGTAAAGATTCTTCCAAGTGAATTGCTACTGCTGACCTTCACACCCACAGCAGTACTAGAAGAACCACGCCCTACGAGTAGATAGTCGGAAGTGGTTGGTGCATCGATCGGTGTCGCCTCGGCGGTTTGCCCTGCGCCACAGAACACGGTTAGCATGCTGAATACCACAATTCTGGCCGTATTGTGATTCAGTTTCATTAGACTTCCCCAAATGTTTTGAGATAAGTTACAAATGATTGGCTGCAGTTTTGAACGCTCCAGTGTTCAGCTCTACACAAAAACAAGCCGCTGGCAGCCTGCGCTATGTGCGTAGACCATTAGCGGCCTGTTTTGAGTTGAACGAACTGTTGGTGTCCACATTAGCAGCCTTTCGTGATAGATACCCTCAGTATACTTGTGAGCTTCTGCTGAACAAACAGTTAATTCGCCCGAGTTGCATCGTGCGATGGCCCGGCAGGGTGGGCGTGGCTACGAAGGGGGTGAAGGTATTAGCCATTGCTCGGGAACGGCAGGTTCGATCGCGGTTCCTGCAGGAGGGGGGGGTGGTGTGTGGGTAAGAGATGAGATCCCCGGCCTGACACCGAAAACGAAATGGTGCTGATGCGCCGAGCGAAGTACCACCGAAACAACCCGCAGGATCACTCTGTCTGCCGCGCTGATGATTTGTGATCACGAACCTGTTGCTGGTCTTTCAAACTGGCTACCTTGATACCGGTTAACAATATCTTGGTGGCCAACCAGGAAAGGAACAGCACAGGAAAAGACATTGCCATAAACGCCAGCACGGTTGTCGTCGGGAAGAAGTTGTCGTAACGTTCCGGTTCGATTCCCTCCGGTATGATGATGCCCCGCCACTTTTCGAAGACGTGTTCCAGAGTGCTTGCGTCATCGAAAACTGCGATGAAAACGGCATTGAACAGGGAGACCAAAAGAAAGATTCCGATGAGGGTGATCCCGAAACCGAAAAGCATGACACCTGCCCGGGAGACTTGTCCTAGCGAAACACCATTGCCGGCCGAACCACCGGCGTGGCGCCGGAAAGGATCATCACGGTTAGGCATGTGAAAAGCGCCTCAATGAAAGAAAAGAGGACAATCACCTGAGGGTGATCTTTCCTTGTATTGTAAAACGTTCGTCTGCCGGGCACAAGTTTGTTAGAAACCTTGCGGACGGTGAAGCGTCGTGGCGGCGCGTATCGAAATTTTGGAATGTCATGCCCGTGCCGGATGAACCCGGGGACGGTCGGGGATGTGCCGGAGCCTGATCGGATGGTGGAAAACAAATCAGCTGCCGGAACCTCCTGCCGCGCAGGCGCGTTGGTTCTTGCCTGAGAAGGTGCAATCTGACGGTTCCCCTGATGTGAAACTCCACGGTCACCTGTTGTCTCGCGGTATTCCTGGGATGCTTGATCATGCTAAAATAGGTTTTGCTGTCGGCTACAATCCGGTTTTGGATCGCGAGCCCGGGGGGGAATTGGAAGATGCAGTTTCGTTTCAGGAAGGTTTCGATCGTCGTTCATTTTCTGTTGAGCGTCGTCTGGAGCGTGAGTGCCTGGCCGCTGCCGGTGTGTACCGCGGACTCGCCTGTCTCTCAGGAACTTGGCGGTGTCGATTTTGAGCGGGACGTGCAGCCCATTTTTCGAGAGCACTGCCACACGTGTCATGGCGCGGATGTCCAGGAGGCTGACCTGCGGTTGGACCAGCGCGATGGGGCGCTGGCCGGTGGCACCAGTGGACCGGCGATTTTGGCTGGCGAGAGTGACCAGAGCCTGCTGATCCGGTTGGTGACAGGAAGTGAAGACCAGGGTCGCCGCATGCCACCCGAGGATGAAAGTGAGCCCCTCTCGGACGCCCAGGTGGCGATTTTGCGGGCCTGGATCGACCAGGGTGCCAGCTGGCCCAGGGACCACGCGACCGTGGCTGAACAACAGAAGGCCATACAGCACTGGTCGTTTCAGCCGCTTCGACGGCCATCGCTGCCGGGAGTCGCGAATGAGGTCTGGTGCCGAAACCCGGTGGATCGTTTTGTTCTGGCGCGTCTTGAATCCCACGCACTTGCCCCGGTTTCCGCTGCCGACCGGCGGTCACTGGTGCGGAGAGTGGCTTTTGATCTGCTGGGACTGCCGCCATCGCCGGACGTCGTGGCGGAATTTGTGGACAACCCGGCCGTCGATGCCTATGAACAACTGCTCGAATCGATGTTGTCCGATCCCCATTACGGTGAACGCTGGGGTCGGCACTGGCTGGACCTGGTGCGGTATGCCGACACGAACGGTTACGAGATCGATGGTAACAAACCGTTCGCCTGGAAGTATCGCGACTACGTGATTGCCGCCTTGAACGACGACAAGCCGTACGACCGGTTTGTGTTGGAACAGCTTGCCGGAGACGAATTACGCGACGCATCGACGGAAACCGTGCTGGCGACGGGCTATTTACGAGTCGGTCCCTGGGATGCCGAGCGTGGAGCTTCGGTGCAGGAGAGCGAATTAATTGCCGAGCGTTACAACGAATTGGATGACATGGTGAGCACCACGTCGATGGTCTTTTTAGGGTTGACGATGGGTTGTGCCCGTTGTCACAGTCACAAGTTTGATCCCCTGACGGCTCGTGATTATTACAGCATGGCAGCCATCTTCCATCCCCTGGAGCGGTCGCGCAATCAACGTATTGAACTGTTTGTACCGGCAGTCCCGCCATCGGTCCTGAAAGAAAACCCGGAACTCCAGACCCCGCGGGGATATTTTTTGCGAGAAGTGGCTGGAAAGATTCCGGAAACGCGGATACTGAAGCGTGGAAACCCCGCCCAGCCAGGCGCAGTTGTGGCGCCGGCGGTCCCGGCGGTGTTTGTCGAAACGCCGGTCAAGTTTCTCAGTCCCGACGAGTTCACCAGTCGTCGCCGCTTGTCGTTGGCGCGTTGGATTGTCGACAGCGGAAATCCGCTCACCGCGCGGGTGATCGTGAACCGTGTGTGGCAACATCACTTCGGACGCGGACTCGTGCGGACCTCCAGTGATTTTGGTCTTCGCGGTGACAAGCCGACCCACCCCTTACTGTTGGATTGGTTGGCCCACTGGTTCAGTCGCGAGGGAGGGTGGTCGCTCAAAAAACTGCATCGCCTGATCATGACCAGCAGTACGTACCGCATGAGCAAACGACCGGAGGCAACGACCGCCGGGAAGGCAGTTGACAACCGGTTGCTCTGGCATTTTCCCTACCGTCGCCTGGAAATGGAAGCGATTCGAGATTCGATGTTGGCGGTCAGTGGCCGGCTGAGCCAGCAGATGTATGGTCCCGGTATGTATCCCCAGGTGCCGGCGGCCGCCAGACGCAGCGGATTCAAGCCATCGAAAGTCTGGAAGCCTTTTGACGAACAGGATGCTTCCAGGCGAACCGTGTACGCGTTCCTGAAGCGCACCTTCATACCTCCCATGTTTGACGTGTTGGATTTTTGTGACACGGCCCGCAGTGCAGACCGGCGCGAGATCACGACGGTTGCGCCCCAGTCCCTGACGCTGTTCAACGGTGATTTTGTCAATCGGCAGGCGCGACATTTCGCTGACCGGTTGGAACGTGAGGCGGGACCGGTTCCTGAAAAACAAATTGAGCGCGCCTACCAGCTGGCGCTCGGTCGGCTTCCTGACAAGCTGGAATTGGAGGAGATGCGGAAGTTTCTCGTCGAAGAAGCAGCGAGTCTGCTTGCTGACGATGCGGAACCGGTGACGGTCGGGGATCCGCGTCCACCGCTCGATGACTTAGTCCTTTGGTTGGATGCAACATCGAGTGTCGAAGCAACGGAAGACAACGTGGTCCTGGCATGGCACGACAAAGCCGATCGGGGGAACCATGCCCGGCCGAAGGGTGATCCGGAGTGGGTTCCGGCCGGCCTGAAGGACCGGGCGGTGGTGCGGTTCGACGGGCAACACGACTGGTTCGCGCTGAGCGATCAGGTGGTCTACTCGCCGCGCTATACCATCCTGGCTGTCGTCAACGACACCAGTGAAGCCGGTGCACGCAACCTGATCGGCAGCCGGGCAACATCGGAAGATGAACCGGAAGACCAGCAGGAACCGGTTTTCGATCTTGCGACCGTCCCTGCCAAGGCGGGCGGTCGCACGGTACGTTGGCACGGTGATGAAAAGCTGTCAGTGGATTTGAAGCATCCCCGCAAGCATTTTCTGCTGACCGCGGTCAGCGAAACGGACCACGTCCGCGTTTTCCATAATACGAGCCAGATCGGTGTGACAGCGACGTCAGTCGCCGGTGACCATACCCACTGGGTCGTCGGACGTCACAGCACTCTGGAGGATGAGTACTGGAAAGGCGACGTCGCGGAAATTCTGGTCTATCATGCGGCCCTTGACCAGCAGCGACGAGCCCGGGTGTGGCGATACCTGGGCCAGAAGTACGGGCTGTTCCCGGTTGGACCGGCATGGCAACCGCGAAGGGCTGCTGACGCCCAACGACTGGCGTTGAGCCAGATGTGCCGGGTGATTTTTAACTTAAATGAGTTTGTCTATCCGGATTAGACCCTCCACGTGAAGAAAACGAATGGTTGGCGCGGTGGTTTGCTATCATAGAATGGTGGTCGCGGGACTTTCCAATCATGCCAGCCCGGCTTGTTCTCTGTCACTTGGAGACATGGTTGTCGGGGCCCGTAATGCTACACGTCCGTCAAGGCTTGCTCAGACTGAGCCACCTTGTTGGTTCGTCCGTGACAGGTTTTGGATGATGGTTCACCCATGACTCAGTTCCTATCCAACCGGACTCCTTGCGGTCGCACGCGCCGTGAGTTTTTTTGGCAGTTTGGTGGCGGGTTTGCATCGCTCCCGTTGATCCATTTGTTGTCGACTGACGGGTTCTTCGACGGGCGCTCAGCGGCCGCAGTGTCAGGTCTGCCGGTGCATCCGGCTGTACCAGTTGCTCGTCCCCACTTTGTGCCCAGGGCCAAACGGGTTGTCTTTTTTTTCATGCAAGGCGGTCCCAGCCAGGTTGATACTTTTGACCCGAAACCGGCGCTGAAAAAATATGAGGGCAAGTCCTATTCAGGGGATCTACAGATCGGTTCCAACGGTCGACCCATCGGGCACGCGATGCCGTCGCCGTTTCCATTTCAAAAGCATGGGCAAAGTGGATTAGAAATCAGCAGTCTGTATCCTCACGTCTCCAGGTTTGCCGACGACCTGTGCGTGATCCGGTCGATGTATTGCGATACGCCGACGCACAGCCCCGGTGTATTACAAATGAACACCGGTAGCGTGGTGGTGGGCCGGCCCAGTCTGGGTTCGTGGCTGGGGTACGGATTGGGAACAGAAAATGAAAACCTGCCCAGTTACGTGGTGATGGTCGATCCGCGTGGTGGACCTCGGGGTGGGGCGGGGGCCTGGTCGGCTGGATTCATGCCGGCCGTTTATCAAGGCACGCTCTTCCGCAGCCAGGGATCGCCGCTGTTGGATTTGGAAACGCCTCGTGGCCTGGCGGAATCGAGTCAGCGGCGCAGTCTGGATTTGCTGGCGCGTCTGAACCAACGACACCTGGAACCACGTTCCGCTTATTCGGAGCTTTCTGCACGCATTCAATCCTATGAACTGGCCTACAACATGCAGACGGCCGCCACCGATGCGGTCGACCTGAACGCGGAGACGGTAAACACGAAACAGGAATACGGACTGGATCGACCTCTGACGGCCGACTACGGTCGCAAGTGTCTGCTGACCCGGCGCCTGTTGGAGCGTGGTGTACGATTCGTTCAGCTTTACTCCGGAGGTGGAGGGGAATCCTGGGACGCACATGAGGATTGCATCACGAACCACCGGTTACATGCCGGTGAAACGGACCAACCGATGGCAGCCTTGATGCGGGATCTGAAACGCACCGGCATGTGGGAAGACACGTTGCTGATCTGGGGCGGAGAGTTCGGGCGTACGCCCACCAGCGAAGGTGTCGGAAAGCCGGGTCGCGACCATAACCATTATGGTTTCAGCATGTGGTTGGCGGGTGGTGGTGTCCAGGGAGGACAGTCGATCGGTCGTACCGATGAACTTGGCTTTGAGGCTGTCGAAGCGAGGTGTCACGTGTCTGATTTACATGCCACGATCTTGCATTTGATGGGCCTCGATCACGAGCACCTGACCTACTTCCACGAGGGCCTGGAGCAAAGGCTCACCGGTGTCACGCCGCGTCGCGTTGTGAAAGAGGTGTTGGCCTGAGGTTGCTGGCGACCGGCCTTCGGCCTGTTGCCTTTGCGGGCGATTTTGTCCGTGAAACGTTTTAGCGGCCAGGCCTTAAACGGGTGGTGTTGATTGACAAAAGTGAGCCTGTTTCTCAGACCAGTCCACGGACCGATTTGCCGACCTCGCCCGGGATCCGCAGAAGCTGTTAGAGGCTTGCCGCTGGCAATATGCGAATCATTACGACAGGAAGAAAGCCGTGTAGGATTGACAGGACATTTGTGATTGCGCACCGTAGTAAGGTCCAACCAAGACACCTCAGGAGGTTGACTTTTTATGATACCGACAACACCAGGATCTCTGCTTCCCTCCGGCCCGTTTCAGCGGCGCCGATTCCTGGCTGCCGGTGCTGCTTCGCTGGCCGGTGCCATGGCCATTCCCTGCGACCGGAAACGGATCTCGGCAGCCGAAGCCAGGGCAGATGTACTTCACGGACCGATCACCATCCGTGACATTGAAGTGCACGAGATCGCGGAAGAATATCAAGACTGGCTCGCCTATCAACTGAATCATTACTATGGCCCGAGGCGGCGCACGGTGTACGTGGTGCACACCGACGGTGGCCTGGTCGGGCTGGGTGAAGGACACGAGACAGAGCCGGACGAGGTTCTCGAAAAATATATCGGAAGTAGCCCCTTCGATTGGGTGGGTGACGAGACGTCTCTCGCACTCGGTACCGCCATGTACGATCTCATGGGGCAGGCGGCCGGCATACCGGTCTACAAGTTGTTTGGGCAGCGACGTCGCCAGTGGGTGCCCACCGCCGCCTGGACGGTGTCGACGCATCCGGACCGTATGGTCGAAGCGGTCAAAAGATACTCGGCCCGTGGATTTACCTGGATGAAGTTTCACCTGTCTCCCTTTGAAAATATCCTGGATCAAATGGAGGCCATGCAGGCGGTTGCTCCGGAGGGTTTCAAGGTTCACTTTGATTTCACGATGCATGGCACGAACGACCACATGTTCGAACTGCTTGAAAAGATGGGCCGGTACCCGATCGCCGGTTGCTTTGAAGATCCTCTCCAGCCCAACGACATCGAAGGCTATGCAGAACTGCGGCGTCGCGTGCGTTTACCGGTTGTGTTACACCATAGCCCCCTGGGAGCCACTTTCGAGGTCACAAGGCGGGCAGCGGACGCTTACATGCTGGGTCATGCCCGCATTGGCACGGCCATCAGAAGGTCGGGACTCTTCGCGGCGGCCGGAATTCCTTTCATGCTGCAGAATACGGGTGGCCACATCACCCAGGCGATGACTTGTCACATGCAGTCGGCCATGAAGACGGCGAATTTCCACTTCATCAGCCTGGCCGAGACGCGGAAGTCGGACGTGGTCCACGAGCAGCGTGACCCGGTCAACGGTTTCTTGCGCGTTTCCGAACGGCCCGGTCTGGGAGTCACCCTCAACCGTGCGGAACTGGACCGTCTGCGACAGCTGAAACTACCACAACAGCCTAAGTGGATTCTTAAAACCAGGTACAAGAACGGCACCCTCATGTACAACATTGCCGACACGAATAATTCGATCTTCATGGTCCTGCCCATCGTCAGCCGGCTGATTCCCATGAGCTACGACGCGCCGCTGGCGACCGAATACTGGGACAACGACGGGTCCAGCCAGTGGCGGGAGATGTTTGCACGCATCGAGCGCGAAGGAGTGGTCCTGCTGGGCGGATAAGCAGCGCCGGTCCTCAAGGTGAACCGTACTCGGAGGGTCCCAGATCGACATCCTGTCCCCGGTGGAAATGTTTTCCCATCAGGTACTTGGTTTCCAGTTCCACGTCACGGATGAAGGGTTTCGGCGCGGCGCCAGGGTCACGCTGCGTCAACGCGACTTCGATCGTGTTTTCCCCCTGGTGTGGCCAGTGGGCTTTGTCCAGTTTGAAGATGAACCAGTAGGCCGAACCGGTGCGATAGCGCGGTGCACTCATGCGGTACATCTGGTTGAGTTTACGTAAGAGGGAATCCGGAAGCGGTTGGCCGTTAAGTTGAAAAGTCAAACGGTCGAGTTCCGTAACATTGCTGATACGCAAACGCAGCAGCACTTCATGCACCCGGCCCACCTTGTCCCAACGCGGCAGGTCGTCACTGATTCGCATCTGGAGCGTGACCGGCTTGTTCAATTTCAGGTCGGCAGGAAGCTGTCGGGTCAGGCCCGGTTCCAGGACGGGTTCCTGGTAGCGACCGGTGGTGGTCAGCAGATGGTAGTGCTTGTCCTTGGGAGCCA
Organism: Planctomycetota bacterium; assembly: GCA_963578105.1. Lineage (GTDB taxonomy): Bacteria > Planctomycetota > Planctomycetia > Pirellulales > Pirellulaceae. The sequence continues at coordinate 27,892 of CAUZBP010000056.1, forward strand.
TGATGTCGGGGTGCGGTAATTCACGGAGTTTTTCGTAGAATTCGGCCTGATAGGGCCAGTATCCGAACCAATGAGCCAGGTAGAGTCCGTCGATTCCCTGGTCCCAGTAATTGCAGGCTGCGGCGCGGATGATTTCGGTGTTTCCGTTGGCCAGGCGATCGGAGTCGATATGGCTGTGGAGTGCGGGATAAAGGCCGCAGGGTGAGTCCTTGGTCAACCGGGCGAAAGGCCGAAAATCGATGTTGGAATCGATCAACTCCGGGCCCCCCGCACCTTGTGGAATCAACAGGTCAACAATGCCGCGGCGAATCCACTCCTGCACATCCAGCCCGACCGACCAGCATCCGTCCAGGCTGGCCGGCACACGAATGGCCAACTCGCGCCGGGAACCGCTTTTCTTGACGGCCCGGTAAACCCGTTCAATCCAGTCCGTCATGATCTGGCGGCCCGCCTCCATCTGTTCGGGGTGGAAGTAGTAGGGAGAATAATTCAAATTCAGTTCAAATCCATCGACGGGATATTTGTTCAGGGTCTCTTCAATCAGCGCGAAACGCTCGTCCCGCACTTCCCGGTGCTTGAAGTCCAGGTTGGTGGGCACGGGGAAGTCGGGGTCCAGGTCGCCAGCGGCGCCGATTTCGAGATGCGGATTGTCAAAGCGAAAATTGGAACTGCGCGTGTCCTGTCCCCGCACACCACGTCGTTGCTGAACCAGCAGCACCGGGTAGAGCAGGAACCCTTTTGCGTGTGCCCGCTCACAGATGATTCGTAGCGGGTCATGTCCCTGTTCGATCAGGTGCTTCGCGTTCTGGTGGGCCCGGCGAAAGATCAGGTGAGGCCACTTGTCCACGTTGTGTCCCCACAGTTCTCCCACCTGTGTGTCGTGCAGCACGGTGCGACCATCTCCCATGCAAAACATGATGATCTGGACGGGAGTGCCCGCCAATTCGTCGACACCCGCCTCGAACTCCTCTTTCTGCATCGGAGGTTCGTACATGTAAATCAGCGGGTGCCGCCCGTCGTGATAAAACAACAGGCGCGGCGCGGCGTGATGTTCCTGGGCGGGCGCTGTTCTGATTTGTCCTGTGACCAGGTGGATGACCATGACGACAGTCATTGAAATGATGGCGAGTTGGTTTCGACAGGGCATGGAAAATGTCTCCCGTGAAGCGATTTCAATGGGCAGTGAGGCAGGTGACCGGGACACGGGCGGTTGGGAAGCGCGCAGCCGGTGGGATGCCTTTGGCTTCTGACGGAAATACTAATCCCGTCGGCGAAGGAATACAACGGCCCGGGGCGTCCGATGAACTTCCGGCACGCCAACGACGGAGGTCTGTTGAACCGGTAGCGGGGTACTCGTGCAGTTCAGCGTATCATTTTGATATCGAGGGAAGGTCGCCAGTACAATTCATGTAAATCGGTCACCCGCGGATCGACATTTTGGGGCAGGCGAGTTTGCGCGTGACCGTCGGTGAACAGCATGTTGAGCGTGCCCTGGTGTCGCGGAGCAACCTCATCATGCCAGACGTCCCGGGCATCGGGACCCACCACGTCGGCCATCGACTTGTGATATTCGACCAGCAAGATCTTGTTGCTATCTCCTTTTTTGAATTTGTGGGCACGAACATTACAGGCATAGCTGGTTAGTTTTCCAGCGCCCGTGACAAGACCTCCCCGGGGTGGTTTGAAGTCTTCGAAAAGGATTTCGCCGCTGGGCCCTTTCAGATCAAACGTGTAACTCGCGTTCTTTTGCAGGCATATGACCACCACGTCCGTCGCGGAGATGTATTCGATGAACACTTGGCAGTCCGGGGCTTTATTCCAATCCCAGTCGGTACTATCTTCGAATTCGAGACCATAGCTGGTTGCAGTTTGCGGTATTTGGGAAGATATTCGACAGCGGGGAGTACTTGGGTCAAAGGGAATTTCGTGGCGGTTGTCATATTCCTCGTAACCCCGATTGCGGACGTGCAGGTAGGCATCGATGCCTACCATGGCTCCGGCGTCATGTTTTTCGTCCAGCGGACACTTCAGGACCGAGTCGTTGTTCTCTGAATGTTTCAATAAGTCGCTGGCCCAGCCTACCGCCGAAAACTCCTTGGGGTGGAGCATTCGATGGTGATAGGCGATACCAAGCTGCTTGAGGTTATTCAAACAATGCGTGCGCCAGGCGCTCATGCGGGCGGCCTGGACAGCAGGCAACAGCAGAGCAATCAATAACGCGATGATGATCACGACGACCAGAAGTTCGATCAGGGTGAAGGCGGTATGTTTTGGGCGGCCCATGGAACTAGCGTTCGGTTTCTGGTGGACGAGATTCTTGCATGCGTGCGTATTCCGCTCGCATGGATTTTAATACCGCAGACTGCTGTTGTGAACTCGTATTCACGCTGTAGGGGTAATAGGCTCCCAGTAAACGAGAAACGGCGACCGCGGCACGTCCCTGGACCAGTCTGGAATCGCTTTGCTCGATGGCATCCAGCAGGTGGGGCATACCTTGCCAGTCCTTGAGGGTAGCGATGCCGTCAATAGCTGCTGCCTGAACATCATAGGAATCGCTTTCGGCAAGAATGCGGCGCAGGTAAGGCCGCCCTGCAGGGCCGAACTGGATCAGCTCCAACGTGGCCCGCTGGCGAGCGACCTGGTCAGCGTCGTGGAATGCGGTCTGCAGGAGATCTGCGGGTGAGGGCGTCCGGGAATCTGAGAGCCAGCGGTTTGCGAAATAGGCGGCGGCGAGTACCAGCAAGATGCAGAGGACCACCGACAAGGATTTCGTCATCGTCTCGACAAGCCTTGGAAAAGCGTTGGATCAACCCCAAAACCTGCCCGGGTGGGTGCTCACTGCAGGGAACGAGTGGCTCGCTCGCTAAGGAACAGCCGCCGGGATTTGGCTAAGTATACTTGGTTGAAGGGGTAGTATCAAGCTACGCCACCGGGAACTCGGCGACGAAGCCCGCTTCGACGAGCATGCCCGCTTGCAGGTCGACACCGTAGCAACGGCGGTTCACGGGGTGGTCTCCTAAATACTCCTTCCAGACTTGATTGATCTGGCCCACGTCCCGGTTGACTTCTTCCAGGTAGATGCGTGCAGAGCAAAGGTTGGATTTGGATAGACCGGCCTCGGCGAGAATTGCATCGAGCTGTCGAAAAATTTCGCGCATCTCCTCCGCGGCACCTCCCTCCACTGGCGTGGTGCCGCCCTGCGGGATACTGGTCAGGACGGTTTCCAGCACCTTGCCGCTGTGGATCACGGCGGAACTGAACGGTTTGCTGGTATTGGATTGTAAAAATTCCATGGTGTGATTCTCCTCAAGCTGTTGATTGCGGTGATGAGCCGTCCGTTCCGTTGGACCGCGCTTTTGCTGCAGGTTTCCGGTTGGGATATTTTAACGGTTCGCAAAAGTTCTGGCGAGAGACCGGGTGTGATTTTTCTCGATCGGGGCACGACCTATTGAGCCACCGGTCGGTAGAGGAACGGCCTGCGGAACATGCCACCCACGTGGTGCGTGCAACGCGTGCGGAGCGTGATGTCGTTTGTGCCCGGCTGAAGTTTGCCGGTCAGGTCGACATCCCATTCGAACGTATAATCGTTATTCCACCACATGCCCCTCTGCTCGCGATGTTGCACGAGGTACCCGTTCACGTACAGCCACGCTTCGGCGAACAGTCCCGGGAATTTCAGGTGAACGGCTCCTTTCGCCTGGTCTTTATGCAGCTTGACGTCAGTTTTTGACCACATGAAACCAGTGAAGGCCTGCCAGTCAGGATGCAGTACGCCTTGCGCCTGCGGGTACAAGTCGGTGCGAACCATCTCCCATTGGGTAGTGGGGTAGTCCTTGCGACTGCCCGGGGTGGCAAACCGTGTGCGGTTGGCATTCCAGAACGTCAGGTCCGCCGGCTGACCGGCGAAATGTCTGGAGAGGCCCGCATCGTGCGGATCCCGTCGAAACGCCCATTCCAGGGGCAGCTTTTTCAGAAGTTTTCCCTGGGTACCGTTGGTGAATTCGTGAAGCGTGGCATACTGCTGCGTCTCGCCGAAAAACCAGGCCGGGCCATTTTCCATGATCTTGGTTCCCGGCTGACCGGGTAGACGGTAGGTGGTCGTGGTGCCGTTGAGCGCGGTGAGCTGGTCGCGCAGTTTCAAGGCAAGCTGTCCTGAGGCGGCGGCCGCCTGGTAATCGACCTCGGTGGCCGCCTTGCGGACCATCCGCATGTAGTTGTCAATGATGCCGAAAGAGAGGCGGGTAAACTTCATCCTTTCGAGCCAGCGCTGTTCGTTGAGCGAAGGTTGGGATTTGCCCGCCAGTGGTTTGATCGATGCTTCCGCCCGGGCGAGGTGTCCTCGCAACGTTTCAATTAACTCCGGTGTGTAAATCGCCGGGGCGACAAAGTATTCGTGTTCCTGGCAGATGGTGTTCTCCCAGGCGTCATAGATGGCCGTCCAGTAAGCCCGCATCGGTTCAGCGGCAAGGGGGCCGTAGAAATTGGGAAAGAACCCGGCCATCTCCGCGTCCACATCGACGTCCGGATTCCACAGCAGTTGGGCCCGGAAAAAGAGATTGGTGAACACCGTGGCCGTGGCATGCCGACTTTCGGTGTCGACGCCCAGGATGCCCGCGTCGCGGTAGTGCTGGACATCCTGGCGGAAGGCCATGTGCGACGGGTTGGGTAGGTCACGCCAGACGAGCATCCCCTGATCGTAATCGTAGATTACCACCCGGCCTTCCATCACCTCCGACCAGCGGTACATGACTTCACGGTACTCCTGTCGCGGGGGTGAGCGGGGATCGTCCATGCCGTGAATCGGATCGATGTCGATCGGCGCCAGGTAGCTCACCAGAGGTTTGGCGGCGATGATGTTGCGTTGTGGCGGGACGGTCAGATTGATGTAGGCCAAAAATCCGATTTTCGCCTTGCTGTCAGGATGCGCTTTGATCAGGTGACCCGCCAGGTTGTTGTAAAAGACCAGGAACGAATCGGTCAGCACCTGTGTCTGAAAATACTTGTCGTAAAGTCCCGCTTTTAGTTCATTGTCCAGCGGGAAGTCCGACGTGTAGGTGCCGTCCTCCATCCCCATCATGACGTGCTGACCCCTGCCGTACTGGTCCACGACCTGTCGGGCGACGTGCTCTGCGGTCTTGGGATCGGCAACCGGAATGTTGTAGGCGCTCTTTCCCGGGGGTACCAGATCGCCCACGTATTTCGCCAGGGTGTGTCCGCATGGCACCACCACGCTGCTCATGAAGTTCCGCAGGCGGAATTCGGAGGAACCGTTGCCGTCGCCGTTCCAGGAGATCCAGTAGCGGCGTGCTTCAAACGGTGGTGCGTAGGATTCGTCCAGCTTGCCGACTTCCAGGCGGGAGTGTTCCGGTATGCACTCACCCAGTTCAGTGGCCAGGTACCAGCGGCAGCCCCACAGGTGTAGCAGCCGCGAGACAGCGTAGTAGTGCGACTCGTCATTGGTGCCCGCCAGGTAGACCCGGTTTCCCTTGCGCCGCAGCACAATGGCATCGGCGCGCAACACCGGATCCTGCTTGGCGACCTTGTCCAGTTCCCTTTGCAAAGCGGGTTCGGCCCGCAGGGCCACCTGTCCCACGATCAACAGCACCCCTTTGTGATTCGGACTCAGCGCTGCGGTGACTTCATCATCGTCGGTGGTGATGTCCACCGGTGTCCGGCACATCATGGTCACGTATCTGGCCAGATCCCGGGCGGCACTTTTTTCGCTTGGTCCGGCCGTAGAAGCCACCACAACCACGGGTGACGGCTGGCCCGGCGCAATCACCAGGTCCCGCCGGCTACGTTGCCCCGCCAATTGGCCTGAAGCGGATGACGTCATCTGCATCGTGATGATGACCAACAGCAGGGGCAAACGGCGGTGGGTGTGGATGGCGCTCATGGAAGATTCTCTCCGGTGATCACTAGACGATTTCAATGGTGTTTCGAGATCAGATGGCCGGGACCCGGCGACAGACGTCGCTTCGCAGCCAGCGGCGTTTTCCCATGGGTGTTGTGGCTGAGAACGGAGCGGGGCCAGGTCGCCTCGCTGCCCGTTCTATGACAGGGTCCACCCCCGACGGTATTCTTTGTGGACGAATGAATCGAGTTCGGGCATGTTTTTAACCTTCAAATTTTTGCTGTCCCACTCTAATCGATTCCCCGGTGCCCGTTGAGCCAGGACTCCCAGTAAAACGGTCTCGGTCAGGGGGCCAGAGTAGTTGAAATTGGACATGGCGGTGCCCTGGCCTCGACAGGCCAGCAGCCATTCCCGGCGATGTCCGGGCGAACGTGGAATTGTTTTTTCCACCCGCCTGGCAGTTTCATACAGACCTTCCGGTAAAAGACGCGGCACGCGGTCCTCGCGATCGTGATACATTTTGCCGTGGCTGCCGATGTACAAAATGCCATTGGCGGGCAATTTCTGCCCGGGTGGCATCTCGGCGGGGGTCGGCGGCATGAGGCCTCCGTCGTACCAGGTCAACTTGACCGGTGGCAGATTGCCGCGGGCGGCAAATTCGTAGTAGACCAACGCCGCCAGCGGGTATGTTTCACGATTGGGGG
>CAUZBP010000057.1:0-34260 GCA_963578105.1 Planctomycetota bacterium
TGCAACGCAGGTTGAACTTACCCAGGCAGGTCCTGCGCTCAAATAAAACCGGACGTTTTGATTTCACTTGAGAGTTCACCATGAAGGCAAAACACGCAATTGCAGAGATCCTGAAGCGGGAAGGAACAGAGTACCTGTTCTGCTTTCCCACAACACCTATTATCGACGCATGTTCTGAAGCCGGCATCCGCCCCATGGTGACTCGCCAGGAAAGGGTGGCCGGCAACATGGCCGATGGCTATTCCCGGATGACCAATGGTCGCTCGATCGGTGTCTGCTCGGTTCAGCAAGGTGCGGGTGCCGAGAATTGCTTTTCGGGCATCTCACATGCCTACACGGATTCGAGTCCCGTTCTCTTTATTACAGGCCAATGGAACCGGGAAATGGCAGACTTGAGTCCCAACTTCAACGCGCCACGAGCCTATCGTGGGGCGACCAAGTGGGCTGAACGTATCCCTTCGGGAGCGATGACAGAGACATACCTGCGCCGGGCCTATACGTTGTTGCGATGCGGCAGGCCCCGACCGGTGTTGCTCGAGTTGTGCGCCGACACGGCCGATGAAATGTCACCCGAATTGAATTACGAACCGTCTACCGGTTACCGCTCCGGTGCAGATCCTCGAAACGTGGAGGAAGCAGTGACGCTGCTCCTGTCGGCAGAACGCCCCGTGATCTGGGCGGGACAAGGTGTACTCTACGCGGAAGCTTCCGCAGAGCTAATCCGGTTGGCCGAACTGATAGGCGCTCCGGTAACGACCAGCCTGCTTGGAAAAAGTGCTTTCGACGAAAGACATCCACTGTCACTCGGTACAGCCAGTTTCAGCAAGACCGCCATGGTCGCCACAGCCCTCGACGAGGCAGATGCTATTTTTTCCATCGGTGCAAGCCTGGCGCGAGACTTTACAGCCGCCCGGATCCCGCCGGGTAAACAACACGTGCACTGCACCGTAGACCCCGGTGACCTGAACACCTACTTTCCCGTCGAGGTAGGTCTCGTGGGGGATGCAAAACTCGTGTTGCAACAGATGCTCGAAGATCTCGCTGACCGCAAGATTGATCGTCGTGAAATACGGGCGCGTCGAGAAACTGACATCGCGGAGCAACGCGGTCAATGGGAGGCGCGCTGGGTAGCAAAACGCACATCCAATGAGACGCCCATCAATATCTATCGTCTGGTAGCAGACTTTGCAAAGACATTTGACCCGACGACAACCGTAGTCAGCCATGAACCCGGCGCAACGCGCGACGTTTTGGTCCCCCAGTACGTGGCCACCAATCCCCGAAGTTACATCGGGTGGGGTCATTCCACCCAGTTGGGTTTCTCACTGGGATGCAGCATGGGAGCCAAATTGGCTTGCCCTGAAAATCTGGTAGCTAATTTCATGGGAGACTGCGGAATCGGCATGGTGGGTACGGATCTGGAGACAGCCGTTCGTCTACAGATTCCGATCATGACCGTGATCAGCAACAACGGCACGATGGGCAACTACGAACGTCTTATCCCTCGCAGCAAAGAGCTCTATGGCGTTACGGAATTGGGCGGTCATTATGCCGAGTTGGCGCGTTCGTTAGGGCTGCATGCTGAGCGCGTCGAGCGACCGAATGAAATCATTCCCGCATTGGAACGTGCAGCTGAAGCCACCCTGAATGGCAGTCCCGCACTGGTCGAAGTGATCACCGGTGTCGAGCCGGAAATTTCTTACAACGGTTAACAGCTTTGCGGCAATCGGGGAGTACGATCGGCGTGCCGGGCTTTGCACAAGCCACCGATGCACAACGTCGCCGTTTCCGCGACTAGCAACCGCCACCTGGTTCAGGTCGACACAAGTTGTGCAATACCCGCTGAGCTGGATATCATCCCCACCAGCCACCGTTCACATGGATTGTCTGGCCCGTGATATAGCTCGCAAAATCGCTCGACAAAAAAGTAATTGCGTGGGCAATGTCTTGCGGTTCCCCAAAACGTCCCAACGGAATCTGTTCTAACATTTTTTCTCGCGCCTGATCAGGAATCGATTGTCCCATTGGTGTCAGCACAACACCGGGAGCCACCGCGTTGACGGTAATTTTGCGTCCAGCCAATTCCTTGCTCAACACCCTGGTTAACCCGATCACTCCCGCTTTGGCAGCCGCGTAGTTGGCTTGTCCAAAAAACCCAATCACGGCGGAAATCGATGCCAAGTTGATGATCCGGCCACCCTGCTCCATCAGCGTCACCAACGACTGGCAAACTTGAAACACTCCGGTCAGATTGGTATCGAGGACGGCTTGCCAGTCGTCACCATCCATCTTTTTCATTGTGTGGTCACGGATGATACCGGCGTTGTTGATCAAGATGTCCAGGCGTCCGAATTTTTTCTGGACAGCATTTCGCATCGCATCCACAGCGACAACGTCGCGCACGTCAGCCGCAACCGCCAATGCCCGGTCACCCAGTTCTTGGACCAGTTGCTCTGCTCGCTGCCGGTTTTCTCCCAGGGAATCGTCAACATAGTTTACGACCACGCAACTACCCGCAGCGTGCAACATCCTCGCGGTCGCCTCACCCAGTCCCTGACTCGCCCCGGTCACCACCGCCGTTTTACCCGTTAGATCGATTGTCAGCATCAGGTATCCGCTACAGTTAAGTCCCCGCTGAATTGAAACAATCCTGAAATCGCCATAAGTACGTATAAAAGCACATCGCGACCTGTTTTATTTTCCAGATGATACTTTATCGTAGAAACAATGCAAAAGGGGAAACAAAGGTCGAGTTTCGACCACGTTTGGTAAGTAGCGTGGGAAGCTGATAACACTTCTTTTTTGAAATTACCGCAAAATAGTCGTCCGACGCTTTTCTGAATTGATACCAATGTCCGGCCCGGTCTCACGTTTCACAGGCTTGCCAACCTGCTTCCCCCCTTGAGTCCGCCCGGAATAAAGGTCCATTTCGCCTCTTCCAGAGACACCTTCACCGGTCGCATTTTGGGGCAAATCGTCTCGCGCGGGGCAAATCGCTACACAACGGGGTGACTGGCAGACCATCACATAAGGACTTACGCCATTGGCACAGGCTTTGCATAACTAGGTCTCGTGTCAAAACAAATGTTCGTCCTGAAACCTAGAAATTCGCTCCTGCCCCGGTCAAGGATGACCAAGATTCTTGTTTCGTCGTGCCGGGTGCCAGGCACCCGGCACTTTGGTGGCCTTCCCGTGGCCCCCAGCAAGATAAGAATCGAAATGAACGTTTTACCTGACGGGCCGAGAATGCAAAGCTTTTCAAGTCCACCTCCCGTGTAATCCCGAGCGGGAGTTGAAGAGCAGCGCAACAACGATTCAGAACTGAAATTTCTGAGTCATGGAGTTCCGAGAAGATACCTATTACTTGAGGAATCTCCCCCTTTGGTGATGTGGGAAAGATAGACGCCTATGCTGGCCCCAGGCGTCTGCCCATATCACCATTTTTTTTTGTCTTTTACTCCGGGGCATGCTTCGACATCGCCCGGTCTTGAGCACAGCACCTGTCAGGGGTTGAGTGTCGACCCCCTGTCCAGACACGTCGGACGAGAACAAGACAGCCGAATCCAGCAGAGCCGGTTGTCGCACAAAGACCATTCTCCTTGGACTGAGCAGACCTTCCAAGAGAAAAACGGCAGGGGCTCACTGACTTACCTCCCTGCCAGACACCTACTCTGGTGCCACGAAGAGGGCCGCCATGGGTTGCAGAAATCAGGACTGAGCTTGTCCTGAAGACAGGGCAACCACACTTTCGCGCAATGCACGCAGTTCTCGTTCAAAACCTCCCGACAGAATGGGAAAACGGCACCACGTCTTGGGATCTAAGCTTTCGTCGTCGAGGTGAAACGAGGGTGCATAGCGTTCTCGTTTCCACTGATTGCGACACCACAGGCGAAAGAATCGCTCAATCCACTGGGACAGTTGCTCCGCCGAATACTGACTGTCCCTGGCCTGAAAGAGCCGCAGAATTTCAACCGGGGTGAGCTTGTCTCGAATGGCCGCTCGCTCAATCGCGTCCAGCAAGTCGTAGGGCATCAAGTCATCTTCGTCGGTCTGATGGGCATCCTGTGGCCGAAGTTCAGCCGTGGGAAGTTGAACATTGACCCGGGCCAGCGCTGGCACAGCGCCAATGCCCTCAGGCCCTTCCTTCTCGATCCAACACAACCAATGCCTTAAAAAAGCCTTGTCGATCCCAGCAATAGGACTCAGTCCCCCGCTGGTGTCGCCATCCATCGTGGCGTAACCAACCGCCGCCTCCGAGCGGTTGCTGGTAGAAACCAACAGCGCTCCCTGAAGATTGGCAAGTAACCACACACTGGGTGAACGTGAGCGGGCCTGAATGTTTTGCAAGGCAATGTCGTCCTGTTCCCAACTCAAATCTCGACCGAGCGCCTGACTTACAGTGGAAATGTAGTTCTGCACAATCTCGTCCACGTCAAATTCCAAGAACCGGGCTCCCCACGCTTCGGCCACTTCCAGGGCCGCGTTACGGGTCGTCTCAGAACTATTCCGCGTCGGTTGGTAAACACAAGTCAGGATCTGATGCACCACTGCAAGCGGATCTTGAATGTTCCTGTCGAGAGCATCGATTCCCAGTTTCTCGAGAAAATTCTCCAGCCCCAGTTCCTGACTCCCGAAACTGACCATCAATCCGATGAGCGTGGTCACTGCTGACGAGTCAGCACCGCCGCTAAGCGAAACCACAAATCCCTGCGAACGGCTTTTTCGCAGATAGTCGAACAACCCCAGCGAAATAGCGCGTGAGAATTCCTCCTCCTTGACCGATTGGCCCGTCTCCCAATTTGTCAAATCCGGCTGTGGTGCCTCTGGCTCCACCACCGGGAACTCGGTTTCTGAACGGACCAGTCCCGACCCGTCCATCGACACGTCAGGGCGAAAACTTCCGCTTCGAGAGCGTTGCATTCGAGTGACATCGACGTCGAAGGTGGCTGTAATGATGTGAAAGTCGGCGTAAGAAAATCGTGGTCCCGAAGCCAAGATCCTACCAGCTGAAGCAATCAACGCGTCACCATCATAGATCGCTCGGCCCGCCTCATTTCCCAACAGATTGGAATAGATGTAACTCACGTGAAAGGCACGTGATCCTTCCAGCACCAGACGGCGACGAACTTCGTGTTTTCCAAACGCAAAGTGGCTGGCACTGGGATTCAAGATGATATCGACACCATGCAACGAAAGATCAGTTCCAGGCCGCGTCGCTGTCCAGGCATCCTCGCAGATCTCAAAGCCGATACGAATTCCACCACAGTCAAACATGTAGTCACCCAGCGGATAAACCCGGCCCCCCAACTCGACCTCGGTGCGGGCGCCTTCAGGCCACGCTTTGAACCATCTCTGTTCATAATGAATGCCTTCACCTGCCAGATTCTGCTTCGCCACAAAACCTAAAATCTGACCATCTGCCATCATGCAGGCCGTGTTGAACAAACCTCCGCCAACCATCATGGGAAGTCCGACTGAAACCATCATGCCTCGCGTCTGAGGCACAATCTCGAGCAGGATTTCTCCCACGGTACGTTGTAGCCCGGGAGAATGGAAAGCGTCCTCGCAACCATACCCGGAAACGCACAATTCCGGCATGCAGAGCAAACTCACCTGCTGCGTACGGGCTTGCTGAATAGCTCCCACGATACGGGCCAGGTTACCGTCCCAGTCCAAAGGAGTCTGATTCAAAACGGCAGCTCCCGCTTTAATCCACTTCATCGTTTCATCTGCCCTTTCCACTGAGAACACGATCCGTGTCACCAGCGGCAAACAGTCTTTTTGAAATCATCGCGCCACTTTGAGAATGGTACAGTTGCCCCCCCAAAGGAAATACTTGACACCTTGTTCAGTTGACCAGGCTCATGGCCGGGTACTGGAATCCTTCTACCGTATCTGAACACACCCCCTGCCCACTCCATCGATTGCGACAAACAACTTAAGATTCACCCAATTCACTCAATGATAAATAAGGCTGGAATACTTCACGGCCCGGTCGCCAGGCAACCGTCTCCAGCTACCGCAGACTGGCTGCAGCGTCAGCTTAACGCAGTTATGGATTCAAAGCAGCGGCAAGAACGAGCGCACCAATCGACAATTCAGATCAAACCCCGCCCCATTAGTGTACTATATACACTAAGATGGCGGCAGTCCAGTTAACTCCTGGAAACTACCGATCGTGCCGCGATCATCCCTTTTCAGCCGCCGCACCAGTCCCGGGTTGGTCTGCCCCCCGAAAAATATCGCAGTCGAACCGATCCCTGAATCCTCTTAGAATGCGGTCGCAGGTCGGTTTCCGACAGACCTTTTGAATGACCCTGGAGTTTGGAGGCGAAGCATTGACTAGCAACACTATCGGCTCACCACGCAGGCTATTTCTACAGGAGGTCGAGGTCAGTGGTCACATCATTGACAGTCTCATTCTCCCAAAAGTTCTCGATTGCATTACGGCGTTGGGCGCTTCCTTTCGCATCAAACAAATCTCGATTGGTCAGGCACGGAGTGACCCTAGTTATGCTCTGGTCGAAGTCCAGGCAGAAAGTGCGGACAAATTAGAAGAACTGCTCCGCACCATTGCTGATCATGGCGCCATTTCAGTGGCCTCTGAAGACTGTCGACTCGTGCCGACGGAAATGGCTGGTGCATTTCCGGAAGGGTTCTACAGCACCACCAACCAGCAATCTGAGATCCGTCTGGACGGCAAGTGGGTTGAAGTTGAAAACCAGGAAATGGATTGCGGAATTGCTGTCGATGTGGTCTCTCGCAGGGCCCGCTGTCTGCCTATGACCGATGTCGAAATTGGTCAGTCGATCGTGGTAGGTCACTTGGGAGTTCGCGTACACCCCCAACAACGATCCACTGAGCGCCAGCAATTTGAATTCATGTCCAGCGGTGTATCGACGGAAAAACCCAAGGGACCTGCCATCCGGCAAGTAGCTCAAGAGTTATTTCACACACGCGCCGCAGGTGGCCAGGCATTGGTTGTCGGTGGTCCCGCAATCGTACACACTGGAAGTGGTGGGCATCTCTGCGAATTGATTCAAGGTGGTTACATTCAAAAATTATTCGCTGGAAATGCACTGGCAACCCACGACATTGAACAGGCGATGTTCGGGACAAGCCTGGGGGTTCACTTGGACCGAGGCAATCTTGCGGAGACCGGACACGAGCATCACCTGCGAGCGATCAATCGCATCCGGCGCGAAGGAAGTATCAGGCAGGCCGTTGAGAATCAGGTCCTCACGCAAGGCATTATGTACGAATGCGTACTTCACCATGTCGATTATATGCTGGCCGGCAGCATCCGTGATGATGGTCCGCTGCCGGAGGTGGTGACTGATGCGATTCAATGCCAGCGCATCATGCGTGAAAAACTACGAGACGTCACCTTCTGCTTGATGATTGCCACCACACTCCACTCGATTGCCGTCGGCAACCTGCTCCCTGCGTGGGTCAAAGTCGTCTGCGTCGACATTAATCCTTCGACTGTCATCAAACTTAGCGATCGCGGTTCGTTCCAGACTGCGGGATTGATTACGGACGTCGAACCATTCTTGCGAGCTCTGGTCGCCGAGGTGAAAAACCTGGAATCTACGCCGCGAACTGACCAGTAATTTCCATGGTTTACCCCGCATCCATCGCAGCTTGCAGGGGCGCTCCGACGGGAAATCCAAACCCATCACTTCACCCGGCTCTCTCGGTGGGTTGCGGGCCGAAAGGCTAGACACCGCTTGTGAATTACTGCCTGACAAGACCTGGATAAATATCTAAATCCAAATCCTCCACCAACCCCGCATGAAGGCGTTCGACGGCAAGCGCGCCCATCACCGCATTATCAGTACACAAATTCAAGGGGGCCAGATGCAACGTCACGTTCAGGGCCTGCATTGCCTCCGCAAGCCGTTCGCGCAACCTCTGATTGGCTGCTACTCCACCACCCACACATAACGTACTAAGCCCGGTCTTGTGCAGCGCCAACACTGATTTTGCAACCAGGCAATCAACGACCGCTTCTTGGAAACTTGCTGCAAGATCCGCCACTTTTTTTTCGGACAATTCGAGTTGACGAAAGTCAGGCTTACCCGGTCCCACCAACTCATAGCGAACAGCGGTTTTCAGTCCACTGAAGCTAAAGTCCAACCGCGAGTCATCCTTCAAGAAAGAACGAGGTAGTGCGTAGGCATCTCGTTGCCCCTTCTCGGCAACTCGGCTGACGGCGGGTCCGCCAGGATAAGGCAAACCTAACATGCTGGCAACTTTATCGAATGCTTCTCCCGCCGCATCGTCAATCGTCCCCCCCAGTTGCTGGAACTCAAGTGGGGTCAGGCATTGATAAAGGCTCGTGTGTCCGCCACTGACCACTAGACCTACACAGGGGAAGACATCCTGTCCCGAGTCAATTCGACAAGCGTAAATATGGGCATGAAGATGATTCACGGCCACCAAAGGAATCTGCAAGGCGGCACTCAGTGTCTTCGCTGCCGCTAAACCGATGAGCAAGGAGCCCGCCAGTCCGGGTGTATTAGCAACAGCAATTGCATCCAGTTCAGCGGCTCCGATGCCAGCCCGACGGAGGGCATCGTCCACGACCGGTAAAATACGTTCCACGTGGGCCCGGGCAGCAATTTCGGGGACGACGCCACCAAATCGTTCATGCAGGTTGTCTTGCGAAGCTACGACGGAAGACTGAACCTCTAGTTCTCCGGTAATAACAGCCGCCGCGGTTTCGTCACAGGTCGTCTCGATTGCCAATAGCAGCATGAAATTTACTTCTGTACAAATTCGACCATCTGTTCACGCAGATACTCAAGACCTTTGAGCAAGACGCGGTCCTGAAACTCCGTTGGTGTGCTGGAAGTCTCGTCGACCGGCTCCACTTCGTCGTTGTTCGGTGACGGATCGCTCTTCGAATCATCCCCTACCGGGCTACCCTCCTGCGATCCGTTGCCATTTTCTTCTTCTTGCCCATCCTCCACTTCGCTCTTGACTGGAGTTTCTTCGACAGCTTCCGGGCTTTGCTCCGACGAGTTTTCTGTGTCAGGATCTGCCTGCGCGTTGCCTTGAATAATGTCTCGAGTTCGCCGATACTTCAGGTAGTCTTCTTCCTCCTGGTCTTCCAACTCGACCACATAACCGTCGTCCGGGTGAACACCCCACTGATCTTCTTTTGTGGCCCCGTAAAAACGATGGATGTTCTTGCCACTGGGCCGCTGATAACTGGCAGTCGTAAGTTTCAATGCGCTCTTCCCATCTTCCAACTCGACCACATTCTGAACACTCCCTTTCCCCCAGGTGCGTGTTCCAATGATGACTGCCCGACCGTGATCTTGCAGACAAGCAGCCACAATCTCGCTTGCACTGGCGCTGTACTCGTTGACCAGGACCACCATGGGAAAGCCTTGAAACGTGTCGGCTCGAACTGCCTTCCAGACCCGTTTTTTTGTGTTGCGTCCCTCGGTGCTTACAATGACTCCGCTGGCAACGAACATGTCACTCACTTCAACGGCCGAAGAGAGAAGACCCCCTGGATTGTAACGCAAATCAAGTACAAGTCCTCGAAATCCTTGCGATGTCAAATCCCTGAACGCCTTCCGAAGATCGCGAACCGTGTGACGACTAAATGCCGTGATCCGGATGTATCCAATTTTTTCGGTAGCATTGTAAAGAAAGTTCCATCGGTCTTTTTCGTCCCTCGTGTCCCCCAGAACGGTTTTAATCCGGATCAGTTCACGCTGCAGCGTGAAGCTTTCCCTGTTGCCGGTACGCGCTCGCTGCAAGGTGATCGTGACGGGCGTACCAACCTTTCCTTTCATTTGCCGAACTGCCTGGTCCAGCGATATCCCGTCGGTCGATTCTCCTTCAATCTCAACGATGCTATCTCCTGCCATTAGCCCGGCTCTGTAGGCGGGTGTCCCTGCAAGTGGACTGATAATGGTCAAACGCCCTCGCTCAATCGTGACCTGGATCCCAATGCCACCGAATTCCGAATCAATTCCACTTCGAAACGAATCGATTTCTTCTGGAGAAATGTAGCTGGAATAAGGATCCAACTTAGTGGTCAGACCTCGAATCGCCGCCTCCACAAGTTCACGACGATCAATCGGCTTCACGTAATTCCGCTCCACCTGATCGATCGTGTCGGCAAACAGCTTGAAGAGTTCGAAGTATTCCTTCTTTTGTTCATCTGTCAAAACCGAATCTTCGGCTTTTACTTCACTGCGTGAAACCTCATCCGCAATAACCAGACCCTGACCGACAACAATTCCCATCAACAAGACAATCATGGTGACTGGAAGTTGAGGCACGTGCCGCATGGCTCTCCCTACGCAGATATTTTTCCAAATACCACCGTCACAAATCAAACACATATCGATCATTCCTTCGACTGCACACAAAACGCGTCAAACTGACAGTTGTTAACCTTTTAAGTGTCGAGACAATCAAAAACTGTTCCACAGACACTTGCACTGTATTTAGGCCAACGTTCCAACGCGACTGGGCAGATTATAGTACAACCAACATGTAGTGACAACTTGAAGACGGGCTCCCAACTGCATCTCCGGTCAGCCACCCGCAATGCAACTCTGCTTCGTGACGCGATCGATCACCTCACACGTGCCAAGCATTGAAAATGGCCTCTGCAAATCCAGACGTCACCACGGCCACAACCTCGATTACACTCCTGCTTCCCATTATCTTTCCCGGGCCGGCCACTCTTATCGTCGCCTTTTAAGCGGAAACAGCTATCTCGCACTTTGAGAACAGTTTAAAGCACCTTTTACCAAGTCTTCATATTTGGCGGTTGAAGTCACGCGTACGGGGAAGAGAAGAAAGTTTCCCCCAAATGACACACGTAAAAAGTTCCCAACGGAAGTCCGTACACGTTTTAAGATAAAGACTTTTCGCCGCACGGAAATGTTTCAGAAGTCTTTAAGGTACCCGGCAGCCTCACTGGTCATACCAAACGCCAAACCCGATCGTCTGCTCATGTTCGTTAAAAAATGAATACTGAGCACTTTTTCCGTTGTAGTAATGAAGTCCCATTCGCATGAGGTTGCCGCTGTGCCTACCGCGCCAGGACCAACCCGTTTGAAATGTAAAATTGCCACCGAAACCGACTTCTTCCCGTAAATGGACATTGGTGGCAATGAAGGGAGCACCGGCCAGTCCTGTGGAACAATACGGAACATACTCAATTCCAAATTGAAACTCCCAGGGATCGCAGACATCGGTATAAAACGCCCAACCAGCTTCGCCATAGACTCGCAACCAGTTGGTTAAATAAATCGAGTGCCCAAGTACCAACGCGTCGCGCGAAAAGTTCAAGCGATCGAAGTCGTGGTTTTCCGGGCGTTGAAGAAATTCGTCGCCCAAGTGGGAACTGAGATGGTAGTAACCAAATTTCCATTGACTGTACTGGTTGCCCCAAGTGCCCAACAAGCCGCCCCGGTAGTCGGCGGCCAGTATGTCAACTTTATGCGGCACGTCCAGTCGCATCTGGGCTGAACCTTCCGCATCCAATTGAAAACCGGACGGAAAAGTCGCACCAGTTGTGCCGTGACGCAGTAAACCGACTCGGCCGCCCACGTTCGCTTCCCAAAGGGTCGTGTCGCGATGCGAGTGGACAATCCGAGCAGCAAGCCGAGGTTCTTTCACGTTGGCCAGGTTCGTCTGATAAATAAGGCCTGCGGGAAAAACTTCCCACCCGAAAAAATTCGACCCGCAACAAGTTGGAGAATCCAGAACAATGTCCGCATCGACAAACTCGTCATGACTCAAGTAATCTACCTGGTCTAACGTCGGTGGGTCTGGGAGAAACGGTTCCAGTTGGGATGCGCCCGGATGCCGGGGGATTTCCTCTGGCCACGGCCCCTGGGAAAGGTCACGGGGCATCAACCACTGGCCCATGACTGGCCGAGACAGGGCGCATAAGACCAGCACCCACAACATGAGCCGTGGTTGTCCACCGGTGTACCGGGCTTGTGTAATGAAGAATGTCACATCACAAACAGATTGAGTTTGACGTCGCCATACGACGTAGGCGGAGGCAGCCGCATTGTTTGTACCAACACGCTGGAAAATAGCGCGGAAGTTTAGCAGTGAAGGCAGGATGGCGACAGCCAGATTGGCAATAATTACCCACAGACAGTCAAAAAGCTGCGCATCGTTCCGCAAGATCTATCCCGGCTTGGTTGCAAATCAAGTACTAGCTAGTTTCAACATCTGGGTTGGAGTTGCGGTACACGTGGAAAATAAACCGTCTTGCATAATCTCAATTCCTGCTCTCCAACCTGCTATCATGTCACAGCATTGGAGACCATCCGTAAAAGCGGCGTGGATCCAGCTCCAAGGCCTGCACCGGCAGCTAGCGGAATTCTTGTACTTACTGTGATGATCCTCCAAGCCTCGGTAGGATAGTAAGTAGAGAATCTGTGGCAAAAGGAGTGGTCAAGCGGTGAGAGCTGACAAGTACGCTCGTCGGGAACTCGAAGTGTATCCGCTAAAATGAACCCGATAGCAAACGGTCCTACAGGTACAAGATCAGCGACAAATCTACTCGTCACCTGCAACGAGAAACTGTCATCTCTTGAGAAACAACAACTGAAATGTGAGGAAGGTTAAGCACTCGATGCAACAAGCGGACATAGCGATTATCGGTGGCGGAATCATCGGATTGGCAACAGCCCATGAATTAGTCACACGGTTTCCTGGAAACCGTGTGGTCATTCTGGAAAAAGAATCCGAGCTCGCCGCGCACCAGACGGGCCACAATTCAGGAGTATTACACTCTGGAATCTATTACAAGCCCGGTTCACTCAAAGCTCAGAATTGCCGCGATGGCAAGTCCGCCATGGAGGATTTTTGTCGCCGTGAAGAGATCCCCTTTGAAAACTGTGGCAAGGTAATCGTCGCCGTCACCGAAGACGAAATTCCCCGCCTGGAGGCCATTTTCGAGCGCGGTCAGGCAAATGGTGTTTGCTGTGAAATCATCCCTGCTGAACGGCTGAAAGAACTCGAACCACACGCGGCGGGTCTCAAGGCCATCCATGTCCCCGAAGCCGGAATTGTCGATTACGTACAAGTCTGCCAACGTCTGGCCAATCTCGTCAGGCAGCAGGAGGGTGAAATCACACTTGACGCTCGCGTTCAAGGGTTGGAAGCTCGCAACGACGCGGTCATCCTGAAGTCGTCAGCGGGCGAAGTAGAAGCAAGGCATGTGATCAATTGCAGTGGATTACATTGCGATCGCCTCACCAAGCTCAGTGGCCTGCGGCCCACGGCGCGGATCATTCCTTTTCGGGGTGAATATTACAAGCTCAAACCCGATTCGCATCATCTTTGCAAGAATCTGATCTATCCGGTGCCGGATCCGAGCTTTCCATTTCTGGGAGTTCACTTCACACGCATGGTTCATGGGGGCGTTGAATGCGGTCCCAACGCCGTGCTGGCATTTGCTCGTGAAGGCTATCGAAGAACGGATATCAATCCCTACGATTTGCTCGAATCACTTACCTATCCGGGCTTCGTACGACTCGCCTGGAAGTATTGGCGCACCGGCCTGGGAGAAATGTGGCGATCCGTCAGCAAACAGGCGTTCGTACGTGCTCTGCAACGGTTGTTGCCAGAAATTCAGAGCGAACACCTGATCGCAGCTCCTGCGGGAGTTCGAGCCCAGGCCGTGACACCTGATGGCAACATGGTCGATGACTTCCTGATCCAACGAGACGATCGAATCATCCACGTTGGCAATGCCCCCTCACCTGCAGCGACGTCATCACTGAACATCGCTAAAATGATTGTCAACATGTTGGATTTGTGAAGTTTGCGGCACGGGAAAACAGACGGAAGACCCCAAGTCTTCTGCAGGTGTCGTGCCGTCTGTTGAAAACTGGAGTCGGTGGGATTACATGCACTGCAAAATGATGTCCGTCATCTGCACCGTATTCAGGCCGCCTCCCAAATCCGGGGTTGCAGCACCATCCGCCAAAGCTCGCTCGACTCCCACGCGGATGGTCGCGGCCGCTTGCTTCAAATCCAGCCAATCAAGCAACATGGCTGCGCTCTGAATCGCTGCCACAGGATTGGCGATTCCCTGACCCGCGATGTCCGGTGCGGACCCATGAACCGGCTCAAACAACGAGGGAAAAACGCGTTCTGGATTGATATTTGCGCTGGGAGCCAAGCCCAACCCGCCGACAATGGCCCCGGCCAAGTCGGTCAGGATATCGCCAAACAGGTTGGAGGCCACGACCACATCAAACTCGTGGGGGCAGCGGACAAAATTCATGGCAGCCGCATCTACATGCTGACGATCCGTTGTCACCTCGTCATACTCGGGCATGACTTGATCGAGAACATCATCCCACAACACCATGCTATATGTCAGGGCATTCGACTTGGTAATCATCGTCAGCCGCTTCCTCCGGGTGCGCGCCAGTTCAAATCCGTAGCGCAAGACCCGTTCGACACCCCGGCGAGTGTGCACAGCCGTCTGGACCGCCACTTCCTCGGGTCCCGGCTTTACCCGGCCACCGCAAGAAGCATACTCTCCCTCGGAGTTTTCTCGCACCACAACAAAATCGATCTCGCCCGGATTAACCAGCGGGCAGCGGACTCCGGACAACAACTTCGCCGGACGGACACAAGCATACTGGTTGAAGGCTTGCCGGATTTTAACGAGTGGTTTTAGAGTGACATGGTCTGCCAATCGGCCGGGATCTCCCACCGCACCGAAAAAAATCGCATCAAACACCTTTAACTGTTCCAGGTAATCGTCTGGCACAACCGATCCATGCTGGAAATAGTAATCACAACCCCAGGGCAACCAAGAAAATTGCAGTTGGAAACTTCCCTCTTGCCGCTGAACATGCTGCAACACTCGTACTGCTTGGTCGCAAACTTCTTTGCCGATCCCGTCGCCCGGGTAAATTGCTACTCGATAAGAATTCATATTTTACAGTTCATTTCTGATCAATACGGAACCAAGCAAGAGGCCTTTACATTTACCAAGGTAAAAAACCTCGCCCCAAAAACGTTTTTTGGCGTACCCAGGCGGGCCCGCGTATGATTAAACTAGTTAACAGGAATTGAAATAAAGGCGGTTGCCCTAAGGATTATAGCAGGATCCCCAAGAGGCAGAACATGGTTTCAGTGTTATTGCAGCGTCCGACGCTGATCTTGAACCGCAACTGGCAACCCGTCAACGTCTCCACCGTTGCACGTGCCCTGGTAATGCTCTGGAATGAAACCGTTCGCGTTGTCGATCCGGTGGATTACCAGCTCTACACGTGGTCCGATTGGGTACGACTTCGTCCCCGGGATGACGAACCCTTCGTCCAGGCGGTATCATTTCGTCTGCGTGTTCCCGAGATCGTCACATTGAACGAGTACGATCGATTGCCGGCAAAGGCAGTCAGCTTTAGTCGACGCAATGTGTTCAAACGCGACCGATTCACGTGTCAGTACTGCGGAGTTCAACCTGGTACAGGCGAACTGACGATTGACCACGTCTTACCGCGTTCACACGGGGGCGAGTCAACATGGGAAAACTGTGTATTAGCCTGCTTAAATTGCAACAAGCGGAAGGCGGACCGCATTCCGCAACAAGCTAAGATGCGACTGCGCAACGTGCCCGGTCGTCCTCGTTGGAAACCGCTTTACGCTCCCCAAGACGTACGTATCGAAAGCTGGGCAAAGTTCATCAGCGAAGCCTACTGGAATGTGGAATTGGAACGGTGATATTTTAATACCCCGTGGCCAGCGGTCCCAACGCATTCGTCTTTCCATCGCCCAACGCGCGCTGCTTGAACCAGGGTGGTAAAAGCGAAGATGGCATACCGCCAGTCTTCACCGGAACGACAAGCTGAATCGTCTGGACTATGGCAGACCAAGTGATCCAAATAGCGGACACACGTCCATGATTTGGCTCACCTGATCTCCGCAAACTTTGTTGTTCCAACTCGTTCCGCAGATCTCACCTCTTGATTCATCCCTCGGACCAGTCCCTTAACCTTCTACTTTAAACACCGTCTTGATGGGGCCAAACTCACATTCGTCCAGCAAGTTCTCCAGCCGAGCGACCTTTCGATATTTGGGCCTCCAATTCAAAGGACCTTACTGATGATCGGTTACGGTGTGTAACGAGCTCCTGTTGGCTCCAATTGCCCGAAACTCCCAGTTGGCCCTTGTCCCTGTTGGAAGAATCTGTCCCTCGCTGGTCGGACTTCCAATTTACACGGGGCAGAATGTCTCGCTGGGGCGAATCGCCCCGCGCAACCACCGTCTCTGAAAACCCCCGCTTTGCCCCCCTCCAAAACGTTATCTTCAATGCACAACACCGATTGCGTACACCTGGGTGACAGACGGTCCGATTGGCACACAAGTTGCGACCACAGAGTGTTCCTTTGAGAGGGCTGGCAAAGAGATCAAGTAGACCAGTGGACAGTGTGCCTGCTGCTTGTACGCCGTCACAGCGAGCCCTCCAGGAAAAATCAACATGCCGACAACCACCCAAACCACGCAGAAACAATTACAACCGGCGGTTGTTCCGCTCGCAGAGTGGACTGATGAACAACTGCTATTGGATTATCGGCGGACGGGAAATCAAAGATTGTTCGAAACGCTCGTCCAGCGCTACGAGCAAGAACTGTTTGCCTATCTGAGAGCTTACCTCGGTGACGCGCAGCAGGCCGAAGATACATTTCAAATAGCATTTCTACATGTCCACCTGAAATGCGATCAGTTCGAGGAAGGCCGCAAGGTTCGGCCCTGGATTTATAAAATCGCAATTAATCGTGCCATTGACAATCTTCGCAAGAATCGTCGTCGCAGTACGGTGAGTCTCGATGCTCCACACGACACTCACGATCCTGACTCGGGCGGTTGGGTCGAAGTCTTACCAGGAACCCGCAGGACTCCCATCAACAGGTTGATTGACCAGGAGGAGAGCCACCGCTCTTTGTCGGTGTTGGCGAAGCTCCCTGAACACCTCAAACAAGTCGTTACATTAGTCTTCTTTCAAGACATGAAGTACCGCGAAGCAGCCGAGTTTCTTTCGATTCCCGTGGGCACCGTGAAGAGCCGCATGCATACCGCTCTTGGTCGTATGCACCGATTGCTACAACCACAACCCATTTAACTGTCGTTCGGGGCCAACTGCAACAAAACAGGACAACCACTCATTATTTCACCTTCAATTTCACCCAACGAGAATTTGATGTCACGATTTATACCTCCTGCACATTTGCGGTCTTCAGCACAACACCCCTTCACGGGTTCTCAGCAGCCCGAGTTTGCAGTGAGAAAATTTCAACGAGTTATCGCCGGAGACGATGCTGTCGGCTTCTACCTCTTACAAATTTCCAAACACCCCCTACTGACTCTCGACGAGGAACAAGACACTGCCAGGAAAACTGATGTTTACCGGTCACAGTTTCGATACAGGCTGCTGCTCTGCGGTTTTGCCCTGCAGAAGGTTGTAGATCTGCTGACGAAAGTGGACCAGGGACAGTCCCGTATCGACCGCGTTCTGGACATTGCCGTGACAGATATGGAGAAAAAACGGCGTTACAAAGAGCGGTTGGCAGTCAATCTGGCAACGCTGAAGCGTCTCTTGCACAGTAATCAAACAGACTTTCGGATTTCCGTTAACAAGAAACAAACCTCACTAAATCGCCGGAATGCGTGGAAGAGAATCGTCCGCCGACAACACAAAGGTGCGCGTCTGGTTGAAGAATTAAAATTGAGGATAGAACGATTGCTGGCAATCTTTGCTGAACTTCGCGAATTCAACGAACGGATGCAGTGTACCAAGTACCTTCTGGACCAGGAAAACAAGCGAAGTAAAAACACCTTGTTCAATGAACACCGAGGGTTGCTCTGGACATTGGCAAAACAATCCCATGACACCCCGCGAACTCTGCAGCGCAAAGTACAAAGTATTTCCCGGTCTCAAACGGCTTATCAAAACGCAAAACGACAATTGTGCAACGGAAATCTGCGTCTGGTCGTCTCCATTGCCAAAAAGTTTGCGAACCGGGGACTCAGCCTGCTCGACTTGATCCAAGAAGGAAACTCCGGCCTCATGCGAGCCGCCGAGAAATTCGACTATCGACGTGGTGTTAAGTTTTCCACTTACGCAACGTGCTGGATCCGACAAGCAATTCTTCAGGAGTTGGGAGGTAACTGCCGAACGATTCGGCTACCGATCTACATGAACCGGACCGTGCTGAAAACCCAAGAACTTGTGCAACATTTGTCCCTCCAGCTCGGTCGGCGACCTACCGAGGACGATATTGCTGACAAGGCCCGCCTTTCACAGACCGACCTGATACAAATCACTCGCCACACATCCGCACCACTGTCGCTGGACCATCAAGGGGGCTCACAAGATGACGACCTTAACCACATCGTCCCCGATTCCCGGATTTGTTCACCCGCCCTTCAAATGCATCAGCAACAACTACACCATCACATTCGCCGGATTCTTGCCACACTTGAGGAACGCGAGCGTCAAGTGATCACCATGAGATTCGGGTTGGACCACAGTCCTCCGCTCAAGCTGCGCCAAATCGGCACCTTGCTTTCCGTCACCCGTGAGCGTGTGCGCCAAATCGAACAGGAAGCATTTAAGAAACTCCGGAACTCCCGGCACCTCCATGACCTGGCGGGATTTTTAGATATTCAGTCGGAGAGGCAAACGGATCCCGTTACGGCTTGATCGTCTCCGCTAGTCAACGGAACGCTGTTTTTTTCCTGCCGCAATCATCACAATGGCCTGTTTGAATCTTTAAATCACGAGCCCGAAAATCCGTTTTCCTGCCAGGGCGTGGCCTGTAACGAAAGCAAGATTTTTCACTTCCTGCATCGGACTTGGTGTGTGGGGCGAAGAAGGAACCACAAGGCTATTTGAATGCAATGGTTTCTTGAAGTGGCCGGAGTACCTGGTCCCTGACGTGTTCGTCAACCATCTCCTGACAAATCGCGGTCAGACGATGCATCACCGCATTAAATGTTTCACCCGGATCAAGACTTCCATAACGACGTGCGGTCAAGTAGACACTTAACTGCTCTTCGGGGAACTCGCCCACGCGAACATGATAAGCACTTGTTCTCGTTTCAACGCTCAGCCTGCACTGAATTCTGCAATCATCGGCCAAACCAAACTGAATCGACGGTTCATAGCTGATCATCGTGTTTTTTGCACCTTGCGCCAATCGATCAAAGGCAGGAACGACCCCCAGGGCTTCAGCAACCAACTGGTTGTGATTCCCTCGATAGGTGAAATCGAAACCAAACGTGCAATTAAGTGATTCGCAATCCAAGGGGCTCATTGACAGCATGAAAGGCACCAAATCAAGCACCAAGTCATGTTGTTCTAAAGCGTGTTCAACGAATTCCGGATTGACCTGTCCCGATGATATTCGACGCAGTTCAACCGATGACCAACGGTACTTGCCACTCTCTTTGTCTTCTTCAAGAACAAAGGCGTTCTGATCACGACAGTAAAAATTGCGCATCGTCGGATACTGCTTTTGTAACCGATCAAAGAAATGCAACACGCTGTCACGGGAACTCGGGAGTTCCATCTCCGTGTTCAGGTTCATGTTGATGTAGAAATCGTCACTTAAACCGCTATAGCGATTCATGTGTTGTTTCCTGTCAGCAGAACTGGGAGAAGCGGGGAGTCGCCACGAAACCCTCACTGAATTCACAGTAAGGTAGTGCAGTATATCGAACGACCCTGCAGCCTGTCAAAGACTTGCTGCCTGTAACTTTTATATTGATCGAGATTGCGAAAAACGCAATCAAATTAGAGGATCTAAAACAGAAAAGCAGCCTTTGATGACCACAAGCACAAACCACTTGCAGTTTCTCCCGTTTATGCCAATTCTTTAGGAAAACGTCGTGGTAAAACAAGAGGCTTCAATGGCCACCCACCAGTTGCTGAAGTTCGAGACAGATTTAGGCCGGATGTGGATGCTCGTCCAGCCCCGGTATCTTTGCAGATTGAATTTCGGGAGTCCCACTAGCCGGACTGCCACTCAAACTATCGGGAGCGCGCAATTCGAAGTCGCTCAAGAACCTCAAGCTGCCTGGCAGTCCCAGCTGATGACAGCCCTGTGCCGGTACGCTCAAGGCGAGCCACAAAGATTTTCAGATGTTCCACTGCAGCTTTCGTGGTTGACGCCTTTCGCTCGACGGGTGATTCACCGTTGTCGGCAGATACCTTTCGGAACAACTGTCAGCTACAGTGAACTGGCCACTCAAGCCGGTTCTCCCAAAGCGGCACGTGCCGTCGGGAACGCAATGGCGCGAAATCGTTTTCCTCTTGTTGTACCCTGTCATCGTGTCGTGGGAGCTCGTCAGACACTGGGAGGATTTTCGGCAGGGCCGGGTGTGGCTTTGAAACGACGATTGCTGCGTCTGGAAGGTGCACACGTTGGAGTGCAAAACAGAGACTGCCCGCCCTGATAAAACAAATCTCCTCGCCAAGTTTGGATGTTATGCCCCCTCCTCGATCCCCTTCATGGGCGACAACTTAAGTTCCGGAAAGATAACGCCGCTAAGGAACGATATCGCTGATTTATTCCGCTTGATGGCAACACTTTCCATCCCGAGGGTCACCACGTTCCGGCGACGTTGTCCCATCTCGCCCGATAGGTTGTCGCCGGTAACGTTTACAGCAGTCACTGGCACCTTAAATTACCGGAACAGGGACGAGTCCCGCCAAGCATCGCGCACAGCTGTGGATCACTCGCTGGAATCCAAATTGACAGACGCGTATTTGCCACCAAAAAACAACAGGGGTGCGCCCTCACCCAATTCTCCCGCAACAATCTCTCCAATAAAAATATCGTGATCGCCCCCCGGGACAATTTCCTTAACACGGCAGTCGACCCATCCCAACACGCCCTTCAAAATGGGAGCGCCCGTCGTCGCAGAAGTCACATCGAGGCCTGAAAAATCTTTAGGGCCCGCATATGCAAATCGATCACTGAGCTGCTGCTGATCAGCTGAAAGAATGTTAAGAGCAAAACAATTCCCCTCGCTGAACTGCTGATGCGACTGACTATCTCGAACTACAGCCAGCAGTACCAAAGGGGGATCTAGAGAAAGAGACGTCACGGCATTGGCAGTCATGCCCCAGGTTTCACCATTTTCCAGCTGGGTGCTGGCGACGGTCACTCCAGTAGCAAACTGGCCCATTATCTTACGTTGAACCGCTGAATCGATTGTCATAGAAAGTCCTCAAACGATCCTCAAAACTGCTGACATGTTCAAGTTGAGTCCGACCGGGAACCAGCCACACTTCGCTTCAACACTTGGAACCGAATGCCGCTTCTGAAATCGAAATCACAGCGCAGCCCATCAAGGACACCGTTATGGACGTGAAACCGCCCCGAATCAACGAAGAAACTAGGTGGCAGGCCGTTGGGCCGAGGGCCGAACGCGTTTCTGAATGTCCGTCTCCAAGACGCCGAAGGTTGCCTCATGCCTCTGTATCGACAGCTGCAGAGCGAACAGGAGTCGCTTGGCTGTATAGAAATTCACTACGATCCGTTGGTTGATCTCGATCGGTTTGGTCGGTATTCCGGTGGCCTGCTGATTGAGCGCAAAATCGACAATCAGCTCTTCGGGTGTACCCGTCACTCGGCAAAAATTCGCGTAAGACGTGATTGCCTTCGACTCGTCAACTTGAATTTCTGGCTGTCGTGGTTGACCGCCATCGGCTGCCGCCGTCTCTCCGGCAGGACTATTTTTCGGAGATGACTCTTCTTGTTTCGCCATAATTAAAATCCTATCACTCGGTACCTGTATTACACGCCTCCAATGCCCCAAGGTCACTGCACCCAAAGCCAACACTTCCTCGTGACCAGCCTCCTATTTCCATTCAAGTCATCCTATCAAGTTGGCTCAAGGAAGCAACCGCCCCTGGAAAGGATCGTTTCGTCCTCTTTGACGCGTTGCAATTTCGTGAGTTGAAATCTACCAGTTCAGTGGCTCCCACGTCCTTGTCGCGAGGAAATTTTTACCTCCGCACAAACGGGACAGTAATCACCTGGAGAACACACCCGGTGATGCCAACACGATATTGCCAACACGATATTGCCTTCCAGGTTCCCCCGACCGCTTCTCGACCTTATCCGAGAGACAGACAAGGATCCGTGTTCGAGAACCTGTGGTTTGGAACCGGAGCGGAAGGAACAGTCAGTCTTTGTTCCATGACGACGTGCGAAGAAAGCATCCGGTCTGTGCAACTGGTTTAAACGGAATAGAAAACCCGTCAGACGCACCTGGATCCCACCTACGACTCACCGGGAGTAGTGGCCTGTCATGCGGTTCGACGAAATTGAGGATCCTGTGAGGCAGAGTGCAGCAACCACGGGAAGGTTTTCTGAAGTCCCTGCCGCAGGGACATGAGAGGGCGATATCCCAATTCTTCTTGCGCGCGATCGATCAGTACGTGCCGGGAATGACTCAGAATCTGGTCAATTCCACGACGGTAAGGACGTCGACATCCTATGAGGGCCCAATCGACACGGGCCACCAGCGGGGAAATGACCCGCCGTGGGACCTGGTATCCCATCAAACCCGCTAACACCTTCACTAAATTAGCTGTCGTGGTTTTGGATCCATCGGTGACGTTGTAAATCCGGCCCCGAGCGGCCTCCGCGTGGGCAGATCGCACCATGACACGAATCAAATCCGTTACGAAGACCAGGGGAATGATGTTGCCTCGCCGACCGACAAACGTAAACTTGCCAAGTCGCAGTACGTTGTCAAGAGTTGACATTTTTTGTTCACCGGGACCGTAGACCCAACCAGGGCGAAGTATTGTGACATCGACGTCGTGATCTCGGGTGAATTGCAGTGCCAGCGCTTCGGCGTCAATCTCTACATCTGAGAAAACCTCTCCGGTGCGAGTGGCCGGAGCGTCTTCGCTAACCGTTTTCTCACGAACAGCCTTCGACACATTCAACGAACTCATCAAAACCACGCGTCCGCACTCTGTCCTGCGGGCCGAGTGCAACACGTTCCGCACGCCATTCAAGTTCGTGCGTCTTATTTCGTCATCACTCGCGAAATCACTTGCAGCGGCGCAGTGGTAAACGGCTTTCGACCGCTTGAGTGCGCCATCCAATGAAAGGCGGTCACAAACATCTCCCAAAACGACCTCGGCACCCAGACGACGAAATTGTTGCGCACTTTCCGCTTTGCGAAGAAGCACGCGTACCGGTTCTCCGGTTCCGAGAAGATGGTTGACGAGGTGACCACCGACAAATCCCGTAGCTCCGGTGACAAGATTAAACCGACCCCGTTCCTCTATGGATCTTATGAACACGAGTCGTTTCCTGGCGCCAGCCGTCAGTTCCCACGGTGATTATCTCCTGGGTGCGAAATTCCACGGTTCACAACGTCCAGGTACACCTTCCTGTCATCGTCCAAACAACACGTGGTTTCTTTCGAATAAAACAATCAACCCTCAAAGTTTCGCCAATTTCTCGAAATATCATACATCACACCCTGTTGCATATTCCTCGCTGACGAAAGCAACGCAGTGATGACAGCCGAGGAATCCATCCGAAAACTGTCTTGAGACCGGTCCCACACCACCTGGCACGCAGCGGCACTAGGGATATTGCCACGCGAAAGGCCCAGCCCTCCACCTGCACCAGCCCCCCTCGAGCCAACCGGATTCATGCTCCACCGTCGCGCTTATCTGTGGTTCCGACGCCAACGCGTTTGCAAATTTCTCAGACAAACGTGTAACATGCAAAAGGTTCAACATCAGGTTCTGATGAAAAAAATTCGCCAGAATGGAACCAGTCAGTTTGGACGTGAGCATGGGTTGAGCGACGTGCGAAACGTGGCAGACTTCCGTAGGCGGATGCCCATTACGACCTACGAAGACTACCGGAGCCACATTGACCAAGTCAAAACCGGCAACCTTTCTGCCATGTTTGGCCCTCGCACCCAACTGTTGATGTTTGCCTTGACGTCGGGCACCACCAAGGACTCGAAATTCATTCCCGTCACCAAAGAGTTTTTTCGAGAGTACCGGGAGGGCTGGAACCTGTGGGGTGTAAGCACGTTTTGTGACCACTGGGACCTGACGCAAAAACAGACGGTACAGCTAAGTAGCGACTGGCAGCAGTTCTACACCGAAAGTGGGATTCCCTGTGGAAACATTAGCGGTCTGGCAGCTGAAACGGCACCACGCATCAGCAATTCCATGTTCATCTTGCCCAAGTCGATCGTCCAAATTCGAGATAGTTTTTCCAAACAATACACGGCGCTCCGGTTATCCATGGCCACCTCGAACGTGGGCATGATCATTACGGCCAATCCGAGCACGTTGGTAGATTTTTCCCATTTGTCCAACCGATACCGTGAACAACTCGTTCGAGACATTCACGACGGCACCCTTTCAAACGAAATTGAACTTCCAGCACACGTTCGGTCGCTATTGGAGAGACGGTGTCGCAAGCCCCGTCGGCAACGCGCCCACGAACTTGACCGCCTGGTCGAGAAACGTGGTACCCTGTCACCACGGGACTTTTGGCCACATCTTTCCGTGCTCGCCGTGTGGACAGGGGGATCGGTCGGATCCTACCTGCCTCGATTGACGGAGCACTTTGGCCACGTCACCTTTCGTGACCACGGACTGTCAGCCAGCGAAGGCCGAATGACGATTCCTTTTCAAGACGATGATTCAGCAGGAGTTCTGGACTACCAGAATCACTATTTCGAGTTTGTTCCGGTGGCAGAACATGGATCCGTACAACCAACGATTCTGGAAGGACAGGAATTAGAAATAGACCACAATTACTTTATCCTGCTGACCACATCGAGTGGATTTTATCGATACGACATTCAGGACGTCGTGCGATGCGTGGGGTTTCAGGGAACAGCCCCTATTCTCAAGTTCTTGAACAAGGGGTCCTGTTTTTCAAGTATTACAGGTGAGAAGCTGAGCGAGTTTCAGGTGGTTACCGCAGTTCAACAGGCATTTAAGTCGACGGGAATTCCGATCGAACACTTCACCGCGGCCCCGGTATTCGGAGACCCACCAGGCTACACCCTGATGCTCGAATCAGGATCCTGGCAGCGGAGGAGCAATTTACTGGCTCGCCGCGTCGACCAGGAACTGTCGGAAATGAACTGCGAATATGCGAATCGAATCGCCACCCGCCGATTGAAACCTCTGGAAATCCAAGCGGTTTCTGTTGGAACCTGGCAAGCCCTTCGGAAAAAGCGTATTTCCCGATTGGGAGGAAGCCTGGAACAGTACAAGCACCCCTGCCTTATCAACGACCTTGACTTCGTGGCTTCGTGCGGTTTGCTGGAATCGGCGACCGCAATGTCGGAAGCGGGCTAGAACCCGCCGCACCATTGTCCTCGATGCTGCAACGGTCCCGCAGCAACGCCCTGATCTCACGCTTCACGCCAAGCGCCCGGCCGGGATCGACAAGCTCACCGAAGTCGAGTCAAGCATCCTCGGATAGTCTGCCACAGGCATCTTTCAGGTTTTGCCTGCAGAGGATATCGCGTTACAAACACAGATCGAAGCGCCCTCAATATACCGCAAACCCCAACACCTTTTTCTGCTCAAGCGTCAGCGCCTCGAGCTCTTCCGGTGTCAGCGCTTTCACCTCAGAATAGTCCGAAGGCGCCGGCAGAATCCCCAGCAGGCGTTTCGCATCCTCCGACATCTGTTCAATCGCCCCGGGCGCCACCACACGAGTCGTATCCGTTTTGCCCTTGATCCATCCCCGCTGATAATAGGCAATCACACACCATCGCGGCGCATCGCCCCGGTTCACCCCTCCCTGATGCCAGAGCGCGGCATCCCAGATAATCGCTGACCCGGCCGGCGCCTTTACCTGGATCGCGCCCGACGCCCCCTGCTCGGGGTCCGGTACTTCACGCGAAAGGTGAGAGCCAGGCCATACGAACGTCGTACCGTTTTCCTCGGTGAAATCCGTCAGGCACCAGATGACATTCAGCGCCATCGGGAAATGACGTCCTCCGGCAAACGGGAGGACGGTATAGTCTTCACGATCAACATGTACCTGAAACCCTTTTCGTGCATCCCGCTCGCCCGTGGGCATCGGCACGCGGATATTGGCATCGTATAAAAACGCATCATCACCAAGCACCTCGTTGACCACCCCAATCACCGGAGGGTTCAGGAAGAATTCATAAAAGTGCGGATGCTTGCCGACAATCACATGCGAGTTCCGCAAATTATCCGTCTGCGTCCCTGTCCCGCGGGCGACGTCGGCTTCCTGCTCCAACACGTCCTCGACCGCGCCGCGCGCGGCTGCCACCCCGTCTGCGGAAAGAGCATTCGCCACGATCGTGTATCCCAGTTCCTCGAGCTGCTTCGTCTGTTCCTGAATGTCACTCATCGAATCGGCCATGATGGAATATCCATATTTTTCATTAGCGGTTGGGTCCTTCACCATCAGACTCGCGACACACCCCGCATCCAGGAAACCAGATCATTTTTGTACCTATGAATACAGGGATCAAACTCTAGCGTGTGACTCGCCTGTTTGTACTCGATGACGGTGGTGTTCGTCCCACCGGATCCGGCAACAAGTCGATGCACTGCCTCGTTCGCAATAATTCGGTCCCTGCCGGCCAGGACCAATAACACGGGACACTGAACCCGATCGCAACAAGCATGTGCATAATGAGTCAGTTGACAGTCGGCCAGAGCACATCGCAGGGTGATTTCGCGGAGAGCCAGGGGATCCTGCCCGATATATGCCTTCCAGCTTTTCGTGTCGGTGAACAACGAGGGATCACGCAACGGAATGGAGACCTTCTGCTGGCTGAAGTACGGCACACTTCCAACACCATACAGGAACGCACGCTGCCAGAGACGAGGCCCGCGCCGGGCAACCAGACCGGGACACAACAATCCCAGGCCGTCGACCAGGCCGGGTCGTTGTCCGGCAACCGCTGCACCCAGTTTGCCACCCCAACTGATTCCCAACAAGATCCGGGGCAGGTTCGAGCGTAAACTGATCAGAAACCGTTCAACATCGGATATCCAAGTCTGAAAACAATCCACGTCGCCACGTGCCTGGCTGTTCAACCCCGACCCTCGACGATCGAGAAAATAAACATCTGACCCGGTCCGGGCCAGATGTTCACAACTGGCCCCATACCATCCACCGTGACTGACAATACCATGCAGGCAAACAACCTGATTGACTGGCTTGGCAGCCCTCCAACTGCGTACAGCGAGCTGATATCCATCCTCCGCCCGAAAGTGTTCGATCGAGGGAAGGATCGTGTTCTCTTCGGTCATGAAACGTTGTTGTTTTGTGAATCGCACCATGTTAAACAACGGGTTCGTGGTTCATGAAAGAGTTACTTCTGTATCCGACACCAGCTCGTGAGTGGTGAGAATCATCATCCTGACAGGTATCCAGACGGAGGTCTTCCACCCTTATTCACTCAGTTCAGTTGATAGGTTTGGCAGGCCACGGCCATCTTTCTCAGTGCATCCGGTTTCACGACGACTCCCAACCCGTGGCCAAGCAGGGCCGGAGCGCGGCCGCCGTATCCAAACGTTATGTCTTCTTTAGTCAACGACCTGCCGAGGACATGACGGTCGTAGGACCCCTCGAGATACGTGAGGTTCGCAACGTTCGTTGCAAAATGCCGGCCCGCAGCTGACAGAATCCCGGATTCTCCCGGGTGGCAACCCAGTTGATAGCCTAAACCGGCGTCGCGAGCCATGGCTGCAAGCCTCAGGCTGTTGAAGATTCCGCCACACTTCGACAGCCGGATGTTGAACAAATCACAGGTCCCTTTACGGATTGCCATGGAGGCATCCAAAGAACTGGTCAGCGATTCGTCCAACATCAGACGAATTGGAAACTCGCGTCGGACTTCGGTTAACACATCGACATCCTGATGAGCAACCGGTTGTTCAATAGCGCTGATGCGATGCAGTAAGAATGACTGCAAGCGAGATTTCACCTCCTCAGCTTTCCATGCTTCATTCGCGTCCAAACGGAGATCCATGCGGGAACCCAACCACCTTCTCAACTGAGTCAGCCTGTCCGCATCATCAACCCCGGGCATGCCCACCTTGATTTTGCACTGCGCAAACCCGTAGGCCCGTATTTTCAAGGCGGAACAAAGTTCGCTTCCCGGAGCGGCTGCAGTGATGACACCTGAGTAGCGTACCTGCTGCTGAGTTTTCTGAAGATTCAAATCGGAAGCAGTTCGGGCAATGACCTCACTGACGGATTGTTCGAACAAACGGCCGTAAGCATCCAACAAGGAAAGTTCCAGTGCGCAGCGCAATGCGTTGCCGTAACACCCGCGACTGTCGCCCGGAGGTCGGAAGATTTCAAGGTGCTCGCATAAATGGATGACATCCTCCCAGGACCCGCAGTCCTGGAAAAGTTGCTGGCCGATGTTGGACAATTCCAGTTGTTGCAGGGCGCCTGACACCGATTCGCCGGTCACGTAGTTCCGTGGCACTCCCTCTCCCCAGCCGACAGTGCCATCCTCCAATGTACATCCAATTAGGAGATTTTCACTTTGCGTTCGGACAGCCGAAGCATGTCGAATTGGTCGACGCAAGGGTAAATGAAGTCGATAGGCTTTGAGTTGGCGAACTCGCATGACAGGGTGGTGTTGTCAGGCAGCTGCTGAAATTTTTCTGGTGGCATTGGTCGCAACCAACCCGGTGAGCGATTCTTTGACGCCTTCCTGAAAATCAACTTGAGGATCGTAGCCCAGCAGGCTTTGCGCCTTTTTAATCGAAAAGTCGAGATTGAGCGTCATGAACTTGACCCTTGCCTGGGTGAGCATAGGAGCCTCGTCAGCAGCTCGAAGTCGAGCCCAACCCTCGATAGGACGTACGAGTGAACGGGCAATCCATTCCGGAACACTCCGCGGGTGGGCAACCTTTAAAAAGTCAGCAATGGCACCGATGAACTCCTTGCGGGTTACCAGCCTCCCGTCACGAATATTCACGGTGTGGCCCACCGCTTGTTCCCGCTGAATCGAAAGCATAATGGCGTCGACCAGGTTACCAACGTAGGTGTTGTTCAACAGCCGGTTTCCAGAACCGATGAACCTCATTTTTCCAGTACGCATCCGCTCGGCCAAGCGTGGTACAACATGACGATCACCCCGTCCGTAGATGAATCCCGGACGCACGATGACCGCGGGCAGATGATGTTGCCGGATGTGCTGGTTTACAATCACTTCCGCTTCGGCCTTCGTGCGAGTGTATCCATCCAGACCCTGTAGATCGACGATTTCCGATTCATCCGTGCCGTAATGATGTCGCGCCGGGTAGACTCCCAGAGAGCTGACCTGAATCCATCGCTTGAGACGTCCTTCCCGACGCGCAGCGGTGAGCAAGTGCTCCAACGCAATTACGTTAATCGCTCGATATTTTTCAGCCGGTCCCCAATCGCCCACATGGGCAGCAGTGTGCACCACGACATCAACACCGCTGAGCAGGTTTTCCAGAGATGACGGTTCCGCCAGATCACCCTGAACCGTTTCCACGGGAAGGCCCTTGAGAACCTGTAAATCCGTCCTGGGACGAACTAACGCCCGAACCCGGAAACCCGCACTCAATGCCCTGCGGACAACACAATTGCCAACCATCCCTGTGGCGCCGGTGACAAACATCACCGGTTGGAACATTTTCTGTTCGCCGAATCCAAACAGTGAAAAAGGCCGAAACATAGCAGATCCTTTGCCCGCTGGGTCGTGTGGGTCCAATCCCTCAGTCACGCACCTGGATTTTTTTTATCCACCCGAAAGCAACTCGTCGATTCCTTCACATCATCCGTCCGTGTCATGCACCTTGCAGGCACTTCTCTACCAGGCGCGCCAAGCATTCCGCATTCTCGCCTGTCATCATACTGAAGTGATCCCCCGGTACGGTATAAAAATTCATACGACTCTTTGTATATTCATCCCATCCGAGGTTAGCCGCAACTTCCTGCCCCGAGGCTTCTGCCAACACGGAAACTTTCTCAGGGCGAACGATATGCAACTCCTGTGCTAGCATGGGAGGCACGTAATCGATAATCGCTTTCGAGTGCGCCCTGCAAACATCAATGAGCCGGCGTATGTGATCCGTTGAGACATCCGGGGGAACAACCTCGTGTTTGATGGCTTCGTCCAATACCGTACGCAATCTTTGGTCTGGTTCTTGATCTCGGAGTTCCTCGTAAGAAACAGACATGCTTGCATTGGCAAACCAGTTGGAAAAGTTTATCAGGTCTACCAGAAACTTCGCGTCGTCTGCCAGATCAACCCCCGCAAAAATTGACGGGGTCGGTGAGTCAATCATCAACAACGTCGCAACTTCGGCCCCTTTCTGCTGCAACTGGTGAACCATCTCATAGGCGAAGATTCCACCGGTCGACCAGCCCCCCAGATGATAAGGGCCCTCGCTCTGTATGGTTCGAATCTCTGCGAGGTAGTCAGCAGCCATTTGGGGCACTGACTGATGGGGCGGCAACGGCTGATCAATCCCCCGGGCCCTCAACACATAAACCGGTCTATCTTCGCCCATCCGGCGGGCCAAGTGAAAATAACAGCGAACATCGC
Source organism: Planctomycetota bacterium (assembly GCA_963578105.1). GTDB lineage: Bacteria > Planctomycetota > Planctomycetia > Pirellulales > Pirellulaceae. The sequence goes on from CAUZBP010000057.1 coordinate 30,610, forward strand.
CCCCCGCGGGGTGAATACAGAACAAAGGTGGTTCACTTCCCTTCGCTTGCAGAGCCAACAGAGGAACCCATGCATTTTCTTGAGCCGCAGATGACTCTGTTTGATCGCCTCGAACTGTCGGTCCATCACCCGAAATCAACTCGTCCGATAAGGTTGCCAGCTTATTAACACTCGGTCCTTCCAGGAAACGAGCCATGGGCAGGTTGAGCATCAACCGTGTCTCAATCTTGTTCTTCAATTCCATTGCCATCAGCGAATCCAATCCTAAACTCGTGAGCGGCTCGTCCAGGTCTAATTTATCCGGATCGGTCCCCATGATGTTGGCAAGTTCATCTGCAAAGTAAGCACTCAGTTTGGCTTGCCGCTGCTGGACATCGAGTTTCCTAAGCTCGTCACGAAATTCATGATCTACCGCACTTCCACCGGTATCCTTCACTTCCGTTGCTGCCTCCTGGGACAAATTGCGCAACAGAGCCGGTTGCCGTGAAGAGAGCAAGCGAAACGTATCAGCCCAATGCACATCCATCACCGCAACGTTGGTGAGCTTTTTCCGCAAGGCCTCTGCCATCACTTCCAAACACGCTGCGGGACTCAACAAATTCATCCCCCGGGACCGCATCTCTGCGGGGGTCGTCGTGTCAGCAGCCATCCCCGAGTCGCCCCAAGGACCCCAATTGATAGCGGTCGCCGCAAGACCTTGACCGCGGCGATAAGAAGCCAAACCATCCAGGAAGGCATTTCCGGCAGCGTAGTTACCTTGTCCGGGTGATCCCAGAACAGCTGCAACTGACGAGAACATGACGAAGAAATCAAGCGGTTGGTCCAAGGTCGCCAGGTGCAGATTCCAGGCACCCGAAAATTTGGGAGCGAAGGCTTCGTCCCACTGTGGCAGATCCATGTCGAACAGAATCCCGTCCGCCAACGTTCCCGCCGCATGAAATACGCCGCGTAATGGTTTTCCTTCTTGGCCGATCTGCTGAATGTTGCAGGTCAGCGACTGCAGATCCAAAACGTCACCCTGGCAAACCGTCACTTGAGTTCCAGATTCGCACAATTGATCAATGGCAAGCTGAACGGATGTGGACGGCGGCCGACGTGACATCAGCACGACCCTGCTGGCACCGTTTTCTGACAACCAGTTCGCCACACGCAAACCCAACGACCCGGTTCCACCAGTCACGAGATACATCCCATCTGGTCGCACCAGATTGTTCGAAACCACATCCTGGGCATCATCAACAGCCTCCCGGTCTTCCAAGGAGACGACAACTTTCCCCGTGTTTTTGCGCTGGGCCATGAAACGAAAAGCAGACACGCAGTCATCAACCGAGAACTGCGTCATGGCCAGTGGTTGATAGGCTCCCTGTGCAAACCCATCCATCACTTCCTCGAACATCTGCCGGATGTAATCCGGACGCTGACGCAACATTCGATCCAGGTCAATGGCGAAGTAGGACAGGTTATCCTGAAAAGGCAACAGGCCGATCATTCGGTTCTGGTAAATATCCGTCTTGCCGATTTCAAGAAAACGACCGTAGGCACGCAACGACTCAAGGCTCTTCGTGATCGCATCACCGGGAAGTGAATTCAGTACGACGTCGACTCCCTCCCGGTGAGTGATATCCATGATGTGATCTGCGAATTCCAGCGTGCGCGAATTCATTACGTGGTCGACCCCAAGTGAACGGAGGTAGTCGCGTTTTTCTTCACTACCTGCAGTCGCAAAGATCTTCGCACCCACCTGCTGGGCAATCTGGATCGCCGCCAGACCCACACCACCGGCACCCGCGTGAATCAAAACCCGTTCGCCCGGGGAAAGCTGAGCCAATCGTATCAGTCCATAATAGGCTGTCAGAAAAGTCACCGGAATGGTGCACGCCTGCTGATGATCCAGCTTGGCCGGTTTGGGCACCAGGGCATATTCGGCGCTGATCGCATGAGAGGCAAAACTGTAGGGTGCTACGCCCAACACCGCATCACCCACTGACAGTCGTTCCACTCCCGGGCCGGTGGCCGTGACAACACCGGAACACTCGATCCCCAGGGGTACGACCTCGTCTTTGATCCCGGGGTAGAGTCCCATGGCTTTCAGCACGTCACTGAAGTTCAAACCCGCAGCCGCAACTTCGATCTCCACCTGGCCTTCCGCCGGCAAAGCGCGAGGTGTTGCCTCGAACCACAATGAATCAAAACTACCAGGAGTTCCTAATCGCAGCCGAAAGGCAGAATTGTCCGGAATGGACCTGGTCGTTGAACGGCTGGCTGCCCCGTCGAGCGAAAGCAAATCGCGACTTCGCTGCAGACGCGCCACATATCGTCGGCCGGCCCGGACAGCAAGTTGATCCTCGTCGGTGGGAACGACTAGTTCCTGAAATAACGCCCGCGCTCTTTCTTCGAGTGAAACATGAGGATCCAAATCCAGTAGGCGGCATTGTTGTTCCGGATGCTCCATTGCAGCCACCCGCCCTAAACCCCAAACCGCTGACTGCATGACGGCTGAGACCGACTCGTCGGGTAAAACCGGCTGAGCCCCCTGGGTAACGATCCAGAGCGAAGGCTGTTTTGAAAAACGGAATCGGGCCAACTGCTGGAGCAGCAGCAGTGTACTTGCACATCCGAACTCCCTGGCCGAAGAAAGTGTTTCGCTCGCAGGGTCACCGGCGGACTCGATGTCCAGATTCCATAAATCAACCACGCCCGAACACGTGGTTTGTTGCCCTGCCCCAAAACATTTCTCTAATAAGCTGGCATAGTCGAAACCCTCAAGTGACCGGATCTGAAACTCCCTATCGGCCTCTTGTGCGGTTGGCTCACATCTGGCAAACTCGCTCCCTCGATGCACCAAAACCGTTGCAGCACCAAGTCGCCTCAACTGAGCGGCCAATTCGGCGCCTAATCCATGGCGGTCAGCTAGAATTAACCAGCATCCAGAGAGTTTTTTCGGCGACGGATCTTGAAGATTTTTTTCAGTCACCCAATCGATTTGATACAACCAGTCTCGCAAATCGGTCTGCTGATCCTGTATCTGGCTTCGCCCTACTCGTTGGACACGAACTTCCGACAGTTCCACCAGAACCTGACCAGCCTCGTCGACTAAAAACACATTTCCGGTCACAAATTCGGGACTGGACGTGTCATCTTCGGAAGTACGGACCGCGTAGGTGTACATCGTGCCCGTAGTAAGCGGCCTGTGGAAAGCAACCGATTTAACTCCGGTGGGCATGTAGGTGTAGGGACTGTAAGACCCGTCCGCTTCCAGGGGAACGGCACCGGCCATTGACTGGAACAGCGCATCCAGTAGAGCCGGATGCAGTTGGTACGACTTTATTTCTCGCTGGACCGCCCCGGGCAAGTCAACCTGGGCTAACGCATCTCGCTCGGAACGCTGCAAGTCGGCAAGTACCTGAAAGGCTGGTCCATAAGCCAGCCCCCGTTGTTCAATCAGCTTATAGAAATCGCCTCGAGAGGTTCTTGACACAACACGTCCGCGCACCGCGTCTAAATCAACGTCCGGAGGAAGGTCCGCCTCCTGCTGCGCCGGAGCGAAAGTTCCGCACGCATGTAACGTCCAGGATGACCGCGAGTCACCGTTGTCACCATTGTCACCATTGTCACCAGCGCAACTGTAGATTTCAAAACGACGCTGACCGC
>CAUZBP010000058.1:0-33033 GCA_963578105.1 Planctomycetota bacterium
TCGATGGAACCAACGGATTTCAGGTCGAAGGCGTTGCGCACCACGATCACGCGGGACATGCCATCGGTTCAGCCGACGTGAACGGCGACGGTACTGATGATTTGATCATCGGCGCACATGGCGCGGACCCGAACGGAGAGTCCACCGCCGGGGAAACGTACGTTGTTTTCGGCGACCCACCAGTTGCGACTTCCAATCCGACGGTTGCCCAGGTGATTCGGGACAGTGGCAACGAAACGCATGACAGCCTGGAGACGCTGGCCTTCACGTTCGATGAAGAAGTGAATGTGGATGCGTCTGCGCTTTTGCTCAGGAACGACACTGCGGGTGGTACACCGGTCGATCTGGCCGCAGTGGTCTTCACCTACGAGTCGGTCACTTTGACGGCCACGTGGGATTTTAGTGGGGTCACCGGAGTTGAGCCTGCTTTCTACAGTGCGGTGCTGGATGCCACGTTGGTAAGCAACAGTTCTGGTAACCCCTTGGATGGTGACGGTGACGGGACCGGTGGGGACGACTTCGAGCATACCCTGTTGGTCGCGGAAAGGGGTGACAGCGATACCGATGGCGACGTCGATCTGAGCGACTACAACAACCTGAGCACGAACTTCGACCCGTTTGGCACGACGCTTTCGTGGACGGACGGGAACTTCGACGATGACGCTGACATTGACCTGAGTGACTACAACATCTTGGCGTCCAAGTTCAGCCCGTTGGGCTATGCGCAGCCGATCCGGGTCCCGTCGGTAACAGCCGATGAGCTTGCAGTCGGAAACCACGCTTCCAGGACGCTGCGCGTGGCTGTACAAGCGGATGATTGTCTACCGACTTCCCCCGACCGGTTGCTGCCCAAGTCACGCAGTGCAAATGCGAGGAACCAACGGCAGCCCGCCACAGGGGTTCCTCGATCAGCCGCGCGCGAGGCCGTCTCGGTCGCATTTGCCCAGTACGAGCACGATCGACAATCGCTGGGGACGCTAGGGGCCTCTCGTGCCAGCGCCCGTTCCCACGGCCTTTCTCTGGCAGAACATCTGGAATAGGACGAAGTGGAGCAGTTTGTAAAACAGTACGGCTGTATTGGTACGGAGCGAAAAGGGGAGTAAGCCGTTGTATCGACTCGCAACACAGGCCGTTGTGACCACCTTAGCGGAAAACGAAGGTGGCCAAATCGGTGGCTCCTATCAAGCAGGCAGGTGAAGAAGATACCGTCGACATCCGGCCCGTGCACCCATTGCCCGCTCACAAAGCCCCATCGATTTGCGGCGGCTGGGTACTGCCCACGGTCTGTCGCCCCGGTCTTCTCTCCTAGGAGTATTCACCTTCCTGGCAGTAGACAGTATGATGCCAGTTGTAGTCGAATGCGGCAACCTTTCTGGAGTCCAATTGGACATGTTCGGTCAAGAATACAAAGTGGCTTACGACCGGGATGGCTTTGTCGTAGTGCGCGAGTTTCTCACCGGCGATGATTTTCAGCAGCTTACCGCAAACCTCGACCGTTACATCCGTGACGTTGTTCCGACATCGCCCGACGCTGATGCTTTTTTTCAGGACCGCACCCGGCCTGAAACTTTAAAGCAAATACAACGTATGGAGCAGGACGGTTTCTTCAATCAATATCGCCAGCATCCCCGTTGGAATGCGCTGGCGGAATTGCTCGTCGGTGAACCGGTCAAAGCTCGAGGTCCCGAGTGGTTCAACAAACCTCCCGCCACAGACCACCCCACGCCGCCGCATCAAGACAATTACTACTTTTGTTTGAAGCCGCCCAGTGTGGCCACGTTGTGGGTCGCTTTGGACGCGGCAGATAAAGACAACGGATGTTTGCGTTATGTGCGCGAATCGTACCGTCATGGAATTCGTCCGCACAACACGAGCAAAGTCCTCGGATTTTCGCAAGGCATTACCGACTACGGGGCAACCGACGCCGAACGCGAAGAGGCCATGTGTTTACAACCTGGCGACTTGATCGCTCATCACGGTCAGACAATCCACCGCGCCGACCCAAATCACTCCAAACGTCATCGCCGCGCCTTCGCGATGGTCTTTCATGGGGCCAGCGCACGGCGCGACGAAGAGGCCTACACACGATACAGGTCCAACATGAAGCAGCAGCACAGCGGAATGGGTTTAGAGGCTAAGTAGGCGACACGGACGTATCGAGCCGATGCAACAGATCGGACGCGAGATTCAGAAGGTCCGGAGCCACTTCAATTGGTGCTGGTTCACCCGCGAAGATTGCAAGATGTGGCAACACCAGGAATGGCCAAAGTCGCCTTGCCATCATGCATTGCTCCCTTCACGACGCATGTGTTCTTTGGAAACTTGGTTGAGGTGATGCTGGGCGGTTCGGATTTGGGCCTGACCTGCCCCTGAGCGAACTCGACCGAGTCAAGCTTGGGAGACGAGGCTCCTCCTGTGAGATGGAAGCGGACGCTACGGACATCGGTGAAGCTCCGTTTGCCCCAGCCAAGTTGGTGCGTGAGCCGTGAATGACAGTCACTCGTGGTCTCGTCCACCACGATTGGTGAACTCGTAACTGCTGCTCACTTTGAATTGAGGAACACACCATGAAGTATGCCAACGTTGCCTTGATCCTGTTGGCTCTGCCTGGGGGGGCGGAGGCTCAGAATCGCAAACAACCCGAGTTGTTTAAGGTCCCCGAGATTCGCTCGTCGTGGGATGATCTTACGGAGGGAATCAAGACGAAAGGCGATTGGCGGAAGCGACGCGCGATGCTGAAGCAGCGGTACCTCGAACTGCTTCGTGATCAGCACAAGCCCGAAAAACCGCCGCTGGATTTGCGCGTCCACGAAGAGGTCGTCGTCGATGGTGTCTACCGGCGGAAACTGATCAGCTATTGCGTGGAGGCCGGCGAGCGAGCGCATGCGTATCTGGGGATTCCCCTGGAACTCGACGGTGCTGCTCCGGCGATCGTGGCCTTGCACGGCACGTACAAACACGGCAAGCGACGAGTCGCGGGGCTGATCGACAATTCGGACAAGGCCTATCTCGATCATCTTTGCCGTCGTGGTTATGTCGTCATCGCTCCCGAGCACTTCGTGTCTGGACACAGGATTCCCGCAAAAGGTCCTTATGAAACGGGCGCGTTCTACAAGAAACATCCGAAGTGGACGGCCGTCGGGAAGTTTACCTACGAGCACTCCATCGCGATCGACGTGCTGCAAAACCTCAATGAGGTTGATGACGAGAGGATCGGTGCGCTCGGGCATTCGCTGGGCGGCCACGGGACGTTCTTTCTGGCCGCGTACGACGACCGCATCAAAGCGTCGGCCTGCAATTGCGGGGCGTCATTCTTTCGACACAACCGGCGTGTCGAGGCGTGGTCGCGCGACCATTGGTACGTCTACTTCAAGCCGATTCGCGCAGGTCTGCTCAAGGGTGAGATGCCACCGATCGACTTCCACGAAATCATCGCGCTGATCGCCCCGCGTGCTTTTCTCGATTTGTCCGGCCTGAACGACGGTCATGGACCGACGCAGAGACAGCGGCTGCTGATGCTCATGAAGATCATGGAAGTATACGAACTCGAAGACGCTGCGCAGAACTTCGGCTTCTATGTCCACGGGCGCGGTCACTCCGTCACGCACGAGTCACGTCAGTTGATCTATGGATTTATGGATTCGCACCTGAAACCGCCCGAGGCCACAAGAACGCGGCTCGTCTCGCCGTCAGCGAAATGACCTTAACGAAGCCGCTCCGCAACAGGGGTGGGAGATTCCTGCAGGCGATGTCCGGCGAGCTTGCTGAAAACCGCTTATGGCTGATAGGAATTTGAATTCCCACAAAGAGATACATGGCCACCATGGACGTTAGATTTCGTTGGTGATCCTGTCCGTCCCGTGGTCGAAATGCGAGAATTCCCATGGATTTCCACGGAATGGTTGGGGATTTTCTCCGGACTCTCTCGTGCGGTTCAAATGCGTCCGGTTCGCTGCACGAAAACGAGGTCTGACCGCATTCCGGCAAGGAGGGGGTAAACACCAACCTGGCCAATTTGCTAAGATCCAGTCAGACTTCGTTTTTCTCAGCCTCATGCGAGGGACGCAATGACATCAATCACTGGCCGGTCCATCCTCAGCGAGGTCGACTGTGAAATCTTCCAACGGGAACTCCAGAGTTTTCTGCCCGAGAAAGTATTCGACGCCCACAGCCATTTGATGCACCCGAAGTACCTGTCGATGCCGGTCGCCGGCTTGCCGGAGATCATTGGTTGGGACGATTTCTACCAGGCGGTGGGGGGACTCTATCCGGACCGCAGGATCGGCGCCTTGTTCCTGGCCTACTCCGATCGTGGCAGTGACGTTCAATTTGGTAACCAATTTACCGCGGACGAGGCCGCCAGGAACAAAGACGCGCGTTTTTTCATGTTCGTGGAACCGGGCGACGATCCGCAGGCGGTTGAGCAGGAAGCCATTCGCCTGGGAGCGCACGGCTTCAAGGTCTATCACAACCGGGCCTCCATCGAGAGGACCTTTGGCGCTGACATCCCGCTTTATTTCCCCGAATGGCTTGCCGAACTGGCGGACAAGATGAACTTTGGTGTCACTCTCCACATGGTCAAGGAGCGAGGGGTGGCCGACCCGTCGAACATCCACTGGATCCGCCACTATTGTCAGACCTACCCAGGTATGAAGTTGATCCTGGCTCACTCCGCGCGCGGGTTTCAGCCGTCGCACAATCTTGAAGGCCTGCCGCAGCTGAGCGATCTGGACAATTTGTATTTCGATTGCAGCGCCAACTGCGAACCCATGGCCCACCAGGCCATCATTCGAATCATGGGCCATAAGCGACTGATGTGGGGTGCGGATTTTCCGGTCAGCCACATGCGGGGCCGATCACTGGGCGCGGCCGATTCGTTCGTTTGGCTGTATGGCGACACGCCGGTGTGGAACCAAAGCATAGGGGGCATCGAGCCCGCCCTCGTGGGCATCGAAAACCTTCGTTCGATGAAGTACGCCTGTTGGTCGGAGAGACTGTCCGATTCCCAAGTTGAAGACATCTTCTGGAACAACGCCGCCGAACTTTTTGGGGTTGAATAGGACATCGCGAATCGGGTGGTTGAAACTGGTGACCGCTGCACAAGTTTGGCATCGGAACCGGCAAGGCGCCGCTCAGGCCACCGGTGACCCACCCCACTTTTCGATTGGAGCTACCACCCTGAGAGTCGTTTGCAGCGAGGAATACCGCTGACGACTAAGCAAAGGAGAAATCACGGTGTCTTCTCTTATCCCATCTAATCGAGTGACCGGAGTGTTGGTCCTTGGCGCCACCCTGCTCTTGAGTGGGCCCTGGTCACAGGCGTCCGAGCCGGGTAAGGATCTGAGACTCACGTATCATTCCGAGATCGACAACACCGACCAACCCTACCGCATTTACATTCCGGGCCGCTACGACGGACAGACGCCCCTGCCGTTGGTCGTCGCCCTGCACGGTACGCGAGGCAACGAAACGACCTTCATGGATGCGGAGCAGTTTGGCAGCGGCGAGATCCGACGTGTCGCCGAGAAGTACGGCGTGCTATTGGTCTGTCCCTACGGCAGGGGAATAACCGGTTATCGCGGCAGCGGAGAGAATGACATCTTTTGCGTGATAGAGGACGTGCAGAAGCGGTACGCCGTCAATCCGGATCGCGTTTATTTGATCGGCCACTCGATGGGGGGCACCGGGGCGGCCTACCTGGCGTTGCACCATCCCGATGTGTTTGCAGCTGTCGCTCCGTTGGCCGCCGCCCACAGTTGGCCGTGGCTGGTGGCGAATGCCCGGCACGTCCCGTTCTGGTGGATCAGCGGGTCGGAGGATAGCCCGTACTTCTTGAGCAGCGTGCGACGTGGCGCCGGGCGGATGATCGAGCTGGGCTACCCGGTGCGGTCGACTGTTCTTCCGGGCCGCCAGCACGGAGATTGGATTGCCGAAACCTTCGACGCGATCTTTGCCTGGCTCGTGAATCACCACCGGCAGGCCCATCCGCAGGAGTACGTGTTCCATGTGGACACCTTGCTCCATGGTACCGCGTACTGGAGCGCCGTCGATTCGATCGCCCGGCCCGGCCAGATGGCCATTGTGAGGGCACAGGCCGAAGGTGCCGACACGGCCCGGTTTGATTTGACAAACGTGGCGAAGCTCGCGTTTCTGCCGGATCCCGAGGTGTTTGATCTTTCCCGACCGATCGCGATCTCAATTGACGGCTCGATTGTTTTTACCGGGCCACTGGCCGGGGACGAGGAAGTGCAGTTCACCAACAATGCTGGGGCTTGGGCGGCGACGAAAACGAGCCGTCGCTGCGGATCGCTGACCGACTTTCGAAATCATCCCGTCGCCATCGCACCGGAGCCGCTCCCGATGAGCGGGATCAAAGCCCCGCTGGCCAACTGGATCGCCGATGCCATGCGGCATGCCACCGGTGCGGACGTGGCCCTGTACAATCGCCAATTCTATCGCGGGATCCCCATCGAGCAGGGGACGGTGGATGTGGTCGATTTGATCCAGTGTAGCCGTCCGTTTGACCAGTACCTGGTTCGAGCGCGGTTTCGCGGCCGGGAGATCCTGGAAATTCTGGACGACAACGTGCCCGACCCGAAGAAGGATCGGACCTACTTTGCCGATCGGCCGGAGGCCAGCCGCCTGATTCAGCTTTCCGGCGCCAGTTACTCTTTCGACCCAACCCGCCCGCCGGGTGAACGAATTGTCGGCAGCAGCCTCCAAGCGGATCGGGTCTACACCGTCGTGATGGAAGGCCAGGTTGTGGAGCGGGAAACGATCCTCCTGGCCGGCCGGTACAACCAGTCCGAGCGCCACGCGACCTTCGATTACGAGATGACGGATATCCCTTTTACGCTGGCGCTGTATGGCTATGCGGCAACGCGGGGGAAAATGGAGTCCGCCGTCGAAGGCCGGGTCCGGCAGATGACCCGAACTGGAAGTGCACTGGATTAACGATCTGCGGGAACTGGTTGCCCTGACCGGTAAACTGCTGGACGCCGTCGCGTCTCAGGACCTTCAGCTCGGTACCACATGCGATAGAGATTCCCGTCCTTGATGACGCTAGGATCGTGCATCTTCACCTGTTCCCAAGGTGATCCAGCCGATGTTGTCTTTGATTCCTCACGAGCAGGTTTGGATTGATCGGTTTCGACGGTGGCTGACAGGAAATAGGCGTCCATCAAGGCGTGCAATATCGTCTCGCTGGCAACGTGGGGTTTTCGAATCCGGTGATTGCGCACCTATTCAATGTGGCTGAATCGCTCGTCGAAGACGGCCCGGCAGATTTGCGACTCCTCGGGACTCAACCCGATGTACGGCGGGAGCAGACGGTTGGAAAACTCCGGGTGGCGCAGCCAGATGAAGGTTTTGTCAAAGCTACCGTCGATCATGTCCCGCTGGCAATGCGCGAACAGTTCCTCTTCCACATCACGAAGGAGTTTGGTAATGCGAAACAATTCGGGTAAATCGTTGTTCACACCAGCCCGAAAGAAGTTCCAGGTCGTCTTGGGATACAGTACATCGTAACTGCACAACAGAGAGCACTCACCAACAGAGCAACCGAGAGAAAAATTGCCTTCGAGTAGAAAATGTTGCAGCTCGGGGGCGTGAATCAACAGGTCGGCGGTGCGGCGGTAATCGCTCGAGCTGTTCTTGGTGGCGACCAGGTTCGGGACTTCCTCGGCAATGCGGTGGTACTCCGCTCCACGGATAATCCGCTGGGCCCGCGGCAGGTTGTAATGCAGAAACCGGCAATCGGGGAATGCTCCGCACACGGTCTTGAAGTGCAGCATTGCCTCCGACTCGTCCAATGCCCCCCAGCAAGGCAAGGTGATCTGAAACATGCGGATTCCCAGGTCGTAGGCCGTTTGAATCCGCTGGATCATGAATTCCATGGAGGTACCGATCACGCCAATTTGGGGGTCCAGTCCATCGCGCACCGTCATGCCGGCGAAGATCTCCACGATTTGTCGAAACCGGTCGTCGCTCAATGCGTAGCCTTCCCCGGCGGTACCCATCAGATACATGCACTTGTAACCGCCGTCGATGGCGCTCTGCACGTGGGCCTCGAAGGCAGGCACGTCCAATTTAAAGTCTTCGGTCCAGGGCAGCATGCACGCCGCCAAATTACTTTGGGGGTAGCGTGTTTGGGACGATATCCGATGATCGTTCATGGGTCTTGGCCGGTGCCTTTCTTTTGATCACAAAGAATGTTCCACGTCAGGAGAAACGGGAAATTTAACTAGATGATGTCGGGGATAAGATTAATTGTTGTCATTGTAAGCTGTCCAGTACACCGTTCAAGACAGCTTAACAGGCCCTCAAACCGGTGCTGGACGCCGCTGCAGCCGATAGGACTTTTGCTGACATCGAATGGGGAAGTTGTATATTGGTCCGGAGCCTGGGCACCGAAGACTCGGTCGTGACCAGCGTCGTGCCCGACGGATTCCATCACATGGGCATTTCAGGGAACGTGTTTTCGAGCGTCCAATCAAAAGCGACCGGACCGGGTGACACCAACCTAGAAGGTGTCTTGTTTGAGAATAACCCGGTCGTTGACTCGAAGAGCGATTTGTAATTTCAGATTGTCATTCATCGTCTCACTCCCCGGGTTCGATCACTCACTTGCTCAAGGGATAGTAACCGATAACCCGGCGACCGTGGTCCAGGTCAAACAGCTTCCACGTGCTGTCCGAGACGCCAAAAACGATCTCGTACTGAACTCCGGGGTGGACGCGGCTGATTTGACTGAGTGGCTAAGCCTGGCTGCCACCGAGAACGGTTACGGTTCACCCGACTACGTGGTGACACCGATCTGGTTCGCTGGTGCTATTTGTATTGGGTCTGATCCTTCGCGCCGCAGGCACTCGCTATCGGCGTCATTGATGCCAAAGCGGGATGGGAAGACCCGAGGCAGACTGGCGAACTCTCAGATGCGACCAGTGAACTGGAACATGTCGGGAGTTTGTTTGACAGCCGTCGCCAGGGTGCCCATAATTACGCCTGCGCGGTCCCATTCGGGCCCTGAACCCGGATTAAATTCCTGTCAGCGAGTCAGCATGGGTTTCCAAGGGAAGCACGGTTGCAGAGTGGTCGTGATCATGGCATCAGTAACTGTGTCACCAGATTGAGAACGCACGGATTTAGTGGTGGACACCAACCCGCATATCCTGGTAGGAAAGGGCATGCTGCACACCTACCCCACCACGCCCCGCACTGCCACTTTTCAAAGACCAGTATCAAGGATCGGTTTTACTCTGGTCGAACTCCTGGTGGTGATTGTCATCATCGCCATCCTCATGGCCCTGTTGCTGCCGGCGGTGCAAACGGCCCGCGAAGCCGCACGGCGTGTCCGTTGCGCGAACAATTTCCGGCAGGTTGGCATTGCCATGCATAGTTATCACCACACCTACGAGACGTTTCCGGCGGGTCTTCGTTGGTATTATCCGGGAAGCTGTGCCGAGTCTCCCGACACTCCCGGCTTGGTTTATGCGTTCACAGGCTTGTTTGTCCGTTTGCTCCCCTATTTGGAGCAAACCGCTGTTTACGAAATGCTTGAGCCGGATCGGCGTTGGACAAACTGGGATCAACGCGAAATCACTGAACGTGGTTCCCAGAGCTTCATACCTCAATACCTCTGCCCCTCCGATCCGCAGTCACCGGAACTGGTGGATTACGGCAGCAATTGGGCGGGGCCGTCTCCGCAAGAGGATTGTGCCATGACGAATATCGCCGCCGTGTCGGACTCGGAAGACTACACCTGCGACGGTTACCATGTCCGGTTCGACGCAGACGGTCTGTTCTTCAATCATGCCTGGGTCCGCATCGCCAACATCACCGATGGAACCAGCCATACGCTGGCGGCGGGGGAGGTCATCGGTCGAGGTTCGGGCACCCACAGCGCGTTGCCCTACTTCAACCACAACCTCTATAGCACCAACAACGGCATCAATCGATGGATACCTGCCATTTCCATTTACCATAATCCTGCCCGGACCGGATTCGCCAGTTACCACCCCGGTGGCTGCCATTTTGTGCTGGCCGACGGGAGTGTGCACTTCCTGTCCGGAAGCATCGACGCCCATACTTTACGGTCGTTGACGACGCGGAAAAATATAAGTAGCAAAGGTACCGTGGACGTCAGTCTGGGCGCGTTTTGAGGTGACACGGTCTGGAGCTGCGCGGATGATAAGCCGAAACGGGGAAAGGGAGCTGCGCGCTTCCCGCAGATGTACGTACTGACTTGCTCCAACACGCCGGACGCTTCAGGAGGGTAACATGTCAATGGATTCAATCAATCAACGCTGCCTCGCGAACTTACTGAGCGTGGCTTGTCTGTTGACGCTGACCGGTTGCGGCGATTCAGATGGTCTGGCTGGGATTCCCGTTTCAGGAATTGTGACCCTGGCAGGTCAACCGGTCGAGGACGGACAAATCCGTTTTCTTCCTGAGGCGGGCACGACGAGTCCCGTTGTGATCGAAGCTATCGAGAAGGGCCTGTATACTACGAAGGGTTCCGGGGGAGTCCCGCCGGGACAGTATCGGGTCGAAATCCTGGCCTTCGACCCGGCGATCCCGACTCCCAGCTTGGCGGACGACCCCCCGCGCCGGCAATTGCTCCCTGCCAGGTACAACGACCGGACGGAGTTGCGTCTGACCGTCGAGCCCGATCAGCCGGCTACCACGCAGAATTATGCGTTAACTCCCTGAATGACAGAACTTCGTTATTGTTTTCTCTCACAGGTAGGAATTCAGCGTGTCAACGGCTCGTAGTGCTTCCGACCGATGTTCCTGTTGAAATGCGCGAAGCAGCAAAAGTACCCGGATCACGACCATCAACGAGCACTGAGCGGAGTTGCCCGACCTCCGGGGCGCGGATCCGTGACGAACGCATATTGGATTGCCGGATTCTCTTTGTTCGGGGTCATTTCTGGTCAGTGTCAGGGCAGCGGCGCTTTGGCACGCCGGCCGATCGTGTCTCCACTCAGTGGTTGACACCCATTGTGACAGCCGATCGCCCGATTCGGGCCCGAAATGACAACCACCTGGTACATTTCCGTAGCGGATCTGGAGGCTGCCTGTGACCACTCTAACGAAAGTCGGAAATTCAACAAAGTGTGCCATGGACAACGTCTGACAGGAACCGCGCCGGGCGGGCGTAGCGTCTGGCGCGCTTGGCACGACTGGACCGCTTCACGCGGCTCGGGAATCGCGCTGTTTTGCTTGCCGGAACTCGCGTCCGCAAGGCCCCGGGGTGGGGTAAAAGCGGGTGGTTTGTTATGTTTTATTGGCCGGGGTCGGTGGTAGACTGGTGAGCTGTGATTTAAGTTTTTTCTCTGCAGGGCGAAGTTAATGCGCAAGTTAGCTCTGTTGTTTGTTCTGATGGTGTGGGTTGCTCCAGCCCGGGCGACCGTGATCACCACCGGTGATGTCGACCCCGGTGTCGCCGGCACACAACCGGATCCCTGGCACATCCCGATCAGTTTAGGAGTTGGTAATACTGGTTCCGGCACAATGAACGTCGAGGCTGGGGGCGAGGTTTCCAATAGCGAGGGTTACGTTGCTGGCTATTCAGGCACAACGGGAGATGTGACGGTTACCGGTCCCGGTTCGAAGTGGAACCCCTGGCAACTCTACGTCGGTGGTCGTTCGAATAGCGCGGTTTGATATTCGGGCTTCGTCAGTAAGTAAAGTTACGTCAGGCGTTTGGCCTGATTATGCTCTCAGACCGCTGCTGATAGAATCACCACGGGGATAGGGCAGTACACCCAAAAAGCGGGACAACCCGAACCGTCTTCCCCTATTCTTTTTTCGGGCGCCGAAATCACGCAGCGGGTCACGGATACGTGATCTGAGTTAGCTGGCACAACCTTCAGTCGACCAACCCGAGGTTGGAATTATTGAGTAATTTTGTTCTATCCCAGATAGTTGCTGCCATCGCCTTTGCAGTTGGCGTTGCCGCCTTTCAGATGAAATCACGGCGCGTTCTGCTTGTCTGGATAGCCACTTCTTCTGTTGCCAACGCGTGCCACTTCTTCATCCTGAACCTGACCGCCCCCGGAATCCTTTTTCTTTTCATGGGCAGTCGATCTTATGTGGCGGCATTCACTGTCAATAAAAAAATCATGTGCCTGTTCCTGGTAGCAATCGTGGCAACGTTCTGCTTGTCGTACGAGCGTCCTGTCGAGTTCATAGGTTTGGTTGGCACCTTACTGGCGACGTGCGGCACCTTTCAAAAGGGCCACCAGACAGTTCGCATCATGTTCATGTTGGGCAACGCATCCTGGGTGCTCCATAACATCCTGGTCGGAACACCGGTCGCTGCACTGATGGAAGCTGCGTTTTTAACGAGTAATTTGGTCGGCTTCTGGCGCTTCCGCAGTATCCTGGAAACTCCGGACACACCCCATTCGCACCAACCGGACAAAGCAGAACCAGGAGTCTGAATATGCCAAACCATGTGAATGTTTCCCTCCCGGGCAGAGGCGCAGCAACGCGGGGAATGATGATCAAAGCCGCAATCGTCGCAGCGCCGGCGACATCCAGTGCCAACGCTGCGGTGCCGATGGCACTGGCTGAAAGCGGCCGCACGAGGTATGTCATCGTCATCGGCAAAGACGCGGGCTATGGCGAGGACACCCAAAAAGCGGGACAACCCGAACCGCTTTCCCCAGGCGATCCCCGACCCCACCCGGGCGGCGGCCCTCTTGTCGGGAAATAGCTCGTATGCTTTTCCTGGAGAGACTAAACAGATTGGTCATTGACGATTGTCGAAGGGCCTATACGCGCCCCAGGCGGGACCTAGTCGAACTCCTTACGCACCCGCTCGATAAAACCTTCGAGATCATTCATGTAATACGCGGGAAGCAGGCTCGGCAGGTAGCCGGCGGCCTGGGCGTATTGGTTTCGCTTGTCCGCAACCCAGACGGCGTACTGCTCCAGCAGTTCGCGGTTGGCCGGCGTGAAGGCGTTGGGTTTGAGTCGGGATTTTTTGTCGTCACCCCACGGACCTATTCGTCGCTTGCAAAACGCCTGGCGAATCCGCCATTTGCCCCGTCCGAGTTCAAAGCCGTCACGCTGATTCTGGACCCGTTCCCGGAAGCGAATGTTTTTGGCGGGCAGGTTCTGTACGATCTGTTCGGCGGCTTTCAGGTGGCTGTCCAGTTCGTTCCACATGTCGGGATTGGCGGTCATGCGGCGCTGCGCCCTGGGACCGGGCCGTAGCGTGGCTGTGTAATATTCGGTTCGGAGCCAGTAACTCCGCATGGGCTCTGCTGCCGGGCCGTAGTATTTTGCAAAGAACTCTTCCATCAGTACGTCCACATCTGCGTTGACATCCCACTGGAGCCTGCCGCAGATGTAGTGGTTCAGGCCGTTGGCAGCGTAGATCGGCTGGGCTTCCATCGCCGTAAACGTGACCCCCAGTTCGCGCGCCAGTGGAAGGTCTTCACGCAACTTGTTCACCTGGCCATAAGGTCCGTAGTGGATGTAGTCGGTGGGGTAATCATAAAAACCGAGTTGGGGCAGCAGTTCTCCCCAGCCCTTGAGGAGCCGCATGAATTTTCGGTTCGAGGGAGATGAGGGATCGTTCATGGGCCGCGTGTGATCATATTTCCAGTCCATGTAGCAGATCATTCCGGCAATGCCATCGGCTGGCTTTGCGCTGGTCGGAAGCTGTATCTGGTAGGCGTAGATCAGGAACCCGAGGTGTTTGTGTTTGTTCCTCGGGTGCAGACGGTTGTGCATCTCGTTGGCGAAATGGATCATTCGATCGGTGGAATAGGTTCCTGCGGGGTTGTCGGCGCCGTAGGACTTGTCCACGGCTGCGCATGTCTCGCACAGGCAAAACGGCGCATAATCATTCGGGTCGACCGAGGCCACGATGGCATTCGGATGGTCGAGCTGCTGGTTGAGCTTCTGGCTGACCATGTCCAGTACTTCGGGATTGGTGGTACAAAAGTTGGTAAAGCTCCACGCACCCTCCTTGTCGAATTTGAGGATGTTTCCTGCGCGGTCCCGGGCCCACCATTCGGGATGCTCGCGGTACAGTTCTTCGGTGCCTTTCATCAGTCCCGCCCAGGCGTGGCCGAAACCCATTCGACCCTGATTGGTCAAACCCCGGTTACGAGGGCCGGCAATTCCATTGGAGGAGAAGAAGGACGGTGTGCGTCTCTCGTCAATCTGTCCGATGATCGCCGACAGGTTCGCCGGTTGCACAATCTCCTCCCCGAGGTCGAAGGGCAGGAACCAGTGGCAGTCGAGATGGTCGGTCAGCAGGCCGTAGATGCCATTGCGGACACCGTCGACGTGGCCGGCCTCGATCACCACACTGCCTGCGCTGGTCGTGAAAAGATGGTAGGCGTCGGGATGGGGCCACTCCTGGTCGGCGCGAACCCGTAAGATGATCGCGTGTTCGTGCTGCGGACTCTTTTCGACCACCGGCAGGGTGGCACCGCCTGCGATGATGCCGATACATCGCACCAGGTCATTGACTGCCACCTGGTTTGCATCCGGTGGAAGCTGATTGACGAGCACGTAGTTCGTTTGTCCCCGGGACGCAAGGGTTATCAGAGGTTTCACTCGCTGCCGGGGCGCAATGGTCGAGCTGGGATGGGTACGCCACCAGTCGGCGCGGACGCGCGGGGCATAGGTGGCCACGACCTGTGCCCTGGCGGTGATGGTAAGCGTCTCGGACTTGTCGTCCACATCTGGAGCGGCGTCCGGCAACCAGCCCTCGGGATCGGGGCCGCGCACGGCAATGAAAAGGTCTCTGGCTTCAGTGTTTCCGAAATGGATTGTTCCAGTGATAAACTCCTTGTTCAGGCCTACAGGCGGGTGGAACGTGAGACGCCGGGTCGCCCGCGTGCCGGGATTGAGGTCAGCGTTCACTACGCTGGCCTGGAACCCAACCTTGGGACTGGAGTCAAGAACGATGCGTGTGGGCAAGTGACGCTTGCCGCGATTGACGAGTTCCAGGGCCAGGATCAATCGCTCGGAATGTTCCGGGTCAGGTTCGCTGGAGGTGTAGATCGCAAAATCCCGGTAATGGTCAGGAAGGTCGGCGGGCTTTTCTTGGGCAACGACCGCTGCCGCAGGACATAAAAGTAGGGAGATGATGAAGGCAACAGGCAGTGTCCTCATGAATTGTTCCTTTCTACGCAATTTCTCGAATTCCAGTGTGTCGCTGATGACTTGTGTCGCAGTGGTGCCTGCTTCGGGACAGCCGCGCCGAGTTCAGCGGATAGGTACCAGCGATGGTAAGGTCTCCCGTGATATCACGATGACGGCGTTCGGTTGGCTGTCCTGAGCCAGGATCCGTTTGCCGCGGGCGGGTGCAGCCTCGATCGACAAGGTGACGAAGCCGGCAACTGCGAGTGGTAGGAGAAAGAGCGAGGTGCAGAGCTTCATCGGGAGGGCTTGGTTTCTCATGGGTGCACGGCGGGTGAGTGGTGCTGAAAACAGAGGAGTCGCTTCTCGTAGAAGTACTAAAAGTGCATTTCAAGATCTGCACGAACCCGACGGAGATCGTGGGAGGTTACGGTGTGGTTTTCCAAAACGATTTTCATTTTGGAGTCGCAGCCGAAGGTAGCAAGTTGAGGCCAGCGATTCCCCTTGGTTCTGCAACCTTTGGAAAGGTGTTACTCAATGATATGTTAACTGTGCTGTAACGGCCTTGATACCCGGTTTAGCCCGTCGTCAGTTTCTTTGTGGGGATCAGCGGGTCCCGGGGAAGAAGTGCCGATTGAACCGTGAATTGACTCCCGGTTCCCGCTCGTCTGGGGGGGATCCGGTATGTTGTGCGTGCTGACCGGCCATGTCCTGCGCAGGGACCCACCATTCTGTTGTGGTGACATGAATCTGTGGGTCAAAAGCCGTTCGACGATTACGGAGCATCCCCTGATGAATTCCGAGAAGTACTGTACAATAGAACATCTGTCCCAATACGATCGCAGCTTGAAAGCATACTGCGATTCACATCCACAATAAGCGGGTAGCCGGGGTTGCTCCTGGCGCACGATCTCGGCGGGACTGCGGTCCCCAGTGACTACCCCCCCAGGCTCCCGCCAACGCCGCCGATCGGCCGTCGACCGATGCTCGGTCATGCTTCAGCAAAGCGTCAACAATCGCATTCGCCGCGCAAGAAACTCCAAAAGCTCCGTCGAAACGTTGCGGGACAGGCCGAGGGGGATTAAAATTCCTATCATTTGTCACACAACATTTTGTCGTGCTCACATGAATATATTGATCACGGGTGGTAGCGGTACGATAGGAGGATATGTCCTACGTGAATTGCAGCAGGCTGGACATACGTTGACCAGCTTTAGCCGTACTCCACCTGCCGTAGGCGATGTCCATTTCATACAAGGTGACATCACTCATCCCGAACAAGTACAAGCAGCCTGTATTGACCAGGACGCCATCATCCATTTAGCCGGTGTCCCCGGTCCGGGTCGCGCGACGCCTGCCGACCTCTTACAGGTCAATGTCATTGGTACGGTTCATGTCCTCGAAGCGGCCGTTCGCTCTCATGTATCGAAACTGGTGTTTGCCTCGTCTGGCGCTGCGACTGGTTTTTCCTTTCCCCGGCACAAGCTGGTTCCCCAATACCTGCCACTCGATGAGCAACATCCTGACCAACCCCATGACGAATACGGGCTGAGCAAATTATTAGGCGAATTGACTTGTAAAAGATATTCGGACGCCTATGGCATCCAGACCATTTGCCTCCGCATCAATAATAACTGGTACCTGGACCGTGAGGACGCTGACCGCACGGTGTGTCGCGGATGGGCTCAGGCCTTTACTAATGCCGAAGACCTCTGGACAAAGCGTTACCGCAAGACAATCGAAGACCCTCACGGTGAAGGAGACTGGCCAGTCCCTGGACCGCCGCAGCCGCCACAGCTCCTCTGGGCATTTACCGATGCGCGCGACGCGGCACAAGCGTTTCGGCGAGCCATCGAAAATGATTCAATTCGGCACGATGTGTTTTTCATTAACGGCCACGACACCTGTTCCCACGAACCTACACTCAGCCTCCTCGCCCAACATCACCCCGATGTACCGTTGCAAACACCGCTTCCAGGCCACACCACGTTGTGGTCTTTTGCAAAGGCAGCCGTCAGCCTGGGTTACCAGCCTCAATACACCTGGCGCGAAAGCGACTTCGGCACCTGGCTCAAACAACAAACGACGAAGGACTGATCGCTTGACACAAGAAGAAAAGGTTCCTGGCATACCGTCGTCATTCCGCCTATTTGTTCTGCCACCTGGTTTTCTCGAAGGCAGTTCGGTCTGCATTACGCCGATTGAATTCGCCTCTACGTTATATCACTACATCCATGACCATTGAAAACCGCTAACCGGATCGATTCTCCCTACACGACACACTGGATAGACTGGCACCTGCGCAATGTTTTCTTAACTATCCCCACTGGATAGCATGCGTCACTACCGGGCTCGTGTCCACACGATCGGAGTTTCGTCATTCGGGTATATCCTGACAGCCGCATCACCCAACTTCGCAGAATCTTTACGTATGGCTTTGCCCCGTATCCTCTTTCCAGGAGATAACGATGAGTGATAAGAAAAAGATCGAGTTCTTTGGGGGGGGATGGCGCCAGGTCGAAGAACCTGACACGGGGCGCCGCAGTCCAATCATCGACGCACATTTTCACATCTTTCGACGTTTCGGGACCGACTCCGGTCCCCAAGACACTTCGCTACCGCTAAAACTCTGGCAATATCATGTGCGCGACTTCACCGATTTCTGGCGAAAGAGTGACGGGAAACGTATTCATCAAAAACTCCTCGACTACCCCTCTGACAGCATCCACGATTTGCCGGATGTGAACTTTCGTTTGGGCCGTTATGGAAAAGCCGAGTTAACGGTCGATGGCGTCGATTACTACCTGCAGATGTATCCGCCCAGCCTGGAAAATTTAGAGGCGACCCCAGAACGCATGGTCGCAGAAATGGACACCGCCGGTGTCGACATGGGTGTTTTACAAAGCGACCATGTCTATGGCAGTCAAATCAACGAATATTATGGTGAAGCGGTGGTCACCCATCCAAACCGTTTCCTCCCCCTGGCTCAGATCCGCGAACCGGACGCGGACCAGGCCACGCAGTTGGAACGTCTGGAACGTGCAGTCCACGAGCAGGGTTGTCGTGGTCTCTACTTCAGTGTTGAATTATTTGCACTTACCGGATACAGCGATCATTTGGACGACGTCAAATTTGAACCTCTCTGGCAACGAGTGCGCGACCTTCAGCTGTCGGTGTGGTGGTACCTGGACGCCCGTCGCCGCGACCGGACAGCGGGCTTCCTGCAATACATCGACGAGCTCCACCATTGGGCCGACAAGCATCCTGACATCCCGGCCGTGCTCACTCACGGCCTCGTACCAGCAACCATCATTCATGAAATTGGTGTTCCCGACCAAGTGATGTCGTTACTGAAACGACCCCACATTCATGCCGAAGTCTTAATGCCGGCCAAATGGCCGGAATATCCCTTTCCGGACGGACAACAAATGCTGCGGCATTGGAGAGACGAGGTGGGCGCCGAGAAGCTAATGTGGGGTTCCGACATGCCTTACTGCGGTGGAGTCTGGTGCACTTATCGACAGGCAGTCGACTATATCCGCTTGCACTGTGACTTTCTGTCGGCCGACGAAAAGGCACTCATCTTAGGTGGCAATGTTGCCCGCATGCTTCAACTCTCCACGTAATATTTTTCCACGCCTACCGCCGAGGATTGCTCGTTATCCGCCGGTTGCCACCAGCAGGATACGCCGCCAAGACGGATTCGGAGCGGTTGGTCCCGATTTTCCCAGTGTTGTATCAGCTGCTGCGGGATGCCTACGAATTGGCTCCTGCGGGCACTACCCACGTAGTCACGGTTTCAAAATACAATCGTCACCGTCGGTTTCGCCAGATTCTGCGCCGTGCGGGGATTCCCGTGTGGCCAGACCTGTTCCAGACATTGCGGTGGTCGGCTGAGTCCCACATGGCCAGCATGGGACTTCCTCAGCACGCAGTTTCTGTGTGGATCGGCCATTCCATGGCCGTCTCCGAGAAATACTATCTACAGGTGCCCGCAGAGTTATTCGAGCGAGTAACAGTCGCAGCAGAAAGCGCAGCAGTAAGCCGTCGCACCGACTCGCAATCCATGGCAGGGGTGGAAACAGAAGGTTTCCACGATTCAGCAGATAGCAACAGTAAACCCCCGCACTACAACGCGTTGCGAAATAATGCGGGGGTTTACCAAGCGAGGCCGACGGGACTCGAACCCGCAACCACCGGATCGACAGTCCGGTACTCTAACCAATTGAGCTACGGCCCCAAGTTGTAAGTCTATATTTAGTATTATTTTAAGGATTGCAGCTCGGGGTGATTCGGGGGTCCACGACAAAGAGCTACAACCGATATTTCAGAGTATAGCGTGGTCTTTCAGCCTGGGCAATCCGAAGTGCCTTGTCCCGGACCGTCCAACGCATCAATCCGTCGCAAAACGGCTTCCTCCAGTGGTCCTTTAACAGCAAATCTCACGGCAGTGTCCAGTTGCCCGGGTGTGGCGAATCCGATCAGTGCTGTTGTCACCTCTGGCTTGTGCAACACAAACCGCAGGGCGGCCTCGGCAGGAGTGAGGCCAGCGGGCAGCGTTTGCTTCAGTTTTTCGGCGCGGAGCCGATCGCGTTGAAACAAGTCCAGCGTGAAAAACTTGGTCTGGTGGGTGTGCGGACTCGGGTCCTGTCCCACCAGGGCACCGCCAGCAAAGACCCTGATGGCAATCACGCCAATTCCACCTGCTGAGCAGTCCTCTGCCAGACGCTCGTAATCGACGTCTACCGAACCCGCCCAACGGTCGCGCCCGGAAAAAGGCAACAACAGATTCAGCGGTATCTGGGCCGAAGTGAAGGCACCGCTGGAAACCAGTTCCGTCAGTGACCGTCTGTCACCCAACCCGGTGAATCCAAAATGCTCGACACGTCCTTCCCTGCGAAGTTGTTCCAAGCCGCTGAGCACTCCCTGTTTTCCTAAGACATCCTGCACGTCGATCGACGTCGGCAAATCACCTCGCCTGCTCGTGACGGAGTTGTGCAACTGTAGCAAGGTGACCCGGTCGACACCGAGTCGCTGCAGGCTTCCCTCCAGTGATTGCCGTATGGCTTTCGGTATGTTGTCCAACTGATCGGCAGCAAGGCGGACTTTGGTGGCGATACAAAGATCCTCCGGCCCTTGGCACGCACGCAGGGCGGCACCCAATGCTCTTTCGGAATCGCCATGACCGTAGCTGGCGGCCGTGTCGACCCAGTTGATGTTTGCCTGAAGAGACCTGGCGATTACTTGGCGTTGGGCGTCCTGATCGGATCCGACCATCAGTCCAGCAAGAGGGCCGGCGCCGAATGAGACGCAGGAAACCCGAATTCCGGATTTTCCAAGGGTGCGGTATTCCATGAATCAGTCAACTGGCAGGATGATCGCGGGGCAGTTTGAAAATGTTGTGGTGTGTTTCAGGTCAACCGTCACATCGTCTCTCACACGGCAAACCAGAAACACAAGACGCCGGCGCGCCAACCTTCCGTTGTGGAGCAAGTTGCCGGACCAGATCGAGCTTACCACAGCTGTCGATGGCCCAGCATGGGGGTCAACACCCGGTCTACTGGCCGATGGAGAGAACCGGGCAACCACTCAACGTTCCGGGCGCCGAAGGCAGGACCGGCTTCATGTTTTTTTCTGCTCCACGTCCCTGATGCGTTGCAGCCGTTTCTGGGTGTATGTCGCACTGGCCGCATTCAGCAGTTCGAGGGCTTCGCTTGTCAACTGAATCTGAGTGCCCCCGAAATTTTCCACCACCTGCGCCGGACTCTCGGCGCCACCCAGGACGGATGTCACGGCTGGATTGGCCAGGGACCAGGCGATACAGACCTGCGGGCGGGTGGCTCCGAGTTCCCGGGCGACCTGGTCCAACGCCCGCAGGACCGGCATGCGTGTTTTACCCGCTTCCTTTTCGCGTCCGGGGGACAGAATACCGGCCTCCTGAGGACTGAAGGCCAGCAGCCCTTTTTTTGCTTCACGGAGGACCCGGAATAATTCCGGATCGAATCGCTCGCCGATCGTGATATTGTAATAGTCTTCGGTTCCAACGATGGGAGACTTGTCCGGATTCGTCTGGCAGATGTTGTGGAGGGTCGAGACCTGGCTGGCGGAGTGGTTGGACACGCCCCAGTAGCGAATCTTGCCAGAACGGACCAGCGCATCCATGGAATCGACGACCTCTTCAAGCGGTGTGACTTGGTCCGGGTTGTGCAGCAGGTAGAGATCAACGTAGTCGGTACGGAGGCGTTCCAGGCTCATCTCAAGTCGACGGACGAGCAGCCTGCGACTGAAGGTCGGGTTTGGGGAAATGGTATTGAATGCGTTGAAGTTTGGATGATCTGCGGGTGGCAGCCCGGGGTGCACCTTGGTGCAGATGACGACGTCGTGACGTCGGCCGGATTCTGCGAGCACCCTGCCCAGGACCTTTTCGGAACCACCCCAGCCGTAGCCTTCCGCGGTGTCAAAGAAGTTAATTCCGACTTCCAGGCTTTGCTGTAAGATGGCCCGCGCTGCCGGATTGTCTGTCCGTGGAACGTTTTTAGAACGAAAGGCTGTACCCTGACAGTAACGTGTGACGTAAAGGTCGCTGAGACCGAATCGCACCAGGTGCGACCCCTGGCGCTGTCCGGTGTCCGCGGCGGCTCTCGTGACGTGTCCGGTTGGGTCTCCGAGAAAAGCGGTTCCCAGAGCAGCACCGCATGTCCTTAAAAACGAGCGGCGAAGCGGTCGTGTTGTTTCAAATTCCATGGTTTTGCGATGCCTTGTGGAAAAGTCATGGGGAATGTCTTTGCCAACTCTGGAGACAGGTGGGCGGCTAGCGTGATGTCAAAGGACAAACGAAAAGAAGCACTTCCAGAACAAATGCCGTGCACGTTCTCCTGAGGAGAGAAGGTGTGAAACAAAATTAGGCAGGCCGCTGTTGATTCCTTGTTTTACCAAGCTGACAGTGGATTTTTGCGTGACTTCAGAGGGATTTCGACCGGTCCACCGGCGCGGTGGGACGCGAAGACAGCGGCAATCATTTCTACCGTCATACGGGCATCGTAGATGTTGCACTCGGGCAGTCGATCTTCTTTGATGGCGGCGATCAAATCAAGGCAGGCAACCACGTTACCCTCGTGGCGTTCCTGTTTGAGAGGTTCGGGCTGGCCGGCTCCGGCCGATGTGATAGGAATCCACCGGGCACCGCTGCGTCCCGGAGACCAGGAAGAGTCCGGCAGTAAATACGCATCGGGAAGATATCCGGTGACAATTTCAATGACACCCTGCGAGCCAAAGATTTGCAAACCGAAGCGACGCGGGTTGCCGGCTGTGTGGCGGTGCGAACCGAAATAACTTGTGACACCGTCCGCCATGCCGTACATAGCGCTGATCGTGTCACCGGCCAATGGACCGATGCCTTCACTACCTTCCTGGACCTGCTCTTTCGATACTGGTATTCCGTTCTCCCTGACCGATGAGAAACACCATTCGGGCTCTCCGGCGAATGTGTGGATCAGGTTCATGACATGGCTGCCCAGGACCCATAAGTCTTCGCCGCCGCCGCGACGGTCTTCCTTTCCGCGGCCGCGTAGTTCAAGAATCTGTCCAATCTTCCCGTCGTCGATCAGGTCACGAATCACCTGAATTTTAGGACTGTATCGTGTGGTGTGGGCAATCGCCAATTTCACGTTGTGCTGGGTACACGTGTCGACCATGCGGTCCGCTTCGTCCAGTGACCGGCAGAGCGGTTTTTCCATGTAAATGTGAATCCCGCGTTCAGCCGCTGCCAACACCATCTCGCAATGTTGATCCAACCAGCGCGGGCAGATGCTGACGATGTCGGGTTTGGTCTCGTCCAGCAATTTTCGATAGTCACTGAAAGTGTTGGACACATCGAGACGCTTGGCAGCCGCTGCCCGGCCGTCGTCGTCCGGGTCGGCGACACCAACGATTTCCGCGGCGGGGATGTGAAGCCAGGCAGAATCAATTCCATGGCCATAATTTCCCTGGCCCGTGTGGCCAATCACACCCACTCGGTATTTTGTTGTCATCGCGTCTTCCTCGTTGACCTGTTGGCTGAAACTAAGAAACGACCCCCGAGATCGAGTCGCCATTTTAGCAGAAAACGACCGTCAGAGCAGATCTTGCCACTCCGGGTGGACGGGGTGGAATATGTTCGCTGGTTCTTAGCGGGAGTTTTCACACCAGCAAGAACGCATTGCGACGGTGTCCAGGCCCCTTTTGCGGGTGACGAACTCATTCCTCTATAGCGGTACGGATGGGCGGAAAACCATGCTGGTCCCGATGAGGTTTGGAGTCATAGTATTGTGTGGTTTTGAACCACTCGTGGCGCCCATCGGTGGCCTCGGCACGGACCTGCTCCAGTAACTCTGCCTTTTCGCCTTCGGTCAGGGGTGTGAAATTGCGGGCAAGAGCAATGGCCTGTTGCAGTTCGTCCAGGGAAACCAGGCCCGAAATGAGTGTACTGATCGGTAGCGACAGAGCGTAGCGACGGCACTGTTCAACACTGAGGCCCGCATTTTTGATGAACTGGGCAGCTCCGCCCAGGCTCTTCATGCCCAGTGCCGCAATGCCACGCCGGTTCAGTTCGGGCAATACGTCGTGTTGGAAGCTGCGGAAATGCGCGTCCATTACATTGATCGGCATTTGACACGTGTCCCAATCAAAATCCTGGTCCAGCATTTTCAAAAGAATGTGGGGACTTTTGTGCCCCGTGAATCCGATGAAACGCACCTTGCCTGATTCGCGAGCGCGGAGCGCCGTTTCGAGAGCACCCTCTGCAGCAAAGATCCAGTCCGGGTCATTGTCATAGTTGATTTCGTGAAACTGCCAGATATCAATCATGTCGGTTTGTAGACGCCGGAGACTGTCGTGCAGATTTTCTTCGGCGGTCTTCCGGTCACGGCCGCAAACCTTGGTCATCAGCACCACCTGGTCACGGCGACCTTGGATTCCCAGACCCATGCGCCGTTCGGCTTCGCCCTCATAATAGTCCCACGCATTGTCCAGGAAGGTGATGCCTTCGTCGATTGCCGTTTGAATGATGCGCAGGGATTCGGACGGTTCGATTTGGGGTTGTGCCAGGTGGGCACCTCCCAGGCCGATGATGGACGCCTCCAACCCGGTTTTTCCCAGGGGCCTGACGGGAATTCCACCGTAATTCTTTTTTGTGGTGTGCTCCACGTCGGCAGTTTCCTTTCCACATCCTTAATTTTCTGTTTTCAGAGATTTGGATTATAGACCGTAACAGACAAGGGTCCTAGACAGCCGGACAGGTAATCGTTCTTGCAGGTGACCCTGCGGTGGCGATCCGAGCTGCCGTGTTCGAATCTATCGAAATCGAAGTGAATAGAGATCCGCGTCCCGCATGATGAACCGCAGTCGCACGGGGAGGCCCGCCAGCTTGCGCACGTCGCTGCCCGACTGTCAGTGGACGACACGTTCGATTTCATCGCCGGAGAAGAGGAGCGGCTTGGTGAGCGTTTCGCCACCAGGGTGCCAGGATTTTCCAAGGGGTCGCTGTTGGTTAACTGTTCCAGACCTGGCGAAGTAGCTCGCACAAGGTGTCGGTTACGTGCTGGGCGGATCCTTGGGCCAGCGGCAGGCGAAACTTTCCTGCCCAGGGCATGCGCCAATGGTAATCTGTTTCAGCACCCCCGCGATGGATTTCTTCGTCAGGTCCGATGTATCCAAACAGGCCATTCGTGTCCCCGCACACCAGCGTATGAACAAACGGCGAGCGACTGCGTACCCGAAAGCCGGTCAGCGTGAGATTTTCGCCGGGAGAAAACGCTGCGCCAATGTCTCCCATGCGCAAGGCACCCAGGCTGATGGAGTAAGTTGGTGACGGGGTGTCTCCTTCCTCGATCATTTGGATCAGTGCGCGGTAATAATCAATGGAGGTTTGCGTGGAGGCAGCGCGATCCTCGGGCGAGAACAGATCCGGTTCCGGGTGGTTGTATCCGTCCACCCAGGTGGCGCGGGGGTTATCATGCAGGACCTCTTCGATAAAGGCCTCACATTTTGCAATTCCGGACTCGCACATCTCCCGTGAAGGCATCGGTTGGCGGGGCAGTTCAACGGTCTTCCACGAATAATCAAACCGGTCGGTTCGCACCGGTACCAAGGTGGGCAGCGCCTCAACGGCTGTGTCTCCCAGGCGACGTCCCAGACCGGCTGCTTGCTCGGGTGTACCGAACATGTACCTGGGGTGCACGTCTCCACAAAAACCCTGGACAAACATGGCCGGCGCGTTCTGGGATGCTTCCTCGATGCGGGCTCGAGCGGTGCCGACCCAGTCTGATGAACAGTGCTTGTTTCGAATCAACACGGCCGGATGGCAACAGAAATTGAAAATGGTGCCGATGGTTTTTCCAGAACAGTCATCGAACCGGACGAGGCCGATGGTGGGATCGTAGTATTTATCGCTTTGCTGGCCTTCCGCATAGTCGCGGCTGAATTTACTGCCCCCCAGAAGCATGGGCAACCGACTGTTGTAGCTGATGGAGTCGCAATGTCCTCGGCCCGCCCGGACCTCCACGGGTTGGAGTTGGTCCAGGGCCTGTCGCCCCGCAGCGATGATCGCGTTGAGAAGGCGCTCCCGCTGCGATTCAATGAACGAACTGTCTCCGGTTTCCAGTTCCGTGACGCAACTGCCAGACACTGTAGAGCCAGGGATGGCCCCCGAGGAATGCGTCTGGCTGGTCGACCAGATGATCTGGCTTGCGTCCAACTTCAGTGCATCGGCCAGCTCCAAACGCCATGAATCGGTAGCGGAGACGACATCGCCCACGAGGTCGGAACCGAACCAGAGCACCTGACGACCATCCATTGCCAGGGCCAGGCAGCGAGAAAAAAGACCCTTGATATTCGGGTCCAGTTTGGTCACCGAAGGGGTCGTGCCCCAGGCACCATGGTCAGGGTGAAAGTCCGGTGTGATCTCAAAACCAACCATCGCTGCACAAAGCGTACTCATTGAATCTTCCTTGGGGGGTAAACCTGGGGTCCGTGTGTCAATCACATCCAGTTGGATCGCGAATCAAACATGTTCGTCTTTGTCCACGACTGAGAAAAAATGAACGTTCAAGGTTCGGTTGCTGAAATCGGGTAGCCCACTGGCAGGATCTTCGACGCGGAAGGACGAGTTACCTTGTTGTCCGTTGGTGGGCTGCAATCAAACTCCTTTTCGTTATCCCAACCGCGGGGTACTGTTCTGGCATCGGCAAAGAGTTGGACGAAACGAACGCCACGTTCGACCAGTCGTCGCGCGATCAAACATGAAAGTAGTCATCCCACTATCGTATTGCTTTGTGGCATGAATGAGGACAGGATTAACCTGGGGCGTTCTTCTGCTGGCGGCTCAGTAAGGTTGGAGTTGTCGAGTGATCGGTGATCCATGCTTGTATCGAAAGTAGTCGTGTCGTGCAGGCTTTGCGCCTGAATTTGCAGGGCAGCAAAACTCTCTTTAGTATCCATTCGGTCCTCATCGGCCGCAACGGATGTGAAGAACTACTTTTGGAAAAAACATTGATGATTTGGTGTTTTTTCTACCGTTCGAGATGGAAACGCAGGCAGCGACTAGTGGATCGGTTGTGCCAAGGGGAAGTGACTCGTCGGCTAATTGATGAGAGATCTGTTGAATACGCGTGCCTCCTGATTGACACTCACCTACACAGTGGTCTAACGTCTACCCCGGGAACACTTCGTTACGCCGTGGAGATGGACGTCGAGCCCATGCGGGAACTGATCTGACAGCGAAGCGATTACCCAGGTGGTTGTGCGGAAAATGTGTGTGTTGTTAAACGCCGGGCGGAGGCATGTCGGCGTGGGTTGCAACTTTCTCAGTTGGTTTGTGCCGTGGAAACCACAGCAACACAGGCCATTTGTATAACAGAACGGTCACTGACAAAATCGAAGGTGGAACTTGTGCCGGACGCTGGCAATTCGCTTTCGAAAAGGAAAACAATATGAGCCGGTCCAGTCAGGAAAAACTCGTCGGAGTTGTCACATCTTTACCCACGTTTTGTGACGATCATCACAATTTGCTGTTGGACCGCCAGCGCAAACACATTCGCTGGGTGATCGATCATGGCCTGAAAGAAGGCTCGGCCGTGCTGATGGCATCCGGAGGTCTGGGCGAGGGGTATTTTCTTGACGAGGATGAGTTCAAACAGATCGTGGATGTGTTGGCCGACGAAGCGCGGGGCGAAGTTCCCACGATGGTCGGCGTCTTCGAACTGAGCGCGCGCAAAGCGGTTAAGAAGGCCAGGTATGCGGCCCAGGCCGGCATCGATTTTATCCAGCTCTCGCCGCCCCATTACATGGTGCCTTCGGAAGAAGACGTTTTCGGCCATTTTCGGTACGTGAACGATCACGCCGACATTGGCATCATGGCCTACAACATACCCTGGGCGATGCCAAATCCGGGGTTCGATCTGACGGCTCAACTTCTCAGCCAATTTACCGAACTGGAGAACGTGGTTGGGGTCAAATGGTCCTCGCACAACATGCAACACTACCTGGGAATGCTTCGGCTGTTTGGTGACCGTTTCAATTTCATCGATAACAGGCAGACCTTTTCACTCGGGGCGCGCCTGGGAATGAAGGGCTACATTTCGCACTGGGGTAACGCCGCGCCCAAGTTGGCTTTGCGCTGGTGGGAGTTGCTCAAAAACGGGAAATACGATGAATTTGACCAGGAATTTTTGAAAATGAAGTTCGATCCGTATATCAAAGTTGTGGCCCCGGAACAGCAGCAGTGGGTTGGAATGGGAGAAGGACCCACCGCGCGTTTGTCACTGAAGCTTCTCGGATTGGATTCCGGTCCACCGTTTCCGTCGCAGGCCATGGTATCTGAAGAATACATTGAGAACGCGCGACGAGCCGTGGAGGCGAGCGGCGTTTTGGAACACGTGGAGTGGGACCAGGCTCTCCTGGAGTAAGTAAGGCATCCAGTGACGAAACACGGACCGGCCCGCGGGGCCTTCATCGATCTTCCTTCCGGAACCCTTTCTGTTTCTGCCGCGTTGCCAATTCCAGGAGGTCGCCAACCTGTTCTCTCGCTGAGAGAAGATCAGCCGGACGCCGGGTAAACTGACACCGGTTCGTAATGATTCCGCCTCCCGGGTTCAGGTACTTCCTGGCCTTAGCCGTTTGCACCGCGCCGAGTGTCTCTTCGGCTCCGTTTTTGAGCGCCTGGTCCAACATCCAGAAATACTCATAATCTTCGATGCCATCCCGGATGTTCTCCCAGCGGATCGTATCGACCGGGCCGTTGGCGCCGGGATAAATCAAACATCCTTCCCCGTTGATCGTGCGCCAGTTTTGCGTGACTTCCCACGGCGCACCGGGTTTGCCCCGGAAATTGGGTGACCAATAGAGCAAACCGTCCACACCATACTTCCATGCCATCCAGAACAACAGCCGTGGTTCAATTCCATGCTTGTCGACGTAAAGGTTCGGATAGGGCGGAAAAGGCGTATCGCAAATGTGCCAGAAGACGCTTTCGCCTCTCGTTTTGGCGAGACGACATTCCCTTTCATCAAAGCGACCGATCAACGGGCACCAGATGTCGACGTAGCCTTGTAGATCAGGGTAAGGCGGGGGCCCTTTCAGAACGCGTTTGATTCCCGGCGCACCTCGGGCCACCAGGGAGTGCAACCGCCTGACCGCCGGATATTCCAGTACGGTGGGTTCATTCAAAAGTTCCCAATAGGCGAGTTCCTTCCATCCATGTTGCCGCAAATAGGCCTCATAATCGGCCGCGATTGACGGCAGCACCTCGCCAAATTTCTTTTCAAATACCGAGCCCAGCGCCATGGTGACAGACTCCTGGGACTCGGCGTCCCAAACACCGATGCTTTTTCTTTGCTCCCAACCTGCACCGTCAATGCATAACGAATTCATTCCCCTGTCGAGACAGAACTGAATGGTGGAGGTCATCTTGTCTGCAAACTCGCAGCCAACGGATCCGTTGTTCCTCAACACGTATCGCGCCCGACAGAGATCCATCGGGTTGACATGATGATCGAGAAGGTTTTCGAGGTACGCTTTCTGTTTTTCTTCCGGGAATTTTCCCTGAAGATGGGTTCCCATCTTGAACTTCACGCGCGGTGGTATGCTGAAGTCCCAGACTTTGACATGCAGTTCCAGGGTGTACGCTGCCGCATTCGACGGATTGACCTCTATCTGGCCCACATAGGATCCACTCGTCGCGTCATGGGGGACAGAAATCTGAACCCAGATGGACTGGACGCGGTGGGATGGGACATCAAACGGTTCCTGGATTTCAACAAGCGGATCGGGCCACCACCCGACATGCTCGGTGTAATAGTTTGGTTCCTGTGTTCGCACGTACTCCACACGCCGACAGTCGATGTTGTTCTTGCTAATGACATCCGGTTTGTTCTTGTGCCGCAGATCACTCACCTGCAGAGAAATACCCTGGAGGGGATGGTCCCAGGTGATAATGGCAAACTGATATGGCTCTTTTTCGTTCCTACACAAGGCAAATCGAAGCCGGGTGTCAATGGCCCCGTCGAAGGTGGTTGGCCCAATTTTGGCCATGCTGCTTGCCGTACCGATGCCATACCGCCTGTCCCGGCCGTACTGGTCGCGGCAACGGTTTTTGAGAATCTGGAGTTCCTCGCCTGCCTCGTTGTGGTTGGCGGCCGGTTCAGGTAAATCGAAGCTGCCGACGATGAAGTCGGAAATATTTTCGTTGCTGTATGGAAAGGCGACGTATTTTGTTCCGAATTCCGGGTCATGGAAATGCACGCCCATGGGGGTTGGATCGGTCAGGGTGCTGGGAGTCACGAGCAAACCGACGTCATCGATCCTGGCGGGAGATAAAAAACCGAGTTGCAGCTTGTACTTTCCAGGTAGCAGGTGGGAATAAACCGGAAACGTCACCGGGCCAACTTGCACGGTCGTTCCGGGCTTCCAGACGTGAGTTGGTTTCAGTGGGTGGTGACAGAATCTGGCCACCGGCTTGTTGTTGTTGTCCAGAATGTTCAGGAACAAGGGCGCATCTCGCTCGATCACATCCAGAGGGGTAAAATCAGCCGTCAAGGTGACCTTTCGGTCGGTCTTGGTGGGGGGAGCGATCTTTAACGCCTTCAATGTGAGTCGCGGCGCTTCCATGGTCGCGACCGTTTCCAGCAAGGACGTCAGGGGTTTTGGATATTGCTGGGCAAACGATGCGTGGTCCAGGGCGAAGGTCACGATGAGCCCGAACACGAGCAGGTTAGGACGCAGCAAGTGGTTCGAGAAAGGAAGTGGGGCAACAAACATGGAAATCATGAAACGCACCGGCGTGTCTTGGATGCGTGATAACAAGCGAGTTCAGGAGAGTGGCGCACGGCTTGGTTGAATGAGGCCCAGAGACCAGTTGGTGATTTTGGTTCTACCGACAGGAGGTGGGGTATGGACCCGTATTCTCCACCCATGTCAGTTTTATTGTTATACTCAACGCCAAGGATACGCTGCGACCGATGAACCGCTTGCTGGTTCCAACCGCCAGCGATCCCGTCTGCCGGGCAGGAATCCGAAGTTTTCAGGAATCCGAAGTTGTATGGTTCCTGGGGAATCGACTGACCTTTATGGTAATCCATAACGAGAAGGTAAACATCCCAACCACGAACTAGTTCACGGTTGTTCAACACGACACAAACACCGAGCCAACAGAAAGTACCAAGGTCAAATGAATATCCGTTCCTTGAATATTGCGTTGTTAGTATTTTCGGTCCTGTCCACTCCTTGCGCTTTTTCCAGTCAACTTCTTTATGTGTCATCCAGTGGGGAAAATACAATCCTTGCATACGCGGTGAATCAGGAAACGGGAGCACTTGCTCTGAAGTTCAGGACCGGGCTGTCGTCCAGTCCTGGATTCATGACCTTTTCCCCGGACGGGACCTTGTTGTATGTGGGAACGAATCAAGATGGTACAGCCGGTGTCACCACGTTCCAACGGAATGACGACGGCTCGTTGTCTATGAGAGGCGAGGCTCAGGTCACGAGCAGTTGTACTTACATGTCCACGGCCAAGGACGGAAAGTTTCTCCTGGTGTGTCATTATTCAGCCGGGGAGATAACGATTTACCGCATTGTTGACGGCATCTGTACGAGTGAGCTTACGGAGCACAAAAAAACAGAACGTACGGCCCATTGCATCAGGTTTGATCCATCAGGCCGTTTCGTCTTCGTCCCGCACACCTCACCGAACAAGGTTTACCAGTTCCGTTTTCATTCCCAAGATGGAACGCTGACCGCGAATGACCCACCCTTTGTGGAAGGCCCGGATAAAAATCATAAGTATCACGAACCTCGCCACTATGTGCATCACCCGAAACTGGATATGGCCTATACCTCGAACGAATTTGGCGGAGGCATCACCGCCTGGAAGTTCGATCCCCTTACGGGCACGCTGAAACGTTTGGCGACTTTGTCGACATTGCGGCCTCAATCCATCGGAAAATTTTATGCCGCGGACATTGGGTTGACGCCTGATGGCCGTTTTGCCTATGTCTCCAACCGCGATCAAAACTCCCGTGATCCCGGTGATCCTAAGCAGGACAGCTTGACCGGCTTTTCTCTGAATTCCAAAACCGGCGAGATGGCTCTCGTTGGCTCTTTCCCCACGCCGCACGCGCCGAGATCATTCTGCATTGATCGAACCGGTCGATTTGTCTATTCGGCGGGGACCAGTACGTCGACCCTGTTCGCCTATCGCATCGATCAGCAAACAGGAAGCCTCGAACACTTTGCTACTTATGAAACGGGTGGAGGTCCGATGTGGGTGATGTGTGGTGACGTTAAAGAATGATCTTGAACCAACCTGGTAACAAGCTTTCGTAACGAGCGTCCACATCTTCTTCACTTGCCGGAGGGCAACAGGAACAGGCGCCCGGCGCCGGATTTGAGTCCAATCTGAAATCCTTCCATGGCCGGGTTTTCATCAAGAAGAGGCACCTCGTGTCCGGTTCTCTGGTCGACTTCCAGGATGGACTTTGCAGGTGCGTTGAACTCAACGGTGGGCCAGGCACCGAACGCGAAGCGGTAGTTGGTGAGCAGCACGGCACGCCGGCCGTCACGGTGCCGGAAGACTCCGACCAGGTAGTCATTCGGAGGATCCCCCCCAAAAACGTCGGCGGGGTAGATCCTTCGGATGGGAGTCCCCGTCAGCAGGTTGGCAGTGTCGTCACCGGGCCGGATCCGGAAGACGGCCTCACTGGTCAACTGCATCAGTGTTGGCCCGAGGTGCTTGAGCGCGGCGTTGATTTCCTGGGCCTCGTACCAGTTGTTGGTGCGCCTGCCGCTGCGGTCGAGCAGGCCTCCTCCCCGGGGGAACTCGAAGGTATCAGGTGTACCATAAGTGAAGTAGAGAACTCCTTTCGCGCCGTAGGCCAGTGAACTGTAAATCTGCCACCGTTGCTGGCCTTCGGTGGGATCGGTGTGGGGTCCGTATGGCACCGCATTGAAGTAGTTCCAGAAAGGAATCTTCTGCTGAAGTGCGTATTTTCGCACGGTGTCGAGGTTTTCGATATAGAGATCCAGGTGGATTTTGCTGCGCGGAGAGAGACCACCCGGGCCGGGTTTGAAGATCGGGTAGTTGTCGTAACAGAGGACAGCCGGTTCAAGCTGCTCGACAAAACGTCTGACATATTCGTCATAGCTTGCGCGCTTTGCGCGTCGTCCCTTGTTGGGGTTGATTCCCAACTGTTTTTCCGAAGCATAGTTGGGGTAGAGGTTGATGTAGTCGAGCATGCCGGGCCGACGCTTGCGGATGTCGATTGCCCGCTGGCGAAGTTCGGGAAACTGCGTGGTGGCTGGTTCATCCCACAGACGATAGCCCCAACAGGCGTTGCCGGTCGGTAGCTGCGATCCGTTACCCAGTGCATACGTGATCACTGATAGTTCATTCTTTTC
>CAUZBP010000059.1:0-31445 GCA_963578105.1 Planctomycetota bacterium
CTTGCAAACCGTGTGACACACTTCGCGGTAGCAAGTCTCCTGAACCGGCTTACAAACCGTGTAGTTGATCGTCCGCTGTTTGGTCTCCCAGACCGGCTCGCAAACCGTGTAGTTGATCGTCCGCTGTTTGGTCTCCCAGCAGGGCTTGCAAACCGTGTAGTTGATTGTCCGCTCGCGGGTCTCCCAGCAGGGCTTGCAAACCGTGTAGTTGATCGTCCGCTGTTTGGTCTCCCAGACCGGCTTACAAACCGTGTAGTTGATCGTCCGCTCACGGGTCTCCCAGCAGGGCTTGCAAACCGTGTAGTTGATCGTCCGCTGTTTGGTCTCCCAGCAGGGCTTGCAAACGGTATAATTGCAAGTTCGATACCGTGTCTCATAAACTGGCTTGCAAACCGTGTATTCACAGTCTCGATAACGCGTTTCACGGACATACCGTACACAGTCGATTGTTTTATTTTCACAAACTGTATCGTAAACCGTCTTATAGCAGGTGAATTCCTGTGGCTCACGAACGACTTTGCGACATGTCTTCATGATCGTGCAAAGTTGTTGCTGGCAGCAACGGTGGTCGGAGGCGTCGCAAGCGAAGCTGCAGTGTCGATAGTTGGCGACGCCGCAGTAGGCCCCCAGGGCCACTTCCACCGACATCGCAACCGTAAAGGCTACTAGTGCCGATACGCGTTGAATTAGCGTCATTTTTCCGTCTCCTCGTTCCTCACTCGATCCAAGATCCTGGTTTTGATAAGTCTGTTGTCCATCCGCAGCAATCAGCGTTGCGTCTCTTCTCCCGGTGGCATCAGATTTTGTTCCCAAATCGGTCTAGATCTGAAAATCCTGAAAATTACCGTCAACCAGGCAAAGACCTAAACTATGGGGCCGATATGGTCAGTAATCGTCAACATGGGACAACAGATTGAAATAGAAAGAATACATAAAACAAAAGTAATGCGAACTGTGATCCAAATAAACAAGATGAACACCTTGTTTACAATGTACCTGTTGTAGTAATTTGCATGACTTGAAGGATACTGTCAGAAACCACTTCTGCGGTGAAGCTTGTGGTGGACGTCTGCTTGTCCTACAGTAACCACAGCACTATGAGCTGGCTGCGTGGTTTCATGCTCGACCGTTAACTCCTTCTCGCAAAGTGCATTGAGGGAAACCTGGTGGAAACAACAAATGACGGCCAAGTACCTCGTGCAGTCGTGCATCGGCTCAGTTTGTATCTACGCGAACTGCAGCAGTTGATGAAAAACGGTCGGTCGACCACCAGCTCGACTCAACTTGGCAAGTTGCTTGGTTTCACCGACGCACAGGTCAGAAAGGATTTGGCCTATTTCGGACAGTTTGGTTATCCGGGCATCGGTTACCGCTGTGAAGAACTGCTCGTTGCCATCAAAAATATCTTGGGTACCGATCACGAGTGGCCGGTGGCCATCGTAGGAGTCGGCAACCTTGGAAGAGCACTGCTGGGATACCGTGGTTTTCACAACCAGGGATTTCGAGTTGTGGCAGCTTTTGACACCGACTCAAAAAAGGTGGGAGAAAAAATTGAGGGAATTCTAGTCTACCCCACGGAACAAATATCGGAAGTCATTCGCCAACATCGTATACGGCTGGGGATGATTGCAGTGCCCGCCAACTCGGCTCAAATTGTGGCAGACGAACTGGTTCGCTCCGGTGTCGAAGGAATCGTCAATTTTGCACCTGTCACCCTGGCCCATCCCGCAGGTGTCTGGGTGGAGCGGGTTGACTTGGCCATTGAGCTGGAACAACTTTCTTTCTCAGTTGTGAACCGTCAACAAAATACCTAAGCTATGAAGAATCTGCAGAAAATCCAGCCCTAGATTAGAGAGTCCCGCGAAACACTACCCCCTGGTGTAATGGCAGCACTACGGATTTTGGTTCCGTCAGTCGAGGTTCGAATCCTCGGGGGGTAGCTATCTGCCATCCATGTCTGCAATGTCTATTGCAATCACGCGTGCGGATTGGCGCGTCCAGTCGTTTACGACAAGCGAAGGCATCCCACGAATAGCTCCGTTTTGGACCGAGCTAAGCACGGCTCGCTTTATTCGGCCCGCAACTTGGCCAACGTCTGACTGGCTCGCGCATGATCAGGATCCCACTCCAGGGCTTTTTCGTATGACTCGATGGCATTTTTGCGCTGCTCCAGCAATTCGCATGCAATGCCACGTAGAAAGTAGCCTTTTGCCTGATCCGGCTCACGTCGAATGATCTGATTGAAATCATTCAGAGCTCGCTGAAAGTCGCCCGTGTTCAGGTAAGCTTTTCCGCGGTTGGCATAGGACAAAACGTAAACGGGGTTCCTGTTGATCGAGTCGGTAAAAAATTGAACTGCCTTGTCAAATTTCTTCTGCTTTAAATAGATGACGCCTCTCCAGAAATCGGCTCGTGGATCCTCCTGACTCCGCGAAAAGTCCTGCATCGCCAGGTCCAATTCATCCAAGTAGTACCACACGATGCCACGCCGGAACCGCGCCTCACCTGCGAATCCCGGCGCCGTGATTAACGCTTCCGTGTACAAGTCGACAGCCTTTTGGAGATTGCCCAACATCCGGTGCGCAGTTCCCTGAAACACCAAAGCTGTTACTTGCTTTGGATCCAGATCCAGTACCGATTGAGATGCCTCGATTGCTGCCCTGTAGTGTGCCTCACGTTGGCTTTCCGGAACATACTTCCCCAGTTCGAGATGGGCGCTGGCAATCCTCACCAGCTGCTGTTGCATCTTCTCAGAACCGGTAAAAGGTGACTGGGAGTCGAAACCCTCCATGTCTTCAAGGTCCACTCCAGCACCTTCAACCTTTTCCAAGGATTCTTTCAGAATGCTAATGGCACGGGAATAGTCGGAAATGATCGACTCGCTATCATCGGGACTTACCGCGGCCGCTCGGGTAGCCGATTCGAAGTAGGTAGCGCCTAATCTTTCCGTGTATTCAATGTTTTCCGGCGCCAACTCATGAGCTCGTTCCAGGTCTTCGATTGCCATGCCAGTCCTTCCCAGGCTACTATTTCCCAACCCTCGTTCAAAATGGGTGTCTGCCAGTTCTATGACGATGGTTTTCCGTTCATCGCGATAGCTCTCGTCACCCATCAAGGCATTTAGCGTCTCAATGACCGTGGTCAGGGACCCGACTCCCTTTTCAATATTCTTGTTCGCATCCAGATTACCCAGGCCCGCATCCTGTTGACCATATTGAATCAGGGCTTTTCCGTAGTTACTCAGAAACTCCGTGTCGGTCGGCAAAGTTTCGACAGCTCGTTCAAAGTCTTCTGTCGCCTCTCGATAGTTCTCAATGTCCATGTACAGTTTTCCGCGCTCGTTTAATCCAATTGGATTACTGGGAGAACGCGCAAGGGCACTGTCAAATGACTTCAACG
This sequence comes from Planctomycetota bacterium, assembly GCA_963578105.1. Lineage (GTDB taxonomy): Bacteria > Planctomycetota > Planctomycetia > Pirellulales > Pirellulaceae. The sequence goes on from CAUZBP010000059.1 coordinate 3,400, forward strand.
CAAGGTCGTAATAGCGGAGTTCGTAAAAGGCCTTACCCCGTCCCAGTAAGGCACGTACATTTCCGTGGCCCTGTGGCGCATTCAGAATTTGCGTATATCGAGCTACTGCCTCCAGAAATCTTTCTGCTGCTATAAGTTGAGTGGCTTCCTGGATAGCTTCATCCAGAGTAAGGGCCTTTTTTTCACTGGTCCCGTTAGCAGTCGTGTTTCCCGCTTCAGATTCGGTTGGCAAGTTTTCGCTGTCTGACTCGCTTTCACTGACAATATCCAGGTCCGGAAATAATGATTCGGTCCCTTCCTCCTGGGCTCGAACAGGATTCAGCATGAACGCCAATAGCAAGAATACTAGTACCGAATAAATTTCAAGTCGATTATTCCGCAAAATCATCACACACCCTCGCATTTCAGGAGTTTTCATTGGAAGACTGGTCACTGAGTTCTGTTGTTTAGCGCGGACCTTTGCGGTCTTGTGCTGTGCGTCAGTCAAGTTGAGGTGGTTAACTAATTGAAAGTGAACCGTCATCAAACCGACTCACCCCCTTAGTCCGGAACAATGACATAGCTTCGTAGCCATCCAACCACGGCGCAGGACTGCAGGGATATTCGTAGCACACTCAAATAGTCGAATTAATTATAGGTTCCCCCTGCGAACTGGCTGTCATTTTGAACAGACACCCGGAGAAGATGCTTGACATAGAATCGCACTAAGACGACTTTTTCAAATAGCTGGCAGAATCCGCACAATTGCCTGATTAAAGAGTGCTGGAAAATTCAAGCATCACCCAGAAGACCGCCAACCGCCGCTGTAAGGGCACAACTGGGTTTGCCAGCTATACCCGGGCCGGGAGACTGGTTTCAGATGTCCGGGAGTGGTAATACAAATCGTGTTGATTGGTATTCGTTGAGTTGCCGCGGCCGACCCCTCTGAACGCAGTCAGATCCTCCTGACCAGAAACCACCACCTGCAAGTCCGATCGGCTCAATCCCGCCCGGCTCAGGTCGAATTCCTCCAACCTGTTTCTTACCTAGTCACGGTGAAGAGAGCCATGTCAGGTGAGAAAGAATGGGATTTTTCTGACCGACTCCGGGACAGCAGCGGCCCAAAAGGAAACAACCATTTCAATCATGGGATTTTAGCACCGGCTGCTATTTTCTGATCATTCAGTTCCCAGTCATAATCGAGATAAAACACCCTAACCCGACCGCTGCGCGCGAAATTTTGAGCGGCGGGCGTGGGCAAATAACCGGCAATACTTAATAGTAACTGCGACTCTCCACTACCAAAATCGCTTCCAAACCACTTCAGGATCTTGGATAATTCCATTCGACGATTTGCAGGATCATACTGAAAATTGCGGGAGTCGGAGAAAAATGTTTTCGTATTGTCTTCTAGCTGCTCTGAAAGCTTACCTGGCAAATAAGCCTCGTCCCTAAGTTTGGGACAACTTCGGGAAGCGCAGACAATGGCAAAATGGATCCGGGGTTCGTTCATTTTGCGAAGGATCTGATGTTCCATGTGATCGAGCGAATATTCTGAGCCACCTACCAACAACAGCAGATCGTGCCAAATGTTGTACCCAGTCAGTTTGGCGGCATGCCTGATAATACTGGTTGTAGGGTATTCACTCAGAATTCCCTTCAGCGTGACTGCGTTATAGGCGTTGATCCAAAAAGCCAGTTGGGCCGAATGTGTTGCAGGCTTGCGTCGATCCGCTTGAGAAAGATGGCCCAAAAAGTCGTCCAGGGCTTGCAGATCCGTGGCTGACCCCTGCCATGCCCCGTAATTCACATCTCCAGATCGATCCACGTATTTCTTCAGTAAGGTGTCGTACTGGGAATATTGAACCTGGCCGATGGAAATCCGGGAGGCCCGTTCCCAATGCTTGCCCAACCGGGTTTGCGTACCGGCAATGCTGCTGGAAACCCAGATCAACAAAATACCCACCGCAAACCATTGATACCGCCGAGGCATGAAAGAAAACCACCTCCTGATCAAGTCTGGGTTCCAGTGTCTTTCCTGCAGGAATTTTTCCAGTAGGGATATCCAGACTCTAACCCATGCTACCCTGCCCGGATCCCGATTGTGCAGCCTGAACACCGCAAATTGTGGGCACCGAAACAGCCGCACAAACTCTTGTGAGTCGATTTTACTAAATCAACCTCAGATGACATCCGGCCGAATGCGACAGCAATAGAATAACAACCGTGGCTACCAACCCGCCTAGCTCCCGACCTCTCTGCAACGAACTGGATGGACAACTGATTGGTCCCACTGGAGATCCGACCCATTTCCAGGACCTGTTCACATTGCAAAGCCCGTTATTCAGTCTGCATCACCGCCTGAATTCTCTGACCGCAGGCGAGTTGGAGATTGGCAATGTAATTGACGATCGCGGCTAAACTTGTTATGGTTCGTGGTTTAGGTGTTACCCGTCCTAAATGGACGGGACGGTAGTCTTTTCCAATTTACCTGCGTGCTCCCGATAGCCTGCCAGTCTCAAGGCTATCCTCCTGGGTGGGACGTGAGGTGTGATATTTCGTGGAGGTGTATCCTATGGCGGAAAGTTTGGTAGAGCAGATGATTCAAGCGGGAGTCCATTTTGGACATCGGGCCAGTCGTTGGAACCCCAAGATGGCGCCCTATATTTACGCTCGCAAAAACTTAATTCACATTGTCGACATTCGTGAAACGATTCGGGGACTGCTGCGCGCAAGAAAATTTCTCAAACAAATTGCCTCCCGCAAGGGATTGATCCTCTTTGTCGGCACGAAACGTCAGGCCAGCGAAACGATCGAAAGGGAGTCGTTGCGATGCAAGATGCCCTATGTGAGCGAACGCTGGCTGGGAGGAACGCTGACGAATTTCCGCACGATCCGAAGTCGTTTGTCTCGACTGGAAGAACTCGAGGCATTGCGTACGGGTGACGAGTTATCGCAATACTCCAAGAAGGCGCAATCAGCACTGAGTCGTGAATATCGCAAGATGTATCGCAACCTCAACGGAATGCGAACCATGGACCGCTTGCCAACATGCGTCGTGGTCATCGATCCCAATAAAGAAAAAAACGCCATTACTGAATCGCGTAAACTCGGGTTGACGACAGTCGCATTGATCGACACGGACTGCAATCCGGATTTGGTGGACTTGCCGATTCCTGGAAATGACGACAGCATTCGATCCATCGAGCTGATTATGAAGAACCTGGCCGATGCTGTGATTGAGGGAAACATCAGTGTTGCGGTTGAAGAAAAAGATGAACAAAAGCCCCCGATCAGTGCCAAGGCAAGCGCCGCTCCTGAAGAGGCTCAAAAAGAGCCCTCGGAAACAAGCGCCACCTAAATCCCACACTCGTTGCAGGGACGTCCGCACCACGTCTCTTGCCCACAGTCATTGAAATCAATTCCCGGAGGAGGAGCGCGTAAAATGGTGGAGATTACTGCGGCGGCGGTTAAGGCCTTACGAGACAAGACCGGACTGCCCATGATGGAATGCAAAAAAGCACTCGTTGACGCCGACGGCAACCAGGAACTGGCGGTCACGAAACTGCGTGAAAGCGGTGCTAAAACTATGGCGAAGCGCGCAGACCGGCAAACGTCATTTGGTCGATTCGGTATTTACACCAGCATCGATCCTGGTGCGGGAGCCATGGTGGAACTCAAGTGCGAAAGCGCTCCTGTCACTCAGAACGAAGATTTCATTCAGTTGGCCAATGACTTGGCCAAGCAACTGGCTACCAAGTCCGGCATCGCGACTGTCGACGAGTTGTTAGATCAACCCTCCCCCACCCAAGCGGAGAAAACTCTTCGGGACGTCAAGGATGATCTCTTTAACCGTATCCGCGAGGTTTTTAATATTGGTAGAATGATTCGAATTGATGGCTCGTGCGGAGGTTACAGTCACAATGCTACAACAGTTTCTGGGGCAATCATTCAGGTTGAGGGAGGAAATGGCGACGCTGCCAAAGATATCTGTATGCACATTGCCGCCCTCAGCCCCAAGGCCCTTCATACGGAAGAACTCGATCAGGAACTGGTGGCGAAAGAACGAAGTATTCTGACGGAACAAGCTCGCCAGGAAGGGAAGCCCGACAACATTATCGAGAAAATGGTCGAGGGCCGGATGCGTAATTTCTACGCTCAACACGTGCTGACAGAACAATCTTTCGTCAAAGATGACAGTGTCACGGTAGGTAAGTTTGCTAGTAGCCAAAACATGAAGTTGAAGAAATTTGTGCACTGGGTACTAGGCGACGAGGACCAGCCAAAAGAAACTTAGAGCCTGCTTCCCAAAGAAACTAGTTCCAGAACTTGGCACGACTGGATGTGAACTCACAGATCCATTAATGACTCAATTGGTGGATTCGAGGTGCGCTTTACTCACACCAATGTTAAGTTCTCGTCAAGAGTAGGAACGACAAGCAAATGTCCGCACGGAAGGTCGTCAACACAAAGCCTCGATTTGAGCGTGTCATTCTCAAGCTTTCTGGCGAATGTTTCAGTCACACCGGCGAGCGCGGAATCAGCATGCAAGAAGTATCTGGCATTGCCAGTCAGATACTGCTCGCAAAGGAAATGGGAGCGCAGATTGCCATCGTGATTGGTGGCGGGAATATCCTTCGTGGAGCGCAGTTCACGCATACCAGCGTCTGCATCCAAGAAGCCACGGCTCATTACATGGGCATGTTGGCCACGGTGATCAACGGACTGGCTCTTCAGGATGCGTTGGAATCAATTGGATGTGCAACACGTCTCATGACTGCAGTTCACATGGATGGCGTTGCAGAACCCTACATTCGCCGACGTGCAAAGCGTCACCTGGAAAAGGACCGCATCTGCATCCTGGCTGCCGGAACGGGAAGTCCATTCGTGACAACCGACACAGCAGCCGCACAACGGGCGTTGGAACTCGATGCCGAAATCCTGCTGAAAGCAACCCGAGTCGACGGCGTGTACAGTGAGGACCCCGAAAAGAACCCCCATGCGGTACTCTATCGTCATCTAACATATCGCCGCGTGCTGGAACGAAATCTTCGCGTGATGGACCATACCGCGATCGCACACTGTATGGAACACAAAATTCCGGTGCTCGTCTTCAACTATCAAACTGAAGGCAACATTCAACGAGCGATCGGTGGTGAAAAAGTAGGTACACTAGTTTCCAGCGAAGAAACCGAAAAGGAAAGCGAGTGAGACAATGAGTGCCGATGACATCCTCCTCGACACTGAAATGCGCATGGAAAAAGCCATCGAAGTGCTAAAAAGCAACTTGGCAGGAATTCGTACCGGACGGGCCAATCCGGGTCTTGTCGACTCATTGCGCGTCGAGGTTTATGGTTCTTCTACTCCTATCAAACAAGTTGCGTCCGTGGGAGCTCCGGAACCGACTCAAATTGTCATACGCCCGTACGATCCCGGTACCATCAAAGATATCGAAAAAGCAGTGATCGCCAGTGATCTCGGTTTGACACCACAGAACGACGGACGATTGATACGCATCAACATTCCTCAACTCTCCACCGAAGTACGCCGCAAGATGGTATCTCGCATCAAAGAACTCACCGAAGAGGCGAAAGTCGCGGTACGTAATATTCGTCGTGACGCGAACAAATCTGCTGATCAAGCCGAAAAGGATAAAACACTCAGCAAAGATCAGAGCAACGACTTAAAAACAGAAGTCCAGGAGTTGACAAAGAAGTTCGAAACTCAGGCTTCCGCGGCATCAAAGAATCGAGAAATCGAAGTGATGGACGGTTGAATCAGTTCCGCGTCATTCCATCACACCTTGTCTTGAACACCCCGGTAAGCAGGCGCCGCCACAAGGCTAGGCTGATGACCTAGTTCTGCAACCTGTCTGGCACACGGGCTGCCGTTGTTTCAGGCCCCTTTCACACATCAAACCGCTAGCAACACTGGGCGCCTCTGCCTTGACCTCGCAGGCGATTGTTTCTAAACTCCGCCGCCCCAAAAATTACAACCTTTGCTGGTGCGCTAGCACTTACTCGGTTAAAGGAGTGGCCGACTATGGATCATTCTCACAAAAAACAGTTTGCAAAACAAAAAAAGATCTGGACAAACCGAAGCTCATTGCTGGTGGTCGCCTCCCTGGCAGTCACGTTCTGTGTCGTGATTCGTTACCTAGGAGGGATAGAACATGCAACGGCCAAACCCAGGGCCAAATCCAGTCAAAGAAAGCAGGTAACCGTTAACACAAAAAAACACGGCGTCGTTGCGGTGATCAATCAAAAGCCCATCCAACGTAGCGACCTCGCCCGTGAATGCATCAACCGTTTCGGTGAGGACGTACTCGAAACTCTTGTAAACAAGCACATTTTGCTGACGGAGTGCAAGCAACGGGGAGTGGTGATCACGAAGGAGGAAGTCGAACGAGAAATCACATCCATGGCAAACAAGTTTGGACTTACCGTGGAACATTGGTTGGGAATGTTAGAGGACGAACGAAAAATTGATCCCCGACAATATCGCAACGATATCATTTGGCCGACTCTGGCCTTACGTAAATTGGCTGCAAAATCAATTCGTGTCAGCGAAGACGAAATCAAACAGGCATGGGATTCCCAATATGGTCCCAAAGTGAAGGTGCGACTGATCGCATTGATGCAAAAGACCAAAGCAGACCAGATCTACCAACAGGCCCTGGCCAATCCGACAGATTTTGCAGAATTAGCAATGGACCACTCCCAAGACGTGAACAGCGCCCCCTATGGGGGCATCATTCCGCCTATCCGCCGACACATGGGAAGCCCTGAATTAGAACAAGTCGCCTTCAGCCTGAGGCCCGGCCAGATTTCGCGAGTCATCCACGTGGCGAATCAGTACGTGATTCTCAAATGTGAAAAAATCTTAGCTCCGACCGAGGTCTCCAAAAAAGACTTTGAGGTTGTACGCTCTCGCTTGGAAGCTCGAATCAACTCTGAGAAACAACGGGACATGGCAGCAGAAACTTTCAGCGCCTTGCAGAATACGTCCCAATTCCAAAACGTCTACAACAATCCGAATCTGCGTCAGAAAATTCCCGGTGTAGCTGCTACCATCAATGGAAAACAAATCACCATTCGACAACTTGCCGAGGAATGCATTCTGCGTCATGGCATATCTGTGCTGGATATCGAAATCAATCGCCAGCTCTTACAGCAGGAGTTGAAGCGTAGAAGTCTGGACGTACAACAAGCCGATCTACATCGTGAAGTTGAACGGGCCGCGCGAGCGTTCGGAATTACCAAAAACGATGGTTCGCCCGAAATCAACAGTTGGTTAAAAATGGTAACCGAGGAACAAGAGGTTACCAAAGAGATTTATATGAGCGACATCGTCTGGCCCACGGTCGCCCTCAAGAAACTCGTCGGCACACGCGTTCAGGTAACGGAAGAAGATTTGCGAAAAGGTTTTGAAGCGAACTACGGAGAACGCGTGGAGTGCCTGGCCATTGTTATGAGCGATCAGCGTCGAGCTCAAAAAGTATGGGCCGAAGCACACAAATCTTCAAACGAAGAAGCTTTCGCCAGACTTGCTTCGATCCATTCCATCGAACCGATTTCCAGAAACAATGACGGGGAAGTTCCCCCGATTGCCAAATTTTCAGGCCAACCGAAAGTCGAGGAGGCCGCCTTTGGACTGAAACCTGAAGAAATTTCGGGGATCATCGTCAGCGGGGATCGATACATTATTCTTCGCGCTAAAGGTCGAACTCAACCCATCGTCGAAGATTTTACCGCCGTCCGAGATACGCTCTACGAGGATATCCTCGAGAAAAAAATACGTGCCTCGATGGGAAAGGAGTTTGATCGCATCAAAGAATCAGCCCAAATTGACAATTTTCTCGCCGGTACCACGCAGTCGGGTCACGGCAACAAGTTATCTTCCCCAGTTCGCGGCGCCGCGGGACTTCGCACATCTCCGGGTTCCATCGTTCCCGTCAATGCCACGCAGCCCGTTTCCACTCCCAGGCGCAACAGGTAATCATTCGCACACTTACGGGAATCAATGCCGCGTACAGACAACGTCCTTAGAACGGTGGCAACTTGGACCCGTTCTTATCCGTGTCTTTGTTGTGATCACTCTGCATGGCCGGAGATTAAGAGATTGGCGTCTCTCGTGTTCCTGTCACAAAAATCCACTGCGCGAAACTGATGTTTTCTCACAAGCTCAACAGGAAATGGAGGGCTTCAAGTGGTCAACATCGTTACCTTGTTGTCCCTTAACCGGCTCTCGGATGGGCCTTCTCATAGACAGCCTTCAGTCTGGCTGTACTCACGTGCGTATAGATTTGGGTGGTCACCAGACTCTTGTGTCCCAAGAGTTCCTGAACACTGCGAATGTCGGCACCCCGATCAAGCAGGTGGGTGGCAAAACTATGTCGGAGCGTGTGGGGCGTAGTACGTAAATCCAGACCTGTTTTTTTCAGGTATTTTTCCAGCATGCGTGCGACGCTCCGCGTAGTAATTCTGCAGCCGAACTTGTTGACAAACACGGGCGCACCGCGGCCCGCATCTTCTTTTTTGGAGAGTTGGCGAACCTCCAACCAGTGCCGCAAAGCCTGGGCAGCGTACGAACCCAGTGGGGCCAGACGCTCGCGCTTCCCTTTTCCTCGAACACGAACGAGTCCTTCTCTCAGGTCCAGGTCACCATCGTTGATACCCACCACTTCGCTCACTCGCAATCCGGCAGAGTAAATCGTCTCCAGGATGGCCCGATCCCGCTTTCCTAATGACTCGACTTGCGCGGGTGCACATAGCAATTTCCCAATTTCCCGTGTTGACAAGAAATGTGGTAACGTCCGAACACTGCGTGGATTACGCAGCGCTTTAGCCGGATTGATTTCAACTTTCCCCTCCCGTTGTACAAATCGAAAGAAGCTTCGCGTCGAAGCGAGGCGACGGGAAATCGAACTGTGGGCGTAACCTGCCTCGTTTAGTGCCGAGACATACCCTCGCAAGTCAAGCGTTGTTACTTCCGCGGGTTGAGGCGAATGGCCAACACTCTCAACCAGGTAGTCGATGAGTGCGGTGAGATCTTCACGATAGCTCTTGATGGTCAGCTCGGAAGAATTACGTTCAACACGAAGATAAGTCAGAAATCGAGCCAGGGTCGATTGCATGCTAGACGGTTTCGTCCAGATCCAGGGGATCAGTTGACTCGGTCAGGTCCAGACGATTGACTTCGGACGACTCCGAAGGAGTGTTTTGGCGCACCTTCTGGCTTAGAACTGCGGCGTCGTACCACGTAAAACTCAGATCCGGATTGGACGCATAGCGACCAAGTGTTCTTAAAGTTTCAGCCCGATTCTGGTCGTCATACAAAAAGACGTAGCGCTCAGACCCCTTCACCAGTGCTAACACGTTGATGTCCTGATTCACAGTCCAAGCTCTCCTGGTGCGATGTTCATGATTGAGGGGCCTACAATTACCGGCCATGCTGAACCCTATTGCACCTATCGGCCAATCGACCAGCGCCACGCCACTCGTGTTTTACTCGCTTTGCCGGACCCACAAAGTCCTCCGCTTGGATGCAGATAGCAACAGAAGCGGATGAAGGTTTCGCTGTGGTCGAGATAGCCTTGCCACGTCAGAAACGAGCTTAACCACGGGAATAACAGGCGTTTGCCGGTGCTGTCGCAAACTCATATCATGCCGCACCAATTTCTCATGTACATCTCTATAGGACCGCCATCCTGTTGGCCGACAGGACGATCAGCTACCGGTGGTGGCGGTGCGAGTCCACCCGACTCCGGCTATTCCAAGAATTTTTCTGGTTCGGTCGTGACGATGGCGGCGATTCTTCCAACCACACTAAACAAGCTGCTGGTAGTTCCAGCAGCTTCAGATGCAAAAGCCAATTCTCCTGAAGTGTGCTCACAGGTGACCGAAGAATCGATTTCGCAACCAGTTTTAAATGTTGTGGTGCCGGACGATTAGGTACTTGCGTTTCTCATGCATCGATAACACTAAAACCTTGCTTCAACAACCAAATCGCCCGAGACAAACTTTCACTCGCCGATTCCAGCGCGCAAACTTCACCCTGCTGAGATCGGGTGATAGCGGAGATTGGCTGTATGGGATCTAGTAGCGTCCGACGCCCTCCGTGGAGAATAGCCTGACAAGTCGCCGATCCGGACTATCCGTCTCCTAAAGCTGCGGGTAACAGCAGCCGAACCGGCGACAGGCTACAATCCAACACGGTGAGACATCGATTGGGGCTTGGCAATACCCAACACCATGACTTCCACCCGATTGGTCTCTCAGCGAGTTCGAAGCTGTCGAAAAATCCTGCACAGCTAGCGCAGAGGTACCGGCGCGATTCCAGTTTTCTAACTAGCGGAAAATTCGATTCCGGCGGTTGTGGTACTGGTAGTGACGTCAATGTGTGAGGTACACTCATTGACTGCCCGGAGAAAAGGGCTCCGTTTCACACAAAGTCTCGCAAGCTCGAGACTCCAATCGGCTCGCGACAGGCAAAAGGTTCGCCGTATACCCTCCCAATGACTTGCCCCCAATAAGCTGCATGGTGATGAAACTGGTCAAGAAAGGTCGTTGGATCCTTTGACCGACCTTCAATAAATTGACTGTGATAACTCCGTAGAGCTGCCAACTTCTGTTCCCAAAATTCGCTAATGTCCACCACAAAATCTGGCTGCGGCGCTAATTTCAAGTGTACACAGTAATAGTGGTAGATACGTTCAGGATGAAAGGGCTCGCCCGGCATGTCCGTCTTGGTGAGTTTGGCCCAAAAACGAGCTGCCTCGACCAGTTCTGTGGCGGCCACATGGTCTGGATGCGCATCGATCCAATAGGGCGCAAACAACCAGCGTGGTCGCACTTCCCGTATGACGCTCGCCAACTTTTTCCGTGCAATCAACGTCGGCTCCAGTGAACGGTTCGGCAAGCCCAAGTTCTGTCGCCAGGTAAGTCCCAAAACTCCGGAAGCTGCAACTGTCTCCTTGGCGCGGATTTCAGGAGTTCCATACGGTGTCGGTTCTCCGTTTGTCAGGTCCAACACTCCCACCTGTATCCCCTGGGAGATAAATTTCAGAATCGTGCCCCCCATTCCCAGTTCCGCGTCGTCGGGGTGGGGTGCAATCACGAGTACATCAAGCATCTTTTTCTCGTTCTATTATTTCTTCGGATCTTCCGCTGATGCAGGGCCGTGCTGGCCACAAGCATTTCGTACAAGTCCGTCTCAATAAAACTTACCGTGACTAAACACCACGCCTGTAGTTTCACCCACATACCTGGAAACAGCAAGCGGAATTCATCGAGCAGACTTGCAAGCTTCTGTCGAAGAACGGAGAATCTGAAGTTCGGCAGAACCGTTTTTAAACCGAGTCATACCAGAATGATGAGTCGCAATCACCATGACCCCAAGCTCCTCTTCAAATCGCACGTTTGATCGACTATGCAATCACTTTCGCGAAACTGCGCTGCTCCATTCGGCCAATAGCCTGCTGGAATGGGACGAACGCACCAAGCTACCGGCCGCAGGAGGACCATATCGTGCGGAGCAGATCACGCATCTTGCTGGCTTGATCCATCGAAGCGAAACCGATCCACAGGTCGGTTCATGGCTCGAGGAGTTGGAAGAGGGTTTTACCGACAAGGATTCATCCGTTGACCAGTGGGTAGTGATTCGGGAGTTACGCCGGCAATACGACAAGAAAACCAAATTACCTCAAAAACTGGTGGAAGGATTGACACGTGCGTCAGTTCTCGGCCAGCAAGCGTGGGTCGAGGCCCGCAAAACCGACGATTTCGCCACCCTCCAACCTCTACTAGAGGATATTTTTAAATTCAAACGTCAACAGGCTGAATGTCTGGGCTACGGGGACGTAGCCTACGATGCCCTGTTGGACGAATTCGAACCGGAAGAGAAAACAGCAAATGTGACGCGTGTTTTAGAAAACTTGCGTGAAGAGTTGGTCCCCTTGGTGGCAGCCATTCAAGATTCTGGAAAACAACCCTCTCTGGAAATCTTGAACCGAGAATATTGCGTCGAGGCTCAGCGGAAGTTCGGTGAGTCGGTGGCAGCACGTATTGGATTCGATTTTTCTCGGGGACGCTTAGATGTTACGGATCATCCATTTTGCTCCAGCATGGGTCCACATGACTGCCGTATCACTACACGATATGACGCTCACTATTACCCAACTGCATTTTTTGGAATTCTGCACGAAGCGGGGCATGGAATGTACGACCAGGGGTTGCGCACGGACTGGTACGGATTGCCTCCCGGTTCTTACATGTCCCTTGGAATTCACGAATCTCAATCGCGGATGTGGGAAAATCTGGTAGGTCGCAGCCATGCTTTCTGGCAACACTTTTTTCCTGCAGCACAAGCAGCATTCCCCACGGCTTTGCAAGCCGTCACTCTGGATGACTTCTACTTTGCCATCAATGATGTACGACCTTCGCTGATTCGTGTCGAAGCCGACGAAGCTACGTACAATTTGCACATCATCGTGCGATTCGAACTGGAACAAGCGCTGATCGCGGGCAATTTGTCAGTTGCCGATCTGCCCGATGCTTGGGATGACAAATATCAACAGTGCCTGGGAATTCGTTCCTCCAGCCGGGCGGATGGTGTATTGCAAGATATCCATTGGAGCGCCGCCCTGATCGGCTATTTTCCTACTTACTCCCTGGGGAATCTTTACGCTTCGCAACTGTTTGACAAAGCCCAGGCAGACCTAGGAGATTTGAACTCTCAATTCTTACAGGGCGAGTTTCAGCCATTGCTGCGTTGGTTAAGAGAAAATGTCCATTCAGCGGGTCAGCGCTACCCAGCCGCCGATTTAGTGCGCCAGATTACAGGAACAGAAATTCACCATGGCCCCCTCATGAAACACTTGCGAGACAAGTTAGAACCACTGTATGGGCTATAGGTTTTGTCCCGGGATCGAGGAAGATGATTCGGGGCTTGCAACAGGACTTCAGGCTGTCGCTTTTGAAACAGAGAACGCTGGCGGGTGGTCTACGAGCACGACGAGCATGGGGAACCGGTCGCCGGCGATTTGGACGAGTTGCACGACTGCATCCGGGCCGGGCGGTCGATGAAGGTCGGCGTGCGGCAGTTTCACGGGCTGGCCGACGACGACACCAGCGATCCCGACCAGGTGTCGTTCCTGAGCGTGATGCAGCCGCTGATCGCTGACGGCCACGCCGGTGCCAACTGCGACTTCGTGCTCGACTGTGCACCGAAATGGGCGTTCGAGTTCGCCGACGGCATGCAGTGGTTCAAATGACTGCCCGTCGCCGTCGACGGCCGTGAGGTCGTGGACGCCCATCGCGTGGTAGATGGCGCGTGGTAGATGGCGCGGGCCAGGTCGGCGGGTCCGACCGAAGCGGACTGCTGCAGGAATCTCCGACGATCGCCGTTGCGGCTGGTCACTTCTTGCTCCGGGCTTTCTTTGCGGCGGTCACCCACCAGGATGGGCGGTTGGCGTCGAGGATCTCGCGGATCGTCTTCCGGTCGTCGTCGCTCAGCCGGGCATAATCCTCGCCGGGCGTCTTGTCCTTTAGAACCGATCTCAACCGGTCGGCGACCCGCGTGCGAACCGACACCGGCAATTGGGCGAACGAGGGAGATTCGACCAGGAAGCTGCACGGGTGACGGAACAGCCTCCGACGCAGGTCCAGTTGACGCAGCGAACGGCCCAGCTTGTCGAGGCGGCCGCGGCTCGAAAATTCCTCGGCGAACTTCGACGTTCCCCGCACCGGCGACTTCAGGGTGAACTCGTCGATGAACAGCATGTACCATCGGTTTGCGGTAAAGAACCTTGACGGATAACTGAACGGGCATTGAGTTTACAGCAGGTACCCTACCTCAACACCGACTTGATAGTTGCAGTCGCTAAACATTCAACCGTCGTCCCCGCTCCCAGGTCTGTTTCGATCTCAATCCGTTTGGCCACTTTTCCCGGATTACCCAGCGCGGTAAAAGTCACCGGTAAAACATGCGTCTTCCGAACCATATCTGGTTTCCGAAACCGAAAGGATTCGTCCTCACAGTTGACGTTGACGATACGGAAAGGTTGTTTACTACGCACGATCAGCTGTTTGGAAACTTTTTGGCCCAATTCCACGTCGCCAAGAGATAAAGATTTCGGACTCACGGTCAAAGATGGTCGCACGTATCCCTGAACCGGCAACCGAATCGGCTGTGAAGCGGGATCGTTACTCACCAATGTCAGTTCGTTGTTGAAAAATCCAGACGGCGCAGTATTTTTCAATTGGATCCCTAGTTCGTATCCCACCCGTTCACTATCACGATGCGTCTCCTGCAGGCTCACTTTGTAATTTAAATTCGTGCTCCGCACATCCGTGATTTTCCAATCGCCGCGCCCCGCGTATTCCACGGAGACTTTTCGTTCGGCACTTTCTCCTTCCGTCACATCGCCAAACTCTGCAATACCCGGTTTCATAACAACATCGCGCCGCACAAACCCCTGGATATTCAGTTGGACTTCTGCGAGACGAGGTTTATCAAAAGTGACTGTCACCACCGCGTTCTTGTGGCCCAAATGGGCAATCGTATTGAAGCGACAACGAATCTTTCCTTTTTCCCGAGTCTTCAAAGTGTGTTTGCTGATTTCTGGAATCGTGCAACCGCAACTCGACCTGATTCCGGAAATGTGTACCTCTTGCTCGTAGAGATTCGTTAACTGAAAACTGTATTCTGGCTGGCTGCCACGAGCGAGGGTGCCAAAATCGTACTCGGTTTGCGAAAACAATTTCTGCGCCCACTGCTGAGCGTCTGCAACAGCACTAACCGTCATCAAAATGAGTAACGAGGCAAAGACCGGACGCACCACCAAACAACCTCCTTGCTGAAAGATTCCACGGTACTGGCGCATACTCTAGACTTGGACCACCTGTTACGACAATGTCGTTTCTTGCGTTCACCCACCAGCCGTTTCACGTGCTATCGCACCTGTCCGGTCCGACCGCATACCTTACAGCCGGGAAACCGCTTAAAACCTGAAAGAGAATGGTGCGTCTCGAACCGTGTAACCACTCTAAAATCCTGGCGTGCTAGCGGACCGAAGCGCGATAACCGGCCACATTTTTCGAGGAGCGGGTTACGACGTGGTAACCTAACGGGAAACACCTTGGTAAACTTCGCCGGCTGCTTGAGGATTTACAACTCGTCCAAAGTTGTGATAAAATGCGGGGCTTGTCTCAAATGCCCCCCGAGGGGGGGGGCCAGCTTCACCAATCGCGGTCTACCACGCCAAAATCGATGTTCGAATCGCTCCAGGAAAATCTGCAAACAGCTTTGAAGAGTTTGCGCGGGAAGGGCAAGCTCAGTGAAACCAACATGCGCGATGGGCTGCAGTTGGTTGAACAAGCTTTGCTAGAAGCGGATGTGAGCTATTCGGTCGTCCAGGACTTCATGGGCCAAGTGCGTGAAGAAGCACTCGGCAAGAAAGTCCTCCAGGCACTCAACCCAAGCGAGCAGTTATTGGGAGTCGTCTATGAGGCCTTACTCGCCATCCTCGGCCCTGTAGATCCATCGTTTCATTTTCGGAGTGAAGTTACAGTCCTGATGCTTTGCGGCTTGCAGGGTTCGGGTAAGACCACGACTTGCGGAAAACTGTCACGGCTTATTCAACAGGATGGGAAGCGAGTCATGCTCTGTGCCGCTGACTTGCAGCGCCCGGCAGCGGTCGAGCAGTTGCATGTCATCGGTAACGAAGTCGGTGTTCCTGTTTACTCAGAAGAAGGTGCTAGCGATCCAATTCGCGTTTGCCAAAACGCGGTCCGGAAAGCCAAACAAGAGTCCGTGGATGTACTGATTCTGGACACCGCGGGCCGGCTTGCCATCGACGAAGAACTGATGCAGCAGCTGACCACGATTGACAAACAGGTTGGTCCTGATCAGGCCTATCTGGTCGTAGACGGCATGACGGGCCAGGACGCGGTCAACAGCGCCAAATCCTTCAATGACGCTCTCGAGTTGGATGGGGTCATTATGACCAAGCTCGATGGTGATGCCCGGGGTGGAGCATTGTTGTCGGTCAAACACGTCACAGGGGTACCCGTCAAGTTTATCGGGACTGGTGAACGACTTGATGCCCTGGAACCCTTCCATCCCGATCGCATGGCCAGCCGGATTTTGGGCCAAGGTGACATTCTGACGATGGTCGAGACAGCGCAACGCGAATTCGACCAACAGCAGATGAAAGAAACTGAAGCACGGCTGCGACAAGGTGAATTCACCCTGGATGATTTCCGAAAGCAACTCTCCCAACTGGCCCAACCTGGCATCATGCAGAAAATGATGGGACTGATGCCTGGAATGGGCAATTTGAAGAACGCCATGGGGGAGGTCGATGAGGAAGAATTCCGCCAGCTGTTTGGCATCATCGATTCCATGACTCCGGAAGAACGTCGCAATCCCAACAAAACGATTGATCCCAGCCGCCGCCGCCGGATCGCCGCTGGTGCCGGGGTCGAGCCCGGCAAGGTAAATGAACTGGTCAAGCAGTTTGACGGCATGGCAAGTTTAATGAAACAGATGGCTGGTAAAGGGGTTGGGGGTCGAATGAAGATGATGAACGAGCTCCAGCGTGGAGCCATGTTGGCCCCTGACGGGAAGGTTGCCAAGCAGAAAGTCGGCTCCGGCAAGCGACTCTCGCCCAGAGAACGGGCTAAAATAAAGAAACTACGCGACAGGGACCTGCGACGACGAAAACGTGAACGCAGGGGGAACTAGGGCTTTCGCAAACCGCAAACAAACAGCAAAATAGAGAGGTACTGGAAATTCAATGATCCATGTTCGATAGTCGAAATTCAAGCATCGAGTACCGATCATCGATCCAACCATCATTTAGATATCGGAGGTTAGGCGTGGCAGTTCGTATTCGCATGAAGAAATTGGGACGCAAGAAGCGTCCGTTCTTCCGGATTTGTGCCGTCGATTCACGGTGCCCACGGGATGGACGGGTGTTGGAAGAATTGGGGACTTACGACCCGGTGCTTCCAGAGACCGATGCCCGTGCAATTTTGAAGGGCGAACGTATCGACTATTGGCTCAACGTGGGTGCACAACCGAGTGTTAACGTAAAAGTATTAATCAAAAAGTACGGGACGGAAGGTACCCATCTGGAACAACAGAAGGCAGCGCTGGAACGACTCAAGCCCAAATCCAGTCCGGTGGCCATCAGTCAACCTGCCGCTCCTGCCCAGGACGAAGAGCAGGAAACTGCGGCTGAACAGTCTGTCGCCGAAACGGCGGTGGCGGAACCCGAAGAGTGATTCGCGTGCGATTTGACGTTTTGACCCTGTTCCCGGAGATGTATCCGGGCTACCTGGGTCAAAGCTTGTTGCGACGGGCCATTGACCGCGGGTTGGTCGATGTTCAGTTGCACAACATTCGCAACTGGACCAAAGACAAGCATGGAATGGTGGATGACCGGCCCTACGGCGGTGGTCCCGGTATGGTACTCAAGGTCGAGCCCACCGTCGCATGTGTCGAGGCAGTGCGGGAAATGGGGGAAACACCCGGCCACTTGGTGATACTTACCCCGAGTGGTCAACGGCTTGACCAACCTGTAGTCGAGAAACTTAGTCAGCAACAACGGTTGCTATTATTATGCGGTCGTTACGAAGGTTTTGACCAACGCGTCATCGACATTTTGCGACCTGAAGAAATATCGATTGGTGATTATGTACTTAACGGTGGCGAAGTGGCATCGATGGTCCTCATCGACGCCGTGGTCCGCCTGATACCGGAAGTCCTAGGAGATGAAAGAAGCAGTCAAGAAGATTCGTTTTCCGGTACGGATCGATTGCTGGAACATGCCCACTACACAAGACCTCGTGAGTTTCGTGGACATCGGGTCCCAGAAGTCCTGTTGAGCGGAAACCATCCTGAAATTTCACGGTGGCGGCACGAACAAAGCTTGCGAAGAACTCGACAACACCGATCCGACTTGTCGGACGAAGATTAGAAGACGTTCGTCTCTGGTTACTGCCGACCCATTTCATACCCAACTTAATCTGAGGATGTTAAAGATGAGCCATCAGCTATTAGAAAAAGCCGAGGAGCCAAGCCTGAAGGCGGAAGTCCCAGAATTTGAAATTGGGGATACCGTCGACGTACACACCAGAATCCTGGAAGGTGACAAGGAACGAGTTCAAATTTTCAACGGAGTGGTCATTGCTCGTAGTGGATCAGGAACTCGGAACATGTTTACGGTTCGTCGAATTGTCGCCGGGGAAGGTGTGGAACGGAAATTTCCATTACATTCCCCCAAGCTCGCCAAAATTGAGGTGAAGAGATCCGGAGTTGTCCGGCGTGCCAAACTTTACTTCCTGCGTGATCGCGTTGGCAAGGCAATCCGATTGAAGGAACGTCGCCGCAAGGCGACCGACTAGAGCATTTAACGGTGCATCCTCTGCTGGACAGGGCCCCGATGCTGCCTTGCGATGCTTGTCTTCGGGACGTGAGGCCGACCTGCTCGCAGGCAACATGCTTTTGTCATGAAGACGGTGACGCGATTCCTGACCTGGGCCGGGGTTTTACGGCAACCGCTGTCGCTCGGGCAGCGAGGAGAAAAAGCGGCGGCTCGCTATCTGCGCCGACAGGGATATCGCGTTTTGGCCCGCAACATCCGCAGCAAGCTCGGTGAACTCGACTTGGTTGTTCTAGACGGCCAGACCATTGTCTTTGTCGAGGTCAAGACTCGTGCGAACCATGAGGCAGGTCTTCCAGCGGAAGCGATTGATTCCGACAAACAACGGCGGTTGACTCGCTTGGCTTTGCACTATCTTCAGAGACACCGGCTGCTGGAGCAATCCGCACGTTTTGATGTGGTTGCAGTGACCTGGCCTCAAAGCTCGAGACGCCCGAACATCAAACACTACATGAATGCGTTTCCGGCGTTCGGGCAAGGGCAGATGTTCAGTTGACGTACTGCGCGGGGTCTGTCATTCCATTCTCGGCAAACCCTTTTATTCGCAACAAGCAGGCATCACAATGCCCGCAAGCCAGACCAGTCGCGGAGGGATCATAACAACTGGTGGTCATTCCGTAATCAACACCGTATTCCAGACCTCGTTGAATGATCTTGCTCTTACTCCAATGGATCAGAGGAGTGTGGATCGTCACTGGCTGGCCTTCGACGGTCCGCTTGGTGGCCCGGTTTGCCATCTCTTGAAAGGCAGCAATATACTCAGGACGACAATCCGGATAACCACTGTAGTCCAACGCATTCACACCGATGAAAATGTCGCTGCACTGCAGGACTTCTGCCCACGCCAAAGCAAAAGACAAAAAAATTGTGTTTCGCGCCGGAACATAGGTAACCGGAATTTCCGACCCGATTTCATCCGCCGAGTTATTTTTGGGGACATCAATGTCGGCGGTCAAAGCTGATCCGCCCATCCTGCGCAGATCAATATCCACTACAATGTGGCTGGTCAACTGGAAGGCTTCGGCCACCCGCCGTGCAGCGGAGATTTCTACGTCATGACGCTGACCATAATGAAACGTGAGTCCGTAGATATCAAAATCCTGCTGCTGAGCAATTGCTAACGTGGTGGTTGAGTCGAGTCCACCACTCACGAGTACAACAGCCTTTAATTTCATCGTCTGATCACTCTTGTACTAAACATCTGTTGGCCAAGCGGTGAAGAGGCACATCAGGAAACAGGCCTCGAGTGCTAGCGATAAAAAGCTGACAACAAACCATTGGCGCATCCCGAGAGCGTCGCAGTCTCTTGTCAATCATCGCGCAGTCAACTCACCTTCTTTCCGACGAATACGAACCGCCGACTTCCGTGGACGCTGTTTTCAAACCTGGTATTGTAGCCTATCCGTTAAGGATTATAGACTTCTCGATCGTTTGCAAGGTCCTAGGCGATTTTTTATTGAGACGGGACTCCCAATGCGATTTCATCTTCTGACAACGATCACGTGATTCCCAGGACCAACGCCGACCCGCCACACTCGATTGACACCAGAATAACAATCCGGCATTTCGATCAGCTAACGAAAAACGCGAGTATTGGTGAAATGTATGGTTTAGGAAAAAACAGACATCTGGCGGTTGACGTGTCTGTCAGCCATCCTATCAATCCAGGCGTCTTCAGAGGCAGCCATTCGCTTTCATCACAACATCTTCCTAAAGTTCAATCATATCCCCCGGTCTGACCGATGCCTCGGATCTATATTAACGGCCGGTTCCTGACTCAACCCACCACGGGAGTTCAGCGGTACGCCCGTGATTTGTGTGAGTCGCTCGATGAGCTTCTGGAAACTGCGCCCCAACACCGCGATCACGAGTTGGTAATCCTGACGCCTCGCCGGCACATGCACGATGTCCCGCAACTCAAGTGGATTCCAATCCGTCGTGTGGGCCGGTTAGGGGGTCATGCTTGGGAACAATGCGAGTTACCCTGGTACAGCGCCGGTGGACTGCTCTTTTGTCCCGGGAATACCACACCACTGGTCTCATTGGGTCTACGCCGAAAAACAGTTACCACCATCCACGGCATGAGTTTCAGGACGTGCCCAGAAAGTTACACTCTCGGATTTCGCCTTCTCTATCGAGCCATTGTCCCCCTGGCGTTAAAATACGGAACCGCAGTCCTGACGGCCTCCAGCACTGAAAAACAAAGAATCCTGCGTTACTACCAATACCCCACCCTCCCCGACCGTCTCCAAGTGATTCCCCATGGATGCAAGGGATTTGAAAACCTCCCGGAACAGCCTGCTTTGACCAACCTTCGTCATGACGAACCCTACCTGCTTTACGTTGGATCACTGAATCAAACAAAAAACTTGCAGCGGGTGCTACAGGCAGTTGCCCTCGTCAACCGTACACATTCCGTTCAACTGACAATCGTCGGCTCCGGAAACAAGTTCCTCCAAGAGACTCCTCTTCTCATCCCCGAGAACCTGCGCAAAAAAGTGAACGTGTTAGGTCAAATCGAGGAGAAACAAAGACTGGCCAGACTCTACCACAACGCAGCCTGTTTTGTTTTTCCATCGCTTTATGAAAGCTTCGGCCTGCCCCCTCTGGAAGCCATGTCGTGTGGCTGTCCCGTTGTGGTTTCCAACATGCCGTCGATGCGTAGTCTATGCGGCCCGGCAGCCCTCTATTGCAATCCTTATGACCCACAAGATATTGCGCAGAAAATCCAGATGATCATCGACTGCCCCGCTTATGCAGATGAACTTGGACAACGTGGCCGGCAACGTTCATCCCTCTTTGACTGCCAGAAAAACGCTGCATCGCACCTCGACGTCATGCGGCGAGCCCTTGCAGCCTGAAGGCCCACTACCACGGCCATCATTTATTTCCACCATCCCGGCGCACTCACCACAAAATTCATGTTCCGCTGAGTAACCTGAGGGCAGGTCGTCCACCAGGTTATTCCATTCAGATCTTGAACGAGTGGTCCAACATGACCGGGACGATTCGTTCCAAAAACCTTCATTGGTCAGTTGGAAGAGTTCCCCGTCACTCAATAGCGAGGCAGACGGGGATCAACGACTACCGCCCAGGTATCGATCCCACCCGTCATATTCTGGGCTTTTGAAAATCCCTGCTGACGCAGCCATTCCGTCACCTGCAGACTTCGGCCACCCAAGTGACAGTGTACGATGATCCGTGAACTCTTGTGCGGGACAAGTTCGCTGATACGCCCTGGCAGTTCCTGCATGGGAATGAGTTGTGCCTGTTCCAAATGAACCCGAGCATGCTCCTCCGGATTTCGGCAATCGAGCAGGAGAAATTCCTCACCCTGGTCGATCATTTCTTTCACTTGGAGGCACTCAATTTCAACCGATAATTCAGACACGAAATCATCCCTGGAGAGGTATTCGATCGCCCGGATCACTGGAGATACAAAGGTGGAGAAGTCGCAATGACCACTGAAACGGGTGATCCCTACGAAACCAATGAAGCCTCCTTGCAGCGAACGGCGGTTTAAATTGTGGCCCGTCCGGTCATTCAGGCTGGCTTGGATTCGCCCCGTCAGTTCCGCAGCCATCTCCTTAGCCAACTGCTAATCTCACTCTATCCCTTTCACAACAGGGTGTCAAACGCCACGAACCTCAGTCTTGACTGGGTGTCCGTCCAATGGTTCCAAGGGTTGTCACCAACGCGCGACTGGCTTCAAATCCGTCCATTTCAGATCCATTGATGTGTTCTCTAAAGCCCGTCAGGATGTAGGATAGGCAAAGGGAAAATTCGAAGCGGACCAGGGGACGTCTGTCCTTACCTTGTAAGAGATCCTTCTGAGACAACAAGATAAAAAGATCACGATGTCCACGTCGGAAAGTCAAACGCCACGAGAGTTTGCCCTGCGGGTCGTCAAGCGTCTGCGCGAAGCAGGATACGAAGCCCTCTGGGCTGGCGGTTGCGTGCGCGATCAACTACTGGGACTTCAGCCCAAGGACTACGACGTCGCGACCAGTGCCACACCAGATCAGGTGCGTCATGTGTTTGGTCGGCGTAAAACATTGGCTATTGGTGCTGCCTTTGGAGTCATCACTGTGATGAGTTCCAGGGGGGCCGGACAAATCGAAGTAGCAACCTTCCGACAGGACGCAGAATACTCCGATGGCAGACATCCCGACACCGTTACTTTTAGTAGTGCTGAAGAAGACGCAAAAAGGCGCGACTTTACCATCAACGGTTTATTCTGTGATCCCCTGAACAACCACGTCATCGACTACGTCGGGGGCGAACACGATTTGCATGCCGGCTGTGTGCGTGCTATTGGAGATCCAAAAAAGCGGTTTCATGAAGATAAACTTCGCCTGCTGCGTGCCGTACGCTTCGCGGCAACTTTCAATTTTCATCTGGATCCGGAAACTTTCGCTGCCATCCGGGAGAACGCAGGCCAGATCGTGGTCGTCAGTAGCGAAAGAATTGCCGCAGAGATGCGTAAGATCCTACACCTTCCTTCCCGGCGGAGAGGGTGCGAACTCCTGCTACAAACGACACTTCTGAGCCACATCCTGCCTGAAGCTGACCCCGCGAGTGGTGAAAAGCAACAAGCCTCTGCAATCTGGAATCGAGCCCTGAATATTCTGGAATCTCTTTCTCAACCCTGTTTTCCAGTAACCTTGACCGTACTCATCCGCGAGCTTCCCAACTCCCACCAAACAACCAGTGACGCCCTGGATCAAATCGCCCGGCGTTGGAAACTCTCCAATGAGGAAATTCGAAAAACTTCGTGGTTCCTGTCACATGAATCAACCTTGCGAAGGGCATCGGAGGTTCCCTGGCCTCAGTTACAACGGGTGCTGATACATCCCGACAGTGAGCAACTGGTCACCTTGTCGGAAACGATTGAACAGGAATTAACCGGCGACAAGAAACAAACCAATTATTGTCGCACCAAGTTGTCCCTGCCCCCCGAAATTTTAAATCCGCCACCTCTCGTCACAGGTGACGACCTGATAGACCAGGGCATTCCTCCGGGAAAAACCTACCAGACCATTCTGAAAAAAGTCCGTGATGCGCAGCTCAACGAGGAAATATCCGCAAAAGATGAGGCTTTGGAGTTGGCCCGAAATGTGTGGGAATCTCACCGGAACAAATAACAGCTCTCAAAACTTTACCGTGAGACGGTTCCTGGAAGGGCCCTTTCGGCTGGCGTAAATAGAAGCAATAATCCTTAACGGATTGACAACTTTTCTTCGAGGTAAACACAAACATGTTTTGGTTGACGGTCATCTTGCGGTGGATGCACATTCTGGGTGCGATCACTCTCGTAGGCAGCGCGCTGTTTTATTGGCGGGTTTTACTCGTCGGAAACGTTTTTGGTTCGGGAGATGAAGCGAACAAGGCCTGGCAATCCCTGCGTGGACGCTGGGCTCGGCTCGTGATGTTGTCGATCCTTCTGCTGTTAGTCAGCGGGACTGCAAACATCTTTCTCATGGTTAACAGCGGGGAATTCAAACAGGTTCCCGCAGGTGTTTATCATGGTTTACTATTATTGAAAATTGTCTTGGCAATCGTGGTTTTCCTACTGATGAGTTTACTCACCGGAAAGACCGCTCTGGCGCAGCGTTTACAAAACAATATGCAACTGTGGATCTCCCTGAGCGTCATCTTGGCAGTCCTGGTGGTGATGCTTGCTGGAATCATGAAATCGACGCCCCGCCTATCTCCGAACGACAACAAATCCGAACCGGTCTCCCGGTTGCGTTACCATCTGACGCGTCCACTACCGGTAGGTGAAATGGCAGCCAGGTTGCCCACACAGGCTGTGGTGTGTCCGTTACAATCCAGACCAGTATCTGCCACTGCCGAACATTTATCGATTCGAAATCTTTCAGCTTTGGATTACCGGATCTAATTTGAATTTCCAGCATGGATAAGAAAACGAAGAAAAAGATCGACATACTTCGCAAACGCCTACAGAAATTGAAACAACAGGTGGCGGGGGCTAAACAACAGGACGATGAACCGGGCGAGATCAAGCGACTCGAGGAAGAGATCCAACAGGCTGACTTGGAAATAGAAAATCTTCAGTCTTCCTGAGGCGGAAAAACCGCAACCTGTTCGCACTGGTCCCTGGAACCGGTGTGGAAACCAAAAGACATCACGAAGACCTCAAGTTTCCTGCCAGTGATGCCCCGCGTCGACCGGACGGACGAGCAGATTCGCCAACAGTGCGACCGCCAGCAACCCGGCCATCATGAACATCGTCGAGTTATAAACGGTACTCGTCGGATCCATTGTGCCGGCCGGTGCAATTTCCATCAGCCGCGAGAGCGTGACCGTTTTACTTCGTACAAGAGGCTCTATCTCCGAGACAGGGGCCCCAAAGACGTTTTGAAAACGCACGGGGTCGATCGAAGGTAAGAGATCGCTTATCGCCGTACGGATCGATCTCGCTCGGAGCCAGGTGATACACCAGGGGCCCAGCACCCCAGCCACACTCCAGGCGGTCAGCAGTCGTCCATGAATACCACCTACAAAACGGGTACCGAACAGGTCAGCCAGGTAGGCGGGAATCGTGGCAAAGCCACCTCCGTAAAGGGTGAAAATCAGCATGACAATTGCGTAAAATAGGATCAACCATACGACTCCCGGATTGTGCGACACGCCCACCGCCGTCACGGGAATCAGTAAGTAGAGGGCAATACCCAGTACAAAGAACAACGTGTAGGTCGTCTTGCGTCCCAGATAATCCGAAGCACTGGCCCAGAAAAATCGTCCCAGCATGTTGAACACACTGATCATCAGGACGAACGTGGCAGCAAACCCGCCACTGACAATGGTCGGTAATGTACTGCCAAAAATCTCGTTCATCATCGTCTTGGCAACCCCCAACACTCCAATCCCGGCCGTCACGTTGAAGCAGAGCACAATCCAGACGAAATAAAACTGCCGTGTACGAAGCGCCTCGTCGATCCCCACATCGTGGCTGCTGACTAGTTTACCTTTCTTCTTCTCAGCTCGTTCAGGATCCCAGCCAGCCGGTCGCCAGCCAGGCGGCGGAACACGGTAGGCAAACGAGGCGATAAGCATCACCAGCGTATAAAGGGCCGAGAGAACGAAAAATGTCTCGGCGATGCCCGTACGACCGGTTCCCACCACATACACACCTGCCGGCCCTGGCACGATCATGTCCTTGACCTCCTGCGGACTGATCACTACGACTTCGCGCTGCTGGCCGTCAACTTCAGCAAAACGTCGTCCTCCTTCCGTGCCGAGCGGTACCTGTTCCGTCTCACCCAGATGGTCAGGGGCTTCATAAAAATAGCGGATCAGGGCTTCGTTCATGGGTGCAGCAATGATCGCACCACCACCGAAACCCATGATTGCCAGACCAGCTGCCATACCACGGCGGTCGGGGAACCAGCGGATCAGTGTGCTTACCGGCGACACGTAACCGAGACCAAGGCCTATCCCGCCCAATACACCGTAACCCAAATAGAGAAGCCACAGCCAGTGCATGAGGATGCCGCAGCCACCCAGAAGGAAACCTCCTCCCCAACAAAACGCGGCCATCACTCCCACCATGCGCGGGCCAACCCGCTCGAGCCATTTGCCAGCCACCGCCGCCGAAAGTCCCAGACAGGCAATGGCCACGGTGAAGATCCAGACAACTTCGGACAGCGTCCAGTCACCTGCCGCACTGGCCACCACACCGCGGATCTTTACGAGCGCCGGATTAAAAATACTCCAGGCGTAGACCGAACCAATGCAGAGGTGAATTGCGATCGAGGCGGGCGGGACCTTCCAGCGGTTGTAGCCTGAAGAGGCCACAATCCTTTCTTTGGACAAAACAGGCAGCATGTGACCTCCGCTTTCAAAAAATCTGCGTGGGAGTTTGTGGCCAACCGGATGAGTTGACGATTTAATCATCAGCGCCGTGAGCGTGTTTACGTTCTGCACCTCTTGTTGATTGTCAGTCGTGATTTTATCGAACTTGGGTTAGAGGATAAAGGTTCAGACCTCCCGCTGTTTGAAGTTGCGACAGTTCCAGAAACGGTGTTCGTTTCGATTTCTCCTTAGCCGTCTCCGTAAACTGCAAAAGAGTGGGAATCTGCGGACGTAACCCGCCGACTTGAATTGGGAGTCTGGCGAACTGTTCTACCGGAAGTGGCTGGTGTTTCAGTGATTCCTTTTAGAAAATTCTGCCGCCAAAGGTCAACTTGCCGCTTCAGACCCCTAACACTCGACGAAAAGCTATACTTCTCTTTGGAAGCACACTTGTTCAGAGTTGTCGCCAACCGGAAAATGTCAAAAATAGTGTGTCAATCATGAATCGAGCAGACCGTTCCCGCCAGCAACAGACATTCACCATCCAGCAGGCCCTGGACCTTGGGGTGCAGCATCACACTGCCCGTGACTTGTCCACCGCCGAGGGGATCTATCAACAGATATTAAAGGCCGACCCCAATCAGCCTGACGCCTTGCATCTACTTGGCGTGATCGCCCATCAGGTTGGTAAGCATGAAGTGGCTGAAGAACTCATCACGAAGGCCTTGTCCATTAAGCCCGATTGGGCCGAAGCGCTCGCCAACCTGGGCAATGCACTCATGGCGCAGGGAAAACTTGAGGAGGCTGCGGCGAGCCATCGTAAGGCACTCGAAATCAAACCCGATTTTGCCGAGGTACATAACAACCTCGGTAATGCGCTTAAAGAACTGGGGCGACTGCAGGAAGCCGTCGCCAGTTATCGTCAAGCGATTGCCATCAAACCGGGACACGTCGAGACGCACAGCAATCTTGGCACGGCGCTCCGGGATCTGGGGAAGCTGAACGAGGCCGAGGCAAGCCATCGCAAATCGCTGGAACTTCACTCCTCGTTCGCGGCAGGGCACTACAATCTTCACCCCTTTGTACTTGATCCTGGTGCTATGGAAGCTTCTATCCAGTGCATGCAAAAAGCGGTCGAGTTGGATCCGGAGAGTACCAATTATAGATTTTACCTGGGAATGTTGCTGGACTATTCGGGCAAATCCGGAGATGCAAAAACCCATTTTGATCTGGTTGAAAGCGGAGAAACTTCTGGTCGCGCAAAACTGGACGCCTGGCAATACATCAAATCCGCCAACGACAAAATGCCCCCGATGGTTGGAAGCAGTTTTGAGGGTTTTAAAATTGGTATCGACGCTGCTGCCGATGACGGACTGGTTTTGGAGTTTGGTGTCAGGTTCGGAACGACAATCCGTCAAATTGCTGCGCTCGTGAACCAGGAAGTGCACGGATTTGATAGTTTCGAAGGACTTCCCGACGCTTGGCATAACGAGCCCAAAGGTTCGTACAGTACCAAGGGGGTCATTCCCTCCGTGCAAGAGAATATAACTCTTCACAATGGCTGGTTTGAAGACACTCTACCCGGTTTTATCAAGAAACACCAAGCGCCGGTCCGTTTCATGAACATCGATTGTGATATCTACAGTTCGACGAAAACCGTTCTGGACCTGCTTGCCAAACAAATTGTTGCCGGGACGGTAATATCTTTTGATGAATATATCGGAAATGAAACCTGGCGCGACGATGAGTTCAAGGCGTTCCAGGAAGCTGCCCTCAAATACGGGTGGAACTATGAATATCT
>CAUZBP010000060.1:0-31398 GCA_963578105.1 Planctomycetota bacterium
GGCGACTCCAGACGGAAATAATATAGCAACGAAATAAGTTTTATGGTCCGTGACGGTCTGGTCAGTCAACTCGTCGGCTAGACCGGTGGGAGAATCCTTGTAGGTGGCAGTGCAAGTCCCGTTTGATTTTTCTCGGTTTTCGCAAAGCGACCCGCGCCGGCCCCGATTTCCGGCAAAGTGTCTGAAGTATAAACCAAGTTGCGAAAGGTGGTTATGGTGTCCGACCCGTTTTTAAGCCACTTTTTTGGTTTTCTTGTCCTGCAGCTCGTCTCCAAGGCAAGGAACGTTTAACGGAGTTAGATAGGGAGCTTCATAAAGGCGTACCGAGAGCCCTGGGTCAACAACTTGGCCTGACGGAATCAGAGTTGCTGAATCATTGGTTGTTCCATGCTCTCTCGATAAAGGACTCATGGTGAAAAATCAAATAACGAAACATGCCCGCTGGATGATGTTCTTGGTCGGGCCGAACCCTCAACCCAGTGACGCGGCGTCGCCGAAGATGGTGAGCCAGATTCCCGGCTAACGAAGCACTGATACAATGGATGCGTCAATGTCAATCTTTAACGAGCCGTGTTTTGTTATTGTGTGGTGTGCCGAGCATGAACTGGCAGGTGCCCCAGATTGCCGGTAAAGAAAAAGTTAAATCACCTCTTGCTGGCACAACTTTCAGGGGGAAGACTGCGGATGGTTGGTTCGCAGGGGCCTCCACGGAAGGGGAACGTGAGCTTGTCAGTCTTTTTTAATTACGGTTGATCATGCGTGTTCTGGCCCTTGAGCCTTACTATGGTGGAAGTCATCGGGCGTTTCTGGACGGTTGGGTCCAGAGAAGTTGTCACCAATGGACGCTTCTTACGCTGCCGGCGCACCAGTGGAAATGGAGAATGCGGCATGCTGCCCTGACATTTGTACGGCAATTTGACGAGCGGGTCACAGCGGGTGATCGATGGGACGTGATGTTTGCCAGCGACATGCTTGACTTGGCAGCTTTCCGTGGACTGTCTGTGCAAACTCAATTTTTGCCTCCTTGTGTCGTTTATTTCCACGAGAACCAACTTACTTATCCGGTACGGTTCGAAGAGGAACGTGATACCCACTTCACGTTCACGAATTTGACGACCACACTGGCCGCGTCTGCGGTATGGTTCAATTCGAATTTTCATTTGCGAGAATTTTATGACACACTGCCTGCCTGGCTGGCTCGTGTGCCGGACCGCCAGCCTTTGGAATCGATCCGTGAAGCGTGCGCTAAGTCAACAGTGCAATATCCTGGTGTGGGAGCCTTTTCAGATCGTACTTTTCGTCGGGATGGCCCGCTGCGGATTGTGTGGGCTGCTCGTTGGGAACATGATAAAAATCCTGACTTGTTCTTCGAGGCATTAGAGATGTTGCAAAGCTTTGACATCGATTTCCGTTTGCATGTCGTGGGAGAACAGTTTCGAAACTCACCAGCTATCTTTAAAACAGCCCGTCAGCAATTTAAAGATTCCATTGACCAGTGGGGTTATCAGGCCACACGTGAGGGCTTCGAGGGTGTACTGGGAGATGCGGATGTCTACGTTTCAACCGCCTTGCACGAGTTCTTTGGCATTGGAGCTGTTGAAGCGATTCGTGCCGGTTGTTTTCCTCTTCTTCCCAGGCGGTTGGCGTATCCCGAATTACTTGAATTGGGAGACGACACGGATATTTCGCCTTATTTCTACGATGGCTCGGCTCGCATGCTGGCAGAAAGACTGCGGGACCTCGCAAACGGATTGGCTTGTGGAAGCAGTTGTTACGAATCGGGTGAAGTTGCCAGAATATCCTGCCGGCGTTTTGACTGGGATCGCAGGGCCCGGGAGCTGGACGCGGCCCTGGAATTGGTGGCCTGCACTTGAGAGATGCGCGGTCTTCAGGATGCCCGGCTAGACCCTGTCGCTGGGCGCCCAGCTTGCATGGCGGCTTGTTCCACGGCCGACAACAAATGGTGGTTCCGGCTTGATTTGCGTGCATCGCCTGGTAATGCCCATAAGTTTGCAGGCGGGCACGTCCCGGGGATTGGTTCGGCCGGAAGTTACCGGAAGCTGGCACCGTCCAGGCCCTCTTCCGAAATATAGTGTACTTATGTATACTATTGGGACGATAAAGACAAGATCTTCTGATTCGATTTCGCCATGCATACCAAAGTTCGTCAACTCCGTCAGCTTTTAAAAGAAATGGAGAGGCCTGCGGCTGATGAGGCACAGGTTTCTTCTGGCTGTTGGCCATTGGATGCCATTTTGCCCCGATCAGGATTTGCTCGTGGTTCGTTGATTGAATGGCTGGTTAGCGGTCAGGCCAGTGGCGCGGGGTTGTTGGCACTGTTGGCAGCTCGTCAGGCATGTGGTGGATGTGGGATCCTGGTGATCGTCGATTGCGGTCGCCTCTTTTATCCACCCGCTGCCGCAGCTTTTCAGATTCGGTTGGATCGTACGATCGTTGTCCACCCCGTGAATGAAAAAGATGAATGCTGGGCTTTGGATCAGGCATTGCGGTGTCCTCATGTTTCGGCTGTGCTTGCTTGGCCCCGTCGTCTCGACGGTCGTACGTTTCGACGTTTGCAATTAGCGGCGGCAGCAAGTGGTTGTTTGGGGCTGTTCGTTCGTCCGGTCGTTACACAGAAAGAGCCGTCCTGGGCTGATGTGCGGCTGTTGGTTACTCCGGAAGCATCTCGGTCAGGTTGGCGGCTACAGGTGAAGATTTTGCGGTGCCGGGGTCACATTCGAAAAGATTTTGTGGAATTGGAAATTGACGAGCAAACTGGTGAAATCCATGCAGCGCATCCTTGCCCTTTGGTTCCCCGTCTGGCCTGTCCAGAGACTGGCTCGCGTCAAACCCGGGCTTGAGGGGCAACCCGTCGTTCTGCAGCAACGTTGTCGGCACGGACAGTGCGTTGTGGTTTGTTCGCCGGAAGCACAGCGTTTAGGAATACAGGCTGGCATGTCGGTTGCGGAAGCAACCGGGCTGACCAATCGCCACGATCGTCACACGCTTCACGTGGAACCTTACGATCCTTCGACCGATCTGGAATCGCTAGAGAAATTAGCGGTTTGGTGTCATCGCTTCAGTCCTCTGGTCGGTATCGATGAGGTCCAGCCACCGGAAACGTTGTTACTGGACGTCGGTGGTGTCACTTCCCTGTTTGGTGGAGAAGAATCATTGATCCGCCAAACCCGGCGTGGACTCCAGCAACTTCGCTTGAACGTGCAGATGGGCCTGGCCAGCACACCGGGGGCAGCTTGGGCATTGGCTCATTACGGTTGTGGCGAAGCTGACCGGGAGTACCTGGCGATCGCCGCGCCGGGTCAGCCGCAGGCCAGTATCCACAGATTACCGTTGGCCGCGTTGCGATTACCGGCACGGATGCTTGAAACACTGCAACGTCTGGGACTGGTAACAATTGCTGATTTATTGCCTTTGCCACGCGTCGAATTAAAAGCTCGTTTTGGGGGATTTTTATTGAAGCGTCTGGATCAGATCTTGGATCAGGCACCGGAAATGATTGTTCCGGTTCGATCCGCTCCTGATTTTGAGGTGGAGTGGTGTTTTGAATGTCCCACCGGCCATCACAACAGTATTCAATTGGTGATCGAGCAGTTGGTCGAACGTTTGTGCGTGCTTTTGCGTCGACACCAGCGAGGGGTCTTGCTGATGATTTGCGATCTTCATTATCAGCATGTGCCAAGCACTCACCTGGAAGTGGGTTTATTTCGTCCGAGTATTGATCCACGGCATCTGTTCCAACTGGTACATGTACAACTGAATAATTTCAGACTTTCGGATTTTGTCACGGACATTTCATTGCGTGCCACGTCTTCCGCTCCGCTTGTCTGCCGGCAGGAAGAACTTGTCACAACAAGAGGTCGTGATTATCAGGATTCACCTCGAATTGCCAGCATGGTTGAAAGGTTGTCGGGACGGGTTGGTCGCCTGAACGTAGTACGGTACGTCTTGCAAAACGATGCCCAACCAGAAATGGCTTATCGCGCCGAACCGTTGATTGGTTGCCGGTCCCGGCGCAAAACATGCTCGACGATTTCTTTCACGCCGCTTCATCAGCCGATCCATTTGCTTCCGGAGCCACTTCGGCTCCAGGTCGTGATGGCGGATACCAGTGGACCTCCCAGTCACTTTCAGTACCACGGTCATCAGCAACAGGTGGCACGGCACTGGGGGCCGGAGCGGATTGAAACCGGTTGGTGGCGACAGCGCAATGTGCGCCGGGATTATTATCGTGTCGAAACAACGACCGGTCAGCGATTGTGGATCTTCCGCTGCCTGAAATACGAAAGTTGGTTTTTACACGGAATGTTCGGATAGATGGAACGAACGGTGCCATGTAACCCGGGATAACGCGATCACGATCGGAAGCCGCCGACTTTGTTTTGGTGACGCCTGCCATTGTTTTGTCATGTGTACTGCGAGAGTTGATTGATGCCTGAACCACCGGTGTTTCCCAGGCGAGACCCTCAACGAGTTATCGATCTTGTTCCTGCTTCCAGTATGCAGGATCGATCTCGAAAACTGGTCTATGCAGAACTGCACTGCTGCACCAATTATTCGTTCCTCCAGGGCGCATCTCATCCGGATGAACTGGTAACACAGGCTGCTGTGTTAGGTTACACGGCGTTGGCGATTACCGACGTTCACAGTTTATCCGGTGTGGTGCAGGCTCACGCAGCGGCGAAAGAAAGCCAGCTTCAATTATTAATCGGCGCCGAAATTCGACCGCTCAATGCGCCTCGAGTTGTGCTGCTGGCCACTGACCGCGCTTCCTACGGCCGTCTCTCACGATTGATCACGGTGGGACGTTGCCGTGCACCCAAGGGAGAATGTCAGTTGAATGTAGAGGATATTGCCACACACCAGCGGGGGCTGCTTGCTGCGATTGTGCCGACAGCCGGCCAGAAACTTTGGGATGGGATGTCGATCCACCCTTACCGCGATATATTTTCGGATCGTTGTTATCTACTAGCCGAGTTGCTCTATGGAACGGATGATCGGCAAAAACTCGTTCGGCTCAGGCGACTGTCTCAGCAAACCCGTGTTCCCCTGGTGGCAGCAGGCGACGTTCATTACCACATCCCCACCCGCATGGCTTTACAACATGTGTTAACGGCGATCCGCCATGGAACGACGGTTTCCGAATTGAAAGAACATCTACTTCCCAACGCCGAACGGCATCTCCGTAGGTTGCCCGAGATCCACCACATTTTCAGATCGACTCCGTCGGCCTTCCGTCGCACAGGTGAAATTGCCGGTCGTTGCACTTTTTCCCTGGACGAACTGCGCTACGATTATCCGGAAGAGTTGGCACCGATCGGCCAAACTTCCATGCAATATTTACATCAACTTGCCTGGCAGGGAGCACGCAAGCGGTACGGAGGCCGGATTCCTGATAAGGTATGTCGGAGTTTGGATCACGAGTTGAAGCTGATTGAAGAACTTCACTACGAAGCTTTTTTTCTGACCGTCTACGATCTCGTCAAATTTGCGCGCTCGAAAAATATTCTCTGCCAAGGTCGTGGATCGGCGGCGAATTCAACCGTCTGTTACTGTCTGGAAGTTACCGCTGTTGATCCCATGACCAGCAACCTTTTATTTGAAAGGTTTGTCAGCCGCGAACGCAACGAAGCACCGGATATCGATGTTGACTTCGAACACGAGCGTCGCGAGGAAGTTCTGCAATATATCTATCAGAAATATGGGCGTGATCGCGCCGGGCTGACGGCTGTGGTCATCACTTATCGACCCCGTTCGGCGATCCGGGATGTGGGGAAAGTACTCGGTTTGTCGCTCGATCGCGTGGACGCTCTGGCCAAGAATCTTGACTTTCGCAGTGAGCCCGCGGTGTTGTCGGAGCGATGTCGCCAGAGCGGTGTGGATCCTGACTCACAAGTTGGAAAACAGCTTCTTGGGTTGACTAGAGAGTTGCTTGGTTTTCCACGACATCTTTCTCAGCACGTTGGCGGTATGGTGATCACTCAGGGACCGCTTTGCGAATTGGTTCCTATCGAGAACGCCACCATGGACGATCGCACGGTGATCCAGTGGGATAAAAATGATTTAGATAAACTGGGGATTCTCAAGGTCGATTGCCTGGCTTTGGGAATGTTGACTGCGATTCACAAATGTTTTGACACGATCGAAACGCACACGGGCCGTGAGTTGACGATCGACAATATCTCTCAAGATGACGCGCAAGTTTACGACATGATCACTCGAGGTGACACCGTGGGGGTGTTTCAGATCGAGAGCCGGGCGCAAATGAGCATGCTGCCGCGTTTGCGACCTCGAGAGTTTTATGACCTGGTCATTGAAGTTGCCATCGTGCGTCCCGGGCCTATCCAGGGAAACATGGTGCACCCTTATTTACGCCGTCGCAATGGTGAGGAAAAGGTGACCTATCCCAACGAGGAAATCAAGAAGGTGTTGCACCGCACGTTGGGGGTTCCATTGTTTCAAGAACAAGCGATGCAACTGGCCGTTGTTGCGGCCGGATTTACTCTTGGCGAGGCGGACCAGTTGCGGCGTGCGATGGGTGCGTGGCGTCGTCCGGGTGTGATTGACAAGTTTCGCAATAAGTTGATCGATGGCATGTTCCTGCGAGGCTACACGCAGGAGTATGCCGAGCGTGTTTTCAACCAAATACGGGGATTTGGAGAATATGGTTTTCCCGAATCCCACGCCGCTAGTTTTGCCAAACTGGCCTACGTTTCAGCCTGGTTGAAATATTACTATCCAGCAGAGTTTACCGCGTCATTGATCAACAGCCAGCCGATGGGATTTTACGCACCGGCGCAGTTAGTTCGTGATGTACAAAATGCCCGTCAAGGGCCCGTGGAAGTGCGGCCCATTGATGTGAACTACAGCGATTGGTATTGCACTCTCGAACGTATCGAACCAGGACTGAAACGATCTGTGCTGGCGTTGCGTTTGGGGATGTGTTTGGTGAAAGGATTGTCGCAAGCGGTGGCTGCCACGATTGTGAAAGTTCGTACGAGCCCTTTTGTTTCCCTGGAAGATGTTGTGACTCGCACACAACTGAACCAGGTGAATATTGAACGACTGGTGGATGCCGATGCCTTTCGCTCAATAACACTCGACCGACGCCACGGTTTGTGGCAATCGCTCGACCAGGAAGCGCGGCTCGAAACACTTCCTTTGTTTGCTGGCTCGACTCCGTGTGATCCCGTTTCTCCGAAGTTGCCGACGTTGACCGAACAAGAAGAGGTCGTCGCTGATTACCAGGCTGCGGGGCTTAGTCTGCGGAAGCATCCCCTGGATTTTTACCGAAAGGAGCTCAGTCAGGCTGGAGTCACGCCCGCCAGGCTGTTACGGGACTATTCTAACAATCGTGTTGTTAAAGTGGCTGGTATTGTGTTGATGCGTCAACGGCCGAGTACAGCCAAAGGAATTACCTTTGTGACCCTGGAAGACGAAACAGGGGTCGCCAATCTTGTCATCCACAAGCCAGTCTGGAAACGATTTGATGCACTGGCCCGCCAGGCCACGATGTTGATTGCCCATGGAAAATTGGAACGGCAGAATGAAGTGATTCACATTGTCGTCCAGAGACTTGAGGAACTTGCCGATCAAGTTGGAACACTTACCCATCACAGCAGGGATTTTCGTTAGATGAAGTGAGGTTGTGTTTTACCAATGTGCATTGGTGTTCGTCTCCGTCGCGCCCGAAAAGGTTTCCGGCCCTGTCAAGCGTTGTACGGCAAGCCGAAGTAGTTGTGGATAAATTGCTTGCGGTCTCCCGGGTGGTTGGCGTATTCGACCACGGCATACAGCTTCCGCTGGTCGCGTTCCAGTTTGGTTGCCAGACGACCGTCGTCCAGCATGCAGTCCGGCAAATTGGCGATGACTTTGAAACAGCCTGGCGGATGACTGTCTTGGACCACATCGTACCGGTCCAGCAAGGCGAAAGTTGTTTCCAGGCGGTGGTCAGCCTTGCCGCGCGAGTGCAGTTGTTGGTTGAGCCATTCCACGCCAAACGCTTGAACCTGCTCTTTTCTCTCCGTCAGATACAGGTAGACCTGTTGAAAATATTCAGAATTAGGATTGCTCCAGCGAATGAACTCCATCTGAGTTGCCAGATCACGCTGGTCGTAGAGCAGCAGGCACAGACTTTCCAAGCCGTCTCTGCCGGCACGGCCGATTTCCTGATAGTACGCTTCCATGGATCCGGGTACTTCAGCGTGTAAAACGTAACGGATGTCTTCCTTGTCGATACCCATTCCAAAGGCGTTTGTCGCGAGAACTAACGATTGTTCACCTTCCATAAACGCGTTCTGAATGTTGCGCCGTTTCGACCGTTCCAGGTCCCCATGATAACAGACGTGAACTATTCCTTCTTCGAGAAGACGGCTGCTGAATCGTTCCAGAGTCTTGATCAACGTAAAGTAGACAATGCCACTGCCTTGCTGGTGTTGAGTATTCCGCACAGCGTCGATGATGTGTTCAAGTTTGTCGTCGTCATCCCACACTTCCTTGACCTGTAGCTCCAGGTTGGGACGGTCAATCCCTTCATGAATTAATTGCATTTCATTTGCTTCCAAACCCAGCTGTCGCACGATATCTTGTTGCACCTCGGGGGTCGCCGTAGCAGTCAATGCGATGGTGGTCGGGTTGCCAAGAAGTCTGCGGAATTCTTCCAAGCGCGTATAATCCGGCCGAAAGTCGTGTCCCCACTCGCTGATACAGTGTGCTTCATCGACCGCCAGAAGACTCACGCGGCGTTGAGTCATCACTTCGACAAATTCCGGCTTACGAAACCTCTCCGGGGTTACGTACAGTAGATCAAAATCTCCGGCGGCTACGGACGCATAACGTTTTTCGCGCTCCTGTTTACCTAGAGATGAGTTGATGAAAGTTGCTGAAATGCCGCGGGCCAGCAGGGCATCGACCTGATCTTTCATCAGGGCAATCAGAGGAGAGATCACGAGTGTGATGGAAGGGCAGGCATCGGTGTTTGTTTTCGTTGTTGAGTCAAGAAGGGCAGGAATCTGGTAACACAGTGACTTTCCCATACCTGTGGGCATGATCACCAAAGTGTGGCGCTTCGCTAAGACGTGTTCGATGGCAGATAACTGAGAACTGCGAAACGAATGGTAGCCAAAGTATTGTTTAAGTGCCTGTTGAGGTTTCATAAGTTCGGCATTGTAGACTGCCGGTGACAACTCTTCCACAGTGGCTGAGTTGTTGTGTTGTGAGGTGCGTTGTTTCTCGGCTTTTCCGGTGGTTAAACAGTGTGCCGATGTTCTGAATTTGCAGGAATCAGAAATACGATATCAAGCCTCTCATCAAATCAGCGGTTGGGAAGAACATCAACTTCCACTCTGGTAACGCTAGACGCCTTGCAAAGCCCGGTCGTTATGAAAAACATCTTTTAGGAGATCATCACGATCGTTGATCGCGAGAAGGGGTCAATTTGCATAGACGGATTGAATGTCACGAACTTTTATGTTGCCGGCGGCCACTCTGTCCGAAACTTTCTCTAAATCAGATAGGAACGTAGTGACGGTCAAGTGGTGTGACCTGTTGATCATGAGTTGAATTGAATGTGGTTCACGTGCGCGACCTATTTTCCAATTCAAGTCTTCCATCGCATCGGCAACAGCATAGATGTCGAATTGATCGGATCCAAATGCGAACTGAAATGTTTGAGGATTTCCGACCACACGAAGACCAGGAATGGCGTTGATGCCAGCCTGGAATTGTTGCCTCAGTTGAATTAGATCCTGGACGATGTTTCGATATCCCTCTCGTCCCAGATAGTTTATCACAGCCCACGCGGAGGCAATTGCGCCACCGGAACGTGATCCGGATAAATTGGGTGTGGAATATAAACCGCCTGGCCAATCATTAAAGGAGGTTCGATTGTAGTCGGTATGCGTTTTGTCCCGTAGCATCAACGCAGAAATTCCTTTGGCCGCGTAGGCGTATTTATGAAGGTCTACGGAGATCGATCTCACGGTCGGAACCAAAAAGTCAAACTCGGGAATTGTCGAATCGAACTCCCTGGCAAACGGAAGGATAAATCCACCCAGGCAACTGTCGACGTGCATCCAGAGGCCGTGTTGTTGGGCCATTGCACCGATGACTGTAATGGGATCGGTATGTCCGTAGTTATAGGGTGGTGCGGAGCCGACAAGCATGATGGTGTTAGCGTTAATTGCTTTTTCCATCGCTGCCAGGTCTACCGTAAGGTTGGGGCTTTCCTGCAACCTGACGACCTTCATTTCAAGAACAGTAGCACCTTTTTCAAAGGATGGGTGTGCGGTGCGGGGTACAACGATCTCGGGTGTACTTGAACCGGGCTGATGCTCCTTTGCCCACTCTCGTGCCGTTTTCATGGCCAACAGATTGCTCTCGGTACCGCCTGAGGTGAAACTGCCACCTGAGCCATCCGGACCATTTAACAGATCAACGAGCATGTCGATCAGTTCGGTTTCATATTGATAAAGACTCGGATAGGAGGTTTTGCTGTACAGCGCATTTTCATTGATGTACATGTGGTAGCTTTCGCGTGCCACCTCGAGAACATCGTCACCAGCAAAGTAAGCGGGTTTGAACACCCGTTCATGGTTCCAAATGAGGTCGTTACTTCTGGCCTCATTCATCGCGCTCTTTAATTCAGACCAATCTCTCTTCTGGCTAGGAAAGTTTGTCATCGCTAGTCTCTATCCTGACGCACAGTGCGGACCGCATTGACGGGCGTCCTTGATTTTCCTTGCGCCTCTAGCCGCCTTCAGAAGCATCCCGGGAACCGAAACAAGTCACGGTACCATTTTTTGAAGTGACAACGACGCATCCGTGACGATTGACTGCGAGACCCCAGGAAACCGCAGCACTCGGCAGTACCTGCGACCACAATTCGGAACCCTGCTCTAAATCGAAAGCGGCGACGCCAAAGGTTGGCATTTTACTTTCCTCCTGTCGGACCTCGCCTGCCACAACAACGGCATCTCTGCATAAGGCCAGGGCGTGTGGGTCACGGAAGAACTGAATATCCCAAATTCCGATCGGTTCTCCCTCGGGTGTCTTCGCTTGCGAGAGTCGCACGATGCGGTCGTTGGTGCCGCGGATGACAGCGCCGTTTTGCCCTGCTTGCAGAAAATGTCCGCCAAAGTATCGTGACGGCCCGTTATTGGGCGCGGAATAAAGCAATCGATCAAATACCCGTACCTCGCCCTCGACAACAAACAGTTCACGTCCCCGAGGCGAACGTGTGAACATGGTCCTTTCCGGCTGGCTGGGGAATCGTTCATTGGTACCGGTGGGTTGGTTTAACCATTCGTCTTCGATCGTGTTGAGACAGCGACCGGTGTCCAGATCGTACATCGCTGGTGAAACAATGTTGCCGCCAGCCAGATAGAGTACGTCGTCATGAATTAACAGATGGCCCTGCACGCTGACACCGCTTACCAGGTCGTCTGACACCAGGCGTCCCGAATGGTTGTTTTGCCAACGGATGTCACCTCTGCGGGCATCCAATGCGTAAACGTGCGTGCCATCGTAGCTGGTGATTCCCGCCGCAGCATAGACAACACCTTCGTGGACCAGTACCCCGCTCCCGACGGGCCAGTTGGAAAGGATGTTACCGTGAACCATGATGCGCCGTTTTGCGGGGGCAGCTTGGAATTTCCATAAGAGTTGTCCATCGTGGGCATCAAGGCAATAGACATAGCCGTCACCAGACCCGACATAAATCCGCCCGTTCCAATACTCCGGGGGAAAGCGAACGGCGCCACCGGTAAAGGCTGTCCAGTTGGTCTTGCCGGATATGACATCAGCAGCACGGACGACACCGTCAAGGCCGCTCCAGAATGCGGTGTCTCCTACCATGATTGGAGCAGTTGGTTCGCTTCCTGAGTTGGATGAGATCTGCCAACGTTGCACCGGGTTCGAGGCAAGCCTGGCCGGCGTATGTGCCGAACGTGACAGGTCGCGACGATAGGCTGGCCAGTCGGCTTCGTCAGCCGCTGAGTTGGATACCGGTTTCGACTGGATCAAATCCAGTCGGTCCCGTTCTACGGCTGGTTGCGACAGGTCGAGGTTGCCGGCCGGGGCCAGGCTGATCATACCAACGAGAGAGTGATTGCAGTCGCACATCCATGGTCCCCAGTAGAGCATGCCGTTGGAGACGATGACGCCATCCTGACAGGCTGGACGCATCAACGGAATTCGCTTGACTTCATTGGTTGAGACATTCAACTGCATGGTGCCGGTGTGCCGGTAGCCGCGCGTGAAGATGCTGTCGACGGTAGCCGTTGCCCGCGTACAATTACCCCGATAACATTGCAGGTCGGCTAACACGTGACCTGTGAGATAATCAAATTTCTTGCAGGTTTCAGTTCGACCCATGGCGTACAAAGCATTGTCGTGCAGTACGAGTTGAAAATTTCCGTGGGGATATGTCCACATCAATGATCCATCGTCAGCCGAGATGGCAACCAGGTTCGCACGTTGCGGACCGGCGAAAAAGAGTCCCCGGTCATTGGCTTTGGTATAGGCGGTACTGGCGAAGCCTTTGGCGGCTGTTTGGGCACGATCATTTTCCCCGATGGCTTGAAGAACTCCGGGATCTGACGTTTTCCAAAGCTCGACACCCGTCTTCGTGTCGATTGCTGCCA
Organism: Planctomycetota bacterium; assembly: GCA_963578105.1. Classification (GTDB taxonomy): domain Bacteria; phylum Planctomycetota; class Planctomycetia; order Pirellulales; family Pirellulaceae. The sequence goes on from CAUZBP010000060.1 coordinate 12,660, forward strand.
GGTACGTGAGGGGGCTGTAAACGTAGACACGGCCGGCGGCCAGGCACATGGCCCGGCTGTCGATCGGTTCATCGAAGCGGTACGTCCAAATCACTTCCTGGGTGGCCGGATTGATTGCAACGAGTGTGCGTCCAAAGCCCCAGGCGTATTCCTGGCCGTTGTAACGATCGCCCAGGTCCGCCCAGGGCCAACCGGCGTTCTCGCGCGATCCGCGGATGACCGGGTCGTTCTGCTCGGTGCTGCCTACCAACGCGTAGAGCACACCACCGTCCAACGCCATCCATTTCCAGACACCGTCCGCATCAATGTTTTCGGGAATCACGATCTCGTCCAACAAGTCACCGTTGGCCGCGTCGAGCAATTTACAGGAGGCGCTGTCTGCCACGTAAAGCACGTGAGGTGTGGCTATCATCGTACTTCGGTGGATCATGAATTCGGGATTGAGTTCACGTTTCCAGAGTTGGGTCCCGTTGTAAGCGTTTTTGGCAATCAGGGTGTTGAGCCATGGCCACTCACGTGTTTTCAACGCGATGTGGCCGAAGGCTTTGAAAATACGACCCCCGGAAGTGACGGTCACTTGCGGCATTGGCACGTACCAGGGGTCACAAAGAAACTGTGTCAGGTAAGGCGGTTTCGCATGAGCATCGCGGGATTGAGGGTTGTTGTCGGGCCCATGATAAGGATGGCTCCAGTCATCTTCATCAACCGGTCGCGTTTTTGTAAACGTGCTATTGCCGTCAATCACCTTTGCACCCGGCTGGGCGACGCGCAGTAACTCGGATTTGGGGATGACGGAATCGATTACAACCACGGCATCGGCCAAGTTGTCAGCGAGCGAGATGCGGGCTTCAGGGCCATGCTCCACGTAGAGGCGTGTTCCTAAAAGTCCGCTGGAATAGGCGGACTGTCGGGTGCGTGTGACGTATTCTTCGCTGGGGGAGTGTACAAAAACAAATAACTCGCTTTGCTCTGCCAGTTGAACCGGCAACCGATGGTCCTGCGAGGCCACGACGACACATACCCCTTTTGTTACGCCAATCCGGCCCAGCAACGTCGTCGCGTCAGCAGCGGCGGCCAAGTGGACGTAACAAGAGCAGAGAATCCAAACGGCGCTTCCGACAAATAACGGCCAACGGGTTACAGTTTGTGACATGATTGTTTACCCCAATGTGTTGTATGACGGATGTTCTGTCACGGAGGTCGGCGTTGTGGAATGCGACCCAGGTCCCTTCCAACTGGGAAAACTCTTACCAGCAGGTAGAAATTTTAATCGACTGTCCCTCGTGTGGCGATGTGTGGCAGAGGACTTTTTAGAGGTTTTCAGATCAAGGAATCCTGTCAGGTACCTGTGATCCTTCTATCGCCGGTCACGAGGGAATGCGGTTTTGCCACACGGTTCTGTCGAGGGAAACAAGGCTCTAGACGAATGGGCCGTGTTTCGGCAAGCACGAGCACGGTGGTCCTGGTGGCGTGTTTCCGGAAGTGCAGGGTGGCCGGCGACCAAATCAGGCTAGTCCATTGCGAGGTGCCGTTGCTCGATCAGGACACTGATGGAAGCCGAGCGACATCCGAGCCAGAGGATCGACGCGGATTGGCGCACGACGATGCCACAACAGCAGATTGACCAGACCAGTCAGCAAAAACAACACGGAAACTGGTTCCGGCACACTAATGCGGTAACGTTCGATCCGTGCCCGTGATACGGTTGCCGCACCATTTCGTCATAGACGATGTAGATATCATCACCCTCGGTCTGGGTCATCACGCGGAATGCCGGAGCACTGTTGTTGAGCTGAATGGTTTGAAGCTGGCTCCACTCGGCGTCGAAGATTGTGATGAAACTGGGACCGAGCTCCTGGGACTTACCTTGTATGCCATGCTCACCTTCTTCGTTCTCCATCGTGTAACCGACTACCCACAACTGATGTTTGGTGTTGTACGAAGGTCCCACCGGGAAGTACGTGTCGAGTTCAGCCACCACGATGTCGCGCGTTGAGTCCTCGATGAGTTCGAGGTCCATGTCTGAGGCGCACGTGGTCCGCCTGCCGGATGTCATTTTTTGCCACGAGAATCAAGGTCGGGGCGGAAACGTTTTCAGCATCGGCGAGGAAGCGGCGGAGTATGCCCCTGCCGTGAGCTGGAGCCATCAACACAACGGCTTGGATTGTTGAGGCCATGAAAGCTAACAAGCCTCCACGAGAGAAACCGGTGATGGCCAATCGCGTGTTGTCCACTTGATTTAAACGCTTTACAAAATCGATGGCGGCTGCCGTGTCCTGGACATGCGTTGCCATGGAAAGATTATTCCGCCTGATCGGGGCAAAACCGACAAAACCGGCGTTGGCCAGAGTATCAACCACCGCTGATGGGTTGCCCCCGACAATCGGTCCCATTCCTCCGTGCAGGAACAGCACGGTTGGAAACGGACCGGTGCCTCCGGGTGTGGCAAGGTGCCCCTTGAGCCGCTGCGAACCGGACTGAAAAGAGACCTCTTTTCCAAAAGTCGCAGGTTTGTCGCCGATCATCGCGACCACGGAAAGTACAAGCGACAGGATGGTGCAGGATCGCTTCATGGCAGATTGCGATCTGTCGAATTTGAAACTGGAAAACTGTCCTACTAGTTGAACTCCGATAACGGACCAAGGTTTCGATGCATCTGCCATCGAATGGCTTGAAGGTTCTCAAGACTGGAATACTCTGGGAAAATGAAAAATCTGCCACAAGTCCTCTGCAAGATTTGCAAGTTTGTCCTAATCAATGGCGTCATCTTCATCGGGAGCTGATATCCACTCGCTGAATGGCCGTTGGGTCTGTGCAGCAGCGGCCCGCAGAGATAAAATTCCTGCTGGTAGAAGCAGGCAGGTGAGGTTGCGGCCGGGCTGAAGATGGGGCGAATCATGGCGGAGTAGGAGTTTTACTCACTCGCCACGGTGGCTGTCTTCCGGGGTGGTCGCGTCCAACAGCGGGATGTCAAAAATCAATGGGTGAAATCGTCGTGACAGGTGGCGCGGGCCGTTTGGGCCAGTGGGTTATTCGAGAATTACTAGCTCACGGTTACACGGTATTGTCGGTCGATCGACAGCCACCAGACTCGACACCGTGCCGGTTTCTACAGGTCGAGCTGACCGATGCCAACGCCCTGCACAACGCCTTAGCGGGCGCGCGGGCCGTGATTCATCTGGGCGCGGTTCCGGGGCCAAACGAAGAGGCCGCTGCGGCGACCTACGAGAACAACGTACTCAGCACCTATCACGTTCTGGAATCGGCCGCTGCGCACGGTTTAAAAAAAGTGGTGTTCGCATCCTCGGTATTTGCGCTGGGCTGGCACCAGGAACCGGAGGGCTACTGGCCACAATACGTTCCAGTGGACGAAGATCACCCGTTGACGCCGTTCGAGGCTTATGGACTCTCGAAGCAGATCGGGGAACAGATTTGTGCCACCGTCAGCCGCCGGTCGGGGATGCCGACGATCAGTCTACGGATTATGAATGTGATCCAGGAAGGCGGGTATGATGTCCTGCCCTGGACCACGCCGACGAAAGAGTCTGGCGTGAGGTTCGTTCTCTGGCCCTACGTTGACGTACGGGACGCCGCCGTGGCCTGCCGATTGGCGTTGGAAGCTAACACGACGGGACACGAAGCCCTCTTCATCGCCGCAGAAGACATTCGCTTTGACGTTGAGACGGAGATCTTACTGCGTGAGTTTGCGCCGCAGGTGGAAATTCGTGCACCACTGGAGGACAGGGCGAGTATTATCAGTATTCAGAAGGCACAGCGGCTGATCGGGTACCAGCCTGGACACAGTTGGCAAACTGGCTGCCATACGTAGCGAGTCGATCGCCTTCTTTTTTCTTCGATGGAAATGACTTGAAGAAGTTGATGGGTGGGAATGTGTTGCGAGGTGAATAAGTGTTGTGCCCCGTCGCGGTGACCCGCTTTCAAGCTAGTACCTCCGGTGCGCCTTAGAGACCGACCAGACTTCGAGCAGCTCCAAGCTGTTCGAGTTTGACCTCCATACGGTCCATGATCGACAGATACAAGCTGCATAACTTGCGCTCCTTAGTATCCCTCTTGCTGCCGTCGAGCAGGCGACCGGTCTGGAGCGTTCCTCCCGGGCCGCCGGCCAGGAGCACCGGCACCTTGCTGGGCTCGTGTCTGCTGTCAGACCACATGTTATTGATGGTTGCCGGAATGTTGCAGGCGCGTTATACCTTTCGCAACGGCCTTCGGCGAAGACTGCAGGCCGAATGCATTCGGAGCCGAACATGAAATATTTTCTGGGTTTGCTGCTGATCGGGATCGCCGGGTGTGGTGACGGTCCCGCGCCACAAGCCACTCGGCCGAAGGCCGACAAGCCGCCTGGTCAGTCTGCTGAAGCTGATCACATGGCCGCGTTGGAAACACTGGGAGCCAGGGTCAGACGGAATGAACAGGGCAGCGCTTTTAGAGTCTACCTCCGCGGCACGAAGATCACCGACGCGGCCCTGTTGCACGTCAAGGAGCTGAGCGAACTACAGTACCTCCGTCTCGGGCCCCCGATCACGGATGCAGGGCTGGCGCAACTGCAGGGCATGACGCACCTGCAGGGGATTCACGTCTGGGACACCCGGGTCACCGACGCGGGACTGGTACATCTTGGGCGGCTGACGAAGCTGCAGTATCTGGGCCTCAACGGCCCCCGGATCACGGACGCGGGGCTGGCGCACCTGACAGGGTTGGCCAACCTGCAGAAGCTTTTTCTCAGCGGTACCGGGGTCACCGGCGCAGGGTTGGTACATGTCCGTGAACTGACCAGCCTGCAGACGCTTTTGTTCTGCGGCGCCCAAATCAGCGATGCGAGGCTGACGCATCTCGAGGGGATGACCAGGCTGCGGGTGCTCTTGCTCCGCGGCACCCGGGTCACCGCTACGGGTGTTGCCGAACTGCAGAGGGCGTTGCCGAACTGCAAGATCTACCACGAATGAAAAAGGCGGCACCGGCCCGGCCGTTGGCGAAGTACTTGCAGCGTAAAGTCGTGACCCGGCCAGGCAAGCCGCTGGAATCAACCGGGACGAAAATTTCTGTCAGTACCGGAGCTGCCGCTGGCCTGCCAACGGGAAACGGGAGCCGTACTGCACCGTCGACGAAGGAAAGGCTTGTGGACAGTGTAGGGGTAGGCCCCTGCTCATGGGGGGCTGCAGGCAGACTGGTGATGTAACGACCAAACTTCGCCCGCAGCCCCCCATGGGTGCCGTCGTACCTTGGATGTCCCGAAAATAGTACGCGGACAATCTGCATTACATCATCACCCGCGCCACCACAGTCATGACCGCGTTAACGGTGCAGGACGGGTGCGCCTAGTTACTTGGCATATAGCAAATCCCATTGGGTGTTGTGCGCGCCAATTTCCTCAGCGTACTGCTCAAAAACATGGTCCGCGAGATCGACACAACCATCGGGGGCTATCGATGCCGCAAGATCACTCTCTTCGATGAGCGGTTCACCTTCCTGCCCGCCGAGGTTGGGAATGTTGAAGTTCTCTCCTGCCAGCCCAACGCCACTTTGTTGCAGGATAGAATCCACGCCGGAGGCAGGCGGTCAAATGGGCAGGTTCTGCTGGACGTGCCGTGTGGACTGCGGCCAATGGCAACGCGACGAGAAGATCCCTGTCGGACTCAACAGGAAAAAATGACGAATGGAAAGACAGTGTGACTGGATGTCTTCGTCGGGCGGAAGCCTCGGAATAGAACGCAGGCGACACGGGATGCTGTTTTACACCCGGAACTAGCACATGGTCCGGTCGAGCATTCGATAGTTGACTGCTTCCTGGATGTGTTCAGGTAGGATGCTGGTTTGTTGATCCAGATCGGCGATGGTGCGAGCCAGGCGCAAAACCTTGTCGTGGGCTCTGGCCGATAGCCCCAATTCTTCAACACTGACGGTAAGTAGTCGTTTGCCTTCCGTGTTGAGCTTGCAATATTCACGAACCTGGCGGGACGTCATTTGTCCATTGTTGCGGATCTTCGTACAGTGAAAACGTTTTGCTTGAGCCTGGCGAGCTGTGGACACCTGTTCCCGGATGGAACTGCTGGAAGTCCCGGCACCCGTTGACGAGAGTTCTTGAAAAGGTACGGCAGGGACTTCGATATGGATGTCGATCCGGTCGAGCAGCGGACCACTGATTTTTGACATGTAACGTTCGACTTGCGGGAGGGAGCACTGGCAGGAACGACGCGTGTCCCCTCGGTAACCACAGGGACACGGGTTCAGCGCTGCCACGAGCATGGTGTCGGCTGGAAAAGTTGTTGAAGTAAGTGCACGGGAAATCGTCACGGTTCGATCTTCGAGGGGCTGACGAAGAACTTCCAGTGTCGACCGGCTGAACTCGGGTAGTTCGTCAAGAAACAGAATTCCGTTGTGGGAGAGCGTGATCTCACCCGGCATGGGTGTGGAACCGCCGCCCACCAGGCCTGCGTTGCTGATGGTGTGGTGGGGCGTACGAAATGGCCTGATTGCCATCAACGGCTGGTCCTGGGAAAGACGTCCCATCGCGCTGTAGATGCGCGTGGTTTCGATCGACTCGTCAGCGGTTAACGGCGGAAGGATCGTCGGGATCCTCTTGGCAAGCATGGTCTTTCCTGAACCGGGTGGTCCTATCATCAGCAAATTATGCTGCCCGGCTGCCGAAATCATGATCGCGCGTTTGGCCATTTCCTGACCGCGCACGTCAGCAAAGTCGAAATCATAGTGTGAATACTGGTTGAATAATTCGTCCAGACGCGAGGGCGTCGGTTCAATCGGGATCTCGTCGGTAAAGAACGCCACGGCCTGCGTCAAACTGGAAACCCCGATGACTTCCAGATCTTCTACAACGGCCGCCTCCGCGGCGCTGGCCATGGGGACAATCAGTCCGCGCAAATTGCCTTGGCGGGCTGCCGCGATGGCCATCGACAAAGCGCCCTTCACGGGACGTGTGTAACCTTCCAGTGATAATTCGCCCACCACCGCGTACTGGTCGAAGCGTTCCGACTGGATCTGACCACTCCCGGCTAGAATGCCCAGAGACATCGGCAGATCAAACGAGGCGGCTTGTTTGGGAAGTTCCGCGGGAGCCAGGTTGATGACCACTCGGTCCTGCGGACGGTTGAAACCGGAATTCACCATCGCCCGTTCGACGCGGTGGGTGCTTTCCCTGACGGCGCCTTCGGGCAAGCCAACCAGCACGGTCTTCGGCAGTGCCCCCGAAGAGATGTCGACTTCGACTTCGACAGGTACCGCGTCAATTCCAACTAAAAAAAAGGTCTTCAATTTTGCCAGCATGCTCAGGCTCCCCCTCGACTCCGACTGGATAGTGAACAAATTTACACTATTGGGGGATTCTGACAGGATCCGGGCAATTCCGCAAGAGGCAGTTTGACAGATTCGACTAGCGGAATTCGTCGGGGAGCGTTTCACCACGGGGTGTGCCACGAACCCTCGCGGCCACGGTTCCAGCTTGGCCCTGCCTGTGGCAGACCCTTTTTACAGTCCCGCCTCGGAATTGATGCGGTAGAGGTGCGAAAGGGTGCGAATGAAAAGCGCATCATCCCAAACGGCAAATGAGGCCAGTGATCTTTCTCCCATTTCGTTTTTTGCGAGCTGCCGGAATTCTGTGCCCGGTTGAATCACGGTACATTGTCCATCTTCGCTTTGAAAATAAATTCGTCCGGCGCCGTAGATCGGCGAGGCGGAATAGTTGCCTCCTAAACGCTTGCGCCAATGAAGGTCGCCCTGGAGCACGTCACGACAGCTAGCGACACCGTCGTCGCTGACCATGTAAATCTCACTTCCTACAACAATGGGCGAGGGATTGTATGGAACATTGGCGCCAGTTTGCCAGGCAACGTGTGTTTCCGTGACATCACCTTTCCCGTCTGTGCGGATGGCCAACAACTCGGCGGGACGCTGGTATCCGGTGCATACGAATACCATCCCCTGCGAGTACACGGGCCGTGGAACCACGGACCAGTGTTCCGGGTAACGCACATGCCAGATTTCCTTTCCTGTTTCTGCATCGTAGCTGCAAACAATATCACTGGCCGGACTGACGATTTGAGTTTTACCGTTGACCTCGATTTCCAGGGGCGTCGAGAAGGAAAACGTTCGATTCACACCCCCCGGTCGCATCGTGCGCCATCGTTCTTTTCCCGTGGCCTGGTCCAGGGCGGTGACGAAAGCCACGTCTGCACCGTCACAATTGAAGATGACGAGATCTCCCGAAAGAATAGGAGAACTGCCGGTTCCGTGCTGGGGATCATATTCAAGCGTTTGATTGGTCCATAAAAGTCGGCCATCAAGACCGAGAGCTGCGGTGCCCTGAGGCCCAAAATGGACGTAAATTCGCTTGCCATCCGTGATCGGTGTGGCACTGGCATGACTATTTTTCGCGTGAATACGCGTCTTCTCTCCTTGTATTTGCTGGAAGACCTCGACGTCCCAAACCGTGATTCCCGTTTTGGCATCGAGGCACATCGCGCGCAGGGATTGATCACCCACGTCGCCGTCTTCCAGCGGTAATGCCGCGGTCAGATATAATCGCCCTTGATAAACAATGGGTGATGACCATCCTTTTCCGGCGATTTCCACTTCCCATCCGGAGAAGGAGGAAGGATCCCAATGGAGCGGCAGTCGTTTTGCCGTGGACAGTCCCTGTCCGGTCGAGCCACGAAACTCAGTCCAATCCTGGGCGGCGGCGGCGTGGATCAAAAAAATTACCAATGCAGCGGCAAGAAAAACTGCAAACCTGGGATTCGGTGGTAGCGAGATGGATTTCACGTGCTTGGAACCCTCCGGGTTTCTTTCCAATGCTGATACAAACGGCTAAATTAAGATGCGTTCTGCGATCGGAGAACAGTTTTTCGAGATGGCTCGTCGGATCGTTCTTGTGGCGGTAGAAGTGGCTAACGAGACCGGTTAGCCCGGAGTCACTTGAAAGTTTCAATGCTCTACGGGTTCAAGGACCCGGCCCGGCTATTCTAACAGATAACGATCAGCTCGGTGGAGTCGAGATGCGGTATAGTAAGATTTTCTATTTTTCCAATTTCCGCTTTCAGGGTGGGTTGAAGGGGTGTCAAACAGGATGAATTCAACGAAAAAGAGTGCGATTGTGACCGGCGGAGGGAGTGGGGTCGGCAGGGCGGTTGCGTTGGAGTTGCTGCAGCGGGACTACCAGGTGGTGTTGGCGGGCAGGCGCTTGGAAAAGTTACAGGAAACGGTCCAGGAGGCAGGTTCGTCCGGAGTGAATGCAATCCCCATCGTGACGGACGTTTCCGATCCGCAATCGGTGGAGAGCCTTTTTGCCACGACTCAGGACAAGTTCGGTCGGTTGGATGTGTTGTTTAACAACGCGGGCAGCAACATCACGACCAGGCCGCTGGAAGACGTGCCGGTTGAGGACTGGGATTCTCTGCTGCGTGTCAACCTGAGTGGTGTCTTCTGGTGCATTCAACACGCGTTCCGAATCATGAAGGCTCAGACTCCCAGGGGAGGTCGAATTATTAACAATGGTTCTATCTCGGCTCACGTGCCACGCCCTCATGCCGTGGCTTACAATGCCACGAAGCACGCCGTGACAGGTCTCACCAAGTCGGCTTCTTTGGAAGGACGAAAATACAACATCGCCTGTGGGCAAATTGACATTGGCAATGCGAAAACGAACATGACCGCTGATTTGGAGGTCGGCAGGATTCAAGCGGATGGCTCCCGTGCCGTCGAGCCGAGTATCGACGTAGAGCATGTGGCACGTGCCGTGGTTTACATGGCCGATCTTCCTTTGGATGCCAATGTCCAATTCATGACGATCATGGCAACCGAAATGCCGTATGTGGGAAGGGGGTAGTGTGCCGGCGAAAGGTGTCGGGCGTTGTCGATGTCCCTTGTCGTACGACGAATCTTTCAGGAAGCAACGCTGCCCGGTGGGAACTGCTGGACACCCGCCAATTTGTAATGTTCGAGCTGCTGACAAGGTTGCGCAGTTTCGCACCCGAAACGCGTCGACGGCCACGGAAACCCTTCTTCAAAGAGTCCGACAAAGTGGTTTCGGGTCCCTGTCATGGAATGAACCAGTTTGGCAATAGGAGACTTCGTCAGTCCGGAGTCTCTGCTGGGCTGACCGGTCGCGTTGCCATCAGGGCTCCTGCGGCGGCGGCAACAAGTTCGGCTCCCAGCCAGACCAGTCGAATGGTGATGCTGGCGATCACAGGTAGGACGGCCCCCAGTTGCAGTTCGTGTGTCATCAGCGACATCATCACCAGTTCACGAACCCCCAGTCCGCCGGGTATCAGGGAAAGAAAGCCACTTACGATCGCCAGAGCACTGGTGGCAGATAAAAGCAGCAATGTTTCCACGTCGTTGCCGATAACAGTTGTTTTTGTGGGAATGGCATGCAGCACTGCCCACAAACTCAGTCCCAGAACCAACCATCCAGCCAGGTTGTAAAGCCAACCAAGTCCTACTAGCCGGAAGGTAATGCCATTTAACTTTTCTTCGATTTCCGGATTAAGCTGCGCGACTCTCAGCCAACGGACCAGACGTCGGAAAATTCCGGGCACGGTGGGAAGTCCGGCGCACAACATCAGCGAGAGGGCCAGGACGAGAAGTTGCCAGTGTTGACTATAACGGACGGCGATCACGGCTGCGGCGAAGGCGGCGCCGACCGTCATTTGAGTCAGGGTTTCCATGAAGATGGTGACAGCGGCAGTTGTCTTGTTCACGCCGGCGCCACCCAGCAGGCCGGCGCGCATCACGATGACCATGGCTTTGCCCGGGACGTACTTGCCGAGGTGACCGATGTAGTAGGCGCGTAACGTTTCGATCAGTCGAGGTCGTTCGTTCACTCCGTGCAGGATGCGATGCCAGAAAAGGCCGGCGGGAAGCATGCCCATCAGGTAGAAAAATCCGGACAGAACAAGCCAGCCCGGATGGAAGTCTTTCCAGGACAAACGGTGCTCACCGAGTTCGTTCAGCGCGTTATGAATGCACGTCCAGATTCCCCACGCGACTGCCGCAAACAGCAGCACTTGGAATACGCGAACGAGCCATTTCCAACGGGCGGATTTCAATTCAGGCACCGACGAGACCCCTGGAGTCCAGCATCTGTGGTTTGGGACAAGATGTCCAACGAAGAGCCACAGACAGGCTACCGACAGACGACAAACGACGGAAGTTCGACTGGGTACATCGCCGGACGGACCGACCGCCTGTTGCTAGCAGTTCTGGTCCGTTGGGGAAGTCCCTCGGTGGTGCCAGACAGGTTCTATCTGGATGAGACGCTGCTAACTTGCATTTCTCTTTACGCAAGCAGAAGTTTGACGCTACCATGGACACCTCACGGAATTTTTGGATTCAAGGAGTGGAAACCATGGCCGGTACGTGGATTCTGGCAGTTGCAGTTGTGTGTGGGGTCGATTACGGTTGGCAACCACACGAAGATGGTGGCTTGGAGTACATCATTCAGATCGAACCTTGGTCTCTTGAGGCCTTGCACCAAGGATCGCCCATCGTCAGCCAAATTCCTCCCGAGCTACGTGGGATCCAACAATTTCGAATTCAGGTGGGACGCCAGCCTTTGCCGCAGGATGGGGGAACGTTCGATTCCCCGGAACTCTCGCTGGCCGCACCCACGGATCGCGATGCCATCCCCGGACCTTTTCCGGATACTGGCAGTGTTTCTGGCCCGATTTCCATCCAGACTCACGTGTTACCGGCCGAAGCGGTAACTGAAGTAACGCACAACGATGTGTTGGACCAATCGAGATCTGTTCTTGAACGAACTCCGGACGACGATTCGACGGAGGTCAACGCGCCCTTGCAGTCGTTGGAATCCGGTACTGCCCTCCCCGGTTCGGATCTTTCTCAAATGGCGTTGCCCACGGAAATAACTCCCTCAGATCCCTATCCGCTGGAAACTGCCAGTCAGCTGAATTCGCAGTCGGAACGGTTGAGACACGAACAGGCAAGTGGTTCTCGCTACACCGAATTGGAGCAGTCTCCGCCGGGCGAGGGGGCCGAGAGCCCGCCTTCTCAGGCAACGTTGGAATCACGCTACTCGTCCCCTCCGGAAACTTCACAGCAGCCCGAAACGGGATCGGATCAACAGCCAGCGGAAGAACGCGAGGACTGGGACCGGACCACAGCGCCGTTTCAGCCAACAATTCAGCACTTGGACTCAGCGGTCACGCAGGCGGAACTCGCGCCGCGATACGAGGACCCCGAACCGCAGGGAACAGGAGTCGCGAGGACGGGTGCGCTTCCTGCGGAATCAATGGAAACAGGTGTTGTCGTCCGTGAAATGCCCGGGCCAGGTGAAGACTTTGGCAGGCATCAAGTAGAGGGTGGGGAGGAGACAGATCAGTCGCTGGCTCACCAGGAGCAAGAACGCTCCTCAACACGTAGCTGGTCTGCAGGATTTTTGCTTCTAGGACTATTTGCCTCACTCGCTACCAATGCCTACATGGGATGGATTAGCTACTCAGCGGTTCATCGCTATCGCGAACTCGTGGATGATTTGCCTGCGGTGGCGTAGCACAGTCGGCAGCCGTCACTTGACACGGCGTCGCAACCAACGTTTCAGATAGATTTGAGCCCTGCGGCGATCTGGAAAAGGGACGACGTCATATTGGGCTGCAACTTGTTTGTCTTTCGGCAGTTTTTGAATTTGGTTTTCACCCCATTTCACAGCCATCCGGTACGTGTGGAAGACGTCGGCTTGGCGCTCGTTTCCGCGTTTTCCGTAATTCAATAACGTCACAAAGTGTGGCCATTCGGAAAACGGATCGTTGTAAGGTAAATAGTCCAGTCGCTTGAGCACACTTGCTTCGATCTTCGCAAAATCACTCCCGAAATGTCTGGCAAACAACCGCTTGTTTTCCGCAATCATCGATGCCTTGTCGGATTGAATACTGCCTTGTAGCGGTCCAATCTCGGACAAATTCCGGATGTAGGTCGCGTAGGATTTTTTTTGCGCACGCGCCAAATGATACGTCAGAGCCCAGGCGGTAGCGTAGCCTGTTGAGGAGAGTCGTGCAGCACCGACAGTATGTTCAACGAGTTGTCCGGCCTCGGTGCCGGCGGGACGGCCCTTTCGATACCGTTCGATTTCGAACATGCGTAGATCGTTCACCTTGCCTGCCCCTTTCCAACGCATTCGTTTTCCGAAGGACGTGGGCGAGAGGTACTCTGCAAAACCTTCGGAAGCCCACATCGGCCAGACCGATAGCCGCTGTTGAACTCCGACGTTGTGCAGGATTTGGTGAACTCCCTCATGGGCGATCGTTGATATGGACTGTTGGAGCCCCAGTTCCTGCTTGAGCTTTTCAATAGAAGTTTCTTCCGTCATCACAACGTGATTCGACACGGTGTTGTAGTAGGCAACAACACCCGCAGGCATGCGCTGAAAATTCTGGTACTCCTGCCTCGTACGAAACATGATGACTACCAGCGGCAGGATTGGCTCGTGGACTTCAAGTGTCATATTTTTTAAGTACCCCATGACACCTGGCAGCAGCGTTTCCAGAATCCTTCGCGTCATGTCAGCAAATTCCGGACTCGTATTGTAGAGAAACACGTAGTGTTTTGTCTCACGCAGCGTCAGGCGGGCCAGTTGTTTGTCAAGCTGCAGGGCCCGCGCGGTTTCATCGTGGCTTAGGGGTACGAATGGGCGCTGCGTAGCAGAAGCTTCTGCCGGAGTTCGGCTCACGAGTTTGCCGTCGGGCAGCATCACGATGCCGTTTTTTCCAACGCGGGCATGTAGTAGGGCCACGATGGCCTTGCCAGCTTCATCTGTCGTGACGACTCGTTTGTTCCCTCCGGGCCGAATTTCCCCCTGAGGGATATTCAGTCCGAAAAACCTGGGATCGATCCGGGGTGCGGGTGCGGTGGCTTCCGGCTGTAATACGGTTTTCTGGGCAAACGTCGGCTGGATTTCCAGAAGGACCAATGAACTTAAGGCAACCATGCAGAAGAACACCAGGAGAATGGATCTGCGATTTCGCAGCCTGATTGGCATAACGGCGCCCATGGAACGGCAGTGTGACAAAAGATGGTGGTTCAAATTGTGATTTCCAGGGAGGCTGTCGACCACCAGTCACCCGCCCGCGAAGGCGGCAGGAATTCGAACGTTTTGACAGGTAACTGGTATTCACCATGCCGGATCGGGATCTCCCGAGACAATAGCGTTACTGCGCCCCGCTGGTGCGGACCGGTGATGGTGCAGATGACGCCCCCTGCTGTAGTTTATCAAAAGCCCGGGAAGAAAGCAGCGAACCAGGAAGCTGTTTTCCGGGATTGTCACGCCGTGAAAAGGCCCGGCTGCGTAACGCCCGATGGGAGTGGCAAGGATTGGGCCCGTTGGCTGCAGTGGAAAGAAGGGAGGTAGGTGTGCCTGTCGTCTTCGGGTTTGGTTCTTCGTGCCGTTGATGTACGTGGACGTCCTACGCTGCCCGTGACGGCGCCACAAGATACCGTGTATAGAGTTTCCAAAGTTGCTGAAAGTTTTGTTCTGTGGTGTGTTGCTCCGCCAACGCTCGTGCCGCCAACCCCATGGCTCGTCGTTTGTCGGGACACATCAGAGCCACCAGGTGCCGAATGAGATCATCCGTGTCGGTGGGGTCCGTCATCAAAAACCCTTCACGTCCGTGCGAAATCAGTTCTCCCGCACCATTCCAGGTGGTGGTGATGACCGGTAGGCCACAGGCCATGGCTTCCAAGACGACGAGGCTGCAAGCGTCGTAGTACGTGGGGTGGACATAGATATCGGCGGCCGCATAGAACGGCAGCGGATCTTCGACAGGTCCTAGCATCCAAATGCCGGCATCCGAGCCGAAGGATCTTGGGAGAGATCCCCGAAGATGTTTTCCGCCACACACTGCCAAGCGTACCGGCAAACCCTGTTGGACCAACTTGCGATGTGCTCGTACGAGAGTTGGTAATCCTTTGAGCTGGAAGTTGTGGGCCACAATCAGCAACAGGATCTCGTGGTCAGTGATCCCCAATTTTCTTCGAATGTGACTTCGGTTCGGGAAGCAATTTGTCGGTGAAAACCGATCAATGTCAACACCGTTATGGATGGTCTGAATCATGTGCGACGGCACACCATGGAATCGCTGCATGTCACGAGCCACCATCTGGGAGAGCGCAATATAAACTCGTTGACGGGACGCGTACTGGCGGGCCACAAATTGGTTGATGTGGCGATAACGGGGAAGTTGACGTGTGAGCTGGCGATGGATTCCCTGTTGCCATTTCGGGCGGCACGCGTTGTTGCGTTCCCGGTTTGCAATTCTCGAGCCAAAATGCGGTTGAAAAATGTCACTTGACCAGGAGACACCCATGTCGTGAGTAACGTCGGGGGAAAGTCTCGGCAAATAACGTTCTACTGCCGACGCAAAGGAAAATGGTGAACGTCCTCCCGAAAGGAGGTGAGGTTGAATCGCCATCGACAATTCTTCTTTGCCGAACTGGCGCGCGAGCACATGGACTTCGCAGCCTTGACGCAGGAGCCACTCCGCGAATTGACCTGTCCATTGCTGGGCACCGCCCAGAGTGCGGTCGAAACGGTCAATTACCAGGGCGGTTTTCATCAGTAAATCTGGTCGTATTGAGTGAGCACGAAGTCGCCAACGTCGGTACTACCGGTCACCGGTGTCAACCAAATCGGACACCGGTCCGCATTGATGTATCGTCTGGCGATGGCAATCAGATTTAAACTTTATCGATTACATCGATTGTGCCGATAACAATACGCCGAAGTAGGCCGGATCGAGGACCGCGCAGCTAGCACGTTGCTTGGCGAACGGTTGTTCCAGGACTGCTTTTAGCCCGGTCCCTTGAACAAGTGAGCTGAACGGGCTTTGTGACTCAAAGAGTTCGCTTTTCCTCGTAAGCAACAAGAGAACGAATGGACGGATGTGATTTTACGGTCGTTATTCCGGCGTTCAACTACGGGCGTTATCTTCGTCGTGCGATCGACTCTGTGTTGGCGCAAGAGGGCGACGGCTTCGAGTTAATTGTGGTCGATGATGGGTCCACCGACGACACGTCGGAGATTGCCCGGTCCTATGGCGGGCGGTTGCGATACTTTCAGCAGTGCAACCAGGGACCCTACCTTGCGTGCCGCAAGGGGTATGAAGAATCACTCGGCCGGTACTTGGTTTTCCTGGACGCCGATGACCGCCTCTGCCCGGGTGCTCTCACGAACCTGCGCCGGGCGACCCAGCAGAACCCTTCCCTTGGCATGGTGGTCGGACGCTACGTCAACGTTCACACAGATCGACAGCGTTTTTCGCTACCAGTTCAGCTCACATCGTCATCGCAAAAGAATTTTTCGAGGTTCCTGGCAGGCAAGTTGGATATCTGCACCGGCGCCACGGCGATCCATCGTGACGGTGTCGGACTCTTGCGACCCTACCTTGGTCGAATTCGTTGTGGGATGGAGACGGCGTGTGTTGCGCAGACACTTTGGCATTTTCCCGCGGTGGCGATCACCGATGTCCTCATGGAGGTTCACGATCACTCGGGTCGTCTGCGCGACAACATGGGAGAAATCAAGAACGCGGGGACCGAGTTGGTGGATGCGGTGTTTAATCCAGACATTTTGCCTCCAGCGGCGTTCAAGTTTAAAAACCGGTACGCGGCTCGCCTGCTCCGTGATCGGGCAAGGTCTTACCACCGTGCTGGGATGCACTTCCAAACGCGAGTTTATTTTCAAAAAGCGTGCCGGACAGACTGGCGGTCTGTGGCCGACTTTCGTAACGCCCGAAGATACCTTGTAAGCACCTGGCGTGATGTGGTTGTCGGTTCGGAAGTAGCAGACATCACGCACGGCGGTGACCGTGGGGATGGGGTGGTTCGAGCTGGGGGGGCGCACCCGGTGTGGGGACACCGACTTCAGATAAACGACGATCCGCTGCGGGTCATGACAGAATGTGCCAAGTTGGGAGATAACGTGGCATTGCGTTTGCGACGTCCAACGCTGGTGGTCAACCGACCTCGGGATATTCGCTACATACTGGTCGAGCACGCAGAGACCTTTGGTCGGACAGGATTTCAGAGTGGTTTTCGGCGGTTTCTGAGACGTAGTCTTTTCACACGCCAGGGAAAAGACCACCTCGCAAGTCGCCGTCTGATTCAGCCGCTGTTTCGACGACGCAGTATCGGCAGTTTCGACGGGGGGGTTGCCAGCGTCATTTCAGACCATACGGCGGACTGGGAAGACGGACAGTCATTGGAACTTGTTTCTGAAATTATGGAACTGTCGTTGCGTGTTGCCTCTCGGGTGATTTTTGGCGTCAACGAGTTGCGACTCGGGCGGGAGGCTCTTGAGGCCATTCAGACCGGGCATCGGCAATTTGTTAAAAACGTTCGGTCGCTGGTGACGCCACCTCCGTGGCTGCCGCTTAAGAGAAATCGTGTTTACCGTAAAGTGTTGGCGGCCTTGGATCAGAAAATGGCCGAGCGGATTCGAGATCGACGTCGGCAGCCTCAAGAGGAGTTCAATCTTCTTTCCGAACTGGTGGCCTTCCGTGACCGGAGCGGTAAGGCGTTACGCGACGAACAGATCAGTGACCACACGCTGCCCACCTTTTTGGCGGCTTACGAGCCCACGGCTAACTCGATTACCGCTGTGCTGTATCTGCTGGCGAAGCACCCCGAATACCAGCGGCGCATTCACGACGAACTGGACCAGGTCGATTGGACACCGGGAGCCAGTTGTACCGAGCAGCTTCCGCTTACCACGCTGGCGATTCATGAAACGTTACGACTGTTTCCCTCGGGCTGGTTGATTTCACGTCAGGCGCGCGCGCGACATACGCTGCCAAGCGGAGCGGTTGTCAAACCCGGAACGGATGTCTACATCAGTCCTTTTGTCATCCACCGTGACGAACGGTACTATGACGATCCTCTGGCGTTTCGACCGGAACGATTGGAGGGTCGGTTGCAGCAGTATCGCGCAGCAGGGACCTATTTTCCATTTGGAGTAGGTCCGCAGGCCTGCTTGGGTGAGTACCTTGCCAAGTCGATCGTTACCACGGCCGTCGCGTCGATTCTCAAAGATTATGCGATCTCGACAGGTTCGGAGACCCCACTCCACGTGGAATCGATGAACCTGTTCACCCTGCAACTGAACGGACCGGTTCCGGTGGTTCTCCGCCGTCGCCAGGTCTCGCAACAGGCGGCGTAAGCGGGGCCGGAAAATACCGTTCGCATGGTGTGCGATCACTTTCCACTTCGTCGCCGGTCTTGGTTGGCGGTTTGCTGGAGTTTCGCTCCGGGAAAAATAGTCCGGGGGAACCGCGGCCCGGAACATTGAGATGTTCTCGGAGTTGCAATTTTTGGTGACCCCTTGCTCATCGTACGATGCGCGCGGTGCCTTCCAGTTGATTCAGCGCTCGATTGATGACCCGGACGACGTATTTTCCTCTTGCGAAAAACTCGGGTCGTGGGTTCAATGCAGCGTGCATCTCTTGGATCACCGGAATGGCAAGTTCGTCGATTTCATCCAGTACGATGGCTGCTTGTAAGCGTTCCCATTGTTTTCCTTCGGATAACACGGTGGTGATGGTGGTCAGCGCATCGCCGGCATGTCCCATGCGGCACAGCGCACGTGCGGCGGCCACGCGAACGGCTATCGAGGGGTCGCTCAAGTGTTGTGTCATCAGGGCCTGGTGAGCGGATGCCTCCGGTCCGATGTTACCCAGTCCGGTGGCTCCCCAGTAGCGAACGG
>CAUZBP010000061.1:0-29897 GCA_963578105.1 Planctomycetota bacterium
CCTTGCCAGCCGTGCCCGTTGCATCGTTGTAGCCTACCGAGAACACGTTGCTCGATGATGGGCCGTTCGCCAATGCATCCGTCGTTGTCGTCGCCTGGACGATCACGCCAGCCTGGCTTTCGCCGGTTAACGTCATGCCCTTCGAGTCGATTACAACCGCTTCGGTGTACGTGCCGTCGGCGATGTTGATCGTGCCGCCGTCGGCAACCGCGTCCACACCTTCCTGAACACGCCCGGTGGTCCCGACTTGCGATCCGAGCGGAGTAACGTTCACCGTGGTGAAGTCACCCACGAAGCCGGTCGCGCCTTCATCGGTGTCGGTCCCCACATTGAGGAAGGGGGTAAAGTCGACCAGACCGGTGTTGGCGGCCTGAATGTTGGCTACGATGTTGGTGCCCCACCAGTTGCTGGAGGCGTTGACGGGAGCTGCACCGGCGTTCTGAATTGCTTTGCCGCTGGTATTTCCGGATAGGTCCGACTGATTTACAACGGCTGTGCCTGTGGAGGTGACGACAATTCCTGTCAGGTTGCCGGTGATCGTGCTTTGGCTAGTCGTCGCCCCACCGTTGCTGACGATAATACCCGCATTCCCATTGCCACTGATCTGACTAGCGTCGATATTAGCCTGACCGCCACCTACGACCTGGACCCCAAAAATGGTGGCGCCGGTGACACTACTGTCCTGGATCGTGACCGTACCACCACTCACCACGATTCCATTGAATCCACCGGTGATGGTTGTACTGAGGAGGGTAACAGAACCTTCGCTGTGGACGCCGTCGGAAAAATGATTTTGGAACGTCAGTCCATCGATAGAAACCACCGTACTTGTTCCGTTGACATCAAGACCTTCCGCGAACAGGCCCGATCCATCGACAACCGGACTGTTACCAGTTGCCGCTTCGAGATTCAGTTCAGCGGTCGCGCTCGTATATGTCAGTGCTTCGTTGTAACCGGCACCCGCGTGGTCGTAGACGATCACAGTGCCATCGTCCGCAGCAGTCGCAGCATTGATCCCGGCCTGGATCGTTGCAAAGGCATCGGTTCCGATTGCCGTGCCGGGGCCGGTTCCGTCAGGGTCCACGCCGGAGGCCAGTCCAGCCCAGTCGTCGTCGACATAAACCGTGGTAGTATGACTTGACGCATCGCCGGAAACCGAAGCGTCAGAATTTAGATAATTACTGGAAAATAAGCTGTTTGTTGCGATTGCGGCTGCCGGCGGTCCGCGGACCGAGTCGGTTGAATCATCCGTACTGGTATCACTTGCGAGCGGTAATTCGCCCGGCTGTTGTTCGGTGATTTGGTCAGCAATTTCGGCCGTATCGTTGGCCGCCGGCCAGCTAAATTCGGCTGCGGAACTGACCAGATTTGCCGTGCTGTCGGAGTGGTCCAATTGGTCTGCTGCGGGGTCTGCGACCGGTGAATTTTCGACTGCTGTGAGCGCTGCCAGAGCGTCCTCAGCCAGCTCGGTTTCGGGGTCGAAAAAGCCCTCGTCCAGATCCGCAAACAGCTCGTCTGCTGATTCCCCCAGCTGAGTTTGGCTGCCTTCCGACACCTCTTGCCAATCCAACGTCTCGTCTTCCGAATCGGCTGCAAAGATGGCGTCGACGACGTTCCCTGCCGCCGCGCTGGGAGAGGTTTCGCTGTCGGCTGCAAGTGGTGCCGTCTCAACAGCTTCCACTTCAACCGCGGCAATTTCTGCGTAGATTGACTCGTCGGGATCTAAGGAGGTGTCAAGCGACAAATCTGCCGCCAGCATGATCCGCTTTTCAAACGTTTCGACTGCGGCACGTCGCGCCAAGCCAGATCGATCGGCACGCCGATCGGGCTGACTATTTCGCCGAAAACTGTTTTTTATACGTTCAAACAAGACTAAAGCTCGAATAAAACTTGATCCGTTAACAGCTACGTTCCGGCTGCGGAAAACAGGCTACATTACACTCACGAAGCCCGGTTTCCCCCTGACTACGCATAAATTGCGCAATCATCTCATGCATCCGTAACGTTCTAACTTACCGAAATTAACTGAAGTCTTATATTAATGGGTTTTATTTTGATTGCAACCTTTATATCCATTAATTATTTTCTTTTATTTCTTAATGTTTTGGAGAAGTTAAAGGTTGAGGAAACGGCAAGTGAGCCGTCGTCCCGAGTAGAGTCTCCCAAGAGGTCAGAAGCGGACAGCAGGTTCCGGTTGTCGTCAGGGTCGATGAGATTTACGAACCGTGGCTGCTGGGGAGGACCTGTTTCAGACGCTGCGGCGGTCGTGCGAGTCCCACATTACCAACATGGAATTTCCTCAATACGCAGTTTCTGCGCGGATTGGCCATTGATGGCCGTCTCAGAGAAATAATATCTGCAGATACCCGTGGAGTTGTACGATGGAGCCCCAGGTGCAGCAGAAAACGCATCAGTAAGTCGCCACACCGGCTCGTAACCCACGGCAAGTAGGTGGAAACTGAAGGTTTCCACCATTCAGACGATAACAGCTATAAACCACTACACTAAAACGTTTTACAAACTAACACGGGGGTTTCCTCAGCGAGGTCGACGGGACTGCCAACCCGCAACTACCGGATTGACAGTCAAGCGACCTGGAATTGCAAGCCGGTGAGAGGGCAAGTTTTACGGCGACTCTTTCGGTGGTTTGCAGCCGGGTTTGCACCAACGAGCGGAAAGTGGTTCGCACTGAGCTGCTCGAACCACTCGCCACCGCCATCCGCGACTCACTACCGGCCGACGAATGCGCCCGGCTATGTGAACTACCCACAACAAAACCGATGAGGGGACAAATGGATAGACGGAAACGGCATTCAGCAGCGAAATTGACCAAAATAGGCCGTAAACCCTTCCTGGCGATTGGTACGCTCGGACCGATTACACGACCCCCCTACCGCTCTTTTGATGAGAAGGGGGGGTAACAGGGTGAGTGACGCGGATTCGATGGTGTTCAAGACTCTTTACAACAATACCGTCACGGAGGAAGACGATGGTTGTAGTTTCGGACTGGGCCGGCGGCCCGCAGATGAGACATTATATATAGGCACCTGTCGGCAACCTTTTTTGAATCTGCACTTTTGACAAGAAAACCGACACCGGAGGGAAACCAGAAGACCGCCTTCAGCCCACGGGGTTCGTTGACCAGGATTTGAAGCTCAACGGCGCCATTGATAAAATCGCGGGGTTCTCTTGCGGTTAGCACAAACAGGAGTGAATACCGGCGTTACTGGGGCATCTGAGAGAGGCTGTCGGCTGGATTCAGGCGAGCCGTTTGCCAACGTCGTTTCACCGTTCGCTCAGAAACCCCGGGAATACGAGCCACTTCGGCCGGGGGCAGGCCCTGGTATCAGAGCGAATCGTCAAGACGTTCGTGGTGCCGGGTTGCCTGGTGAATTTTGTGGGGAAGCAGTCAGCATCAATGATCTCCATGCCACAATCCTGCATCTAGTGGGGATCCGACCACGAGCGGCTGACCTACCGGTTCAACGGTCGCGACTTTCGCTTGACCGACGTTGCCGGCAACGTGGTTCGCGGCATTCTTGCGTAGAAATTGACTGAAGTTGCACGCGTGTGAACCCGTGGCCGTGACGTTCCTGCCACAGTGAACCCGGCTCTGCTGCGGCGGGGCGTGGGAGACGGAAGCCGCCGGTTTCAAGGTTACCTGTGAAAGTCCCCGAATGGGGATTAAAATCACTATCAGTAGAGATCCCGTCACTTGAGAGCGAAGTTGGAGAAAGCCATGCAGTTACTCAGTCAGTCCGAGTGTCAGGAACACGATCAGCGTCCTTATCCTGGCCGTGCCAGCTGGCATCCAGGCGGGCGAGGCCATCGTGCTCAACCGGCAGGCCGAGCTGTTCCTTCATGACAACGAGCTGATCCAGGAGCAAAGCGGTCTTCGACTGGTTCCGGCCCGGCTCCGCAAACATGCAGCCAACCCGGTCCTGCTCATTGATCGACCCTGGGAGCGGCAGGGGATCCTGAACTACGTGGCCATTCTCCACGACGAGGAGGAGGGGCTGTACCGGATGTGGTACCAGATCCTGAGGCGAGCCCAGGAAGGGACCAAACCGAGCCTTTGCCTGTACGCCCAGTCCCGGGACGGGATCCGTTGGGAGAAACCGGAGCTGGGTCTGGTCGCCTTCGAAGGATCGACCCGCAACAACATCCTCTTCCTGGATCCCAACAGGGAGCCCCGGGGAACTCCCGTCTACTGGGTCGAAAAGGACTACGCCGAACCGGATCCGCAGCGCCGGTTCAAGATGCTACTCAACCGGTGGGACTTCCGGGGACCGGGTGTGGGTATCGGCTATTCACCCGACGGCATCCACTGGAGTTTCACCTCCTATGTGAACCGGCTGGGCGGCTTTGATACCCAGAACCTCTTCTTCTGGGATGACCGCATCGGCCTCTACACCGGCTACTTCCGGACACACGTTCTGGGCAAGCGCGCCGTCGGCCGGGCCACCAGTCCCGACGCCTTCCACTGGTCCGCACCGGTGACGGTTCACCGCATCGGCGACTCGGAGCCCATCAACTGGCAGGTCTACGGTCCCGGAATCTTCAAGTACAGCCGGGCCCGCCATGTGTACGTCATGTACATGGATGGCTACAAAGCCGATTCCGAGATCTTTCGAAGTCAGCTGGGTCTGAGTCGGGACGGCATCCATTTTCATCGTTTCAGCGATGGCTACTTTCTGGATGGCACGCCGGGCCAGTGGGACGCCGGCTCCGTCCGTCCCGTTCCAGCTGAGGCGGTCGTAGACGGCCAGATGGCGGTCTTCTACACGGCCAGCGACCACACCCTTCACGACTGGGAGGGAACCCGGGGCCTGGGGCTGGCCCTCTTCCAGCAGGGAGCCTTCGCGGGCTGGAGAGCCCAGGGGAACGGTACCCTCCTGACCCGCCCCCTCCTGGCCAAGAGGGGGGACCCCCTCGCTGTTTCTCAACGCGGAAGCGGAGGGTGGCAAGATCGAGGTCGAGATTCTGGATGAGGATGGAAAGACCCTGCCCGGATTCTCAAGAGCCGACTGCCAACCCGTCACCGAGAACGGATCTCTGGTGGAAGTGAAATAGAACGGGCAGGAGAACCTGGCGCCGGCTGTGGCCCAGGGAGCCTTTCGAATCCGTCTTCATCTGCGGGATGCCACCGTCTATGGATTCCGGGTTATCCGGCTCAAATCCGCAGCGGTCCTGTTCTGATCCGATCCAAATGCCGTCCTGTGTTTCCCACCCGACCACAAACACACCTGGGACTTCACGGGGCGGCCATGGTGGTTTCGTCGAATGTCCGGACCTGCCAGGGAAACTTGAGCTTGCGGTCACTCCGTGTTACCGAGAAGGTCGGCTGAAAACCCGGGGCGAGTTGGTCGCTTTCAACGCCGGTCAATCACGAATGCGTTAACCCAAAGAGCTCTGTTAAACAGAGAGCGAGAGAGTTTCGGGGAGACTTGGCTTGCTGGCAAGCTCGTTGGGTTTCTCGCGGCGCTCTCGCTTTGCGACCGGAGAGTCAAGGAGTGTCGACGGCTATGTCGCGAATCCCTTGGCCACAACGGGAAAATAGATAAACGCCGGGGCGACTCCCGCCACGGCGCTTTTAGTTCACTGTCGGTCAATTCCACAAATGTGGAAAAAGCTCCAGTCAAATTTCACCGCGAAAAGTCAGCTTCGGCTCGCTTTTTTTCAAATCGTTCGAGCGTCTTTTCGGTCGGGATCTCCCACGGCCAAAATTCGACCTGGGGAGGTCCAGTTTCATTCTGATAGATATAATGGTTGGTTGATCGGTGCCACCTAATTCCTGCAATCAATATTAACACTAAGTCATCGAAGATAGAAAAATGGTTAAACAGACAAATCGTCGTAAATTTCTCAGGGCAACTACTGCCGCCGCAGGGACCACGTTGATTCCTTACATTTTTTCAAGCCGACAGGTCCAGGCAAACTCCGCAAACGACAGGCTGCATCTCGCCGCGATTGGTGTGGGTGGGCAGGGCAGGTACATCGGACGACGAGCCTCCGAATTAGGAAACGTGCTGGCTTGCGCTGACGTCGATTCCTCAAACGCTGAGACATTCGTTGCGCAACTCAACGGAAAGTGCGACATCTACACAGACTATCGCAAAATCCTTGAACGAGAGGATATTGACGCAATTACATGCGGCACACCCGACCATTGGCATACCAAGATCACCGTGGAAGCAATGCGAGCCGGCAAGGATGTCTATTGCGAGAAGCCACTCACGCTGACCATGGATGAAAGTCGACGGATCATGAGAGTTGCAAAGGAAACCGGTCGAGTTGTTCAGGTGGGCACGCAGCAGCGGACAGAATTCAAGCAGCTTTTCCTGAAAGCCGTTGCCATTGCGCGCAGCGGGCGATTGGGCGAAAGATTACACGCCCAATGCTCGATCGATGAAGCGAATGCAGGCGGACCTTTTCCCTCGAAGGACGTCCCAAGTCATCTGCAATGGGACATGTGGTTAGGACAGGCCCCGGCCGTCGATTTCTGTCCGGAACGGATTGGCTTTGATTTCCGCTGGTGGTTGGAGTACTCCGGCGGACAGGTCACGGATTGGGGAGTCCATCACATGGATATCGCACTTTGGGCACTCGGTGGCTCAGAGACGGGAGTTGTTGAAGTGGAAGGCCATGGGGTTTTTCCTGGGCTCCCCGACACTGTCAACGTTCTTGAATTCCTTGACGGCCGAACGAAAATACCAAATCAGAACAACGTGGCGAAAAGTTTCGAGTGTCAGATGAAATTGGCCAACGGCAACACGATTGGGATGGACAGCTCAAAAAATGAAATCATTATTGAGGGGGAGAAAGGAAAGATTCGAGTTAATCGTGGTGGATTGACCGGCAAGCCCGTTGAAGACATCGCGGCCAGTCCCTCGGACGTTCAGTGGCTGAACGAAGAGGTCCGGAAGCTTTACCGTGGCATGCCGCTGAAAAGCCACATGGCCAATTTCTTTCACTGCATCAAAACAAGAGAAATGCCCATCTCTGATGTGTGGACTCATGCTCACTCGGTCAATGCCTGTCACATGGCCAACATCGCCATGCTGTTGAAGCGTAAGATTGTCTTTGACCAGGCCGAGTATCAATTCGTCGGCGACGATGAGGCAAATCGATTCATCTCACGGGCACAACGACGACCGTGGCATATTCTCGGTTAGTATTGACACACCTAAATCAGGCTCGCTGGCCTAAAATATAGCTTTCACGGCGTTTGCTGACGAGTAAAACGCCGGCGCCGACAAGCCCCAACACGCAAAGAAAAAACGTCGACGGTTCAGGTATTTGCCTGCTACTGCCTCCGTAACCACCAGGCATGAAGTTGCTGGCCAGTGCGTTAAAGTCGGTGATGTCGATGTCTCCATCTCCGTCAAAATTTCCCAGATTCCAGTCTCCATTCAAGTGAGACGTCGCCGTCCCCGCCGGGCGAAAATTGGTTGACAACGTATTAAAGTCGGTGATGTCAACGTCACGGTCAAGGTTGGCGTCGCCGCGACGGTAGGGCGTTCCGAACGAGTTCGCCGTGGCGGCACTGGACAGCCACTCACCGACATCTGCGCTGTCGATAATGTTATTGTCGACCATGTCAAATTGGTCGTCCGTGAGTGGCACCGTCGTCGTACTGTTGGTCAAGTTGCCTTGCATGAACATCAGATTGATATCGGAAAGGCCACAGCCCCCCCGTCGAAGTCACAGTCTAGCTCAGCGATAGTAAACTTCACTAGCTCAGATGTTTCCGACAGAGCCACGTAAATATTACCCACCGAATCGACGGTTATATTGTAGGGATTCGTGGGGCATTACGAGTGGAAGGCTCGGCGAAGGTGGTTGTTGATTGGGTAACGAACCATCATCATCACGTAAAGTTCGGCAAAGACCCCAGACGACAAGTGCGTGTGATGCTTATCGTCATAATCAGGATTTTTCGAAAAACGAAGGGCGAGACAGTGAAATGAAGAATAGGTTGCCAGTAAATAAGATTCACCTTGGTGACACGCTGGAGTATCTCCGGAGGCTTCCCAATGATTCCGTGGATTTAGTCGTATCGTCTCCACCGTACAACCTGGGTAAGG
Source organism: Planctomycetota bacterium (assembly GCA_963578105.1). Taxonomy (GTDB): domain Bacteria; phylum Planctomycetota; class Planctomycetia; order Pirellulales; family Pirellulaceae. The sequence continues at coordinate 8,088 of CAUZBP010000061.1, forward strand.
AGTACGAGGCGAAGACATCTCTCGACCACTATCTGGTCCAACAGCGAACAGTGCTGGAAGAGCATCGGAGTGCTTCTCAGTCCTACATGGACGAGGGCATTGCGCTGATGGAGCTGGCCACGAGGGCAGCCGACTTGTTCGAAGAGCAGTCTGCGAGTGAGAAACGCCGTCTGCTGGAATTTGTACTATCGAACTCGATCTGGGCCAGTGGCGAGCTGACACCGGTGTTTCGCCAACCCTTTGACATGCTTGCAGATATGGCGACGGTCGGCGCACAAAAAATGGCTGCCGGAGAGTTCTCCAGCAGCCATCATCAAGAAGAGCTCCCCCGGTAGGACTCGAACCTACGACAAGGCGGTTAACAGCCGCCTGCTCTACCAACTGAGCTACAGGGGATTGTGAATACGATGACACGAACGAGTGGTCAGATTTCTTCCTGCCACACCTCCGTATCAACCATCGTAGTTTTTCAGCAAGTTCTTTACACTAATTCATCCTTCTCGCAACTGCAAGCGATACCAGTTGGGCAGGTGAAGACCGGTCACAGCGTTGCAGTTCTGATCACGACAACTTGCGTATTTTTTCCATCACAACCGAATTACCCGCTGCATTGTAGCGAACCTCTGTCATGAAGTTCCGCATCAAATGCACACCTCGACCGCAATCCCGATCCAGGTACTCATCTTCCGTCGGATCCGGAACCGCTTCCGGATTAAAACCTTCCCCTTCGTCCGTGATCTTGACGTAAAACCGCCGGCTGGAAAGTTTGCACGTCACCCGAACACGCTTACTGGTGTCCAAACCATTTCCGTGCCGGATGGCATTCACCAGTGCCTCTTCCAGGCACAACTGGATAGCAAAACAATCCTGCTCGCACCACTGGTAAATCTGCAATTGTTCCAGAACCGCTTCGACAACCCGGCTGCCTGCCGCATTCTCGCTGGCAATCTCCGTCTCATGCGTCCAAGTCCAGGCTTCGTCGGTCATGTTTCAGATCGCCGTAATCAATTGCCTCGAAAAACCATTCAACCTTGCCGGGGCCTTTGGCAACCTCTCACAAACACTAATTTTGCAATGGACACTAATTTTGCAATGGACGTAGTACACGGGCTCCGCTGTTACACCGCCTGTCGATTCAAAAATCGGCGATGGCGTCGGCTTCGTCATTCTTGATTTCGAAAATGCGATTCAATTTGGTGATCGCAAATACTTCGTAGATCTCCGGCCGAATGTTGCTCAACTTGAGTCGTCCGCTGCGTGTTTTGACTTCCTTTTCGAGTTTTATCAATTTTCCCAAAGCGGCACTCGATAAAAACTCGACCTTTGAGAAATTCAACAGGATGTTCTGCCGATTTTCCTGTTCCAACAAAGAAAACAGCTCGTGACCCAATTCTTCTATCTGGGCCTCGTGAATGATCTTGCGGTCGTTGAACCGCACGACGGTTACATCGCCATTTTCCGAGACCTCAATACGCTGGTACTCGGTCATATTCTACTACTCCCATTGTTGGTTATTTCTGCGTTGCCAGCGTGAACCCAACTGACCACGCATCGTTCCGGGGAAACCCCATCAAATCACAAGGACGCCCAGAACCAGATGATTGAAGCCTTAAATCATATTCCACAAAAAAGACAAGTGTCAACCACGCCCTCGGGCACCTGCAAGCGGGCCCAGAAAGAACCGCGACCCAGGAATCCGGCACGAGTCATCTGAAGCGGTTGCCGGGATTTCCTGGAAAGTTAGCGAAGTGATCGACTGCCCTGTTTTCGGTTTTTCTGCAGAAAAACAACCCGTTGCGAGAAAGTCGCGATGTGCCGGTAGGGCAGAGGATCCTTCTCAAGATGGTTTTCACCCCGCCTGTTTTGTCCCCTGATTGCCCCGTAATTCCAAGCGGCGAGGAACGTTTTCCCGCAGAGAAACAGGCGCAAGAGAAACGCCCGGATCACGGCCCCTCATCTCCACAGCAATCCTTCAAATCTGCGGCGAAACAGACGTTGAAGAACTCGTGGCATCTCACGACATAAATGCACCACGGCTTGAAAGAAGAAGCGAGGGCTGGATACATTCTACGGCCCGCTTCTCTCTTCTTAATGGGGACGTTTCATCGCCAGGCTGTGAAGAACCATTACGACGCCCACCGAAATGAACGCCCATCCCAGCCAGACTGGCGGCTTGACCGTCCGCTGGGTGGTAACAGGGATATCCGCAGCCGCGAGATCTCCCTGCACCGCCGACATGATCTCGGGCGATTCGTTTCGAGAAACAAGCCTTACTTTTTCCGACACAAACTGACTGGCCGGTGCGTTGAGAACATACGACTCGATGGTCCGCAATTGCATGCCAATGAAAAGACAGACTAATCCTATCAGAAAGTACTGGTTACGATTAAGTTCCATGACCGACGTACGCTCCCATTTGCTAAAAGGACCGTTTTGAAAGAGACCCCGCCTGCGCAATGCACAAGCAAAAATGAGCGTCTACCTGTGAGCAATTATCGTGCTTATCGTGGGGACAACTTCACGCTGCTACAGGTCGTAACGATTTTTTTGAAGATTTCCATAATTTGCCTCAAGTTAAAACCGTCACAATATTTCGTAAGCCATCCTATCGATTACACTGTTGTGTTCCACAAAACTGCCACGACCGGTGTTGTAGCAACGGCGTAAACTGGTGAAAACAAAACGGATTGTCCGGAGCAAAATGCTGTACTTTCCCCGTTTGGTCGATACTACAAAACAAGCGGAACTCGCGAGTCTTCATCGATTCAAGTCAGACAAACGATCAATCCGGAATCTCAAAGGCCGAGGGATAGAAAAGACAATGAGAACCCTCGTTCGAGCACTCTGACTGTGTGTGCAGCGGACGAGCGAAACATGCCGTTCCTCTCGATTCCTGTGAGTCGTTTTCCACTCGACACCGTTGAGATTCTCACTTTTGCCCGACAACTTCATCCGGCTGCTTGCGCAGCACAACTCGGGGGATGGCAAGATGCTTCGGACCCTTATTGTTTTACCTCCAGTGCTAGCGATCATTCTTTCTTCTTGCTGCCTCCTCCGTTCTGCCAGCGCCCAGGAGATGTGCTGGTGGAACAAGATGGCCGCTGACTGGCACCGAGTCCACTGCTGGCCCAAGCCGTTTGATCGAGCAGACCGAGCCGCAATCCAAGCACCGTTCCGCACCATGGAAAACAACGGCTGGCGGCGGCAGACGACTTTAGGTGAGCACCACTTCAACTGGGAAACCGAAGAACTGAACCATGCGGGCAACGGGCAGTTGCGGTGGATATTGACGCAAGCCCCCCTCAACAGACGCACCGTTTACGTTCAGCAAGGTAAAACAGCAGCTTCCACGGCCGCGCGCGTCGACTCGGTGCAAAAGTCAATGCTGGACGTGTTGTCGCACGGACCACTTCCGGAAGTCATCCAGACTCAGCGTGGTCCCGCTTCGATGCAAGCAGAGCTTGTCGATCAGTTTTATCGCCGGTTCAACTCCACCATCGCCAATCCGCGCCTACCGAGCCTTGACGCCGGAAAAGGATCCTAGTTCAGGGTTTCCACCGGAACTCTCCACCAGCCTTGCTAGCGACAGCGGTGCGTTTTTTTCCAGCCTCAATTCGAAGTGCAGGATTTCCGCTCTGAAAGCCGATCTAGGTTGACGGTGACGTGTCTCAGTGCGCCACTGAATAACCACGGCATCGCAAGGAGACAGCAACGTGGCGAGGATGCCCAGGCACATCTGTTTGAAATACTTGGCCATCGTCTTGGCAATCCAGGTTACCGGAGGTGCCGCTTCGGTTTTCGGTGGTCGGGGAACAAACACGACTGCCAGTGGACAAAATCCCTACCGTCCTCTGAAGATTTTGAAGTCGATTTCCAAAAACGGGAACTCACAGAAAAACTTCGCACCAGCCATCCAAAAACAATTTGATTGGCGTTCCACCCCCGTGAGAGATCGACTTTTGTCTGCGTTCGGTAAAACCAAGCGAGGTGTCACTGAAGCACTGACCATCGAGCCCAAAATTATTCGCGTGGCTGACGCCACGAAACTCTCCAATGACGCGGGAGAACCAAGTGTCGATGTTCACTTGGCCAACGCTCGTCTACAAAAACACCGCAAGAAGTTTGACCTGGCCGCCCGGTCTTATTCCAGGGTGCTGGATCGAGAACCGCACCACCTTCAGGCGCTGATCGAATTTGCTCGCCTACTTGACCGGCAAAAGCAGTTTGACGAGGCCATCGTTTACTATCGCCAGGCCTGTGCGGCACACCCAAAAGAAGCGTCTCCCCTGAATGACCTGGCGCTCTGTTACGCCCGACAGGGATCGTTTCCAGCGTCCCTCGCTGCGTTCAGTGAAGCTATCAAGCTGGATCCTAAAAATTCACTTTATCGAAACAATTTGGCTGTCACCCTGGTGGACCAGAACCAGTTACCTACTGCTCTTGTTCACCTGATCGCAGTACACGGTCCCGCAATCGGCCATTACAACCTGGCGTTTCTACTGCATCAACGAGGAAAGTTCGATCTGACAGTCAAACATTTACAAACAGCCCTGCTGCACGATTCTCAATTGGATCCAGCTAGACAAATGTTAGCCCAGCTGCGTCGGCAGACCCCCGCACCAAACCAAGAACGAAACGCTGTCGCTCTGCCGACACCGTCTCGTGCGGGACAGGCAGATTTTTCAGTGGATACCGACAAGACTCCACAACAACCGACACAAACAATCTTCGCCCTCTCCGAATCGGCTGCACAAGACCAGGACTCCTCGACGCACATGTTCTCCCTTACCGACTGGAACGCGACAGACACCGCCGTCCAGACGTTGCCACAACACGGGTCGTCGCCAGCCGTGCGACAACCGCTGCGGCGTGTAAGGCGGTTTGAACCGGAAATTACTGAGCCTGCGCCCCTGCCGCGCGGTGAGGAATCATCGGAATCGATGTATTCCAAGAGCCTGAAGGAGCCCCCGCTTCCCGTCCGGTAGGTTTACTGGAAACAGCGCCCCGGGGAATTGTGGGAACGGTTCTGAAAACGACCACGGCAAGCCCATGGCCATTTGTACGGAACTTCTGCAAGGCGCTGAGGAGGATTCCGAACCAAGCTGTGCGCCACGTCAGCACAAACAGGACCACACGATTTCGACACCTATCAGGGTCGCGGACGATTTTGAAACAGGGCCTACTGCGTCTCACCTTCCGCAGTGATCCCTGGAACTGCTATAAACGAAAACACGGGCTCACTGGTTTCGAGATTCCAGGTTCGCACGTTTCCATCAAAACAGCCACTGGCCAATCGCTTGTTGCGCGCATCATAGGCCAAAGCACATACCCAATCCGAGTGATCCTTCAGCACTTTCAACTCTTTCAACTCTCCCAAGTCGAACTGGCGAGCCGTGCGATCGGCGGAAGCACTGGTCAGTTTTCCATCGATCAGTAGCAGTTTCAGAATATCCTGCCCATGCCCACCTGCTTCTTTTTGTTTTTTAGCTTCCGGGACATTCCACATGTGGATTTTATCGTCCGCTCCTGCACTGTAAACGTGCTTGTCGTCGGGAGAGAACACTGCATCGAACACGGTCGCACCATGCCCGGCATAGGTGGCAACCAGGTTCCCGGATTCAACTTCAAAAACTTTTGCCGTTTTGTCACGGCTTGTGGAAACGATCTGTTTATCATCTGAACTCCAATCGAGCGCCAACACCCAATCGGCATGATTCTCGATCTCCTGCTCTAGTTTTCCCGTCGCCACATCAAAGATACGGATCGATCGATCTTCACCTGCTGTCGCCAGCCGTTTTCCTTCGGAGTCGAAAGCGATGGCCAGGACGACCCCATCGCAAGCAGTCAACGTCGTGGATACCGAACTCTTTTCATCGTCGATTAAACGCACTTCACCTCGTTGACCAGGAGCACCACCAGCAACCGCCAGTTGCTTTCCATCAGGGTGAAAGGCAATCGCATAGGTCCTTTCAGCAACATCCCCAATCCGGCGTAAAAGTTTACCTTCGTCAGGATTCCAAACCGTGATCTCATGGTACCCGGCGGCGAATAATTCGTCCTTTTCGGGATGATAGGCAAGCGCCGTAATCGGAACGGGTGTGTTATATTTTTCAGGCGAGCTGGGGTGCTGCACGTTCAACATCTCAACGAGAGCTCGGACGCGGTCGTCTCCGTCAAATTCAGCTCCTTGATTGATCCAGGATTCAATCGTGCGCAGTTCCGCTTCCGACAGCGCCTCAGCTTCGTACGGCATCCGTTCCGATTCATCGTCGGAGGACACCAGTCGAAACAATTCACTTTCCTCAGCATTTCCAGGAACAATCGGAGCAACTTCATAGTCTCCGGCCTGTAGCAGATTTTCAAACGAGTCCAGCCGGTAGCTGCTTTTCGACGCCTTAACACCGTGGCAGGCGGCACAATGCTCGACCACGATCGGGGCCACATCTTTTACGAAACTGATCTTTGTTTCTTCTTCCGCTTGGCACACCAACGGATAGATAGTGCAACAAATCGTCGCACACCACAGGCTCGCCCCGGTTCGCAGTAACACACGACGTACCTCTCTTGCCAATTTTCCGTCCACTGAAAACGCCTTTCATTTCAATGTTGAAACAAGAACTCGTTGGTATTCAAAAGTGCCCAACACACGTCTTCCATCGCCTCGACTCGATTCTCTTTTTTAACCAGGTAATCTAACGCGCTTTTCATTTCATCCGAGTAAGGCAATCGGCAGAGGGCTGCCAGATAGAGCTGCGTGACCACCTCGTCATTTGACTTTTCTGAGGCAATCAACTGGCGAAATCGATTGTTCTCGTCTTTCAACTTTCCATGAATGAGCGGTCCATTGAAGAGTGCAAGAGCTTGAGACAAATTTGAATCGTCGGAACGCTCACACGCGCACGCCGTTTCGCGCTCCGGCTGGCCGAACACCTTGAGAAATTCATGGTTCGTCCTAGGCCCGGGCAATTGAGTGGCAAGTGTCCCGGCAGGCAGGTTGTCGAACTTTTCCGGAACCGATGTCACATGACAAATGGCATCCAGAAGTTGTTCGGCACCCAGAAGACGTACCCTGCTGTGCGAAAAGAGTTTCTCATCGTCTTGATTAAACTCGTTGGGCTGGCTGCTCCGCTGGTATGTGTGGCTATTCAGAATCACTCTTAGAATATGCTTCTGATCATAACCACTCTTGCGAAAATCTTCAGCCAAGGCTTCCAACAGCCCGGCATTCGACGGCGGGTTGGAATCGCGAAAATCATCCACGGGTTCCACGATTCCACGGCCCAGGACGTGCGCCCAAATACGGTTTACGGCTACTTTCGAGAAGAACGGGTTATCGTCTGAAGTAAGCCACTCAGCAAAAATCTCACGTCGTTTCCGGGTGTCGTTTTCGTCGACAAAACCGATCAAGGGCAAGGACGGCGGCGCCGGTTCACCACTACGGGGATGAGACACTTCCCCCCGGCGACCTGTCCAGACCACCATTTCCCCTGTGCGGACACTTTGTTTCCTGTTGACCCGATTGAAAAACGCGGTCAGCCCAACATAGTCATTCTGCGTCCAGCGTTCGAACGGATGGTTATGGCACTTGGCACATTGAATGCGCACTCCCATGAACAACTGCGCCGAAGTTTCGGCACACGAGTTCACGGTCTCGGCCGTGCGATAAAAGTTGGCAGCTGGCACATGATAAGTACTGCCCTCAGCAGTCAGAAGATCCCGGCAGAAGTCATCAAACGGAACGTTGTTGGCAAATGACCGTACGATCCATTCATAATATTTATGCATCCCACCAGCGGTGACTTTCTTTTCATTGAGTTTCAACAAGTCACCCCAGCGCAGCGCCCAAAACTTGGCGTACTCGGGACGCTCCAGAACTAGTTCGACCAATCGCTCCCGTTTGTCGCTCGCAGAGTCGTCCAGAAATTCATGCACTTCGGCGATCGCCGGAAGGATGCCCAACACGTCCAGATAGAGTCGCCGCATGAACTCATCGTCAGTACACAAGCCCGATGGCAAGTATTGCAACTGATTAAGCTTGCTGTTCACGAAGGTATCAATAAAGTTGTTCTCCGGTGAATCGTTCCACTTGAATCCTTCGATGTTCTCCACAAACGTAAAGACGACCGTCTCCACTTTTTCCAGATAACGGACCAGAATGGCTGCTTGCCCTCGGACATGACCGGCCACCAAACCATCAACGGCCACGGATGCTACCTGGGTATCTGAACTTGAAAATTTTACCAGGTCCGTGACATCACGTATCGTCCCGTCGGAAAAATGGGCCCTGGCAACCACCTGTTGTGTGTGAGCCGGAAACCGAAGGAGCCGATCTTCCGGTAGAACTTCCAGTTTGACACATCGTGGCGCGTCTTCGGGATCGACATGGCACCCTTCCCGGATCCAACCCTCAAGAGCCACGTACGCCGGATCGGAAACGCGTAATCGCTTTCCACCCCCGTGACTTATTTTCATCGTTGGTTTTTGCAACAACAAGCTCTTCTTCGGTTCAAGCGGATTCGTTCGGCGACCAAACGCTTCTCGAATCAACGTCTCTTGATCCAACTCGGCATCATACGCTAACAGCGACAGCCGGAACCCTCCTTTTCCACTCGGTGACCCGTGACATGCACCCGAATTACAACCGTTTTTAGTGACGGCTGTCTGCGTTTCAAATTGAAACGAATGGGGCATGGGTTGCTCGAAGTCTGACACGCTCACCGGGATTTCGACGGTCTGATCGGCCACCGTGACCACCAGAATCGCCTGGCCATTTCCCCGAGACTTGACCTCACCGGCCTCCCATTGCATGACCGATTCGTCAGAGGAAGAAAAACTGGCGGCACGGGTCAAATCTTGAACGCCACCACCCTCGTAAACTCCCGTTGCAATCACATGCATCGAAAGTCGATTGGAACGAAGATCAATCCTTTCCGGCTGCACCACAAGTTGTTCGGGCTGACCCACCTCGATCGGTTTCAAATCTAAATCTTCGGCCTGTAACCACTCTCCTTCGGCAGCGATCAGGACGGGAGTGACAGGTCCGCTGGCCAACAACCACTGGCCCAAACAAACCGCGAAAACAATAAAACGAGCAGAGACCCGCTGAAGTTTAAAACCGTTCATGGAATCACTTCCCTATCGATCCAGGATTTGACTAGCTGAAGATGTCGAGGCGATGTCTTTTCGCATCATGCAACTCACCTCGCCAGATGCGCGCAGACCAACTGCACACTTCGCACCATTATAAGCAGTTGCTAGCCAACAAATAAAGTGCAAACAGGATACGCCAAGGGTTTTTGTCTTGTAAACTAAGCGAAAATTTCCTGAATGTCAGATTTTCCATTCTGCCGGTGAAATTCAACGACTTATGTCGGAAGGAGCACGCGGTGCACCGAACTGAAGGGCCAAAGGAAACAAGAGATTTGTCCCCTGCATGTGGTGGCTCGCCCGGGAACCTCGCTCTGAAAACAAAGCCACTCGATTCCGTGAAGTCAGAATGCAGCGGCCGATGGCGGGTAGCACTCACCACGCGCTCGCACCGAAACGCATCGCATCGATTGTTGTGATGACGATTTCGGCTAGTCTGCAGAGCTATCAGCAGCGTGCTCTTCGCTGGAGCGTTCACCGACTAGTACCCAACAAGTGATACAAACCAAGTGCACGATGCTGACAATCCCCAGCCACCAGTGATAGGAGGACCATCCGTCGGGATTCCTCTCGTTGGTCAGGTCGGTAATCAGAACCAGCAGCGGCAACACGATCGCCACCACCAAACTCACCAACCCCACGGCTCCAAAAAGATAAAGCCACATCGGTTTCGCTGGCTTGGACAGACTGACCTTGGGTTGCTCATCGATCGCGATCGACGCCGCCGACTCGTGTTGAGGAGCGAGTGACCGAGCTCCCGCGGCAGCAGCAAAAAGCGTGTACAGGGCGGCCGAAACAAACCACAACGGCACGGCAATGAAGAATACGTGCAGCAGCTCGTAATGCCACAGCCCCAACGCGATCGCTACTGAGATCATCCAGGTGGTCATGGCAGGCACGCTGATTGATTTTCCGGTCGCACTGAACCAGTACTGGCGGAAGCCTATCAGGGGGAAAAGCCAATGTTCAACAAACACGATCGCCCCCACAGGCGAAAGCAAAATCCCGAACAGGGCCACGAAGTTGAGTAACTGGGTGAACACAAAGGGAAAACAAGCCACAATGGTCGTCGCAATGCCGATCAGCAACGTGACCAACCACCGCGGCCAGCCCGGAGTGACCGCCTGCAGAGCCAGACCAGCGCGGTAGAGTGTCGGATTTGACGTGGCCCAGCCTGCGATGGTGACGGCCAGAATACCGGAGACTCCTAAGGCTTGATAGGCGACTCCACCAGCATCCAATTCCTGAAGCGGTGTTGTCAGCATCATTGCCGCTGCCGCTCCCATGACCCCCGCACAGACCCAGGCCAGATAATGGCCCAGGTACATGCCCAACGCCGAATACAACCCGTAAGCTGCGCGCGGTGCGTAGCGCAGCAGTGCCATGTCCGACAGGCCCACATGGAAAGCCAGGTTACAGATCCAAGCGAAGGCCGCGATATGCAAAAACCCCAGCCCGGATTCGGGGTCGTGCTGCCAGATCCTTTCTTCGGCAATTTGCCACAGGTCCGCCAAGCTTCCGATGCTCCCCGAAGCAAGTGTTTTGGCGGCCAGCACGGGTAGTGTGCCGACGGCCCCGGCAAAAAACATCACAAAGATCCACGGTACACAGACCTCGGAAAACTGGGCCAGCCGTTTGAAACCCAGAATGGCCACGGTGACCACCACGGCTCCCACGACCAGCACAATGAACACAAATCGCAGGTCTTCGGGATACCACTTGGTCTGGGCCGGAATGTCGAAGGGGATCCGGATAGCGGAAGCCGAGACGGTGATCATCGTGCCTGACAAAATACAAAACAAAACCGCGTTGAGCACGTTGTAGACTGCAGTCACACCGGGTCCCGCAATTTTTCGCAGGTACCAGTACAGCGTGAGGCGGGTGCGGACCGCGATGGGTGCACAAATCAAGGTCCAAGACAGCACCGCCAGGGCATTTCCGACCAGTAACCCGAGCACAACATCGACGGCACTGGCGCCCCAGGCGACAAATGCCGCCCCAATCACAAACTCGGTGCCCGCAACATGTTCCCCGGCGAACACCGCGGCAAAATGTTTCCCACTCTCCAATTTGTTCTGCGAGACGGGTTCTCGTTCAAATTCGTAAAGCTTGTCGACGCGCTCGGTGAGTGACTGTTGCTGGTTCATGAGAGTGAATGCAAACCTTTCGAACACTGTTGGGGAAATCAACGATTGCAACGTTCCCTTCGCAGATTCTCAGCGAAGGGTGACATTCATGAGATGGTTGCCTGCAGGGTCGAATAAACAGAGTCTGTCGCTTGATTTTTTGGTGTCAAGACGACTAACAGCCGTTTCTGGCAATCTTGCAATGCGGGTGTTTCAACGAAAAGCCTGTTTTGTTGGTCTTCCGGAGTTCTTACCTGGACCCCCTCGAGGGTCCGCCCAGCCGTCCACTGATTGACGGACAGAGTGTTCGCGTTGTTCCATCGCTATCAAGTGGGTCAATGCACACCCTGCACACCATCAACCCTGACCGAGGGACATCGACTGAAAACTCTCATCTGCCATGTTGGGCTGAAACAAACTTCACCTGTCGGAGTTGGCACGACGATTTCCCAGGCACCCATTTTCCCAGGCACCCACTGTGACTCGTTCCGCGAAGACACGCGGCCTGCCGAAACCAGTCGCCATTTCCTAACGATCGCTGAGGTGCGACGATCAAACTGGAAAGCTGAAGCACCAATCCAACCAAAGTTGTGGAACACATGTTGAAATCAGGCGTTATGTCCATCGGATTGACGTGCTCTCTCTTGACCTGTGGAGGACAAACCACAGGGACCCACTTGACTTTTCGTCGGTCGCTCCTTATCCTACGGGTCCAAGAAGTAGTTTCGCCACCTTCAGTGTCTCTTACGCCCGCACCGGGCGTACCAGTGAAAAGCAACGAGACACTCCCACCACCGGCGAGCAGGAACGAACGGTTGGATTGAAGTAACACACCGTTCGCGTAGATGGACGGTTCAACCACCGAGTGACTTTCTCGACCATTGTGGAAATTTCCGGCAGGCGTCAGGGAAGATGGCAGCGGATACTTGCCAGCATGGCTGTGTGACAGTCGGGCAAATCCTCGCTGCACCAATTTTAAACGATTCATGTGTAAAGCGAAAAGGAAGTCGCACGCCGGCTAAGTGCCATTGAGAGCAGCACGTCGCCCTCGATTCCAAACGTGGGACCGGCGCAATAGGACTACTCCATTTTTCATCTTGCGATTGATCTAGTTTTTGAATTCTGCAAAATTTCTAACCGCCTGTCTGAGAAAGGATTGAGGTCGCCCTCGCTTTGTTGTCAGCTTCACTGCCCAGTGGCGACCCGGTTCCACGACATTCATGATCCGACTTGCTTATATCATCTTGTTGTTTTTTCTAGGAGTCGTGGCGATCTTCGTTAGTCGCCCCTCCGACCGCGTGCCAGAAGACTTCCTGGTCGGTAACCTACGTGCCAAGGCGCCAGTACCTGATGCGCAAACCGACGGATCAGGTGCACAAGTGGCTGAAGGCCCGGGAAGATCGGCCAATCCGCTGGCGCACCAACCGATCGACATATCCGCGGCGGATGTTGAAAAATCGATTTCCGCGCAGGCGGCTCAAGTAGAACCTGCCAGTTCGCTCGACGCAGACCTACACGTAGCTCGCGTGCAATTCGTCTCAGCAAAAGCCAGTTTGAACATCGCCCGACAGAACGAACAGATTCGCATTTTACAGCAACGGAGGAAGCTGGCCTCCGTCGAACGAAAGCTGGAACTCTTACGCATGGACCGTGAAACATACCGCCAGGGTGAAGCGGTACGCCGGCGTGACGAACTACACGGCTCTGTCGAGCTCGGAGAGCGACGCGCTGATCTGGCCGAGACAAGGCTGCATTGGTCGGAACGACTGGCAGAAAAGGGTCTTGTCAGTCAATTCGGACTGGAATCCGACCGGGCAGCAACCGACGAGGCGCAAGCCGATTTTCAGGCCAACGAAAAAGAATTGGAAGTGTTTCAAGAATCGGCATTTCAACGCCAGCTCGCCATACTGGACCGCCGGGTACAACTGGCAGAAACGGAAGTGGAACGCGTTCAACGTGAGGAAAAGACCTTGGAAGCGCAGCGAAAAGCGAATCTCACACTGCAACAATCCGCCCGTCAAATGGCTCATGCTGAACTGACTCAACTCGAAAAAAAACATCGAAAGCAACAGTCAGAGCTCGCTCTACCTGACGACAACAGAGGCCACCGTCGCCCTGTACGATCCAACGTCACACGCAGCCTATCCATTGATACGATTGTGGAGCATGGAAGTCGCGTGGATACGGGCCAGGTCCTCGTCCAACTGAACACCACCCAGTTGGAGCAAGACCTGCACCAAAACGAACATACGCAGACCCGCCTGGCAATCGAACGGGACTATGCTCAGCAGGATTTGGCCCTGGTTGAAACACAAAATGAACTTGATCGTTCCCAAGGCCAGTTGGCAATCAAAGCGGCAAAACTTGCCTCCGTGGACTACCTCGAAGGGACATTTCCCCAGCAGGAGCAGTTGGCCCTCGAAAAAATCGATGAACATCAGGACCAGATGGAAGCCACACGGCGGCGTCTCGACTGGTCGGAGCGGGTTGTCAAAAAGGGATACCTGCCGCAAATGCAGCTCGATACGGACCGCTTCGACCTGGCAGAGCAAAAACACCTGCTGGTGCAGGCCAAACATGAACTGCGAATTCTGCAGCAACATACCTATGGCCGAGAACTGGCGGCGCTTGAATCCACGGTCCAACAAGCCGAGGCAGACGATGAGCGTAACACGACATTGGCCGAAGCCCGTCTCGCCAAGGGGCGCATCAAACTCGAAGCGATCGAGGCCAAATTACGCCTTCACAAGATGGAGTCGAAACGACTGGAAAAAGTGATTGCTAAATGTCGTATTGTGGCGCCCTCACCCGGTCGTGTGTTGCACGAATTGCCGCCCTCCGAAACCGTATCATTTCAACTGCCCGCAGTGGGATCGCTGGTACAACCCAACCAATTCCTGTTAACGTTCGTCGACGAGACCAGGCGGATGAACCGCTGATTGACGGGGTTTTCCTTCAACATTTGTTGCGGGGAACTGCAAGATCCCGGGAGTGCCCCCGGGCAGAGCCCATGGGGGTCGAGCTGTTGAAGTTCCGCTTGCTGGTATGGGAATGCTGCTGCCGGAACTTCACGGGACCTGGTTATTCCGGTTCCCCGTGCGCAGCCAGATTCCTTTCATCTGTCGGCTCTGCAAAGGACGCTTCCCGTTCCGAAAAATTGCTTTCAGAATCGCTCGTCAACTCCGTTGGTTCGACCCAATACCCCTCCTCGTCGATCTCCATCACACCCATGTCACGATAGACATTAAGCCTGGCCGTTTCATAGTCGACCCAGGCTTCAATCAGTTCGTTTTGTGCCATGAGAATGTTATCCAGTGCCCGGGAGATGTTCAGCCCCTGACCACCCACCGCAGCTTCCGGCAAATCTCCAAACTCAATCGCCTGGTCAAGTTCTCGAGCCGCGACGCGCAGTGCCCGACGATTTGACTCGAACTTTTTTTGTTCTGCCCTGGCCCGCCGCAACTCTCGACGAACATCAAGTTTCACCTGATCCTCGGCAGCCATGAAATTGCGCCGAGTCCGTTGGTAGCCAATTTGAGCAGCACGGTAGTCATTTCGCTCCCGTCTCCGATCCAGGGGAGTCGTAATCCCCACACCCACCCGGTAATTGCTATCTTTGGCACGAAAGTCGGCCGGGTTATCTCCGTCAAACAACGGTTGCGTGTTCAATTCTCCCTCGACGAGGATATCCAGCGTCCCCTCCAGACGATTAGCAGCAATTTCGAGTCGACGTCGGGCATCCATCACCAGACCCCGCCGATTCATCAAATCCAGGCGGGAATCCAGAGCCAGCGCAACAGCCTCTCCGGGCCCAAACGGAACCTCTGGAAGTGAAACCATTTCGACACGGGCGGCAATCGAAAGGCCTGTCAATTCGCGGACGATCGTCAGCAGACGGCGTCGAACGTTTCGCATGACATCGACAGAATCCAGCACCTGCTTTGGCGTCAAATCCGGTGCGGCGGCAAATAGATCCCGAGCTTTAGTCAACGAGTCGTCCAGTTCAGTCGCCACGGTGCGCAAATCGTTGAGGCGGGTCCGGTGCAGTTCCATTTCTTTCACCAGTGTGCCTGACTCTTCCGGGGTCAGTTTCCGATCGGGAATCATCTCGTGCAGGGTCTCAAAATCTCCTTCGATGACCTCGAGTGACGGAATGACTAATTCGAGCAAGGCCTCCAACTCCTGAAAGGTTTCGTTCCGGTTTTCTTCTTCGGTGTTAAGCACCAGTGCCGCCAGGCGCCTCTCGAGGTCAAACAGAGTCCGGTCCACAAACTGGAAAGGTTCCAGCAACGTGTCGTCAAGTTCGACTTCCAGGTCGGGTGGTAAACCGAGTTGCAGTTTAAAGCGGTCGAGACCTTGGTAGTACCTGCGCTCCAGTGACACGTATTGGGCTTGTGCCGATGCGAGACTGCTTTCCAGTTGCGTGACGTCGAGTGCCGAAATACGCCCTGCCTGTCGCAGCAGTTGTCCGTCACGAATCAAGGCTTCCAGTCTCTGAACGTTTGCCTCCTGATTGCGCCAACGCTGCAAGATAAACAACAACATGTAAAAGCCTTCCGTCGGAGTGCGTTGACCGCTGATCAAGAACGCCAGTTCCCCACCGCCGGTGGTTCCCGGCAAGGGTATCGCGCGCTCTCCGGTGACAGTGGTTACGTAAAATTCCTTGCGGAACCGTGCAAAGTCACGAACCGAGTACAACACATTCCGTTCCGACTGCGTGAGATCCTCCATGGCGATTTTTCGGCCGGCCCTGGCCAGCAAGGGTTGAACCAGGGAATAACCGATGCTGGTCGCAGTCCCCGTGTCGTTCGGACCCGAGAACATCCAGATCGTGTTGTTGGCCAACTCGGCGACAAACTGGCCACCCGCCGGCAACAGCTTGGACACACCCGCCGAAGCTCCCAGTTCCAGACTGCTGGCGTCATCGGGCTGATTCTGGAAAAACAACGATGTCGACGGTTCGCCAAGGAAACCGAGTGGCCGCAAGTCAAACCGGTAACGCTGATACGTGAGCACCAGCGCTGACAAGTACATGTTCTCGATCTGCTCCTGGTAGTCACGACTATTGATCAAACCAACTTCAATAGATTCGCGCAGCCCCAAACGTTCAATACGTGGTGTCTGCACACGGTCTTTCAGCTTCGGGGCACCCGGTAAATCATCCTTCCAGACTGGATTCTCAACACTGCTGTTTTGTTCCCAATCTCTCCATTGTCCGGCGCCGCGCATTCCATACGCACACTTCATGTACCGATTTGCCGCAGGGTCGTCCGGTGGCAACGGTGGATGATCCGGATCGTCCGTGTCATAGAAACGACTCCGCGGGTCGGGGGTGATGTCAATGCGCGGTACCGACCAACGCGGGTCCTGAGTGTTCTGTTCAACAATCCGGTAAGACTGCGTGTCAGCCCGCGTCCGATAGTACGTACGGCGGCAGCCGCCCGCCGTGCTCAACACAAAGCACAGGGTGAAAATGGGGGCCAGGAGCATGCTAGCTGACGTGCGCAACTTCCCAGTCAATCGTTGATTGCAGAGCCCCCCCACAGTTTGGACATCCTGGAAGCTTGTCGGCATTTTACGATGGCAAGGTTAGCTCAAATGACCGGGACCTGACTGCAGTTAGAAAATAGCCAAAAGGGGTCAACCGGCGAGGACCTCAACCGTCCGCGGACGCTATCGCGCAAGCGGCCAGTTCACCGAGTGCATCCTGAGACAGCAGTCGAGGCACCGGACACGGGACCAAAGATCGACAGCGCTGGCAACGAGATTTTTACGTAGCGTCAATGTCACACCGTGGCTGACTTTGCCGTTGCAACTCCCAGAACGGCAAAGTACGCTGAATACACCAAGGTTTTCTGCTGACAGGAAGAATCTTTCAATATCATGCCCCGGGTTGGACGGTGTTTGGTCAGCGTCACCTTGGTGACTCCCTGGCTGTTCCGAATCAGATCACGATGGGTGCCAAACCGTCGTTTCCCCGACACCCTAAAATCGCTCCCCATGGCCGAACAAGCTCCGTCCGAATCCAGTTCCAACACTCCACTGTTCGTCCTTATCGGTGGCAGCATGCGGAGTGGCACGACGCTACTTCAGAAGCTGCTCTGCGCTGCACCGACCACCAATCCGGTCATCGGCGAGTGCAAATACATTGCCGACCAGATGCAGGTTTTTTCGAAGAACCTGCAGAACTTTGAACTGCACCTTAAAGACTACTTCAGTTCGCCGGAAGAGTTCAAACAGTACAACGCCGAACAGCTCCGATATTTCCTGCACATGGTGCACACGCGATATACGCCGGCCGAGGTGCTGGTGCTGAAGAACCCGGAACTGACTCGTTTCTTTCCTGAATTGTCCGAGTGGCTGCCGCGCGCGACCTTCCTGCTGACGGTCCGCGACCCGCGTGATACGGTTGCGTCGATGGTCGAGGTCGGTGAGAAGCACCGGGCAGAGGGTCAGTCGAGCCAATTGACAACGTTGGGTCGTAACATGGCGGCCTTGTCAGGCTACTACCTCTCCTATTACGCGCCGCTGTTCAGCAGCCCCGAACCCACGAGACAAAAAGTCGGTCTTGTCCGCTATGAACAACTCGTAACGGATCCACAAGCGGCACTGGCTCCAGTGGCTCAACACTGCGGTATCTCCATACCGGCCGAAGCCTTTGGTAACGAAGCCCTGGAACAACAATCGATGGAGGCCTGGAACCGTTATCGCGAGGACAAGTACACCGGTGCATTCTGGTCACCACTTTACCACCAGGGCGTCTCCGACAGCCGTGTTGGACGCTTCAGCGAAACGCTGACCGAAGAGGAGGTGGAAGCCGTGCAGGAGCACTGCACAAGCTTCAACCAAATCGTGAAGTACTGGTGACGAAGTACCGGTGACATTGAGTCGGCACATCCGAACTCCCGGTCACCAACGGGCAGGCACCCGCTTCATTCCCTTATCAAAAACTGATGCCGCCCTTGCATCGCATCCGCAGCGTCACCTGATACGCAACGAATTTCCAGGCTGATGCGCGGCTGATCCATCTCGGGCCGCTGGTAGGTGCGATGAATCGTGAGGTGGGAAAAGAACAGGACATCGCCCACGTTCAATCGAGGTGCCCACAAACAATCTTCACCGAACCGTGAGGCAATGTAGGACTCCGGCAACTCGAGTTGCTTGTAAGTCGATGCGCGGTCGCCTTTCATTTCGGGCGGGGTGATGAGTTCGCTGGTGGGATTCAGCACCACCTCCAGCCCCGGTGCCGTCTGCCCGCAGGGTACAAGCGGGACCCAGGCATTCATGACCAGTGCCGGATCGCCAAGAAAGGCGCCATCCTGGTGGAATGGGGTCGGCGCGGCGACTCCCTCCACGCTTTGGCGACGGGGCAGGCAGTTGCCAAGCATGAAAGCAATTTTTGGTCCGAACAGGCCTTGGTACAGTGGCCAGATGGCCGAATCAGTGACTAAATTCAGAATCGACAGTTTCTCACCATCCGGGGCGTCCAAATCCTGCGCGGGAATGTGGCCAAACTCGTACATCCCGCGGTAAAGCCGCTCCGGTAATTGCCCGCGTCGATACTGCCAGTCGCGGACGAAGTAAGCCTCACGGGCACGCTCTAACACCGGTGCGAGGCTTGCGGGATCGAAGACATCCCGTAAGACCAAGCTGCCACAGCGTTCGTACGCCGCTTGAAAACCAGCAGCATCGATGTCGGTAATTGTTAAGTCTGGATATTCCATGAGGATGGTCGTCAGACAGGATAAAAACACCGTGCGGTGCCGTTACAACACTCTTGCGGTCAGGAACACGTGTACCCGACTGTGCCAGGCAATGAAAATACCAATTTCCGGATAGGATAGCACAGCCCCAACAGACAAGATCCAGGAATTCTAATCCCCCCCAGTCTGGGTCGCAATCGTCCCCGAAACTTTTCCTGCCAGGTTACTGGAATATGGTATGCTACTTTTTCCGTGTCCGCCAGCAACCCGGATCGACCCGCCTGAAAACAGAACGAGGTTCCCCCCTGAGACCGCAGCGGTCAAAAGGAGTGCATGATGACCCAACAGCAGCCAAAACGTAAAACTTCGTCAGCGACAAACCTCGATGTATCAAGACGACGTTTCCTCGGCAGAAGTCTGGCAACCGGTGCCGGAGCCATGGCGCTTTGTCAGATCCGTAGCGGCGTTCCCCAAGCCGCTGAAGCGGTGGCCGGAAAACATGGACCCGAACCAGAAATCCTACTGGAGCGAGTGGAAAAAATATTTTCCGATGGCCGTTGGAACGGTCGTGCAGGGCTCGTGTTCTGGAAAGATCGCTACTACATGACTTTTCGTTCTGGTTCCGAACACTCGTCCACCGACGGCAAAATCCGGCTGCTGACCTCCAGGCCACATGAGCCGCGCGGTTGGACGGTTTCCGACGTGGTCGATACGCCGCATGACGATGCCGAAGCGCACCTGATGGTAACTCCGGACCGATTATTCGTCTATTTTCCGCTCGAAGATGCCAAAAACACGGGGGACCCGATCAGAACCATGCTAAGTCAAAGTCCAGACGGGCAGACCTGGAGCCCGGCTATTCCTGTCTACAAGCCGGGATTTTCATTTTGGAAAACAACAACGCATAAGGGAACATATTATGCGGCGGCCGACATCATGACGGGCAACCGCAGGGTCGAGCTGGTGCGTTCGACTGACGGTTTGGATTGGGAAAAGGTCTCCACAATTCTCGAAGGACGTTTTACGGAAACATCCCTGCTATTTCTGAATGATGACAGCCTGCTGGCGTTCACCCGCCAAGGCAAAGTTTCCTTTTCACGTCCTCCCTACACTCAATGGGAAACCCAGGCGGGCGTCCCCCTGGGCGGACCAGCTGCGGCACTAATCGGCAACACGATCCTGGTGAGCGGGCGTACGTCAACAGAATCCTACCCGGACGATCAACCAGGTAGTTCACGCACCGGCCTTTTCACATTCGATCCGGTGACCAAAACGTTTCGGCACCAAATGAACATGCTCACCCAGTGGGGCCTGGACGAGTCCTATCCGCATTTCTTGAGGCTCGACGATCAGCGCGCCCTGATGGTCTGGTATACGGGCGAAGGCTACGAACGGGGTGTTGCCAAACAAGCCGACCTACTGCTGGCTCACCTCAGAATTCAATAACCGATTTCACCACCTTCCCCGACGTTCCTGGTGCCAGACCATTGGATGAAAGTCAGGCTGAGAACATCGACTCATCAATCCAGCCAGGCTTGAAATACCGCGGGGACCAGTCGACCGGGACACTTCCCACGGGAACCAGTGCGCCGTGCTTTTCGAGGTGTGAATGGTAACCAGTCAGAAAGACTTCGGTCTTCTTGCGGATGACATCCAGTGGCTGATAGTTGTGGCCTTCAAAAGTTCGCTGCATGTCAACCAGCTGGGGGGCAAAGTAGCTGTAAAGCTCTTCTTTCCGATCCGTACTGCGGTCCATAGTAATCGTCTCGCTGCCCTGGTCACCCATGATTTTCAGATACAAAGCGTGGCTGCCCGTCACACCATGCAGTGCCGCGGCAAAGGCCGGCTGACCCTGCTGCGCCTTGAAAAGCATCGTTTCCTGCAAATACGAAGCTTTCCGCTCGTCGTCGGTCAGGAGAGATACCTTGTCGATTTCATAGCCAAGTGCTTTGAGAATGAACCACTGAATGTGGAAGTGAGCCGGGTACTCGTCACTGCGACAGAGTCCATGAACTGACTTGATGACGCCACAGTTTTTAACTTGCTGCTGCAGGTGTGTGGCTTGATAAAGATGCTCCTGACAACTTGTCGCCATCAACGGCGTACCACGTTTTGCCGCCAGGTCCAGGATGGAATCGATGTCACGCAGCCGATAACTGAATGGACGACTCAGATAAGTTGGCACCCCCGCATCGACGTAAGGCCGCGCCAAGCGATGCTGCCAGGGAACTTCGTACAAACCTCCAAAAGCAACCGCATCGACCTCACCAACCATGCCGTCATAGCGGTCCACAACCTGGCAATCGTGCTCGGCGGCAAATTTTTCAGCCAGCTCGCGATTCACATCCCAGCAGTGTGTGATCTCCATGTTCAACAGGCCCGTACCGAAAGTTCCTCCTGGAGAAAGAATCCTGGCCCAAATCCCCCAAAACGTGTACGCACCCACGTTCAATGCACCGACCCGGATTTTACGCCTGGGCGTTCGAGACGCTTCAGCGGGGGAACATTTCGACAAACCAGCGGTCAATCCGGCTGCCGCACCAGCGGTAAGAAGTGTTCGGCGATCCAGCATATCCCCTCTCCCTGAAGTCAAAATTTCGCTGCTCCGGAACTATTGATCGATAGGAAACACAAAAATCAGCATGGCCGTTTCAAGAAATGCGGAAATTTTTCAATCCGGCATTCATTCCCGGTCCTGTGCAAACAAATACCCCGGCGAATTTCACCGAACCCTGTTGCCGTGAACCCTGTTGCCGTGAACCCTGTTGCCGTGAACCCTGTTGCCGTGAACCCTGTTGCCGTGAACCCTGTTGCCGTGAACCCTGTGGCCGTCA
>CAUZBP010000062.1:0-29830 GCA_963578105.1 Planctomycetota bacterium
GTGCGAAAGGTTGTGCGACCCGGCCGGGAGCAAACCGTACCTGCGTGGCTCATTGGGCAGCGCGACGTGGAACTGGAAAATACTGTAAACGATTATGATACCTTCGTTTAGCCTGTGTCCCCAGGCGTGGTTTTGAAAGTGACGTGGCCCATTGGCAACGACGGATGAAGTCGTCAACAGATTGTGTTGACGGATGCTTGTATTGATTCCAGCTTTTCCTCTTCCTGTATCTGTTGTTGGTGCAAAGAGGATGATACGAAAAAATTTCACAAAGCCAAAATTGTGAGCGACTACAACGGTGTGCGCAGGTAAAGTTTAGTGATCCCTGTCA
Source organism: Planctomycetota bacterium (assembly GCA_963578105.1). GTDB lineage: Bacteria > Planctomycetota > Planctomycetia > Pirellulales > Pirellulaceae. Next base: position 332 of record CAUZBP010000062.1, read on the forward strand.
ATTCAGTGGCCTTTTCGGTGCGTCTTTCAGAACAGGACTGCAGGCTGTAAGATGGCTTGGAAGGCGGCGGTGTCAAGAGCTTGACGCTGCACTGGATTGGGCACCTATATTTGAAACGGTTTATGCAGTGGTGACTGAAGAATTTATCTTAATACCAGGTCGAACAAGCCGCCAAGGTGTTGGCATCAGTGAAGGTAAATTTGAATCAAGTTATCAGGAGGAGATTCAAAGTCTGCAGATGGCACCCAGTGACATGCAGAGGCTCGATTTGAAGAAAGGTGACCGGGTGCGATTGACGAGCGAAGATGGTCAGATTGAAGTCTGCATTATTCCCGCCAGAACGGATGAACTTCCGGCAGGTTTGTTGTTCATTGCCTACGGAGATCTTTCAAGTCGCTTGATGGGTGGTGATACGCATGGTACTGGAATGCCCACCAGTAAGGGAATCGATGTACAATTGGAGGTTCTGAAATCAGCGTGATCGAATCCAGCGAGAACTCCTCATCGGAAGAAATAAAAATTATCAAAGATGCCACTTGCACATTTTGCGGGTGCGTCTGTGATGACATTGACCTCAAAGTCCAGGGGCACAAGATTCTAGAGGCGAAGCGCGCCTGTGTACTGGGCAATGGTTGGTTTTTGAATCACGGGGTCGATACCCGCCCGGATTGTTTTATCGAAGGTCGTCCCGCTCCGGTCGAGGAAGGCATTGAACGGGCTGCGCAGATTCTTTCCCGTGCCAGATATCCATTGATCTATGGCTTGAGTGACACCACGACCGAGGCACAGCGGGTTGCGGTGGCGATTGCCGACTGGATTGGTGGTAACATTGACACGACCACGAGTGTCTGCCACGGGCCGTCGGGAATGGCCTTTCAGGGAGTCGGGGAAGTGACCTGTTCACTAGGTGAAGTTCGCAACCGGGGTGACATGATCATCTTCTGGGGCAGCAATCCGGCTGAAAGTCACCCCCGTCATTTCACGAAGTACAGTCTGATGCCCAAAGGTATGTTTTTGCCCAACGGTCGGAAGGATCGGACTTGTGTGATCGTCGATGTCCGCAAGACCAAGAGTGCCAGGGCGGCTGACATTTTCATACAGATCAAACCCCGCAAAGATTTTGAAGCCCTGTGGACACTGAGGGCCCTGGCGCAGGGAATCGACCTCGATCCGGTTGAAGTGGAAGAGGAAACAGGGAACCCGCTGTCCTTGTGGCAAGACTTGATGGACCGTATGAAAGCAGCCAAGTTTGGTGTCATTTTCTTCGGTATGGGTCTGACAATGACCCGTGGAAAACATGCCAACAGCGAAGCGTTGTTAGCCCTTACGCGCGACATGAATCGCTACACGAGGTTTGTCTGCAAGCCGAATCGAGGCCATGGGAACGTTACCGGTGCGGACAATGTCGTCTCCTGGCGGACGGGATATCCTTTTGGCGTGAATTTGGCGAGGGGTTACCCGCGTTTCAATCCGGGAGAGTACACCGCAGCCGATGTGCTGGCGCGTGGTGAAGCTGATGCCGCGATGATCATTGCCAGTGATCCCATGGCCAATTTCAGCCAGCCAGCTCGCCAGCATTTGGCGTCCATTCCTTATGTCGCCCTGGACCCCAAAGATACTCCAACGGCTCGCTCCGCTGCGGTGACCTTCACCGTTGCTACCTACGGCATCAACGTTCCGGGCACGGTCTATCGAATGGACGACGTACCCATCCCGCTGCGGCCGGCTTTCGAATCATCCCATCCCAGCGATTTGGAGATTCTTCAAGGAATTGAACGACGTGTGCGGGAACTGAATCGACAGATGATCCGCGCAGATTCTTGACCGAATGGTAGCCCGTGGATCGCTGGACACCAGTCGTCTGCCGGTCCGCGGCCCTGTTTATTTTGCTGCAATTTCTTCAGCAACTCTGTTGCCTGGTGTCGATGTTTAAAACTTACACTGTTCAAAAACCCACATTATCGCAGTGGTTTTTTTCCCAGCAGGCGCCGCAAAAGACCAATTTGTCCTGCGTGGAGAAATTCGTGGTCAGCACAGAATTCAAGTGCACCCAGTTTGGTATCAAACATGGGATGTGGTGCTGCCAGCGGATTTGCCAGACTGGCTGGATCCAAGGAGGGCACTTCCTGCATGACCTGTGCGTGCACCGTATTCAATACGGTGCGGATTTCATCCGGCGAAGGATTGCTGGAGGGGTCGGGGTCGGGTTGGCTGCCTTTGAAAAAATGACGCCGGAAATCACGTGAAATGACATCACGGTCGCCGGGCTGCGAGTCGCGAACTCGCATGAGGGCCAGGGCATACTCGGCCGTGGCCAGATGTCCCAGTTGCCAGGCGAGATGCGTGGTTCCCGGCATCGGTTCACAAAACCAGTCGGAGTCTTCAACGTCACGGATGAGATCTAGCGTGTAACGCCTGGCCTGATTGATACGCTCTACTGCTCTGTGAACGGGATTGGATTCGGTCATGACGTCAAGAAAAATCGGTTACGGGGCACCAACAGAAACTTGCGTCCCAACCGGTGTTCCCCCGGCCCCTGTTAGGGTTAACAAGTTACTTATCCCTGAATCATCATTTGATAACAACCCGTCTCCTGCCGGCTTGCCTTCTTCTGGTCGGGACTGCATCATAGAGCAGAACAATTGCAGACCACGCTAAAACACTCGACGTTCGACGCATTCTATGATTGACTTCAAGATTTCGGGCGGATACGTTTACGATCCGGTCAACGGGCTAGATGGCCAGGTACACGACTTGTGGGTTCATAACGGACGGATCGTAGAAGGTCCCAGTCACGCTGATGAGAAAGCAGCACGCCATTTAAACGTGGCGGGACTGGTGGTGATGCCGGGCGGGGTGGACATGCATTGTCACATTGCCGGCCCCAAGGTGAACATGGCGCGAAAGATGCGCCCCGAAGAAAAGCGACGCGATACCCCGGTTAGACGCACGTCGAACACTCACAGCGGAACCATGGGGAGCGTTCCCAGTACCTTTGCTACGGGCTACAAGTACCTGGGCCTGGGTTATACGACAGCCTTTGATGCCGCCGTTCCTCCTCTATCGGCCCGACATGCCCACGAAGAGTTCGCAGATACCCCTTGTATTGATAAAGGCTTTTATGTCTTGATGGGGAACAATCACTATGTGATGAATTCGATTAAAAATCAGGAACTGGAACGACTGCAAAATTTTGTTGGCTGGCTTCTGGGGGCGGCCAAGGGTTACGCCGCAAAGTTGGTGAATCCCGGGGGTGTGGAAGTCTGGAAGCATCATCAGGCAGGTAACGTGTCGGGGTTGGACGACCCCGTTGATCATTTTGGGGTCACGCCGCGGCAGATTATTCGTGAAGTTGCGCATTCCGTGGATCGATTGGGGTTGCCGCACGCAGTCCATGTTCATTGCAACAATCTGGGAATGCCGGGTAACTGGCAGACGACCCTGGAAACGATGCGGGCGCTGGAGGGACACCGTGGGCATTTAACGCACATCCAGTTTCACAGTTACGGCGGTGGCGAAGGGGATGAAAACACGTTCAATTCCAAGGCGGTGGAGTTGGCAGATTATGTGAATGAGCACGAAAATTTAACTGTTGATGTGGGTCAAGTGTTGTTTGGCGAAACGACAAGTATGACGGGAGATGGTCCGCTCGGTTACTTTCTGTCAAACGTGTACGGTACCAAATGGTTTAGTGCTGACACCGAGATGGAGTCGGGGTGCGGAATCGCACCAATTCGGTATCGCAACAAAAGTCTCGTGCATTCGCTCCAGTGGGCAATTGGTTTGGAGTGGTACTTACTGATTCAGGATCCCTGGCGGGTGGTGATGAGTACCGATCACCCAAACGGAGGTTCCTTCCTGGCCTACCCGCAAATCATTCGCCTGTTGATGGATCGCACCTATCGGCAAGACATACTCAAAACGGTACATCCTCAGGTGCGCCAGCGTTGCATTCTCGGCGATCTCGACCGCGAATATACACTGAGTGAGATTTGCATTATAACCCGCGCTGCTCCGGCCAGAATTCTGGGTCTTCAGCACAAGGGCCATCTTGGTCCTGGTGCGGACGCCGATATCACCATTTACACTCCACATGAAAACAAAGAAATCATGTTCGAGTTGCCAAGGTACGTGATCAAGGAAGGCAAGATACTGGCAGAGGAAGGGGACATTCGAGAGGAGCATGTGGGGAAAACCCTGCATGTTGCACCGAATTATGATTCCGACATCGAACCCGATATTGCGGATTGGTTCGAGCAATATTATTCCATCCGCTTTCGTAATTACCCCGTTTCCGACCACTATCTCCAGAAATCCGAACAAATCCCGTGCAAGAATCCGGAAACACCTGCGGGCTCCGACGTTTCCGAGTCGGACTCGCACGGATGAGGAGAACAAGGCCGCGCGGTTGAGGTGCAGCCAGACTAGGATTGCTCTTGATCCGGTGAGGCGAGCAACTTTTCGATGTCGGGATCGATATCGAGCCCAGCAAGTTTTAACGCGTTGAAGTATTCTTCCGGCCGATTGAGGTTTTTGAGCGTAGCCAGTGAGGGATCGACTTCCCGCATGATGTCGGTAGAAACTTCGCGCGTGTTAACCTTCGAAAAGAGAAACCGGGGTCTCAACTGATCCCTGGCAAACAAGTGTTCGATGTGCTTGATGACAGAGACGCGGTATACCGCGGCCAGTGGATGATGGTGATGGTCATCCCGGGACACGACGATGTCGTAGCCTTCCAGTAATTGGACCATTTTACGTATCCAGGCAGGGGCTAGAAACGGAACGTCGCAACTGGTCACAAAGGCCGCATCACAGTCGCCTTCCAGCGTAGTCAATCCTGCGTACAGTCCCTCCAGCGGGCCTTGACCGCCACGGCGATCGCGGGCCAGGAAGAACTGTGACGACAGTTCAGGCAGGTTCTGATCAGGTGCTGCAACGACCACCACCGGGTCAACGGCCTCGCTCAACAGACGCGTTACGCGCTGCAGCAGGAATTCAGTTCCAAAAGGTAGCCAAGCCTTGGGATATCCCATTCGGCTGCTTTGCCCGCCACACAGGACAATGCCACTACATTTCATGATCAGGTCGCTTGATACCAAGGAGGGGATGCTGGATACTGGTGGCCGGATACGCCGCTGGCGGGGACTCTGAAATCAGAGGCCCATTGTCAATCGGTCTGCAGCAACAGAAAGAACACATGCTTTTGTTGAACTCGTATGGTCCGCAACAACGAATAAAAATGTCTGGGAAGATGGTTTTGTCGCCAGATGACCCACCCGGGCTATTGTTGGCCACAACACCATGAAAACGGTCGTATGGAATTCCCGCTTGCACCCGCGTGGCCTGACAAGAACATACTACAGCCGATGATAGATCACCAGAGGACCGGCGGTGATCCGTTCGCCTTGAGCTTGGATCCTTTTGTTTGCAGTTTCATGGCTGGCAACTCTAATCCTTTTTATCTCATTGGAAACCTATGTCTCTCCAAGTCAGCTTGAAGATTCAGACCAATGTACCCGTGGAAGTCGAAGGGGTGACTCCGGATGCAGTCCGCGAGATGCCGTTGGATGACATTCAGCAATTGACCGCGTTTCATGGGAATCAAAAGATGGCCTTGGCTGAATTATTTGAAGTTTCAGGAGATCCTTCTGACGGCCAGATTAACTGGCATGGGGACCTGTCGGGTGTGCACTGGATCGGCGCCAAAATGAGTTCGGGAAGTGTTGTGGTACACGGAAATGCGGGAAGACACGTAGGCAGCGAGATGCGTGGCGGAACAATTGAAGTGAAGGGCAATGCGAGTGATTGGGTGGGTGGAGAAATGAAAGGCGGTCAAATCCATGTGCACGGCAGCGCTGGGCATTTGGTGGGCGCCGCTTATCGGGGAAGTTCCAAAGGAATGTCCAATGGCACGATCTTGATTCGTGACGGTGTGGGGAATGAACTGGGGCACACGATGCGACGTGGGCTGGTGGTGGTGGGTGGTGATGCGGGTGACTTGGTGGGGTTCAACATGCTGGCTGGCACGATTCTGGTTCTGGGTAACTGTGGAATTCGGCACGGAGCTGGTATGCGACGCGGGACCATTGGTTTGTTGGGCGAGGAGCAGCCACGACTGCTTCCCACTTTTCGCTTCGGTTGTCGTTATCAGCCCGGTATGATGATGATGTTGCTGCGAGACATTGTGCGGCGAGGTTTCGAGATTCCCGAAGAACTCTTTGCCACCACCTACGACGTTTATCATGGTGACCTGATCGAAGGTGGCCGCGGAGAGATCCTGCTCCGTCCCTGATATCGCGTGCCAATCCGGCGAACAGCCAGGCGGCAGTTGAACCCGATGCTAAGATTCCGGTATTGGTTCAGAGAGATTGTCAGGAAGTGTGACCCGCAAGGTCCTGTCGTAACCCCATCGCTGTCAACTGTTCTCGCAATTCTGGATCGTTTAGCAGTTGCTGAAAGGCCACGACGGCACTGCGACTGCTGCGCGAGGCAGGTGATACGAAGTCATACTGTTCGTCAGCCAACGGCAGAAAACCCAATTGCTGATGTTCTGTCACGGATTGAATGGCCACTCCCCAATCAGCTCGGTTTTGGGAGATGGCTGCTGCGACCGCGTTGTGATTGCGAGCCTGCACGGCGTAGCCGGCTGGCTCACTACCGGCGAGGGCCTGATCGATCAGGATCCGTGTTCCGCTTCCCCGGTTGCGGTTGATCATTACGCACTTCTCGTCACCCACCAGGTCTTGGATGGCTTGGACGGCTGATTTTTCTGCGAACCGGGCATCCCCCGGTCGGAACACCACTCCTTGTTGTCGACGGTAACCTGCGATGAATGTCAGATCCGCGGTGATGAAAGGACGGTTATAGGTTCCCGATTTCGCATCCAGCAAATGGATACCCGCCAGATCACATTCGCCCCGCCGGGCGGCGTCAAGTCCGGCCGTCGAACCGACTGCCAGGAATTTGGTGTGGAAACCGGCATCCTGTAACTGGCCCAGTAGAAAATCGAGTCCTACGCAGTGGCTCCCGATGACGACGAGATCGGCAACGCGTGTTTCCTTACCCAACAGGCACACATTAACATTTGCCCCAGCCGGGATGATCTCGTCGTGCCGTCCGATGGTGATGAATCCGTCCGCTCGGCTGAACGTGGTCACCGATCCGGATCCTTTTCCCATGGGGTAGGCGCTCAGCTCAACTCCTTCTGCTGTTTCTGCATCGCGCTCTACAAGCCCGACGAGCAAGTATTCGGTCCGGCCGATCTCGGAATTGACACGGACCGCCATCCGGGCGGCTGCAGTTGCTGGTCGCTGCTGGGCGCGACCTGCCAAGCGAGAGATGACGGGTGCCACAAACTCGTGAAAAGTAAAAATTGCGGAAGTGGGAAAACCGGGCAGAATGACGACCGGTTTTCCTTGTGTTGCCGCCAAACAAATCGGCTTGCCGGGTTTCAGGGCAACTCCATGAGCGACGATCCCGGGATCCTTCAACTTGCGGATCACTTGGTAACACAAGTCGCCGGCTCCTTTGCTTGTTCCACCCGAAAGTAGCACGACATGACAGGAGGCTAGTGCGCGGTGAACGACTTCCTCCAATTGTATCTCGTTATCATGTACGATCCCGAAGGAGACCGGTTCTCCACCCAGTTCCCGTACGGCGTCTGCCAGGATGCGCGCATTCGAATCGTAGACCAATCCCGGCTGCATGGTTTCCGTCGGATCGATGATTTCATCGCCGGTAGAGATGATTGCAACTCGAGGTCGGAGAAGAACGGGAACCGTGTGGGTGCCCACGGCGGCCAGGACTCCCGTCTCTCGGCTGGTGAGTAATTCGCCGCGGCGTAATACTGTTTCCCCCGCCGAAATGTCAGTTCCTGCAAAGGTGATTCCAAAACCGGGTGTCACCGCTTTACGAACGACGATCAGACCGTCATCGAGATCTGTGTGTTCGATCATCACGATGGCGTCAGCACCGCGAGGTAACATGCCACCCGTGGCAATGGCGACTGCCGAACCGGTTATAATTTCACTGGTGGGGACAATTGCGGTGGTGATAACTTCCTCAAGCTGCCGCAATTTCCGTGGATCCTCGTCTCTTGCTCCAAAGGTGTCAGCGGCCCTTACGGCATATCCGTCGTAGTTGGATCGATCAAACGAGGGTACGTCCACCGGCGAGAGGATGTCCTGGGCCAGGACGCGTCCCCGGCATGTTTTCAGGTCCACCATCTCCTCGCCGACATGGTCGAGTTGGATGGCTGCCTGAAATCGTTGCTCCGCTTCATCGCGGTCAATGACGTTTAAGAATTGCTGCTGGGAAAAAGTCATGGGTGCGTGTCGCAGTCATCCTCCACCTTACCGCATTTTGTTTGGAGGTGGTGGGAAATTTTGTCAAGAATCATCCGTCCTGAAAGCTGTTTCGCTTTTCAAGGCCCTGGCTCCATCATAAAGGAAGACGTCCACTTCAGAAGCCGGAGCATATCCTTCGCTGTTGGCAGGAATCACGACGAACCCGTCCGCTCGGGTCGTCGAGCTTAACACGGATGCTCCGCTAATGGCTAGCGGTTCGACCTGATTATCCACGATCATGACCCGCGCGTAGTCGACGCGCCCGATGGTAGAAACCAGTTTGCGTGACAGCGGAAGCCGAATGGTTGGATAGGGCCAGGCACGCTCGCGCCCACCGAGTACTCGAATAGCGCGGCCAGCAAAAAAATCGTAGGCACAGAGACAGGAGACCGGATTTCCCGGCAGCAGAAAAACGAGGCGTTGGCCGAGGCGGCCCATGCCGGCGGGACTGCTGGGACGAATGGCAATCCCGTGAATGGCCAGTTCACCATCTTCTGCCAGCAGGACGGGTGCGTGATCTTCCTGTCCGACGCTGGAACCGCCGGAGACGAGGATCACGTCTGCCTCATCATGCAACGCGGTGCGGATTGCCGTGGGATCGTCAGGTACGATTCCCGGGTTGTGAACCAGGGCACCATCGCGACAGCAGAGCGCGTCCAGCATCGGGCTATTGGCATCCGTGATTTGACAGCCTGTAGGCACACTACCTGTGGGGAGAAGTTCGTCGCCCGTGACCACAATCCTCACGCGGGGTTTCCGTACCACGGAAACGTTTGCACGGCCAATGGAGGAAAGAATACCAACGTCCTGTGGCCGAAGCTGGCGACCGGCCCGGAGGACGCAGGTTCCTTCAGAAATGTCTTCGCCCACATTTGCTACGTGTTTTTTTGGAGAAACATCGGCTTGAATCCAAATTCGGTTTCCCTCTACTTCTGTCTGTTCGGCGGGGAGGACCGCGTCAGAACCTGCGGGCAAAGGTGAACCGGTCATAATCCGCACGCACTGCCCAATTTCGATTTTCGATTTGAACTCCTGTCCAGGGAAGGCATGACCAATGATTTCCAGTGACAAACGATTGTAGGGTGTTGCACCGGCAGTGTCCGTTGCCACAACCGCATAGCCATCCATCATGGCACGCCGAAATCCGGGCACATTAATTTCACAGATGATGTCTTCAGCCAAAACTCGACCAGCCGCTTGGGAAATCGCTAGTTCTGTTGCAGTGAGCGGTGAAATCTGGTCGTCAAGCCACGTTAAGCACTCTTCCAGTGTAGCGCGATGCGCAAACCCACGCATGCGAACATCCTGGTTGCTTAAATCGCGAGGGGGATAATCCGGCATGGGTCACATGTGCTCAGAAGTACTGGTAGAAAGGAAGCGTTCTATTTCATTTTAACGATTATCTGCCGGAACCTACAGGGATACTGTTTGTGTCACCAGAGGTCTTGAGTGACCAGCGGCCCGTTTTTAGGAAGGATCTACCCGATCCCGTTTGGGAGATGGGATTTTCTGTCACCCTGTTTCGTGTCAGAGTTGACTCAGAGTCCATGTTTCCAAATCCTGCCCAGGCAATGGTTGCCATGTTTCTCATGACTTACCAGGGGCCACTCACGTTGGCTCAGCGCCCCGAGTGTCCATGGTGTCCAAGGCCGGTTGCACATAATTTAAGACGCTTGTTTTTCTGTTCACTCGGGGGAGGTAAGCATTGGTGGTATTGGTGAAAAGACGGGCTGTGAGCATCGTAGGGGCGTTAACGAAAAGCTTTTTCGGAGTCCACTCGTTGGCCGATAATGTTGGTGCAGCCACGGATGGATGGCTCTCGGCACGGACGCGCAATATCAACGCAAATCAATGGTGCCAAGTGATGTCTGTGGAATTCATGCACACAATCGCCGGGTTCACTTTCATTGCAGTGTGGGCGATGATTGGCCAGATCACGGTTCGAGAACCCTAGGTCGTCTTCGTTGGGAAAACGTTCAGTTTTTCGTCGCACCTGTTTTCCACGGGACCCGAACCCTCGATCATCTCTGCCTGGAAAATGATACCGAGTACGCTAGCGACCCGTCTGCAGAATTTGCGTTACGACTGTCTCGGTGGTTCGTGACAGTTGGATGCCTGCGCACGATTGGATTTTGTCAGGTTTCCGAGTTTCTTGAGTTGAGTCAGACGACGTTCATGTCACAGCTCAGACCGCCGGCTGCGGAAACGTAACTCGTGCGGGTGTAATCCATCACCATGCGATGAGCACTAAAACGCCAGGCGAGAGTACTGATCGAATTCATCATCATTTTGATCCAGCTGCGCGGCAAGCCATCGATGTCCCGATCGTAATAGAGCGGTATGATTTCCTCTTCCAGCATCTGATAGACTTGCTTGGCGTCACGGGCGTCTGAAACGGCGTCGTCAACGTGCTGAGTTCCTTTGCCGATTGCGAAACCGTTAGTACCGTTAAATGCCTCTGCCCACCAGCCGTCCAGGACCGACATGTTGAGACCGCCGTTGAGGACAACCTTTTGACCGCTCGTGCCGGAGGCCTCTAAAGGACGCCGAGGATTATTCAACCACACGTCGACGCCTTGAACCAGATGACGACCCACGTTGATATCGTAGTCCTCGACAAACACAATGCGATTTTTTAACCGCTCATCGTGTCGGCAATTGGCGAGTTGTTTGATCAGCTCTTTGCCAGGTTCGTCCTTGGGGTGTGCTTTTCCTGAGACGATCAATTGAACCGGTCGGCTGGGGTCATTCAGCAATTCGTTCAGGCGATCCAGATCGCTCAAGATCAGGCCAGCCCGCTTATAGGTTGCGAAACGTCGTGCGAAGCCAATGGTCAGCACGTTGGGATCCAGAACACGGCGAGCGGCCTCTACCAGGGAATCGTTTTCGCCCCGGCGACGACATTGCCGGCTGAGTCGCCGACGAACAAAACCGATCAGTAAATTCTTGAGAGCCGAGTGTGTTTCCCAGATTTCCCCGGGGTCGACGCGATGAATCTCTTGCCAGACTTCCGGCTCGCCCATTCGAGACATCCAGCCCGCCTCGAAGTTTCTGTCGTACAGCTGTTGCATTTGCCAGGCAAGCCAACTCGGGATGTGAACGCCGTTAGTGATGTGGCCGATGGGAATCTCTTCTTCCACGCGCCAGGGCCAGAGGTGGGACCACATGCGACGGGTTACATGTCCGTGGAGTGAACTGACGGCATTGGCTTGACGAGAGAGTTTCAGACCCAGAACCGTCATGCAAAACGACTCTTTCTCATTCTGCGGTTCCACGCGTCCAAGTCCCATGAGCTGCTCGGAGGAAATCCCCAGCGAATCCGCAAGCGGTCCGAGATGTTCTTCGACCAGAGTTTCGTCAAAACGATCATGTCCGGCAGGTACGGGAGTATGGGTAGTGAATACTGTTCTTCGGGCGACTTCGCGCAACGCCTCGTTGAACTTCAAACCATCCTCTTGCATGGATTGACGGATCACTTCGAGTGGAGCAAAAGCACTATGACCTTCATTCAGGTGATGCACGCCCGGAGTAATTCCCAAGGATCGGAGTGCCTTGACACCCCCCACGCCGAGCACCAACTCCTGGCGAATGCGAGTTCGTTCGTCACCGCCATAAAGTCGACTCGTCAATTCACGGTCTTCAGGGAGATTTCCCTCCACATCACAATCCAGTAAGTAGAGGTTTACGCGGCCAACACGCATGAGCCACACTTTCGCATACAATGGCCCTGTGCGCGTATCGATCTGTATCGTGGCCGGAACCCCATCCGTGGAGATTGCAGGTTCCATGGGCAGATTGTCGATCTTTGTCTCCAGATACTCTTCGCCTTGATAGCCATCGTGGTCGAGGTGTTGTTTGAAGTAGCCTTGGCCGTAAAACAGGCCAATGGCGACTAAAGGGACACCCAGACCGCTGGCACCCTTAATGTGATCACCCGATAGCACTCCTAATCCGCCCGAGTAAATCGGCACCGACTCATGGATGCCAAATTCGGCCGAAAAATACGCGACGGGCATCGCTCCCAGGACGCCTGCGTGTGTTGCTCCCCAGGTGTGAGCCGAGTTACCTACGTACTCTTTGAGCTGACGGTAGGAATGATGGATGCGGCTGAAAAGTACCATTTCAGTTGACCGCATTTCGAGTCGTTCGGGAGTGAATTCCTTCAATAAGGCAATAGGATTATGGTCCAATTGTCGCCAGCGAATGGGATCCAGATCACGGAAAAGGTTGATGACTTCAGGATGCCAACTCCACCACAAATTTCGCGCCAGGGCCTGGCATTTGCCGTACAAGTTCTCCGCCGAATTGTCATTCGCTGTCACTGACTGGGATGGTCTTTCGTGTAGCAGGGCGTCCGTTTGACCCATGCGAATTTCTTCCTTGCTTAATTTATCACGCTTAAAATAAATCCATCCAAATTGCGAATCGGGGATTATATAGCTTCACTCATCCACTGACGAGGCCGTTTGGTGGAGTAAAGCCGTCCCGGAACGAAGTAAATCGGCGGTTCATCGCGACCATTTATTCAATGCTTGGTGGGTTAAGAGGACTATTAATTTGACTTTGAGAGAGTATGTGGTTTGGGTAATTTCTGAAAGTGGAATCCGGGCTTGGTGTTTCAAAAATTGTCGTGACGAGACCCGGGGCGACCGACGGTGGAACGACAGAAAAACACCGTTTTGCATAGGAACAATCATTAGACCCGACTGTCCTGAATCGACTGAAACAGCTAAAATTCCCAAGTTAACCTGCTGTAAGAGAAATCATGGAAGAAAAACCTCAAATCACTTGGCACCAACACAATGTATCACGTGAAGAACGTGAAACGTTGAAGAATCACCAGGGATGTATCGTCTGGTTTACGGGTTTGAGCGGTAGCGGCAAGAGTACAATTGCCAATCTTGTCGAGCGTCAGCTCTTGAATCGAAGTGTACACACATTTCTACTGGACGGTGACAACGTGCGCCACGGGCTGAATGCGGCGCCCGGCATGCTCGAAGAACATTATGGTCACGACTTCGCGCGACGATTTGGACTCGGGTTTTCTGCGGAAGATCGGGAAGAGAACATTCGTCGTATCGGGTCCGTTGCCGAACTGTTCTGTCAGGCAGGCCTGGTCACGCTGACAGCCTTCGTCAGCCCTTATCGTAGAGACCGTGATGAGGTTCGTGCGCGGCTGGACGAGGCTGGACGGCAGGGTGATTTTTTCGAAATCCATGTCGATACTCCCCTGGCAGTTTGTGAAAATCGAGATCCGAAAGGTCTGTATAAACGTGCCAGAGCTGGTGAAATACAGCACTTCACCGGAATTGATGATCCTTACGAACCACCCCGGGCACCCGAATTAGTTTTAGATGGAGCCAAGTCGACGCCCCAGGAACTGTCTGCACAAGTTGTCCGGCTTCTGGGAAACCTGGGGAAAATCTAACGCCTGATTTTGTTTCTTAGGTGATTGGTTGACTGGTGGGGCCTGCATCGTGCTGGAAACTGGGATCAGCTTACTTTTGCTTCAATCAACGAGTCAGCGTTGTCAGCAATCTTGACGTTGTCCCGTTCTTTTTTATACACTGAGTAGAGGCCGTTCTTTGTTAATGATCGAGCTAGAAGCATCACCCCGCAGACCAGTGTTGAAGTTGTTTACCAATCTGCTCTGGCATCCATGATTGGGAACCCACGGAGGGAATTTTCAGGAATGCCCAAAAGTACCTCAAAACGAATTGAGACTCGCGCCAATTATGCCTTGTCGCACAGCCCTATCTTCGCCTTGCGCGACTTGCGTGTGAAAAGCACGTCCAATACTCTTTTGATTTCAGGACGTGTCAACTCCTTCTACCACAAACAGCTGGCTCAGGAAGTAGTACGAGCTGTCGCAGGTGAATGTCGCGTGATCAACTCCACACAGGTTGCGGACCATCTTGTGGGACCACAGTAGTTTCTTCTACTAGGAGGTTTTATGCAGCGGATGCAACCTGTTGATGTTCCTCGTACAGCAACCGATTCGCCGCAGCATAGACCCGATCCACGCTCAGGTCTTGCATGCACCGGTGGTGTTCGAACGGACAGACGTGGTGCCCACAGGGGCCGCAGGAAACGGGCTGAAGCAAGTTGATCGATTGGGGATGATAAGTTTCGCTCCAGCGCGGATCGATCGGGCCGAAGATGGCGACGACGGGCACATCGAACGCAGTAGCAATATGACGCGGTCCACTGTCTGTCGTGACCATGAGATGGCTGCGTCGGATGCAAGCTTTGGCAACTCCCAATTCCAGATTCTGGTGGGCCATGCTGCGGATGCGTGCATGGTTGGCCGTAGTTTCAATCTGCAGTGCCGACTGGCGTTCTGCAGGGCCGCAAATGACGAGCACGGTGTTTTGCGGATCTTCTACCAGCTTGTGAGCCAAGCGGACGTAGTATTCGGCTGGCCAGTGTTTTGCCGATCCCCTTACACTTCCGGTATTGAGCAGGATGACGCGGCTTGCATTCCAGAGGTCCAGGTTTCTCCAAACACGATCAGCTCTTAACTCGTCCTCAGCCGAGGTGGCAAGTTCAGGTTTCCTCGATTCTGGCGGGCAACCTATTGCATATGCCAGGTCGAGGTAATAGTTGACGGCCGAAGTCGGAATCCAGGTTTTTCCGTGGCGTGCAGGGTGCAGGCGGTCGGTCAGTAGTTTTCCACGACCGTACCGTGCGTAACCAACTCGTCGTGGTGCTCCACTGAGCCAGGCCATTAGACCACTGCGAAAAGAATTCGGTAGCAGGAGCATAGTATCCAACGGCATGGACTTCAACTGACGTAGCACGTGAGCCAATTTCAGGTCGGGATTTCGTGAGTGATGGTCGTAATAGATCGTCTGGTCCAGCCAGGGTGTCCCTGCCAGCACTTGAGCAATCAACGGTCGCATAATGCCGGTGATGTTGGCGTGATGACCGAAGCGGTGGTGCAGGGCACGTAAAGTTGGCGTTGCCATCACGGCGTCGCCAATCCAATTTGGAAGCAGGACTGCAATGTTCATCTGTCAGGCCGCCGGTGATTTGATCTGACTGGGATGAGAGCCTGTTGATGGCTGATTGGTCGCTGCTCCCGCCCAGGATCGTGTCGGGCCCGGTTGGGGAATCGCACGTTGCAATTCCCACAGTCGAGCCTGTTTAAGGAAGACATACATGGCTGTAAGAAAACAGACTTGGAAACCAACCAGACCGTCCAGGAACCCCAGACGTAAAACATAGGAACGAAAAAACCGTAGAGGTGGACCACACAGCATTCTCCATATTCCAAATTGTTTTCCCGAGTCGTTCCACTGTTTGGCTTGCCAGGTGGAATATCGAGTTATTTTGGTGAATGTCTGGTCATAACTCCACGTTGTGTAGTGCATGAGACGATTTTTGAGACCGCCGACACGACCGGTCGAAACCACGACTTCGGCGTGATCGGTGTCACCCACGTAGCGCGAAACATCCTTTCGAAACATCCGCAACACACAATCGGCTCCCCAGTCTCCATGTCGTACCGGATATCCCATGAAATGGTTGAGACGATACACCCAGTATCCATCTTTTTTCGGACCTCGTTCCAGCAAGGCGCGAATTTCGTCCGCCAGTTCGTTCGTAACACGCTCGTCGGCATCCAGGATCAAAACCCACTGGTGACTGGCCTGAGGGATTGCCCAGTTTTTGAAGTTCCCACTGTGAATGTATTCACGCTGAATAACCCGACAGCCACCTATTTGAGCGACGATATCTAACGTTTCGTCAGTCGATCCGGAGTCGGCCACCAGGATTTCATCGGCAATTGGCAGGAGTGATTCAATGCAGTCGCGAATGTGAAGCCGTTCGTTCTTGCAGGGGACAATGGCAGTCAACGGGTGTTTCATTCGTCCAATTCACCTACGGAGTTGTTGCACGATTGGTAACCGGAGAGAACAGCAGGTGAAGATTTATAGCGTCGAGCACCAGCTGGAGAAAGATCAAACAGGGAGTCAGGGGCGAGTGGTAAAACAAGGGGTTCAGGGGTAAGTCTTTGCTTCTTCCGGAATTTGGTCTGCACCGTGACAAACGGGTGGGGCTCACTGCTGAGAAAAATCTAACGTTGTGACCTGGCCGCACCGGGATCCCAACGTGCTACCGTCCGTCGAGGATTGACAATGCGTCCCACGATCACCGTGCGGAAGGGATCGACCGGGTCACGGCCGCAGTTCACGTTGGCGATCAACTCCCACTCGAAAGGCAATGTTCCGCTGGTGGTTTTCCAGGCCCGGCCCCGGCCGGAAGACCTGCACAGTGGAGTATCCCCCCGGTGCCAGTTGTAACAGAAGTAGGTCACTCCTTCCGGAACTTGAGCTGCGTCCGTGGGCCAGGGAAGTTCTGTAATCTGGTCTTCATAGAAGTAAGCAAACCGGTGGTCCACGGGACCGAAACTTTTCAGGCCGTCCGCTGCCGGCAAGTTTTGCCGTAGTTCCCTGACGGCGGGGCGGGGATTGTTCCAACTTCTCTGCTGCAAGTTGATCACGGGGCCACAGTAGCAGAATCCGACAAAGAAGCAAAAGGACAGGAAGGCCAGTTGTGCCGGCCGGTGATTCACCGATCGCAGGCCCCACAACAACAGGCAGCTCACGACAACCGATATCGACATCAATGCTACGACTAACGCGGTTGGCTGTCGCAGTCCTTCCAGTCTGGTGGATGGTAGACAACTGATCAGAAGGACTCCGACTCCTGCCACACAGGTGACAACGGTTGCGTACAGTAGCACCCGCAAACGTCCACGGCGGAGGAGTTCAGTTTGCTGTTGCACCAACACACGATCGATCACCACTCCGATCAAGATCGCGAAGCATGGATAGAGCGGCATGAAGTATCTTCCGCGCGATCCAGTGGCTAGCCATACACTGGGGTAGGTGATCAGAACGGCTAAAGCCAGGAAGAGGACCAGCGGTCGATAATGATCCAAGGTGCGGTGGAATTCGCGACGCAAGTAGATCACTAATAACGGGGACCAGGGCAACAGGCAGACCAGCGTCTCCAGCGGATACCAGAGCATGTGAGTCAAGACACCCGTTTGAGAAAAACGGTCAGCTGCTAGTCCAGTCCAGGTAGCCAGGACACAGTCCCAGTCGGTCGCCAAGTAATATGGGATCTGCCAAGCTCCGACGATGCAGACGAAGACCAAACCACCCGCCAAATGTCCCGCATGCACCAGGAACTTCCAGTTCCTGGTGATGGCCAGGTAGAAAAATGTAACCATCACAAAGTAGACCGGTGCTTGCGGACCTTTGACCAAGGCGCCCAGCGCCGCGAAGGCGTAACCGCTCGTCCAGGTGAACCACGCCGGGTAGCGTGCTGTGTATCCGTGGTGCCATATCAACAAAGAAGCACTCACCAGGCAGGCAAACAAAGCTTCAGATTCTCCCATGCGTCCCAACTGAAGAACCTGGCCAAACGTTGCATAAACTGCCGCACTAGCTAACGCTGCGAAACGCGACAAATAGGTTTTGCTATACCAAAAGATGGTCCAACAGGTCAGGAGTACCGCGAACACACTTGGTAGTCGTACCGCGATGTCGTCAACGCGCCCTCGCCAGAGTCCGGCCACCGCCATGGCCCAGCTACTCATGGGCGGGCGTTCGGGAAAGATTTGTCCCTGTTGCCGTAAGACAACCCAATCTCCCGTTTCGATCATCTGTGTTGCACCGCGTGCCCAGCGGCCTTCCTCTCCCGCGATTGGCAGGGCCGTCAAACGGACGACATAACAAAGACCGACGAGCAGTGCGAGCACGGCCATTTCGGGCTGGTACCACCAGGGGCGGTGGATTTCTCTGGTTACTGGTTTCATGTCCTTTGCCCTTACCAGGGAATCCCGCAAGAAATCACTCAAAACCCCCCTGTCGAGTCCTGTAAGCACACCTGGCTGCAGGCTGCACGTTCTTCAGGTTGGCCTGCCACGCCCTCCCGGGTCCGACATGGATGGTGCTGGCGCTGAGTTTCTTTCCATCACGCCGATTTCTTGAATTCATGTTGGTAAAGTTGTGCGTAAAGTGCACAGCGATCGATAAGTTCCTGTTCAGTCCCGAGGTCCACGATTCTGCCGGCATCCATCACCAGGATTCGATCGGCCAACGAAAGTGTTGACCCGCGGTGTGTGATCAGAATGGTTGTGCGGTCTTGTTTGAATTCTTGCAGCACCTGGTGGATAAGATGTTCACTTTCAGGATCGACCTGGCTGGTCGCTTCGTCCAGGATGAGTATGTCGGGGTTGCGCAAGATGGCCCTGGCCAGGGAAATTCGTTGCCGCTGACCACCGGAGAGACGCTTGCCGTCCTCGCCGACCATAGTTTCGTAGCCCTGTTCCAGTTTTTGCGTGATGAACTCGTGTGCATGTGCTTTGCGCGACGCTTCGATGACCTGCTGATCGGTGGCGGTGGGCGATCCGTAGCGGATGTTTTCCAGGACGGATTGCTGAAATAGTAGAGTTTGTTGCGTGACGACACCGATTTTCTGACGCAATTGGTGCAGCTTTAGATTTTTCAAACCGACCTGATCCAGAAACACGCAACCCTGCACGGGATCGTAGAACCGAAGAATAAGGTTGACGAGGGTGCTCTTGCCACAGCCGTTGGGTCCCACCACGGCCAGGGTTTCCCCGGCTTGAATCCGCAAATTCAGTTGCTCGAGCAGTGGTTCCGCGGACGAGTAGTGAAACGTGACGTTGTCGAAGGTGATTGAAAGGGGGCCTGCAGGGAGTGCTTGGGGTTGTACGGGGTCCTGGATTGCGGGTTGGCGATCCAGCATGGCGTAGATTCGATCGGATCCAGCCACTGCGTTTTGAAGGTGTACCACCACATCGGCCAATTTTCTGGCAGGGTCGCTGATTCCTACCAGCAGACCGAAGAAGGTCATCAGGGTTGCCACATCCATCCGCTCACCGGGGTTGGTAAGACGGACACCCAGAATATCGGGCTGTTGACTCAGGATCAGATAGCCGCCTGCTAAAAGTGCCAGGCTGAGGACTCCCACGCCTAGAATTTCGTTGTTCGCTCGGGCCAAGGCACCGTACAGGGCGAGCCGTAATTGGCAATGGTAAAGATCGCGGGTTGCCTGAATGAAACGACTTTGTTCGAAGCGTTCCATGGTGAAAGCTTTCACCACTTGAATGCCCCGAAAGGTCTCTGAAAGCCGCTCAAAAAAAAGCGAGGTTTGTGCGAGTGCGCGGCGACTCGCTCGACGAATCGAATGAGAGAGAAAGTACATGAGGAGCAGCGGTACAGGGCAGATGATTAGCGACACGACCAACAGTTGCCAACTAATCATTCCCGCGCCGATCAAGCAACCAATCATTTTCATCGGTTCGCGCAGCGATTTTCCAAAAAGAGTACTGATTCCGCCGGTCACCGCAGCGGCGTCCGCATTGTAGTAGCTCATCAGTGTGCCGGTATGATCTTTACCAAAAGCACTTAATTCCATTTGTAGAGTGTGGGCGTAGAATTTGTTTCGCAATTCCATTGTCGTACGTTCCGCCAGTCGCCGTACTAGAAACATGTTGACCACCAGGAATACGCATTTGACGAGGGTGCCCGAGAAAATGAAGACGACTAACCAGACCAATGTTCGCCACGGACTTTGAGGCAGGTAACGGGTGACAAAAGGTTCGGCCCTGATATAAAAGGACAAATCTTTTTGGGCGGCTTGGAGTTCCAACGACTTGTTCGCCAGTTGCGAGTCTGTATCGGCTGAAGACGTCGCAATATGTTTATCTTCCAGGCTTGCGATTTCAGTTTGCAGATTCGCCTCGCGTGTTTCCAATTGCTGAATTTCTTCGGTGACCCATTGGGGCAGCGATTTTTGTTGCAAGACAACTTTTACGAAAGGATAAACAGCAGCGATGTTACAGACCCACAAGGCACCGACCATGATTGAACTGACAAAAATTGCCAGGATCATGAAACGGAATCGCAGGGAGTAGCGAACGATTCGAAAGAAGTTTTTCATACTGAAACGACAGGCAGGGTGTTGCTGGGAGACGATTGAAAATTGGCGGTCAAGTTCTGGTAGAGTTTTGCATACTTTAAAGCTTGCGTGGTCTGATCAAATTCGACTTCTGCTAAAAGACGAGCGGCATTGCCCATGCGGTGCCTTTCCCTTGGGTGGTTGAACATCCATTCGAGTTGGCGAGCCAAATCGGGGACCCGGTTTCGTTCGGCTAACAAGCCTGTTTTATGTGGCTTCACATAATCCGGGATGCCACCCACTTTGAAAGCGACGACGGGGGTGCCACAGGCGATAGATTCAACTCCTGTCTGGGGAAGGTTGTCCTCAAGAGAAGGCAGAACGAACACGTCTGCTGCTGAATAAACGATCGCCTGCCGAGCTTCATCCCGAAGGTATCCCATCGATTTTATCGGTGGTAAAGCGGCGTCCCGGGACATGTCTGAGTCGTTTCCGAAAACAAGTCCTTGAAAAGAGGTGTTACGGTGCACGATCCGTAGGGTCTCCAGCAATTCACGAAAACCTTTGCGGCGATTCTGCAACGATTCGGCTCCGAAACAGACGACTGGCAATTTCGGATCCATGTCCAGCTGCTGCTTGGCCCAGGTTTTGTCGAGCGGTCGAAAGGTTTCCAGGTCCAGGCCGTTATGGATAGTTTGAAAGCTGTTGGCCTGGCGCAGGAGTTCACTGTTTCTCGCCTCGCCCTCCAGCCAGTGGCTGGGGGTCACAATGTGCAGATTCTTTTTTGAGAAGGCGTGACGTTTGATTTGAAAGTACTGGTAGGCCAGGTCCTGTTCACTACGCTTGGCCAATTGGGGACAACAATGGCAGCCGGAGGTAAAGGTGCGACAACCTCCTGTGTAGTGGCAGCCGCCCGTGAAAGGGTTTTCGTCGTGCAGGGTCCAGACGATTGGGAAACTGTCCGGCAGCCCTTGGAAAAAAGATCGGTAGTCCAGGAAATTTGCAATCCAGTGCAAATGGAAAACGTCACTTTTGAGGTCGAAGGGATTGCAGACAGTCTGGTGTGCCAGTTGAGGTGAACTGAACAATTCCGTCCCCGCAGGCTTACGCCCCAGAGCGGATTTCAGTTGTTTTTTCAGGAAGGGTTTGCGAAGGCTGGCCTTCAAGGCGTTGGCAGTGTGGCGCAGGCAATTTTTTTCGGCTGCCCAACGCATGACTTTGAAGGAATCGTCTTTGCCTACTAAATTGCTACTTCGCAAATGCCAGAAACGACTTTCGATGTCCAGTTCACGCAGCGAAATATGCAAACGTCTCGCAGCGTTTGCCGCCCCTCCAATCACCCCCGTATTGAATAAGTCAACTACCATTCCGTTACAGCAGTTCTCTAAATGGCCAGGAAAGCTGGGTATCTATAGCAGTCGAAGCAGGTAACTGCAATCGCAGACCTTGTTTGGCAACGGCAACAGAAGTCCACCGGGAAACCGTTTGCAGGAAACGGCGACCTGTTTCCTTTGGAGAACGTGCTTGCGGAGCTAGCAGCGGGTGATCCTGAGAAAGGAGGCGACAGAAAAACCTACGTAGGAATTACGACGTGGTTGCGCTATGTTTTTCTACAAGGTTTTTCTACAAGAACCCGCCTGTGCGCCTTGCGTCGCAGCTTCTACTATCTCTTGACCGTGGTGAACCAGACCGTTAAACCGCAGGACATCATGTCTAAATTTGTACTAATCGATCACTCTCTCGAAAGTTTGGGAGGACACAACTTCGAGTACGCCGTGCACATATTGCGCGCTGCTGAACAAATGGGTTATGACGTGGTGCTAGCAACGAATCGAAATTTTCGTTGCGGTGATCGGTTGCCGGCCCATTGGTCTGTCTATCCTTTGTTTCAGTACACGACGTACTCCAGACTGTCCCTTTACATGGGAGGTCAATTGTGGAACCCGCGAGTAGGATTTATTTTGCCGGACCAGGTCAGGCCCGAGTCTCAGCGTCCCTGGTGGAGTCGTTGTTGGCAGATGCGGATTCGAAAAAAAGGCCAGCAGATCACGGATAGTTTTGACCAGGCATGCCAGCGGCTCTTTCAAGAACAACGACTGGAAGCAGAAGATCGAGTCTTTCTACCAACCCTGTCCGAGTTTGATCTGTTGGGATTGAGCCAATATCTCAGGACGGATGCAAACTCTTCGGTTGCCCATTGGTTCCTTCAATTTCATTTCGACATCCTTTTGGGCCGTGAGCCGGACTTTGAACAGCAATCGGTGCGTATCGAGCACCTGCGGCGACATTTTCAGCAAGCACTCAGTGATTTACCAGACCATCGTTTTTCGTTTTACAACACCACTGAACGCATCGCCCAGCAATACAATCGGCTGGGATTGGCGAAATTCCGCGAACTCTCCTACCCGGTCAACCACGAGTTTCGCCCCGCGTCCGACGCTGCATGTGACGAGCCGCCGCTGAAAGTGGCATTGGCGGGCCATTTTCGTCGAGAGAAGGGACGTCGCTGGCTGTCCACGGTTGTCGACCAACTGTGGGACGACACGTTGAAGGTTGGGCGAGCCCGCTTGTTAATCCAGGGAAATCCTGCCAAAGTTCGCCGCCTGCTTCCCAAGCGGACCTTGCCGGCGAGCAATGGAAAATTACAGGCCAGTAGCTCGCCACCACCTGTTTCGCTGGTGCCTCATCCCTTGAGTACGGAAAAATACTTGGAGTTTGTTCGCCAGGCAAACATCGGTTTGTTTCTCTATGATAGCGACTGTTATCATTCCCGCTGCAGTGGAATCCTGGTCGAAATGCTGTCGGCAGGTGTGCCTGTCATCGTACCTGCAGGCTCTTGGCTGGCAGAACAGATTTCCGAACCGGTGAGCGAATATCTGCAGCAATTGAACCACCGGCTTCCGCAGGTCTCTTCAGATAAATTCACCACGAATCAGCGACAGATCGTTTGCCGTGGCTTCCGCCAGCCATTCGAGATGGAACTCGCTGTACCGGCCCGTGCGAAAGAACTATTGATTTCGTTTGCCTGGCATTCTCCGGAAACAGCGGGTAACTACTTGCGGTTGGTCGCGCTGCAGTTCGATAAGTCGGGTGATCTTTTGCAGACTGATACAAGCATCGTGGGTCAGCAACCGGAAAATGTCCGGGTTCCCGCACTGGTTCGCCTGACACAACACGCCTCCCATCTCCAACTCAACTGGTCGAATGCTTACCACGACACTCCTGTCCGCGTGGTGGATGTCGACGCATCCTTTCTGGGAAGGGAGGAAGGTCAACTGGTTGACCCGCCCTTGAGCTCGGTGGGACTGGTGTTTGCCGATCCGTGCCAGGTTCCATCCCTGGTACGAGAGATGGTCCATCATTATTCACACTACCGGAAGACGGCACGCGAGTTTTCCAATGCGTGGCGCGAGGTTCATTCCCCGCAAAACGTTTTGATGCGAATGCTCGAGGAAGCCGACCTGTTAGAAAAGGGGCCGAGAATTTTTTCTGCAGTCCATCGCGAGACCGCCCGGCTGAGTCAATAAAAGACCGTTGCTGCTGGACCAGGATGCGGTCGATGCCTCATGACCGCCAGGTCACCACCTCGTTATTTTGCAGAAAAAATGTGTCTTCCTTTTTCTTCAACGGACTGCAGACTAGCTTCGAGTTGCTCCTGTCCCGCGTCGATTTGCAGGCCGATTTCCAATGCCCATAAGGGCCGGCCGGCGAGTTGGGATACTTCCAGCTTGACCAGGTCTTTCAGCGTGCACAGCACGGCTGTCGCTTGCGGTAGTTGCTGTAGCCAAGCATTCAGCGACACGATGTCGTCCCTCGTATAACGGTGATGATCGGCAAACGATCGAAAACCAATCAAATCATAACCGGCCGCGACGAGTGTATGGCGGAATCCATCGCTGTTGCCTAAACCACAGAAAGCGGCGATGCGCTTGCCGGTGTACTGTTTCGTGTCAGCCGTGTTTCCGTCGGCCGACAAGAGCTGGCGAGGTGCATGTGACATCTCGATCCACAACTTACCGGGGGCCAGTTGTTCTACCTCTTGTCGAATGGCCGTCCGTTGTTCGGTCGAGACACAATCTGCTCGCGAAAGAGCTATCACATCGGCGCGAGTCAGTCCCGTCAGGGGTTCGCGCAACATGCCTCGGGGACAGATGTGGCCATAGCCGAAAGGTTCCAACGCATCAATCAAAACGATGTCCAAATCGCGGGCCAGTCGGCGATGCTGAAATGCGTCGTCGAGTACGATCACCTGGGCACCGAACTTGGTGATCGCTTGCTGGGCCGCTGTGACGCGGTCAGGGTTTTGCAAATGGGGTATGGCGGGCAGTTTTCGCGATAATTCCAGGGCCTCGTCATTCTGTTCCCCGACTGCGGCACCATAACCGCGACTCACAATTGCTACCTGCAGGTGCCGATCCGTAAACCAGCGGGCAAGCCATTCCACCATGGGGGTTTTCCCGGTCCCACCCAGGGTCAGGTTGCCAATGCTGATCACCGGGACATCCAGTTGTTGGATCCCGTAGTGACCAGTATCAAAACGATGGTTCCGCCAGCGAACTGCCAGAGAATAGGGGACTTCGGCGACTCCCAGCAGGCAACGCGCCACCCAGGCACTCATGCCCCGTTTCCGTCCGCTCACAAGTTCATGAAATCGCGAGGCATCCACCTGTTGATCCTACCCTGGGGTTCGCCGTATTGAAGAGAATCGTATAGAAAGGGGAAGGATGAAGAATGATGAGTCACGGCCCCTTGTGCCATCGCCCATCTTTCTGGTCGCAATTTGTATTCCGCCAGCGTTCGAACTCGATCACGGTCAGCCTGCCCCTGTACTGGCGAATGATACTGAGTTTGCCGCCAACGAGGGAACGTCAAACGGGCAGTTTTTGGTAGCTGGGAACTATGATTTCCAACCAAGCGTCTATAATTGTATATTAGACGTACGGTTCGAATTTCTGGCGCAAAAGTTCCGCTTGCCTCTACCAGGCGGGAGGTCTGCACCACAATGGGATTTTATGAGAGACCTTTCGAAGTTGCAGTCGTCGCATGTCGAAAGATAGGGTGAGCTATTTCACCGCCGTCCGGTCCGGACGGCGGGCAAAGCATTCACTGGATTTGTCAGCGAAAGAGGTAACTCGTCATGGCCACCGGGACAGCCCCACCTGATCAGTCGCCGAGTCCTCCTCGAGAACCAGGCGCGAAGTATGTCGAGCGACAGATCGACAGAACACGTTCGCAACTGAGGTCGCATGATCTGGCCGTCGGTTTGCTGATGATCGTGGCCAGTGCCATCGGTTTTCTGCTGCTGGTCGTGCTCATCGACCATTGGGTTTTTCCACTGGGTCGTTGGGGCCGGACGTGCGCTTTACTGACCTTGGTCTTGATGTGCGCTTATTTGTTTTGGCGGTTTATTTTGGTGATGGTGTTGAAGCGTGTTAATCCGATTTTTGCAGCGAGAGCGATCGAAGGAGGTACACCCGGTCTGAAGAACAGTCTCATCAATTTCTTGCAGCTGCGTTCGGAAAAGGAAACCGTAGGCGCTATCGTTTATGAAGCTGTTGAACAACGAGCGGCGTCGGACTTGAGTTATGTTTCTGTTCACACGTTTGTCGACAGGACAACTTTGATCCAGGTCGGGTATGTACTCACCATTTTGGTGGCTCTCGCCGGAGGTTATAAGCTGCTCTCTCCCAAGGATCCGTTTAAGACGGTGTGGCGCGTGTTGGCGCCGTGGGAGAATATTGCCCGTCCTGCCCGAGTGAAGATTGATGACGTCAAGGTCGACGGGGAAGTGTGCGATAGCGCGCAAGCAGTTCCAGTCTATCTTGGCCAACGTATCCTGATTTCCTCTCGTGTGGTCGGGATGCGGGACGAAGAACAGGTTCGCTTGGTCTACACCACGGCTGATCGACAAGTTGTGAATCAGGTGATCTCGATGCAGAAGAGCGATGATTTAAGACTGTTCGACTGTTCTTTTCCACCGACTGACGAAGGGTTTCAGCAGGACCTGGAATTTCAAATTCAGGCCGGAGATGCCGTCAGCAGCAGATATCCGATCAGGGTCCTGGCTGCACCATGCATTCATATCGAATCAATCGAATACGAATTTCCAGACTACACCCGGCGTGCTCCGGAAAGGGTTACCGACGATCATGACATTCGAGCTCTGGAAGGGACGAGAATCACGCTTAAAGCGCGAGCCAATCAAGCCATCAAGTCCGGCTATCTTCACTTCGGATCGGTAGGGCAGCCTACAATGGATCGTCCACTGCAAGTGGACGGGCAGGAATTGAAGGTTCGTTTTCACATGGCTGCTGAGATGGTTCTCGGTTCGTCGAACCGTGGCAGTTATGAGATTCGTGTGACAAACATACAGGGAAAAGAAAACGATCGACCCGTCCAGCACCTGTTGGCATTGACCAGAGATTTTGAGCCTCAAGTCGATATCCTGACGCCGCAACGGATCGAAATGGAAGTCTCGGCGGACGGGCAGCAAATGATCGAAGTGGCAGCTCGGGATCCAGATTTTGGTTTGTCACTTCTGCAGGTGAAAATGTTTTCCGGTGGGCAAGTGCTGGAAACGAAGACTCTTTTACAGAGTTCAGAGGGTATCAAGGGTTCGGTCAACAAGAGATTCGACTTTGTACCACGGGAACACGGTCTTCAGGCAGGAGAGGTGGTAACGTATTGGGCATCTGCAGCGGACAATCGGACCGATTGTCTGACAGGTTCTGCTGAGCCCAACACGGTTCGTACGTTCGAGTATCGATTCAAAATCACTCCTCCCGCTAAACAAGATTCCAGGGGTAACCCGCCGCGCCGGCCTGGAGCAGGAGAGTCGGCGGACTCTTCCGCAGAACAAAATCCGGATCAGCCCGCCAAGGGTGACCAAAATCAAGCCCAGGAAGCCGAGACAAAGCAGGATCCCACGGCCGAAGATCAGACGCCCACGAGCGGACCTGCTCCCGATTCCGAATCAGAGGATGCAGGCGGGCAGGAACAACCAGGGTCTGGGGTAGACGGTCAATCGGAACAAGGCGACCCGGGACAGCCTTCTGATAAGTCCGCATCCGACGGAGATGAATCTGGGCCGTCCCGTTCAGAAGAAAACCGGACGAAATCGGGTGAAAGCTCGGCAGGAGAACCGCGGGCCAATGACGGCAGTGAAGACCAGGAGATCTTCGATGAAGTGTTAAAGCACATGCGCGATGAACCGTCGGAGCATGAAGCCACAGCTCAGGAACGATCCGATGCGAAAACCTCAAATGCTACGGAGAACTCTGAACAACAGAAACAAGATCATGCCGGCCATGAAGATCAGGGTTCGGATTCGCAGAGTGAAAATCGAAACCCTGCGGATGGAACTGTAGAAGATCCTGCCCCCAGGTCCGGTGCTCCAGGTGATTCCGGTCGTAAGCAGGGAGACGCGGAACAGGGACCATCAACGGAAGATGAAAACGAAACCGGCGATGACGCTTCTCATCATCCGCCCGAATCACCCGACGACACACGGCGCGACGGTCAAGATTCTGATTCAACGGCCGGCTCCGATGAAAATACACCGCCCCCTGCAGGGTCCACGAGCAAGTGCCAGAAGTGTGAGGGAACAGGGGAAGAGGGGGAGAAACCATGTGCGCATTGTAGTGGGAGTGGCCTGGCTGCGAATGACGGAGGGTCTGCTGCTGGCCCCTCATCAGGCGGTGAAGCGTCTGGTGGCGCGGCAGACGCCGCTGAATCCGCTGGCGAAACCGGTCAATCCGGAACGGGCTCGGGACAAGGATCGCAAACATCTCGTTCGGGCTCCAATGGTTCGAAAAATCAGCAAGCCACACCAACGGATTCATCAGGGGCTGAGGCAGGGAACTCGCCGCAGCAAGGCCCGCCAGAGGGTACTGGTCGGGAGGCCAGCGGTGGTGGCCGAGGTGAAGAAGGACAATCTCAGAATCCAGCTTCTGGTGGCCAGCCGGGCGCCGGGATGCCGGTCAGCCCGTCGGCCGATGGTAACCATGCACCTCAGGCTGACGATCCCAATCTTGAATATGCTCGTCAGGCGACCGATCTCGCATTGCGCTACCTCAAAGACCAGCAAGACAACCCCGACCGTGCACTCCTGGACGACCTGGGATGGTCGGAAGAGGATTTGAAAAAATTCATTCGGCGCTGGGAGCGGGTGAAAGACCAGTCTCAGCAGGCTGACGAGTCTGGTCGGCAGGCACGGCAGGAACTGTTAGAACGGCTGGATAGTCTGGGTTTGCAACCACCTGTCGACAAGCTAAGAAACGATAGCCGGCGAAGGCGTGATCCACAGGGTGGAAATTCAGAGACAGGACAGCCTACCCGCCCGCCCCGAGAGTATTTGGACCAATTCCGTAAGTATAAGAAGAGTATTGCAGCCGCCGCCGAGTAGACGAAAAAAAACGAAGAGGCAAGGATAGAAGAGCGTCGAAGGTAAACAGAATTCTGAAACCGTCATTGGTTGATAAGGTGCGAAACTCGTTGTTTCATCGCTTATCCCAGCCATCATTCACCCACGTTTCATGTCGAGCACCATACCTCGCTATTTGGTTTCTTTTGATGCGAAGCATGTACCACATTACTTCGCTGACGTACTTATTTTGGGCGGAGGATTGGCCGGTCTTCGTGCTGCGATGGCAGTTGGTGACAATCAATCCGTGGTGGTGGTAACCAAAGAGAAGATTGAACAGTCCAACAGCAACTATGCTCAAGGTGGCATTGCTGGTGTGATGAATTCAGAGGATCGGTTCGAGGATCACATTGCCGACACGCATCGAGCAGGCGGAGCACTGTGCGATGAAGAAGTCGTTGAAATGGTGGTCCGCGAGGCTCCTAAGCGAATTCAGGAACTGATTGACTGGGGTACACAATTTGACAAAGAAGCGGGCGAGTTGATGTTGGGCCGTGAAGGGGGGCACAGTACTCGTCGTGTGGTTCATGCGCTCGGTGACGCGACAGGCCGCGAGGTCATGCGTGCTGTCATTGCACGGATTCGTTCTGAAGAATATGTGCAAGTCTGGGAAGACACTTTCATTCTGGATCTGCTCACTCACGAGGGGTCCTGTCGCGGAGCTATCGTTTGGAATGCACAGCATGGCAAGACTCTGATCTGGGCCAAACAGACGATTCTCTGCACCGGTGGAGCAGGACAAGTTTATCGGGAGACCACCAACCCACCAGTCGCCACGGGAGATGGCCATGC
>CAUZBP010000063.1:0-29553 GCA_963578105.1 Planctomycetota bacterium
AAGGATGTCGAGGATATGACACCTCGTAGTCTGATCAACCCCAAAAGTGTTTCCGCCGCCATTGAATATTTCTTCGGACGTAGTGAACTTTCTCAAGTAGTGGACCAGACAAATCCCTTGTCCATGCTGACTCATGAAAGGCGTTTGTCGGCGCTGGGTCCGGGTGGATTGAACCGTAAGCGGGCAGGATTTGAAGTGCGGGATGTTCACATTTCGCACTATGGCCGAATCTGCCCCATCGAAACTCCTGAAGGCACCAACATTGGTCTCATTGCGAGCCTGGCTATTTATGCTGGAGTGGACCAGTATGGTTTTTTGGTGACCCCCTACCGGGTGGTCAGCAAAGGCAGGGTTACCAGCGAGACGGTGTGGTTGCGTGCCGATCAAGAATCCGAAGCCTATGTCGCGCCAGCAGACACCGCCACGGAAGACGCACGGCTGGTGGGTGACAAACAGATGGCGGGCAACATCGTGGCGCGATTTCGGTCGGATTTCGAGATCGTTCCACCGGAAGAGGTGAACTACATCGATGTAGCTCCCAGTCAAATGGTGGGTGTCTCCGCTGCCCTGATCCCGTTTTTGGAACATGATGACGCGAACCGGGCTCTGATGGGTTCGAACATGCAACGTCAGGCGGTACCTCTTCTGATTGCCGAACCGCCGATTGTGGCCACAGGAATGGAGAAGGATGTGGCTGCGAACTCGAGCATGGTTGTGCGGGCTCGGCGAGCGGGCAAGATCGGCTACGCAGATGCCAAAAGGATCGAGATTGGCAACGATACCTATCACATGAGCAAATTTGTCGGCCTCAATGAACGAACTTGTTTAAACCAGAAACCGATCGTGAAACCAGGCGATCGAGTGGAAAAAGGACAGGTGATTGCAGACGGGGCTGCGACATACCTGGGCGAGTTGGCACTTGGCCGCAACGTGCTTGTTGGCTTCATGTCCTTTGACGGGTACAACTTCGAAGATGCCATCATCATCAGCGAAAATCTTGTCAAAGAAGATGTCTACACTTCGATCCATATCGAGGAGTTTGATGTTGAGATCCGTGAAACGAAGTTGGGACGTGAAGAATTCACCCGTGACATTCCGAATGTCAGCGAAAAAGCGCTGCGGAATCTCGACGAGACGGGAATTGTCCAGATTGGTACCTACGTCCGTCCAGGTGACATCCTGGTAGGAAAGGTGTCTCCCAAATCCAAGACTGAATTGACTCCGGAAGAGAAACTGTTGCACGCGATCTTTGGTCGCGCTGGCGAAGATGTGAAAAATGATTCGTTGGAAGTGTCGTCGGGAGTCGAGGGAATCGTGATCGACACGCAGAAGTTTTCTCGTCGCATGAGTCTTTCGGAAGAGGAACGCAAGGTTTTTGAAAAGACTCTCAAGCAGGCTGAATCGGATGGCAACAAACGTATTGCCGACAGTTTCCAGCAATTGATTTCTGAGATAGAAGTGGTGCTCGGTAAGACCCTGGCGGATGAGGATGGCACCCCGCTGGTAAAAGATCAGGAAAACAAGGTGCTGGCAGATCGGGCGCCTCTGTTCCGTCTGTCCTCAATCACTTCGGGCCTGCGCAGCGAGCAGCGCATCGAACAGATTGAAGGGATCTACAAGAATTACTGGCCTGGTGTTGAGGCTGCCATCGACGAACGCGACCGAATGCTCAATAGCATGAAACGCGGCGATGAACTTCGCAGTGGCGTCCTGCAGATGGTGAAAATTTACATTGCCACCAAGCGGGTGATTTCTGTGGGAGACAAGATGGCCGGGCGGCACGGAAACAAAGGAGTGATCGCAAAGATTTTGCCGGTTGAAGACATGCCATTTTTACCGGATGGTACACCGATTCAAATCATGTTGAATCCCTTGGGAGTTCCTAGTCGCATGAATGTTGGCCAGATTCTAGAGACCCATCTGGGATGGGCCGGCGCGGCTTTGGGTTTCCAGGCTGTCACACCGGTCTTCGATGGTGCAACGGAAGGCGATATCAACCAATGTCTTGCCGAGGCGAATCTACCAAGCCATGGGAAGTTGCAGTTGCATGATGGAAGAACGGGCGAGTTGTTCTCCCAGGAAACGACGGTCGGATATATTTATATGCTGAAGCTGCACCACCTGGTAGATGACAAGGTGCACGCTCGCAGTACTGGCCCTTATTCGTTGATCACTCAACAACCCCTTGGTGGCAAGGCCCGGTTTGGCGGACAACGGTTTGGAGAAATGGAGGTCTGGGCCCTGGAAGCCTATGGGGCTGCCTACATTTTGCAGGAACTATTGACTGTCAAAAGTGATGACGTCGAGGGCCGCACCAAGATTTATGAATCGATGGTCAAAGGCGAAAATACATTGGAAGCTGGCACCCCTGCCAGTTTTGATGTTTTGACCAATGAAATTCGCGGGCTTGGCTTAAACATGCAACTTGAAAAGAGGCGAGTCTAGAACCAAGCTATTTAAGTCCCCCGGTTTTGGAAATGGGGGCACGATGACGTGAGATCACGTGACGAAATGAAAATGGAAAACCGGACCGCTTGAAGTGAAACCCGTAAACAATGGGACGTCTCACTTCAGCGTCAGTTAATCAGTCGGACAGTAATACCCCTTACAGCACTCCAACAGGAGCTAGAGTCTATGAGTATCGGCGAAAGCTCGTACGATCGAATCAACGACTACGCTTCAGTAAAAATTAGTCTTGCACGGCCACACGATATCCGAAGCTGGTCATTTGGCGAAGTCAAAAAGCCGGAAACAATTAATTACCGGACTTATCGGCCTGAGAAGGACGGGCTGTTTTGTGAAAGGATCTTTGGGCCCGAAAAAGACTGGGAATGCGCTTGCGGAAAATACCGCGGCATGAAGTACAAAGGCATGATTTGTGACCGTTGTGGTGTTAAGGTCACGCATAGCCGCGTACGCCGTAAGCGAATGGGTCACATTGAGTTGGCCGCACCAACCGTTCACATCTGGTTTTTCAAGGCAATGCCCAGTCGGCTGGGTAACCTACTTAACATGAAGACCACGAGTCTGGAAAAGGTTGTTTATTTTCAGGACTACGTCGTCATCGATCCGGGCTCCACGGAGTTGAAACCCCAGCAATTGTTGACAGAAGAAGAATACCGCGGTGCGCGCAACGACTACGGTGATGGTTCCTTTGAAGCGGAAATGGGGGCCGAAGCCATACGTAAGCTGCTAATGAATCTCGACTTGGTAAGCTTATCTGACGAATTGCGTAAGGAATTAGCGGAAACGGGGTCCAAGCAAAAGGCGAAGGATTTCACAAATCGACTGAAGATTGTCGAATCGATTCGTGACAGTGATAACAAGCCGAGCTGGATGGTGATGGATGTAATCCCCGTCATTCCGCCAGATTTACGTCCGTTGGTTTTGCTCGATTCGGGAAATTTTGCAACGAGTGACTTGAACGATCTTTATCGACGCATCATTAATCGCAATAACCGCTTGAGAAAGCTCGTTGATCTTAATGCGCCGGAAGTAATCATTCGTAATGAAAAACGGATGTTGCAACAATCAGTGGACGCATTATTCGACAACAACCGCTGCAAGCGCCCGGTCCTGGGAAGCAGCAATCGTCCTCTGAAGTCACTAACCGACATGATCAAGGGTAAGCAGGGGCGGTTTCGCGAGAATCTGCTTGGCAAACGAGTTGACTACTCTGCGCGAAGCGTAATTGTCGTGGGGCCTTCACTGAAACTGCATCAGTGTGGACTCCCGAAAAAAATTGCGCTGGAATTGTTTCAGCCTTTCATTATTCGAAAGTTGAAAGAACTGGGGCATGTTGACACCATCAAAAGTGCGAAGAAGATGCTGGAGCGCAAGGACGAAGAAGTCTGGGATATCCTGGAATCCGTTATCCAGAATCATCCAGTGCTACTCAACCGGGCGCCCACGCTCCACCGCATGGGAATCCAGGGGTTCGAACCGGTGCTCGTGGAAGGGAACGCCATCCATTTACATCCCCTGGTCTGTAAGGGCTTTAACGCAGATTTTGATGGCGACCAAATGGCGGTTCACCTGCCTCTTTCGATCGAAGCACAGGTCGAGGCCCATACATTACTGCTGGCCACCAACAACATCTTCAGTCCGGCCAATGGTGCTCCAATCATGAGCCCGTCGCAGGACGTGGTGATGGGCTGTTACTACATGACGATGCTCGGTCCGACTCAGAAAGGCAAGGGCATGACCTTTGCTTCTTTGGAGGAGGCTGATTTGGCTTACGCGCTGGAAGTGGTGGATCTGCATTCGGAAATCAAGGTGAAGTTGCCGGCGAACCAGCAAGCTACTACGCACGGTGACTTGGGAACAGCGGGTGAGTTGGTCGAAACCACCACGGGACGTGTCTTGTTTAACATGATGCTGCCCAAGGGCATGGACTTCTACAACATGCCTTTGCGTACGGGTGAGTTGGCAACGGTCATTTCCGACTGTTATCAGAGGTTGGGTCGACGACCCACGATCAAGCTGCTGGACGATATGAACCAATTAGGCTTCCGGGAGAGCACGAGCAGCGGTCTTTCTTTCGCAACCGATGACTTGGTAACTCCAGACGACAAAAAACGAATTTTATCCGAAGCGGAAAAGACGGTTCTCAAGTTCCGTAAGCTTTATGAACGAGGGATCATTACGGACGTCGAGCGGTACAATCAAGTCCTGGATGCATGGACACATGCTCGCGAGCGTATTACGGCTGAGATGATGACGGCAATGGAGCATGACGAGCGAGAAGGAGGTTACATCAATCCGGTGTTCCTCATGGCGCACTCGGGTGCTCGGGGTGGAAAAGAACAGATCCGGCAGTTGGCCGGCATGCGTGGGTTAATGGCCAAGCCATCCGGTCAAATTATAGAAACGCCTATCAAGGCTAACTTCCGGGAAGGCCTGTCGGTGTTAGAGTACTTCAGTTCGACGCATGGTGCCCGTAAGGGCCTGGCTGACACGGCTCTTAAGACCGCCGATTCGGGCTATCTGACTCGCAAGCTGGCGGATGTCGCGCAAAACGTCGTTGTAACCTTGAACGATTGCGGCACCATCCAGGGGATTACCAAGGGAGTCGTCTACCGTGGCGAGCGCGTGGAAGTGCGTTTGTTTGACAATGTACGCGGTCGTGTCAGTCGTCAAAACATCGTCAATCCCATTACGGATGAAATCATCGTTCAGGAAAACGAACTCATCACACCCGCAATTGCTCGCCGGATCGAAGAGTTGGGACTGGAAAAAATCCAGGTTCGTAGTGCTCTGACATGTGACGCTCCTCTGGGTGTTTGCCGACTTTGCTATGGAATGGATCTTGCAACCGGATCGATGGTCGAAGAAGGGATGGCCGTGGGGATCATAGGTGCCCAGAGCATTGGTGAGCCGGGAACGCAGTTGACCATGCGTACGTTCCACATTGGTGGAGTTGACACGCGATCTGTTGAAGAGCATGAAACGAAAGCTAAGAAGGATGGCATCGTTAAATTCACTCGCATGCGTGTCGTGGCGAACGACGCAGGCGAAAAAATTGTGCTCACACGGAACAGTGAGGTTTCAATTCTCGATTCCAAGGGACGCGAGCTAGAAAAGCATGAAGTTCCCACCGGCGCCCAGTTGATGGTTGAGGAAAATAAGGAAGTTAAAGCGGGAGTAGCGATTTGTCAGTGGGATCCGCACAGCATTCCGATTTTGGCAGAGGTGGGAGGGAAAATTCGCTATCAAGATGTGGTCGAAGACGAAACAATGCGAGTTGAAAAGGACGCGGGTGGCACCACGCGTCGCCTGATCATCGACCATAAAGGCGAACTCCATCCTCACATTGTCATTGAGGACAACGATGGCCATACCTTGGATGTTTATTACCTGCCGGAAAAGGCCCACATCGAAGTTGAGGAAGGATCGCAGATTCTACCAGGCACCGTGGTGGCCAAAACTCCTCGGGAAGCAGGCGGTGTAAAGGACATTACTGGCGGGTTGCCCCGCGTCACAGAAATTTTTGAAGCTCGCAAACCGAAGGATCCGGCGGTCATTGCGGAGGTCGATGGTGTAGTCGAGATATTGAGTGAAAAGAAACGCGGGAAGAGAACCATTGTCGTCAAGAGTGAAAGTGGTATTGAACGTGAGCATCTGGTGCCGCATGGAAAACGGTTCCTGGTCCACGGTGGAGACCACGTGAAAGCCGGGCAATCGCTCGTCGATGGACCGCTCGTGCCACACGACATTTTGCGAATTTCTGGAGAGGAAGCCGTACAGCAATATCTGGTGCACGAAATTCAAAATGTCTATCGCAGCCAGCGTGTCGAAATTAACGACAAGCACATCGAAATTATCGTGGCGAGGATGCTCCGTAAGGTTCGCATCGAAAATCCAGGAGACACAAAATTGTTACCTGGTATCGTACTGGATCGGTTTGAATTTCGTTCCTCCAACGAGACGTTGCAGAAGTGTGTCAAGATATCGGAGAAAGGTGACAGTGATTTTGAATCAGGCACAGTTGTTCCCAAGGATGCCTTGGAGCAGGTGAATGCTCAAATCGAGGCCTTGGGTGGCGAATTGGCCAAAGGTACGCGACCGAAACCCGCCTCCGCCAGTACCCAGTTGTTGGGCATCACCAAAGCTTCCGTTCAAAGTTCCAGTTTCATCTCGGCCGCCAGTTTCCAGGAGACTACCAAGGTGCTCACCGAAGCAGCACTGGCTGGAAAGATAGACAACCTGGAAGGATTGAAGGAAAATGTTATTTTGGGGCACTTGATTCCAGCTGGAACTGGTTTCCACACCTTCCAGCAGTCGGAAATTCGGATTCGCCCCGAAGCGTTGGAAGAACTGGCATTGATGAAGGAACGAACCTTGGTGACCTCCTTCCCGCTGCTGGAATCGGCAGACGAGGGGAATGGTTCGACGACTGCCGGGCCTGATGTTGTTGAGGCTGAGGTCGTCCCGTCCAGTCCTGAATCGATACCAATCCTGGGCGCGACGGAAGAAACACCTGCTCCAGAACGGGAAGCTCCGGATCTGGAAACGTTGTTGGGAGGTGGTACGGACGAAGTTTCCGCCACGGATTCGGGGTCCGACGACCGGCCGACGATTTGATAAGGCGCCAGTTTCGGCTTGACACCCCATGTCGATCAGCTAACCTGAAACAGTTACGCTTAAAATTGGAGTGAATGAAGTAGCAACATGCCGACCATCAATCAATTAGTAAAAAAACGCCGTAAACCCAAACGAACCTTTAGCAAGGCACCCGTTTTGGATCGCTGCCCGCAGAAACGGGGTGTTTGCTTACAGGTTCGTACCATGACGCCGAAGAAGCCTAATTCGGCTCTTCGAAAAATCACTCGGGTGCGTCTTTCCAACGGGAAGGAAGTCACGGTCTACATCCCGGGAGAAGGACACAGCCTGCAAGAACACTCGATCGTGTTAGTACGTGGGGGTCGGGTGCGTGACCTGCCTGGCGTACGTTACCAGGTCGTGCGAGGTGCATTGGATGCACTTGGCGTGGACGGTCGCAAGCAGTCTCGCAGCCGATATGGAGCCAAGAAGTAACGATTCTTGTTGTTCTCATTGGCGACTGGAAGTCGAGATGCCGTGTCGCAATGTCGGAAATTGAATACCGTTCACCGTCGCAATCAGCAGCCTCCAGACATTTTCTGAGATAACAATAGTATGGGACGAATTACTGCCAGCCGAAGTCAACTCAAGCCGGATCCCCGTTACGATTCGATTCTGGCGAGTAAATTTATTAACTGCCTGATGTGGGATGGGAAAAAGACCACTTCGCAGCGTTTGCTCTACGACGCTTTTGCTGAAGTCAAGAAGCAGGTTTCCAACGAAGAACCGATTGACGTGTTTGTCCAAGCTATTGAAAACGTCAAGCCGCAAATCGAGGTTCGCAGTCGTCGTGTCGGGGGTGCTGCTTATCAAGTACCCATGCAAGTCAATCGACAGAGGCAACTGGCCCTTGCCATCCGTTGGATACTCTTGGCAGTCCGTGAAAAGAAGGGCCGTCCCACCGCTTTGAAGCTGGCTGAGGAACTCGTCGCTGCCTACAAAAAAGAAGGTTCGGCAATGACGCGGCGTGAAAACGTCCATCGGATGGCCGATGCCAACAAGGCTTTTGCACATTTTGCCTGGTAGCCTTAGCGCGACATGAACGCCCGGGGGAGTCAACTTCTGGAGTTCGGCAGGTAAGCTTTCGGTGCGACGATGAGACGAACTTTAGTGATCGATTCGGTCATTTGTTTGACGTCTCACGTGTTGACCCGGTCTTTGAAGAATCCCAGCTATTTTCCTTGCATCACCAATCGTGTGGTTGCGACGGTTTTTTCAGGATTTTAACCGGTGCAAGTCAATTGGCGCCACAAATGGTTCAGGAAAAGCTGGGCGGAATTCGTGGTCAGGGTATGCAGTGGCAAGGGGTTTTGGACGACCGTTGCCAGGCACACGAAGTTACCGCTTGCTGATCCCATGATTCTAGATGCCCCGAGTTTCAATAGATTGCCACTTTCCAACACCAAGAAGATTATGTCACGCAAGCTGGAAACAATTCGCAACATAGGTGTCATAGCTCATATCGACGCTGGGAAGACGACGGTCACTGAGCGGATGCTTTTTTATAGTGGGGCCAAGCACCGCGTGGGAGAAGTAGACAAGGGAACCACCACTACGGATGTCGACCCGGAGGAACAGGAACGGGGCATCACGATCTACTCAGCCTGCGTCACCTTTCCCTGGCAAGACGTCATCATCAATCTGATCGATACCCCGGGACATGTCGATTTCACTGCTGAAGTGGAGAGAAGTTTACGTGTCCTGGACGGGGGAGTGGTTGTGTTTAGTGCGCGGGAGGGTGTTGAAGCTCAAAGTGAAACCGTCTGGCGGCAGGCAGACAAGTATGGTGTGCCCCGCTTGGCGTTCATTAATAAGCTGGACCGGGAGGGTGCCGACTTCGAGGGGACTTTGGCGGATATCAAGACACGACTAGAGGCCAACCCGGTGCCGCTGCAGATTCCCGTCGGGCAGGGACCGGCCCACATGAATGACCCATTTCGCGGTGTCATCGATCTCATCGCGATGAAGATGCTCGAATTTCCACAAGAGGAAAAGTCGCGACAAATTGTCCAGCACGACATTCCGGATGAATTTCGAGAGGCGGCTGAAGTTTGGCGAGAGTCGATGCTGGAAAGCCTGTATGAACACAGTGACCAGCTGATGGAATTGGCTTTACAGGAAGAAGCCATTCCGGACAGTTTGGTTCGGCAAGTCATCCGCAATGCAACGCTTGCCCAGCAAATGCAACCGGTGCTCTGCGGATCCGCCCTGCACGGAATTGGCGTTCAGCCCTTACTGGATGGTATAGCGTATTACTTGCCAAATCCGGCGGACATGCCACCTGTCGAGGGAGTGAACCCGAAAAATCCCGGACCAACTGCTTGCCGTCAGGCGACTGCGGACGAACCCCTTTGTGGTTTGGTGTTCAAGATTTTACCGGCCAAGACGGGAGACTTTTACTGGGTCCGAATTTACTCAGGGCGCCTCAAGGCGAATACCAGGGTCTACAACCCAGGTCAGGACAAAAAGGAAAACGTTTCTCAATTGTGGCATATCCATTCCAGCAAAAAGGAAGAACAAGTCGACGCGGTCGAGTGTGGCGACATTGTAGGTGTCATCGGCATGCGTCACTCAGTGACCGGCGACACGATTTGCGATTCCAAGGAACAGATTCTCCTGGAAAGCATCAGTTTTCCTGAGACGGTGATTTCAATGGCGATCGAGCCTGAAACGACCACCGCCCGTAAGAAGCTGGCCGAAGCGCTCGAATTGCTAAAGCGCCAGGATCCTACTTTTCGGGCAGTTGAAAATGAAGAGACTGGGCAAACCTTGATCAGCGGCATGGGTGAACTGCACCTCGAGGTGATCAAGCACAAGTTATTGCGAGATTTCGATCTCAATGTGAAGGTCCACAAGCCACGCGTCAACTACCGAGAAACCGTGGAACGGTCGGTGGAAATTACAGGTGAGTGCAATCGTCAGATGGCGGGGCAGCAACACTATGCCCGCCTGAATGTGCTGATGGAGCCGGAAGAAAAAGCGGGTACCGTACAAGTCATCAATCGATGCCCGCATGAGACTATCCCGCAACCGCTACTTTCGGCCGCCTTGGAGGAACTTGAAGCACGGGGCCATAGTGGTGGATTGATTGGCGGCTTTCCTCTCACCAAGTTGCGAGTGACCGTGTTGGGTGGGGAAGTGCAGATCCCCGGTTCCACGGAGGTTGCCTTTCGGATTGCAGCGGGAGACGCTTTTGAAAGTGGTTTGCGAAAAGCCGGATCAGTGCTCCTGGAGCCTATCATGCGACTGGACATTACTACCCCCCAAGAGTATTTGGGGGACTTTGTCAGTGATCTACAGCAGCGACGGTCGATCATTGCCCGCACGGACAATCGCAGCAATTTGGCGGTCATCGAAGCACATGCACCCCTGGCGGAGTTAGTCGGCTATTCCAGTGCCATGCGCAGCATCAGCCAGGGCCGTGCGGTTCACTCCATGGAGCCTCTGCGATTTGCTCCGGCCCCCAGTGATACGAGCGCAGAGTTTTCCTGATGCCGAGACTATGGCCCGCTGATTGATTACTATGGCAGGACTCCGGGGAACCCCCGGGACGCAGTCCAAGATTTGAAATATCAGGTCTTGCTGAGTACCGAATAAGGTGGCCAGGTTGACCGTGACGGCTAGACCCCCTTGTCCAGCCTTGCGATCCGTGTGTTTTTTTGCAATTCGCCGAATTAGCGGTTGACGTATTTGGAAAACAGACATAAATTGAGCGATTTCCCCTAGTTAGGTGCGTCTTGAAGGGCGAGGCGGGGATAGGAGAGTTAGTTTGTCGGCTGAAGTGATTCGGATACGAATGGAGGCCTATGATCACTCGATCTTGGATCAGAGTGCGTTGGATATTGTGGACACGGCCAAAAGAACTCATTCAGAAGTTCACGGACCGATTCCCTTGCCGACACGTATCGAGCGTTACACGGTGCTTTCTGGACCCACGATTGACAAAAAAGCTCGTCAGCAATTTGAAATTCGTACACACAAACGTTTGATCGATATTGTACAGGCAACGGCGAAGACGATCGAAGCCTTAAACAAACTCAGTCTTCCGGCCGGAGTGGATATCAAAATCAAGGCGTCGACTAAATAATCAGGTGAGATCGGGCCTTTGGTGGTCGGGTCGTAATGTGTTTGGACAAGGTTGAGGCAGGCAGTAGCGGACGTCAGTTTAGGACTGGTTTCAGTTTGGAAATCGATAAACGGTAATTTTTATGCAATTGGACGCCGAGCGGGTAACCTGAGACAGATTTTTCTTTGAGGTTTCAGCCTCCCGCCAGGCAACAGCCCACAGGATAGATTCGATGGCTAAGGGGATACTCGGCCGCAAGGTCGGGATGACACAGATATATGACGAGAGGGGCAATGCGGTCCCGGTCACTGTAATCGAGGCAGGGCCATGTCATGTGCTTCAACTCCGGACGCCTCAGCGCGATGGCTATGAGGCTGTGCAATTGGGATTCGGCGACCGCCCGCGCCATCGTGCCAAACGAAGTGAACGTGGGCACGTTGCCAAACTCTCCAGTAAGCGGTCGAGAGCGAAGTCGTTGACGGAAAGTGAAGTGACTTCCAAGGCTGACTGCGAACCCAAGCGTTTCGTCAAGGAATTGCGTGGTTCCGTAGAGGGCTACGAGGTTGGCCAGGAAATCAAGGTCGACGAGTTGGCCGACATCAAAGCGGTTGACGTGGTCGGAACGAGCAAGGGCCGTGGCTTTTCGGGGGTCATGAAGCGACACAATTTTTCTGGACAGCGTGCTTCTCACGGCGTTAAGAAAGTTCATCGGCACGCGGGTGGTACTGGATGCAGTGCTTCGCCGAGTCGATTGTTTAAGGGCCGTCGGATGCCGGGCCAGTATGGCAATTCAAGGGTGACCACGAAGAATCTCAAGGTGGTCAAGGTGGATTCGGACAACAACTTGCTGTTGCTTTATGGCGCGATACCGGGCCCGGTTGGCGGTTATGTGATTGTGCGAGAGACGAACAAAGTCTGAGTGGTGGCGATCATGGCCAAATTGACTGTTTATAACCGTAGTGGCGAGGATGTTGGTAGTTACCAGATCGACCCCGCTGACGTTGCGCCTCGGATCAACAAGCAATTGCTGCATGACGCAGTTGTTATGTATCAGGCCAATCAGAGGCTGGGGTCAGCCAAGACAAAGACTCGTAGTGAAGTCGCGGGTTCGACCAAGAAGGTTTATCGCCAGAAGGGCACCGGAAATGCCCGGGCGGGGTCGCGTCGGAGTGGGGTGCGCCGAGGTGGTGGCCACATCCATGCCATTCGGCCGCGCGATTACAGTTATCGTTTGCCTCGCAAGGCGCTGCAGTTGGCGACTCGTATGGCGATTGCATCTAGGATTCGGGACGACGAGATCGTCGTCATTGACGACTTTGCTCTGGATAAGCCGCATACGCAGGAGATGTCCTTCATTCTGAAGGCCCTGGGGTTGAGTGGGACGAGCACATTGGTGGCTACGGAAAAGCATGACAACCATGTTTACCTCAGCGGTAGGAACATTAGTCAGATAACGATTTCGCCCGTTGGTGATTTGAATGCCCTGCTCGTGCTAGCGCCACAGAAGATGTTGGTTACCAAGGCCGCCTTGGACGCTATTCAGCAAAAGGCAGAAGAGGCTAAGTCACAAAAGTCCGAGTAGTTTTCGGTACAGGTTGTTCGCATGTCACATATCTCCAAGGATGTAACGAAGTTGGGTTCCAAGACCAAAATGGTATTGGAACCTTATCAGATCATCCTGCGCCCGTTGGTGACGGAAAAGGGCATGCATCGATCGGAACGCGACAACCAATATGCGTTTGAGGTGAACCGTTTGGCCACCAAATTTGATATCCGCCGCGCGGTGGAAGATCTGTTTGAGGTCAAGGTGACAAAGGTGCGCACACAGACCCGCAAGGGGAAATCCCGCCGCTACCGGTTTCGACACGGTAACACCAAGGCCTGGAAAAAGGCTATTGTCACTCTGGATGGGGAGCATCGGATTGACTTCTTTTAAGGGTTTGCACGTACCGCATTAACGAACGATCGAATAATTTACCGCAGGAAATAAGCAACAGGACACGGATTTTTACCGACCATGGGTATCCGCCGATACAAACCGATAACAGCTGGCCGTCGCGGCGCAACCGTCAGTGACTTTGCAGACTTGACGCCCAAGAGCAAGCCGGAGAAGAAGCTTGTGAGGCCGTTGCGCAAAACGGGAGGCCGCAACAACCAGGGAAAGATCACGAGTCGACATCGTGGCGGCGGGCACAAGCGGCAGTATCGTGTGATCGACTTCCGGCGAAATAAAGATGGAATTCCGGCGAAAGTAGCATCCATTCAATACGACCCGAACCGCAGTGCAAGGATTGCGTTGTTGCATTATGTGGATGGGGACAAGCGTTACATATTGGCTCCGGACGGCCTTGAGGTGGGAAGGATGATAGAGAGTGGTGCGGAGGCTCCGCCAACCGTGGGGAATTCCCTGCCCATGATGAAAATCCCTCTTGGTACAGCGATTCACGGTGTTGAGATGCAGCCTGGTCGGGGCGCGGTCATGTGTCGCAGCGCGGGGACCAGCGCTACGTTGGTTGCCCGGGAGGCGGATTGGGCGCAAATCACGCTGCCTAGTGGTGAGATCCGGCGTGTTCCGTCCCGGTGTAAGGCCACGATCGGAAGCGTCGGAAACTCGGATCATATGGGAATTGTGTTGGGAAAGGCTGGTAGAAAGCGTTGGTTGGGTCGGCGTCCCCACGTACGGGGGACGGCCATGAATCCCGTCGACCACCCGCATGGAGGTGGGGAAGGTCGTACCAAGGGAGGCAGGCATCCGGTCAGTCCGCAGGGCAATTCGGCCAAGGGTGGCTCGACCAGGCAGAAAAGGAAGCCGTCGAACGCCGCGATTATTCGTCGCCGGCGTTCCAGGCGTTACGGCCAGTTAGTCAAATAATACAGAGTCTCCGGATCAAAGAGTATTTTTGGTTGGATTAGAAATAGGTTGACACACATTGTCAGTGATTGTCCAAGCTGGAAGTTGAGATTTTCATGAGCAGGTCATTGAAAAAGGGACCCTTTGTCGACGTGAAGCTGTACGGCAAGGTGCAGAAAATGGATTCCACTCGCAGCAAGGATCCGATC
The DNA here is from genome assembly GCA_963578105.1 of Planctomycetota bacterium. Classification (GTDB taxonomy): domain Bacteria; phylum Planctomycetota; class Planctomycetia; order Pirellulales; family Pirellulaceae. The sequence goes on from CAUZBP010000063.1 coordinate 14,228, forward strand.
AAGACCTGGGCGCGTGCGTGTACTATTGTTCCGGAGTTTGTGGGTCATACGTTCATGGTACACAACGGCAGACAGCACATGAAGGTTTTTGTAACTGAGGAGATGGTAGGACATAAGCTCGGGGAGTTCGCCCCCACGCGGACCTTCCGGGGTCACGGTGGAAGGCAGAAGCGGTAGGATTGACCTGTCGCGGGAAGTACGCGACCGATTTCGGCTTGGTTTGTTGGAACCGGTCTTGTGGCGGCGACATTTATATACATTAGGTTGACACATATTGTCAGTGATTGTCCAAGCTGGGAGTTGAGTTTTTCATGAGCAGGCCATTGAAAAAGGGATCCGTTGTCGCGGATCGCAAAATGGGTTTCAAGGCAACGCATCGGCATGCTCGCATCAGTGCTACCAAGGTTCGCCCTTTAGCGAACATGGTACGTGGAAAGTTTGCCGATGAGGCGCTTTCAATCCTGCGTTTTCAGCCCCAGCGTGGTGCGAGGTTGTTGGAGAAAGTCATCAGGAGTGCTCTGGGAAATGCCCAGGATGTTGAGCAGGCCAAGGACCGTTCGATTGATGTTGGCAAGTTGGTGGTCACTGACGCTCGGGTTGACTCTGGACCTATGTTTAAACGCATCAGGCCACGGGCTCGTGGCATGGCGTTTGTCATCAAGAAGCGAATGGCGCACATTCACGTTGAATTGGAAGAACTCGATTCGATTTAAGGTTTGAGGCTGGAATACACTCCAAGTTAGAGGAAGACGTCAGATGGGTCAAAAAGTCAATCCGATTGGATTTCGTACGGGGGTCATGCGGGACTGGAAAAGTCGGTGGTATGCCTCGAAGCGGGACTTTGCCGGCCTGTTATTGGAAGATTACAAGCTTCGTGATTTCATCAAAAACAACCCCCAGAAGACGCAGTACCGTCAAGCGGGTGTAGATCGCATTGAGATTGAAAGGACAAGGGATGAAGTCAAGGTTGTGCTATATGTTGCCCGACCGGGACTGATCATTGGCAAGAGGGGGCAGGAAATTGACATCCTGCAAAACGAACTGCAGAATCTAATCGGTCGTCGGGTCAATTTAAAAGTCGAAGAGATCTCGCGTCCTGAAGTGATGGCTCAGCTTGTCGCTGAAGAGGTCGCAGCGCAGTTGTCAAAAAGAGCCAGTTTCCGCAGAACGATGAAACGGACGCTTGAGCAAACGATGGAAGCGGGTGCCAAGGGAATCAAGATACAATTGTCTGGCCGGTTGGGTGGTGCAGAGATGGCTCGTCGTGAAAAGCAAATTGCCGGATCGATTCCATTGAGTACGTTGCGGGCAAAGATCGACTACGGATTTACTGAAGCAAGAACCGCACAAGGGAACATCGGAGTTCAGGTGTGGATTAATCAGGGTATGTACCAGGGAGACAGTGATGGCCTTGATGCCGAAGCGGGTCAAGCACCGAAAGTTCCAAAGAGGACGTATAAAAGGTAAAGCCACTCGTGGTAATCGAGTTTCCTTTGGGGACTTTGGCCTGCAAACGTTGGAGGGTGGTTGGATCAGTGCGCAAACGATTGAAGCTGGTCGTATTGCCGCCCAACAGTACGTGCGCGGAGAAGGCCGTTTGTACATCCGGATCTTTCCTCACAAGTCGGTTTCCTCCACTCCGTTGGAGACGCGTATGGGCAAAGGGAAAGGCGAGCCGGATTACTGGGCAGCCGTGGTGAAGCCTGGTACCGTTTTGTATGAGGTTGGAGGTGTGAGCGAAGAGGCTGCACGAATTTGTTTTGCCCGGCTGGCGCATAAAATGCCTGTGCGTTGTCGCTTGCTGAAACGTCGGAGTGCCTGAGCACGCCAAGGGAACGACCGGAGTAACATGACCGACGTATTGGAATTACGTGAGATGAGTGACGAGCAACTGGCGCTGTCCTTGAAAGAGGCGGCCGAATCGTTGTTTCGTCTGCGTCTTCAGGCCCAGACGGAGCGGTTGGATGCTCCTAGTGAACTGCGTCGGTTTCGCCGCACGATTGCTCGTATTAAGACGCTCCAGCGTGAGAGAGAATTGGCCAGCAAGAACAGCAGTGACTAGTCAGCAGCAATGCAAGAGGAATCAGCAGAAGAAACCTGAAGCCTGAGAAACCGGCAGCGGGAAAGAAAGATCATTCATGCCGAAAAAAATTGCCACAGGTGTTGTGACAAATGACAAAACCGCGCAGACGCGGCGCGTTGAAATACCACGTCTGGTGAAGCACCGCGCCTATGGCAAATTCATTCATCGCAAGACGGTTTGTTATGTGCACGACGAAAACAACGAGTCAAGTAACGGTGATACCGTCGAAATCACCGAATGTCGCCCGCTTTCCAAGACGAAACGCTGGAGTTTGCTCCGTGTAGTACAGAAGAGTAAGGCGGTCGATTTGGCTGTTTTGCGATCGGCGGAAAAAGGGGAGTGAATTGTGATCGGTGTGAAAACGGGCAGCCAGAAGTCACAGCGTGGAAAGTAAAATCCATCTGGATTGATAAACGATGATTCAACAGGAAACAAGATTGAGTGTCGCGGACAATACCGGTGCCAAGGAAGTCATGTGCATTAAGGTATTGGGGGGAACCCGCCGGAGATTTGCCGGTTTGGGAGACGTGATCGTTTGTAGCGTGAAGAATGTGATTCCCGGAAGCGATATCAAGAAGAAAACGATTGTGCGGGCGGTGATTGTTCGCTGCAGGCATTCGACCCGTCGTCCCGATGGCAGCTACATTCGGTTTGACAGTAATGCCGTTGTGATCATTGATACCGATCGCAATCCTCGCGGCACACGAATTTTTGGTGCGGTTGCCAGAGAATTGCGTGAACGAAACTTTATGAAGATTGTCAGCCTCGCCAACGAGGTCTTGTGATGCGTCTCAAAGTTAACGATACCGTTGAAATAATTTCAGGTGACGATCGCGAAGTGCGCGGCAGGGTTTTGCGTGTGGATCATGCCAGCTGCAAGGTCGTCGTGGAAGGCGTCAATCGGTCTTACAAACACGTGGCACGCAGTCAGAAGAACCCTCAAGGTGGTCGCCTCTCACGTGAGATGCCGATTTCGATGTCCAATGTAAAGCTTGTTTGCAGCGAATGCCAGCAGCCTGCGCGGGTGGGAGTTCGCTACCTGGACGACGGGAGCAAGGAAAGATTTTGCAGAAAATGTAAAAAGGGAATCGGGCAGCTTGCTCCTCCATCTGCTGCCTACGCGAAGAAAAAGTGAACACCATATGTCAACGGCAATAGCAACACCACGTCTGCTTGAAAAATACAAGACCGAAGTCCTGCCCGGCTTGAAGGAATCCTTGGGTCGCGAGAATAGGTTGTCTCTGCCCCGCATTCTGAAAGTCACGGTCAGTATGGGTGTGGGAAGCGCCGTCGCTGACAAGAAACATATGGAGTCCGCAGTTGAGGCGTTGTCGCAAATCACGGGTCAAAAACCAGTTATTACGCGGGCCCGCAATTCGATCGCCGGCTTTCACTTACGCGAGGGCATGCCGATTGGTTGTAAGGTAACGCTCCGACGACAGCGGATGTACGAATTCCTGGATCGCTTGATCGCTCTGGCAATTCCGCGCGTTCGTGACTTTCGCGGCGTCAAGTCCAAGGCCTTTGACGGCCATGGAAATTACAGTTTGGGATTGGTGGAGCAGCTTGTCTTTCCAGAGTTGAATCCGGATAAGTTTGCTCGTGTGCAAGGTATGAATATTTCGATTAGTACCAGCACGGATAACGATGATGAAGCTCGAAAATTGTTGCAAATGATGGGCATGCCATTTCAGCGCGACGAGGATGAAAACTCGCCGGGCGCCGCATGACGTATTGAGTGGCTCATGTGTGAGCTGTCGAAGAAAAGAAATTGATTTGGTAAAAAATTCGGAGTGAGCTGTGGCGAGTAAATCGAAAATAGCGAAGGCCGGGCGAGAACCGAAGTTTTCCTCGCGAAGTGAAAGGCGTTGTCAGTTATGTGGCCGTCCACGGGCGGTGTACCGTAAGTTCGGAATCTGTCGTATTTGTTTTCGCAAGTTGGCAGATCAGGGACTCATTCCAGGTGTAAAAAAGGCGAGTTGGTAAAGGGATCAGAAACACTATGATGACCGACCCGATCGCTGACATGCTCACTCGCATTCGCAATGCAGTGCGCATCGAGCGGCCTCATGTGGATATGCCGTTGTCAAAAGTAAAATGCGGATTAGCGGACGTATTAAAGCGCGAAGGCTATATCTGGGATTGGAGCGAAGTAGAAGCCCAGCCCGCCAAAAAGCTGCGCTTGGAATTGAAATACGGGCCGAATGGTGAGCGAGTGATCCGTCGCATCAAGCGAATTAGTAAACCTAGCAAGCGTGTGTATACGGGGTCGAAAAGTCTGCGCCCCATACTCAACGGATTGGGAATTGCCGTCATCAGTACCAGTCGTGGGGTCATTAGCGACCGAGAGGCACGGCAGCGGAACTTGGGTGGCGAAGTCTTATGTGAGTTGTGGTAAGATGTCACGAATTGGAAAAAAACCTGTTGCAATCCCGGACGGGACAAAAATAGCCGTCCAAGAGAGGACGGTCGAAGTTGAAGGCCCGTTGGGCAAGTTGACTTACGATCACCGTCCCGAAGTTAGCATCTCGATTGATGATGAACAAAAACAAGTGGTCGTGACTCGACACGATGACGAACGACAGTCGCGCGCCTATCACGGACTTACGCGGGCGCTGATCAATAACATGTTTTTGGGAGTTACTAAAGGGTTTGAAAAGAGATTGGCAATTGTGGGGGTGGGGTATTTGGCTGCAATCGAGGACGATGTCCTGCAACTACGAGTTGGTTTTGCAAATGAAATCCACAAAAAAATTCCTGAGAACCTGAAAGTAGCCTGTCCGGATCAAACGCATATTGTCGTCAGCGGTTGTAGCAAGCAACAGGTTGGCCAGTTCGCCGCTGAAGTCCGTGCCGTCCGCAAGCCCGAACCGTACAAGGGCAAGGGCATACGCTATCAAGACGAATACGTGAAAATCAAGCCAGGCAAGACTGCCACCTAGTCGAGCGGGAGATTGTTGTGAACACGGAACGAGCGATTCAAAAGCAACGCCAACGCCGTCGGTATCGCGTACGACGTAATGTCCGGGGTACAACGGATTGTCCTCGTCTGTCAGTGTTCCGCAGCCACAAGCATATTTATTGCCAGATTATTGACGACACGACGAAAAAAACGTTGGCGTCGGCGAGTAGCCGCGACAAAGATCATGGCGTCACGTATGGGGGCAATTGTGACGCCGCACTGAGCGTGGGCAAGCGGGTGGCAGAAAAGGCTTTGGAGGCGGGCATTAAGCAGGTTAAGTTTGACCGCGGAAGTTACAGGTATCATGGGCGCATTGCGGCACTGGCCGATGCAGTTCGCGAAGTAGGAATCAGCCTCTAGATTGGACCGAAATTGTTCAGGGTGACTCATTGGAGTTGCAATAAGTGATGGACGATGTTCCGCGGGGACGAAGAGAGCCCGGGAGTCCGTTCAAGGGCGAATAAAAAAAGTGGGAGTCATTTGATCGTGGCAAAAGAATCGACAAAAACTCGTGGAGAATTGATCGACAAAGTCGTCAAGATTCGTCGTTGTGCCGCGGTGGTCAAGGGCGGTCGTCGTTTCAGTTTTGCTGCCATGGTGGTGGTTGGTGACACTCATGGTAAAGTTGGTTGGGGCTATGGCAAAGCCAATGAGGTTCCTCCCAGTGTCGAAAAGGCTATGAAGCAGGCAACTCGTAGCCTGGTCCAGATTCCACTGGTTGATGGTACGATTCCGCATACCATTCAGGGTCACTACGGCGCCGGCCACGTGATTCTCCTGCCCGCTGGTCCGGGTACTGGTATAATTGCAGGGGCCGCGGTGCGGGCGGTGTGTGAGGTTGTCGGTATTCACAACATTCTGACCAAGTCCTTCGGAACCAATAATCCTATTTCCATTGTCAAGGCAACGTTTCAAGCATTGGAACAGTTGCGGACGCAGCAGGAAGTTGAACTCTTGCGGGGGGTTTCCTTGTCATGAATCTCAATGACGTTCATCGTGGCATCAAGAAACACAAGTCCCGTAAACGTTTGGGGAGAGGTCCCGGTTCCGGACATGGCAAGACCTGTGGCAGAGGACACAAGGGGCAGCAGTCGCGTGCTGGTGCTTCTCGTAAACCGACCTTCCAGGGTGGGGCCATGCCGATGGTTCGTCGGGTACCCAAGCGAGGGTTCCACAATAAGTTTGGCGACCACGTGATGGTCGTTAACGTCTGCGACTTGGAACGGACATTTCATAGCGGGGATGAAGTGAATCCAGAGGTTTTACGAACTCGTTCTCTGGCCAAAGGCCGTTATGATCAGTTAAAAGTTTTGGGTAATGGTGATCTGACCAAAAAGTTGACGGTGACGGCTCACCGGTTTAGTAAAGTGGCAGCAGAAAAAATCCGCCAAGCTGGAGGAGAAGTCGTTATTTTACCTAGAAAAACGACGGTAGCAGAAAAGAAGAAACAAGCGGGTTAGAACACAACGAATGGAACTTGGTTATGGCGGATTGTCGCACGGCCTTTCTCCGGACACCCTCCCAACTTGATGTTTCGAAGCTGCCAGTGGATTTGGTGAAAAGATGAGCTTGAAATCGATGGCTCTAGGGTTGGTTCGATCTCCAAAATTCAATTCCCATGTTAATGCGACGGAGTGAATTATGTGGGAGAAAATGCGTGTCGTCTTTACGATCCCCGAATTACGGAACAAGATATTACTGACGCTCTTGCTGCTGGGAATCTACCGCATCGGATGGCAAATTCCCATGCCCTTTATCGATCAAACCCAAATTATGACGGAGCAGGATGGCAACGATGGGCTTGATCGTCTCCTCAATCAGGTGGCTGTATTCAGCGCCAGTAACCTTAATCAAATTACGATTTTTGGTTTGGGGATTATGCCCTACATTTCAGCGTCCATCATCTTCCAGTTATTAGGAAGTGTCTGGAAGCCGCTGGAAGAGTTGCAGAAGGAAGGCGAAACAGGTCGTAAGAAGATCAATGAGTACACTCGTTATTTGACCGTTTTACTCTGTCTCTTTCAAAGCTGGATGTACTTGCGTTGGTTCTTATCTACTGACCCTCGTATCATCAACACGGCGTTTCTGGCAGATGCGCTGGACAAGTCTCAAGGTATTTACTGGGGTTGGATGCTGGTGGCTGTCATGACGATGACATGCGGCACGATCTTCCTCATGTGGTTGGGCGAACAAATTGACGAATTTGGCATTGGGAATGGCATCAGCTTGTTGATCATGGCAGGTATTTTGGCTCGCATGCCAGGTGCCGGTCGCAGTTTACTGGCCAATGCCAAGCTCGAACTGGTTGGATTAGGAAGTGCGGACACGGGTGTGGAGACTTTTATTGTATTGGCCCTGTTGTTCGTGTTTGTTGTCTTCGGTGTCACCTTCATTACCTTGGGAAAACGGCAGATTCCGACGCAAAGCGCCAAGCATGTGCGTGGGCGAAGAGTTTTCGGGGGTGCTCGGTCCACCCTGCCTCTGCGAATCAATCAGGCCGGTGTGATGCCCATCATTTTTTCCAGCAGCTTGCTGATGTTTCCCGGGATGTTGTTTGGCGGATTGGCAGCCTATTGGCCATTTGCCTCCACAATCGCGGAAACGCTGAGAAGCCCCACCTCCTTTATCTACAACTTGCTTTACATGGCGCTCATCTACTTCTTTTGTTATTTCTGGACGGCGATCACTTTCAATCCGAAGGATATGGCGGAAAATCTTAAAAACTTTGGTACGTTCATTCCAGGTTACCGACCCGGAAAGCGCACCGCCGACTATCTCGAAAGAGTGATGGTGCGTATCACCTACGTAGGAGCAGCGTTTCTCGCAGTTGTGGCCATTATTCCAACCGTTATTTCGGGACTGATGAATGTGGATTTTCTGATAGCGAGTTTTTATGGCGGAACGGCTTTGCTGATCGCGGTCAGCGTCGCTTTCGATTTGGTGCAGAAAATTGACAGCCATTTGGTAATGCGAAATTATCGGGGCCTGCTTGAATCATGATGGTGCTCGTTCTTTTGGGTCCACCCGGATCGGGAAAAGGCACACAATCGGCCAAACTGGCGGTCTATTTGGGGACGGTTCACATTTCGACTGGCGAAATTCTCCGTCAGGCGATCAAGGACGCGACAGACCTGGGACAAAAGGCGGCTGCCTACATAGAGAAGGGGCAGTTGGTACCTAGTCCGCTCGTGATCGACCTGGTGGCTGCAAGGTTGTCAGGGCCCGACTGTCAGGTTGGTTGCTTGCTGGATGGATTTCCCCGATCAGTTGATCAGGCCCAAGCCTTGGATCAGCAACTAAGTGCTCAAGAAACGAAGCTGGATTTGGTGCTCTCGCTCAGCGTTCCTCAGGAAGAACTTGAGCGGCGTATGCTCGAACGAAGTCGCAAAGAAGGAAGATCGGACGACACCCCTGCTACCTTCGCCAAGAGATTTAACGTCTATCAAACAACGACCGAACCGTTGATCAGTTACTATCAGGAGAAGGGGCTACTGTATTCCATCGATGGAATGGGGAGTCCGGACGAAGTGTTCACGAAAATTAAAGCGGTCGTCGATCAATTTCGGAATGTCTAGCGGACCGCTCAACCTGCGATCGCCTCGTGAAATACGGCTGATGAGTAAGGCTGGGGGCTTGGTTTGGGAAGCTCATCAACTCGTCCGTAAAATGATCCGGCCCGGTATCACGACGGGAGAGATCGATGCTGAAGTGGAGGAACTCTTTCGGCGTCACGCAGCAGTTCCTTTATTCCAGGGTGTGGCCGGCAAGGTGCCCTTCCCTGCCGTAACGTGTATGTCGATCAACGATGAAGTGGTGCATGGCATTCCTGGTCCGCGAGTGCTGCGAGCAGGAGATGTTTTAAGTGTCGATACAGGATGCAAGGTCAATGGATGGTGCGGGGATTCTGCCTGGACTTACCGCGTGGGACAGGTTGACACTACAGCCGACAAGTTGCTGGAGGTCACCGAGGCCGCACTCGAATTGGCGATTGAACTGCTCAATTCGTGCGAATACTGGAGCGAGGTCGCTCGCCAGATGCAGCAACTTGTAGAAACCACCGGATTTTCCGTGGTGACCGACTTCGTCGGGCACGGAATTGGCCGGGAAATGCATGAAGCACCGGAGGTACCCAACTACTACAGCGAAGAATTCCGGCGGGAGGGAGATTTTGAATTGCGAACTGGTTTGGTTTTGGCGATTGAACCGATGGTCAATGCGGGTGGTCGGGAGGTAAACCGACTCCCCGATCATTGGACACAGGCTACTGTCGATGGCAGCTGGAGTGCCCATTTTGAACACACGGTTGCCCTGACCTCCGCTGGTCCCCGCATCCTGACGGGTCCTCCGGAGGACTAGCGAACCGGCGAACCGGCGAATTGGTCCTCACTGGCTGCATCTGGGCCCACCAGACACAGCCAGTGGGGTGAAACTCCCAGAGCCTATCAACCCACGAAATTACTCCCCAACTCAGGCCGCAAGGCCTGCGGCAGGAAGGTGCCGGTAGAATCCTGGTTCCGATTATTATGGGCTGGGACTGGTTGTTCTTGGAAATCTTGGGTAAAGCGACAGGATGGGGCTTGCTGTGCCCGCCCTTGAAATCATATATTAGAGGACTTTGCAACAATCTCGGGAATGCAGGCGAAGCTGCCATGAAGGTTCGGTCGAGTGTAAAGCGTATTTGTGAAAATTGTAAGGTCGTCCGGCGACGCGGCACGGTCTTTATTGTTTGCAGTAATCCACGACATAAACAGCGGCAAGGTTAACACGGCCGGAGCCAGCGGAGAGACAGAATCATGCCACGTTTATTGGGAGTGGACATCCCGAACGACCGTTCCACGGTGATTGCACTGACGTATCTTTACGGAGTCGGTAACAGAACGTCTAGGGAACTTTGCCAAAAAGCAGGCGTTGAGCCCAACAAGAAATCGAGTGATTTAGAAGAGGACGAGATCGGTCGTCTGGCTGCCCTGCTGGGACGGGACTACATAGTCGAGGGGCCGCTTCGACGGCAAATTGCTCAAAATTTGGCCCGTTTACGGGACGTCGGCTGTTATCGTGGAGTGCGTCATCGTCGCGGTCTCCCGGTACGAGGTCAGCAAACTCGGACGAATGCCCGTACGAGAAAAGGCCCGCGCAAAACGGTTGCAGGTAAGAAGGGTGTGAAGGACATGCGATAACCGCCAGAGGTAGTCGAGCAATAAGACATCTGTGACGACCGACGGCGAAACATTCAGGAGATAAAACCAAGTGGCCAAGGGAAAGAAAAGAAAAGTCCGGCGTAATGTTAGTGCCGGAATCGCCCACATCAGGGCAACTTTTAACAATACCACAGTGACCATCACGGACACACGGGGTGACACGCTTTGTTGGGCCAGTGCCGGTACGTGTGGTTTCAAGGGAAGTCGTAAGAGTACGCCGTTTGCAGGGCAATGCGCTGCTCAACAGGCGGCTGAAAAAGCAGCGAAGTTTGGTGTAAAAGATGTGGAGGTTCGGGTGAATGGGCCTGGGTCGGGACGGGAAAGCGCCATCACGGCGCTGGAGGCAGCAGGTCTGAAAGTAAAGTTGATTGAAGATACCACACCCATACCACACAACGGGTGTCGGCCGAAGAAAAAGCGTCGAGTCTGATGCCAAAGATTCCGGGGAGAGTGCATGCCTCGCAGCGGTCAGCGCGTCCGGTCGCTGATACAACCGAAGGTTGTTTCAACAGTGACTTGATGCAAGGTCGGATTGGTTCAGAGTGAGGTGGCTACTCCGCTGGTTGTACCCCAACATTCAATTGTTTCCCAAATAATTTTCGAGGAGTTTTGCAATGCATATTCGATGGCGAGGGTTGGAATTACCCAGCGTTATCAATTGTGATGCCGACAGTTTAACGGAGACTTTTGGCGAGTTTGTCGCGGAGCCATTTGAACGCGGTTTCGGTACGACCGTGGGCAATAGTTTGCGCCGCATCATGCTTTCCAGTCTTGAAGGAAGTGCTATCACTCAAATTAAAATTCATGGCGCCCAACACGAATTCACAACACTTCCGGGTGTTTTGGAGGATATCACGGATCTTGTTCTGAATGTCAAGTCGCTGGTGGTGAAAAATCATAGTGAGACGACGAAAGTCATCACCGTGGAGAAGAATACGGCAGGTCCGGTAACAGGTGCCGATGTCCAGGTTGATTCTGACGTGGAAGTCATCAATCGAGACCATACCATTGCTACTTTAACGGAAGACGTCGAGTTTTTCATGGAGATGGTGGTTGAAAATGGCCGAGGCTATATTCCCGCAAGTGAGCACAGTACCGTCGATCACGAAATCGGCATCATTCCCGTTGATGCAATTTACAGCCCTGTGACACGAGTCCGCTATGAAATTGAAGAAACGCGTGTGGGGCAAAAGACGAACTACGATAAGTTAACGATGGAAATCTGGACCAATGGATCGATCTCGCCCGAAATGGCGCTGGTCGAAGCGGCTAAGATTCTGCGGAAGCACCTCAATCCTTTCGTCCAGTACACGGAATTGGGAGGAAGGGTGAATGTGCCGGCTAAGGGTGGTCCTCAGGGTATCGATCCGGTACTCGAATCAAAACTCAACATGCCCTTGGCCGAGTTGAAACTGTCGGTGCGAGCCACGAATTGCCTGGAGTCGGAAAATATCCTCTCGGTCCGCGATTTGGTGACCTGTTCCGAGGACTCTCTCATGGAAGTTAGAAACTTCGGAGACACGACGCTCACCGAGGTTCGCGAGAGACTGAATGAGTTGAGTTTGCACCTGGGGATGCGTTTTCCCCCCCGCACCGACTCTGCATCAATAGCTTCCGTGGCTCAAGATTCAATACAATTGACTACTCCATTCAACATGTGAAAGCATTATGCGACACCGTAAAAAAGGCCGGGTTCTGGGACGATCTCCTAGTCATAGGAAGGCACTTCTGCGGAATCTGGCGAGTAGCTTGTTTTTGACGGAGCGGGACGCCGAGTTCGATTCCAATTCTCCAAAGGTCAAGGGGAGGATTGTTACCACACTGCAAAAGGCCAAGGAAGTACGTCCACTCGTCGAAAAATGTGTGACGATTGCCCGTAGATCATTGCAATCGGAAGAAGAGGCAACTCAGTACGCTGCTAAATCGAATGATCGTCAAAGCGAAGACTGGCGCGAATGGCGAACGGGCGAAAATTGGAAGAAGTGGGTTCAGGCTCGAGCCCCCGTCGTGGCGGCTCGTCGTCGTGTCCTGCAGTTGATTGGCGACAAACAGGCGGTCCGGGTGTTGTTCGCTGAAATTGCTCCGCGATTTGCGGATCGTGATGGTGGTTACACTCGAGTCCTGCGTCTAGCTCAGCCTCGTTTGGGAGATGCGGGTACGCGGGCTATTCTGGAGTTTGTCGGGACCCACGATCGCGTGGTCAAGACAAGTGAAAAACCAGTGTTCTCTGATGAGGAAGATCTGGAACAAACTGCCCAGGACGAAATATCTGCCGAAGATGTAGCCGACGTCTCTTCAGGGGTGGCAGAATCGGAAGAGACTGACGGTGACGAACAGAGTGAGCCACAGAAGGATTAGTGGCGTCAGGAGTCGAACGCTGACCGACGCCGTGGCATCATGAAGGATCATGTGCTTCCTGCGGAGTCTGGACGGATGTCTGGGCAGTTGAGTGCCGAATTCAATTTCAGCGCTAAAATGCGGGCTCTCTGCGCGGACATGACTTCGCGGATCATTTCGCTGCATCACATCGACATGCGTCGTGTGGCCGTCTCATTTTGCCAGACTCGCAAAGGTGGCCTGTATGGATTGTATGCTGCGTTGACTCCCATGCGTTTTGAGTCCGGAGATCTTGTGACGACTCGCTATGGTCGACGTTTTACTTGCCAGAGATTGTATGATGAACAAGGTCAGGAGTTCCTCTATATTCTCAGTTTCTATTTGCCACGATTCTTAAATCTGGCCTTCGAAGAGAAACTCACAACGATTCTTCACGAACTTTGGCATGTGAGTCCGCAGTTTGATGGTGACATTCGACGTCATCCAGGCCGTTGCTACGTGCATTCTCACTCTCAACGGCAGTATGATGCTCATATGGAAATGTTGATGCACCGATGGCTGGCACTGTCCCCACCGGCACATCTGTACGAATTCTTACACATGAATTTCGGACAGTTGGAACGTCAATACGGATCGATTTGCGGTACCAAGATTCAACATCCCAAGTTGATTCCGCTTGATGCTTCCAACGAGCAATGAAACGATAAGATTCTCAGTGTCCGCTCGCTCAGTGTTTGTTGAAGTGCGCCATGGTGAGCAGGAACAGAAAAGCAGACAGAGTTGACATGTGAGCAAGGGTGATTGATCCATTTCCCGAGGCAGAACAATGCTCTCGAAGTAGACATTGACCCGATCATTCCGGATCTTTACTCTTTCCAAAACTCGGTCGCTCTGCCCGTCTTTCCCCAGTCGCCAACATGCTAGCATCTGACACCAAGCGAAGCGTCTTTTTGTCTCGTCGCTGGTTTTTTTTAATGCTTTGTCTCAGTGTTTGTAGTGGGTGTGGTATCTGGAACGAAACCCTACCGTCTTCTCTTGAATTTCCAAATTCAAGGATGTCTGTTGACAGCGTGACCGTTGAAATTGGATTCGTACTATTGCCACAAACAGAAACGGGTGTTGGTCACGAGTTCTGGCAGGAGGTGGATGAAACGCATTTCGCTCCTCAGTTGAGACAGCGTTTGCATTCCAACGGAATCCGTTGTGCGGTAGCGGGCCTTCAGTTGCCCACGGCCATACGTCAGCATCTGACTGCCACCCAGTCCAAGGCTTCTGCGGATTCAGAAGCCTTGGACTTCGAGAAGGATTTCCACCATTTTCCGTGGCGCAGAAAACATATCCGTACGGGGTGGCGTACTGAAGTGGTCATGTCAAAACCTTACGAGAAACTCGCCGTATTGGCGAGTCATGAAGGACTCGTTGAAGGTGTGACCAAAGAAAACGCACAGTGCTTGTTCGAACTGAAAACTTTCCCGCTGGGGGACGGTCGAGTGCGAATGGAACTGACGCCTGAAATCCATCATGGTCCGCCCCGGAACGACTGGAAGGGAGATTCGGGCATGTGGCAATTTCATGTCTCACGAAAACGCTTGCGGTTTGACGAATTGCGGGTGGAAGCGGTGCTTTCACCGGGTGAAAGTGTACTTCTGGGGTGCACTCCGACCGTTCGTGGACTGGGCATGCTGTATTTTGTCGATCCGGACCGTTCCCTTGATTCCTTGCACACCTTGCTTATCATCCGTCTTTCCCAAACACAACGGGATGACCGGTTTGTTTCAATGCTGTCGCAGGAGAAATTTTAGCCGCGTGTTGGAGTGCATGCACCCGGCCGTGCTGCAAGCGAAGAACGCTTGATAGCGGAATAAAGGATCGTACTTCTGTTTTTGGTGGATGAAGTTGTCTGTTCTCTGCATGGGAAATCAGGCTGGAACCACCTTCTCCGACAGACCCCCAATTTCTTGCTGTCATCAGGGTTGAGTTCACGTTGCTTCGATAGACTCCGATCGTTAGAATTCGCCTCCCGGTCGTCCAGCGAACGTGAGGACCACAAAATCGATGAACGTAGAACTTGCTAGTAAAACTTCGGCCATCAGCCCCTTCGAGCAGATTCGACTGGCCCGAGAAGTCATCAGCACCGAAGGCAATTCCCTGCTCTCGCTTGCCCAACGAATTGACTCGGAATTCTGCCGAGCGATTGAGTTGATCTTGTCCTGCGACGGTTGTGTTATTGTTTCAGGCATGGGTAAGGCGGGTCTAGTTGGACAAAAAATTGCTGCTACGCTGGCATCGACGGGAACACGGAGCCATTTTTTACATCCGGGTGAGGCGGTGCACGGCGACCTGGGGCGAGTCCATTCGTCTGATGTCGTACTCATTTTGTCTCAGAGCGGAGAGACAGAAGAAGTCGTTCGGTTGTTACCCTTCTGGAAACAGGCTCGCATTCCACTGGTTGCGGTGACTGGAAGGCCAGAAAGCACACTGGCCGGGCAGGTGGACGTGGTTCTCGATCTTGGTCCTTTGGAAGAAGCTGGTGCGTTGGGCTTGGCCCCCAGTACCAGTACCACGGCCATGTTGGCGTTAGGGGACGCCTTGGCCTTGGTCATAAGCCAAATACTCGATTTTCGTGCCGACGATTTTGCGCGTTTTCATCCTGGCGGTAATCTTGGTAAAAAGCTTGCCAAGGTTGAGGACATTATGCGTCCGTTGAAGGACTGTCGGGTTGCCCACGAGGCTCAGACAGTGCGCC
>CAUZBP010000064.1:0-27021 GCA_963578105.1 Planctomycetota bacterium
GGCACAAAGCTACGGCATTTGGATATCGACGAACTGGTTTTTACGGGACGCTGCGCCGGTCCCACTTTACTCCACATCCACCGAACCGAAGAAGACGGTCCGACGGTGATCGACTTCGTCGATGCATCCGATTTGGTGGGTTTGCTGGTCAATGACAAGATCCAAAGGCTGCACCAGCAATATGCCGACGCTCATTTTGCTGTCATCGGTCCAGCAGGAGAAGCGTACCAGACGGTTCGTTACGCGGCTGTCGCCCTGTCGACAGAAAACCAACTCAAGAGTGGCGACCCCAAAGCGCGTTATTGCGGCCGGGGTGGTATGGGAAGCATGCTCGGATCGAAAAACATACTGGCCATCGTGGCCGACACACCGGATCGAAGGGGTGGCAAACAACCTTCTGCCTTGAAAACCCTGAACCAGGAAGTGGCACGTGGAGAAGGAAGTCGTCGCTTTCGCGATGCCAAAAAGAACAATGGCGGAGGGGGAACGTGGGCCAACTATGCCGCGCTCGATCCGCTCCACGCCATGCCGGAAATGAATTTCGTGCCGACTGGCAGTAACAAATCGGAACAACTGTATCGTCCCAACGTGGAAAAGGGTTCGTACATTATCAAAGACGAATCGTGCTATCGTTGCGGCATCAGCTGCCACAAAAATGTCTACGATGTGGGTGAAGATGGGAAGGCGGGAAACTTTCGAGCCAAGGTCGATTACGAACCACTCAATTTACTGGCCTCCAATATTGGAATCTTCGACATCGAACAGGCGTTGGAACTGATTGAACAGGTCGACAATCTGGGCATGGATTCGATTTCTTGTGGCACGACCCTGTCATTCGCGATGGAATACAATCGTCGCAATCCAGAAAGCCCGATTGCCGAAGGCCTGTCTTACGGTGATTATGAAAAGACACGTGATATCGTAGACAAAATTGGCACAGGACAACTCGAAGAACTGGGCCAAGGGACACTCCGCCTGTCAGAACAGTTGCATGCCGAGTCGTATGCCATGCACTGTAAGGGTGTGGAATTTCCTGCCTACCTGCCGCAAACCAACCCCGGTTATCCCTGGGCCACCGCTGGCGGTCACATGTCCATGCGAACGATGTTTCTGTTGCTGCTCGAACGGGAAACTGGACTCGATTACTGGGTCGACGCCATCACTAACAAAGGCTACATGACCTTACGCGATGATTTCCTGGGGACCTGCAAGTTTGCCGGAATGACACACGAGCAAATGTGTTCCGCACTTTCAGCCGTCACCGGAATCGATATGAAGGTTCCGGAACTGGAACGGATCATCAAACGAACTTTCCTGCGTGCGATCCATTTAGAACGACAAGTTGGCATGACTGACGCGGATTACGACATGCCGGCCGAAGTCCACAACGAATATCCGCAGATCGAGTTACCTCACTTCAACACGCCCGAATTTTTTTCGCAGCTCAAACAAAAAGTCAACCGTCGGCTGGATGAAATGATCGTCGAAGAAGGCCTGAACCAGGTTGGGTGAAGACCATGCCGATCGAACTGGTCATTCCACTGCGACTTTCCCAATATGCCAACGGGCAACGACATTTTCAACTGCAAGCAGGAACGTTACAGGAATTGTTGGAACGCCTCTGCTCGCAACATCCTGACTTGCGAGTGCGTCTGCTGGGAGACACCGGGCAACTCTATTCCTATTTTTCCATCCTGCACAACCAGCAGCAGTTTGCCGCCGACGACGCCGCAACCATCGCCTGCCGAAACGGCGACCAACTGGAAATCATGACCTTGGCCAGTGGGGGCTGATCAGGATGCCAACCAGATCACACCGGCAATAATCAGGCCCACCATACACCACGAGATGAGAAAACCCACCACATCAACCCGGGTGGGACGAGGAAGCTCAATGTCGGGGTGATTGAACCATTTGGGGATCGGAGGCTGTGGATCTTCGGGAAGCGTACAGGGGTTCGATACCACTTCGCCAAGGCGAACCGGAGTACGCATCAGGCGGAAAAAATAATCGAGTTTCTCTGGAGAAATTCGGGGCGTTGTGAAACTGAGAACAATCCCGGCCAGAGTTCCCGCCGTGAGGTACATGAAGATCTGCCAAGCCGTGTTCACTTGGCCATTTTTGTTCATCACGAACTGCAGACTGTCGACTTGAGCGATCAGGTCCGGATAATTGGCAACGAAGAACCAGGTGCCAAAACAGACCAGGCTTGATCCCCAGACAGCCGGAGTGTTCCAGCGTCGCCAACAGATTCCAAACCAGAGACTGATTCCGATCGCCGCCGGGGTCTTAATAATGACCTGCAAAGCGTGAATCACATCCGTGAAGGTCGTTTGAAGCAAGAGGGCCAGGATGACAATGACAATCGCTGCCGCTCGCCCCACCCACAAGTAGTGTCGCTGCGTGCCATCTTTCCACAGAAATCGCTTGTAAATATTTTCCGTAAACAATCCGCTCGCGACAATCATTTGCGCATCGCAAGTGCTCATGATTGCCGCCAACATCGATGCCAGCAGCAAGCCCACCAATCCGGGCATCACACCTGGCAGGACATCGTAGGCAGCACGTCCAAACAGTTCGTCGGCAAAGTCTTTGTCAATACTTAAATGCTCCTTCCGCTCGGCCTCCGTGAGCCCGGAAAAGTCATTCTGCGCCACAACCTTCAATTCGTCTCTCTGCTGGTCCGGCAGGGGGCTGTTGTCTCCCAAGTACCACACCACACAAGTCAGACCGATGAAGGTCCAGGCCACGGTACAGATCCGTTTGATGAAATTGCCGGCAGTGAAACCAAACCGACCTTCCCACTCGGTCTTGCCCGCGCCGCAAACACCCATGATGTGTGGCTGGACGACAATACCGGTCAGAGCGGTCAGTGAAAGCATGCAAACGTAAAACACGGTGATCGACTCTTTGCCCAGCATTTCAGCCACATCTGCCCGACCAAATAAGTCGAACATATTTGGTTTGATCAGGTGTCCGGCATCCAGTGACCAATTCACCTTCATCAACAACCACGGCAACAACAGGAAGGAAAACACAATCGTGAGAATCCCTTGAATGAGGTCCGTGATGATCGCCGCCCCCAAACCACCGGCCAAACCATAGGCCAGAAACAGAGCGGCCATGGCAAGAATCGCAAGCTCGTAGCCCTCCAGGCCCCGGAATGACAGATCCAACGGACGCAGAGTGACTTCAGGAACCACTTTCCAGTCAAGCTGCTCGGCCACGATCTCGAGTTCACCCCCCGTGAGGGCATTCACCATTTTTCCACTGCCGTAGAGTCCACCACCAATTCCCGTGATGGCAATCATCATCCCGAAAACCGCATACAACGATGCCGTACTGGTTCCAAATCGCGCTTCAAAGAAATCACTGGTGGTCAAGGCACGCATGCGCCGCAGAACCGGGGCAATCACCCAGTAAAACGGGGTCGCCCACAACCACAGGAATTGCCACCAGATGCCGGCTAAGCCTGCCCGCCAGGTACCGGCCACAACGCTGACCGCTTGTTCGCTATGAGTCCCCGATCCAAATGCAAAAAACATCATGAAGATCTTGCCAAAGCGGCGTCCCCCCATGAAAAAGTCGCTCGTATTTCGGACCATCGTCATGGACCAGATACCGATGCAGGTGACGACAAGAAGGTAAATCAACAACACCGACCAATCGACCCAGGTCAAGCCAAGCCATGTAGACATATTCAACTTTCAAAAAACCTTGTAAAGATGGCGAAGATCTTGCACGCGGCATGGTATCCGCACCACGGTTTCAACTTCACCGCAAGCAAAACAAAGTCCGACGATGGACCGCGGTGGATACCGACAATTGCCGCAGCAAGAAGATGGTTGATTCTGACCTAGATCGAGTGAACTCTCAACCACCTTGACAAAAGGTTTGCCCCGGGGTGGTTATCAAACTGCGGGCAACTTGTTTACCATGGAGTGTTTCATGGAGAAGCATTCCTCGTCGGGTGAGAGGTCAGATGCCACGGTTATCTGCCGAAAGTCTGTTGAACATCGGTTCCCAATTGTTTGAAGCTGCCGGGTGCTCTCCGAGTGATGCACGGGCGGTTGCCGCCCATCTGGTCGACTCGAGCCTGTATGGGCATCATTCGCACGGCGTCATCCGCTTGTACGAATATGTGGCCCAGATCAAACAAGGTATCTTCGACCCGCGGGGAAAGCCACAAGTTGTCGATGAAAAACCCTGTACGGCCGTGATTGACGGCGGGGGCATCCTGGGTCAGGTGTCTGCTGAGTTCGCCACGAGGATCGCCATCAAGAAGGCGCAGCAACACGGCACCGGCACGGTCACCCTGCACAACACCAGTCACATTGGACGAGTGGGGGCGTATCCCCTCCTGATCGCTGAAGAGCAGATGATTGGAATTGTCTTCTGCAACGCCGGAAGACTCGGACGCCAGATTGCTCCCCATGGGGGTCTGGACCCCAAGATGTCAACCAACCCGATTGCCTTCGCAGCACCTCGGCGAAACCAGGATCCGATCCTGGTCGACATGGCAACCTCGGTAACAGCCGAAGGAAAGTTGCGAGTAGCGCGTAATCGAGGTGAGCAGGTCCCACTGGGTTGGCTGATTGATCAACATGGAAATCCGACCACGGATCCCAATGCCTACTACGAAAACGGAGCGATTCTTCCACTGGGGGGCGTCGCGGGCTACAAAGGCCAATGCCTGAGTTTTATGGTCGAACTGCTTGGTGGTGCGCTCAGTGGCCAAGGAGTTTCCAATGGTGAAAAGATCATGAAGAGCAACGGAGTTTTGATCACCGTCTATCGGATCGAACACTTCACGAGTTTAGATGCCTACTATAACGAGGTCGAAATTCTCGCCCGTCACGTGCAGTCCAGCCGAGTCGATCCGAAAATCGGTGAAATTCTTCTGCCCGGAGAATGGGAATTTCGTAACGCCCGACATCAACGGAGAGACGGCGTGATGATTGATGAAACGACCTGGTCACAGATTTGCGAGGCGGGAACCGGCCTGGGAATTGATACCCGGATCTGGGTCGAAATGGCGCTTAACGCATAGCACAAGCTGCCTGCTCAGGCGGAGTCATTGAGCGCAAAACAGATCGTGATCCATCCAACATCCACAACTTTCGCCCCGGTCGGTTGAACGTCCTGGATGCAGGACCCCTGGTTTACAGTTTCAGCCGAGAGAGTTTCGTTATCGTCCGTGCCCCCCGACAACAGTCGGTCCCTCGAAGAAGTGCTACAACTAGGATTCCGGTACCTGAAATTTCCTGCAAGCAGTTCGCTGGAATGAATTCCTCCACCAAGCTGATTTACAACGGACCACGTTTGTCACCGAAGCAGGTTGTCCTTGCCCACGGAGCCGGCGCCGGCATGGAGTCCCCCTTCATGGAGTACTTCGCACACGGATTGGCTTCTCACAACATCCGCGTGGTGCGTTTTGAATTTCCTTACATGGCCCGGCGCAAGATCAGCGGTAAGAACAAACCGCCCGATCGCGAACCGGTGTTGCGCAGCTGTTGGCAGGAAGTCATCGCTCGTTTGGGTAACGAGAATCTCGTGATTGGAGGTAAATCGATGGGTGGCCGCATAGCGAGCCTGGTTGCCGATGAAGCAGGAGTCGCGGGCCTGGTCTGCCTGGGATATCCCTTCCATCCAACGGGAAAACCCGACAAACTGAGAACTGAACATCTCCTCAACCTGAAAACACCGACGCTCATCCTGCAAGGGGAACGTGATGCCTTCGGCAATCGTGCCGAAGTGGCCGGCTACCGCCTGCCACCGACCCTCAATTTTCAGTGGTTGGAAGATGGAAATCATGGTTTCAAGCCCCGTAAACTTTCTGGAAGAAGCGAAATCAAAAACTGGGACCAAGCCGTATCAGCCATTGTTGATTTTGTCGCACGACTGGAAAGTTGATTGAATTGTTCTTCACTTATTGGCCGCACATAGTGGATCAGTTTTTCAGAAGACACCAGCATGTCTTCCTTTTTGACACACCTTCTTGATTCCAGGTAGACATCCAATGAAACTCATCATTCATCCGAACATCGATCAGCAGCGACTGCAACAGATCCAAGAGGCTGCCGGTGAGATGCAAGTGGTGCCGTGTAGCGACGAGGCGGCAGCAACTTATGAAATACAAGACGCGGACGCTCTCTACGGACATGTCACACCTTCCATGCTGGCGGCAGCGAACAAACTACGTTGGATTCAATGTCCTTTCGCCGGTCTGGAGCATATTTTGTTCCCGGAGTTGATCGATCATCAAGCGGTGCTCAGCAACATGCGAGGCATCTATTCCGAAGTCATCACGGAACACGTGTTCGCTCTGATCCTGTGCTTCAGCCGCAATTTACATTTCTATGTGCGGCAGCAAGGTGCAAGCCAATGGAAACCGATTGGTGACATGGAGACGGAAATCACCGGAACGTGGGGCCAGAGTGTGATCCGAGACGCCGATCGGCGCTGCGCTCCGGTACGTGGAGCCACACTTGGTATCGTCGGCCTGGGTGGAATCGGATCGGAAGTGGCACAACGCGGTATTGCCTTTGGTATGCGAATCGTCGCGGTCGACCCTCACCCGGATACTTCCTGCTCGGAAATCACAGCACTCTGGCCAATGGACCAGTTGAGTCAGTTGCTCCAAGAGAGCGATTTCGTCGTGATCGCCGCTCCACAAACCCCCGAAACCGTCGGTCTGTTCGGCAAAGACCAGTTCCAGCAGATGAAACCAACCGCTTTTCTGGTCAACATCGGCCGCGGCGCCATCGTCCAATTGGATGACTTGGTCAACGCCCTGCAAACGGGCCAGATTGCCGGCGCCGGCCTGGACGTCTTTGAGCAGGAACCGTTGCCACCGAAACATCCATTGTGGCGACTTGAAAACGTTGTCATCACTCCCCATGTGGCAGCAGTATCGGTGCAGGTCGCAGAAGGTCATATGCGGGTGGTCACAGAAAACATCCGCCGCTTTTTACAAGGCAGGGAATTGCTCAACGTCGTCGACAAGCGTCGCTGGTATTAGCGTACCCCCGAAAGCTGAACCGGCACCAAAGCCAAGCGCAATTCCATGCACTCAGCAGCCCATTACACGCCAACATGACCAGTGGCCCGCAACAAAGAAAAAAGAAGGTCTGAATGACCTGGCGCACTCGGGCTAACACCCATTTTTTTTAAAGGTCACGAAGAAAAAGTCACCCGCCTGAAATGGCAGGTAAAAAATGAACCTCGCTGTCCGCATCCACCACTTCCCGCAAACCGTTGGTCGCGAGTTTTGTCCCTACCGTGACTGCCAAACCAGACCGCAAACCATCCCCGTCACAAATCCGCGCTGCAAAACCAGGATAGATCGCTTCGACAGCCTGAATCACTTCTCGAACATTCGTTCCAGAAACTTCAACGATCTCCTGACCGTTGGTCAATGATTTCAGCAACGGTGGAATGTAGACGAGCGGCACGACAAACCTTTCGGTCCGGATCGGGGATCTTCGAACTACTCAACCGCTTCGGCTTGCAGAATCTGGTGCAGCAATCGAGGAGGCGATGCGGGCAACTCGCGCATGCGGACACCAACCGCCTGATAAATTGCCGCCACCAGCGCCGCCGGAGGTGGCACGATCGGCACTTCGCCCACACCGCGAACCCCATACGGATGCTGCGGGTCGGGTACTTCTACGATGATCGTGTCCATCATCGGTAAATCGTAGCATGTCGGAATGCGATAATCCAAGAACGTCGCGTTCAGCATAGCACCCTGCTCGTCGTAGACATATTCCTCGTTCAGTGCCCAGCCAATGCCTTGCACAGCCCCTCCCTGCATTTGCCCCTCGACGTACGCCGGGTGAATTGCCGTACCGCAATCTTGTGCAATCGTGTACCGGAGCACTTCGACTTTTCCTGTTTCTGGATCAACTTCGACATCAACGCAGTGCGTTCCGAACGCACCCGCCTGATTTTCCGAACCCGAAGTTCCCTTAACAGTAATCGGTTCGCCCGTTGCATGGACCTTGGCGGCCAGTTCTCGGAAAGTGAAGACTTTCCCTTCGGGTCCCCGCACTTCACCGTTTTCATATTGGACTTCAGAGGCATCGACCTCCCAGATGTTTGCCGCACGCTCGATCAACTGCCGGCGCATTTCGAGGCCCGCATTGTGCACTGCAATCCCTGTAGAGAATGTAACACGACTGCCACCGGTGACATCGTTGTATCCCACACTGTCGGTATCGACGACGGCCGGCTTGATATCCTCGGCAGCGATTCCCAGGGTCTCAGCCAGTTGCATGGACAAACTCGTCCGAGTCCCTCCTATGTCCGTCGATCCTTCCAGAAGCGAGACCGTACCATCAGCAGCCAGTATCGCGGTGACCGATGATTTCAAACCCACGTTGAACCAGAAACCGGAACCGATTCCCCGACCACGGTGCTTCCCTTCCAGCGGTGCTTTCCAATGCTCGCTATCCCGGATGGCCTCCACGGTTTCTCGCATTCCAATGCGTGCAAACTGCACTCCGTCCACGCGACGTGTACCCTCCTGGGCGGCATTTTTCAGCCGAAACTCGACGGGGTCCATTTCCAATCGCTCGCAGATCTCATCCACCACCGATTCCGCAGCAAAGGCGGCATTCGTGGAACCGGGAGCCCGGTAAGCGTTTGTCCGTGGTTTGTTGACACAAACATCGTAACCATTGATCCGACCATGAGGCACATCGTAGCAGGCAAAAATACACATGCATCCGCAACTCACCGGCGAGCCTGGAAAAGCACCCGCTTCGTAGGCCAGGTACGCCTCGGCTGCAGTGATTTTACCTTCTCGATCGGCACCCATTTTAACCCGGATGTAGGAACCTGGCGTGGGCCCTGTTGCTTCGAAGATGGCGGCTCGATCCATGACCAGCTTGACAGGCCGCCCCGATTTTTTGGACAGCAGCGCGGCCACCGGCTGCAGGTAGACAGAAATTTTTCCTCCGAATCCACCGCCAATCTCCATCGGCACCACTTTGATTTTTGACTCGGACATCTGCAACAAATCGGCCATCTGCTGACGCACCATGAACGAGCCTTGCGTGGAAGTCCAGATTGTGATCTGGCCATCCTGATTCCAGAGTGCGGTCGCATTATGCGGTTCAATGTATCCCTGGTGCACGGTGGCGGTACGATACTCGCGTTCGATCACCACATGGGCCGCCTCAAAACCTTTTTCAACGTCCCCTTTCTCATAAAAAAAATGCTTGGCAACGTTGGTCGGATCGGCCGACTCTTCTCCCGCCATGGAATCGGTTCGCACATCGTCGTTCAGGACGGGGGCCGTGGCTTCCATCGCTTCCAACACATCAAGCACGGGTGGCAACACTTCGTACTCGACGTTGATCTGTTGAATTGCTTCCTGAGCAATGTGAAGATCGTCAGCCGCAACGGCGGCCACAGCGTGGCCTTTGTACAGGACTTTCTGTCGAGCCAACACGTTCTGACAGAGGTGATAGAGATTAACGTCCCCCTCCCCCAGGTCAGCAACTTTTTGTTCCGGCTCGGGCAGATCGGCGCACGTAACGACCGCCCGCACTCCCGGATAGTTTTCAGCTTGCGAAGTATCGATCGATTTGATGCGGGCATGCGCGTGCGGACTGCGCAAAATGTCGCCGAACAACATGCCGGACAGCTGAATATCAGCCCCATACTGAGCGCGACCGGTCACCTTATCGGTGCCATCGTGACGAATCGGTCGTGTTCCGATCACTTTGTAGGACGTGCTGGCCATAAATAATTACCTTCTGTCAATGATTACACCTGCAGCCGCGCCGCGGCTGCGTCCTGAACCGCCCGCACAATCTTGTCGTAACCAGTACAACGACACAGGTTGCCAGCCAGGTAGAAGCGAATATCCTCTTCCGAGGGGTCCGGTTGTTCCTGCAAGAGCGCCTTGGCAGACATAATGAACCCCGGCGTGCAGATCCCACACTGGAGAGCCGCCTGTTGCAGGAATGCATCCTGGAGCGAGTCCAATCCATCGACAGGAGCAACCCCTTCGATGGTTTCAATCTCGACCCCTTCCGCTTCTACAGCCAGAACGAGGCAACTGTCCACCGCCTTTCCGTCGCAAAGCACCGTACAAGCGCCGCAGTTGCCGTTGGCGCAGCCCTCCTTGGACCCGGTTAAGGCAAGGTCGTCCCGAAGCACCTCCAGTAACGTCTGACGAGGCTGGCAGAGGAATTGTGTTTCCTTACCATTAATCGTGGTTGTCACAACTCGTTTCTTCGCCATGGGCCTTATCTCTCATCCAGGAATGAACTGCAGAAATTCCTCAAGCGGTCTCCGCCCTTGTACTAGTGTCCGATCCTCGTTTCTTCTTTTTCCCCCCGTGCCCGGGCGATAGCCGCTGCGAGAACTCGTCGCGTCAAAACTCCGGTCACATGGATTCGAAACTCCTTCGTACCTCGCATGTCATCAATCGGCCGTGCTATCTGCTGCGCAAGTTCAGCCGCGCGGGCAATGGTTTCGTCGTTCACCGGTTGACCAGCCAACGATTCACTCGCCTCCCGGGCAAACAAGGGGGTGGGAGCCACAGCTCCCAGCGCAATTCTCGCTTCGACGAATGTTTCACCCGTTTCGTCAAGGGTAACGGAGGCTCCCACGCCTACGACCGCTATGTCCATCTCGTAGCGGGGAATGAAGCGTCGATAATGGGAACCACTCCGCTCGGACCGGGAAGAAAAACGTATTTCGACCAGAATCTCGCCCTGCTGCAACACATTTTTCCCCGGGCCCGTACAAAAGTCTTCGGCGGGAACCTCGCGCTGCCCCTGAGTGCTGGCAATGACACAACGACCTCCCAGCACGATCAATGATGGCGTCGAATCGGCGGCCGGTCCTGAGTTGCATAGATTACCTCCCACGCTGGCACGATTCTGGATCTGGACCCCACCGATGATGCGGCAGCTGTCAACAATCGCTTCATAGTCGGAAACGACAGCTTCATTTTGGTAAATCTTGCTACACGGAACCGCCGCTCCGATCCTCAAGCCTCCTGCCTGGCTATCCAGAACATTGAGCTCGGGAAGTTTCTTAATGTCGACAAGCACATCTGGCGTGTAGCGCCCCAGACGAATTTGATCGATTAAATCCGTGCCTCCAGCAAGGGCACGAGCACCTCCGTTCTGCTCCGCAAAAAGTCGCAAAGCCGTGTCTAGATCCGCAGGAGCTTCGTAATCAAAATCATGCATTGCGTTTGTCGCTATTGCTGTAAATCAAGCGTGCCGAGGTGGTCTGTTTATGCATTGATCGGTGAACCGACCGACCATAGATAACTTACCGACGCCCTGCACGATCGACAATCCCCGTCTGAGCTTTTTGAGATGCCTGTCGCCGCTTGAGGAACGCTCTCGCTCGTGATAACCTCCTGTTGAATCCTTGGTGAGCGTTTGCAATCCAATTGACATCAAAAAGGGACATCGGCATGTCATTCGATCCGCAGGAAAAGTTTGCCCTGGTCACCGGCGCCAGCAAAGGCATAGGACGCGGGATCGCACTCGGTCTAGCAACCGCAGGATGGAACATTGGTGTCAACTACCGCAGCGATCAGCAGGGAGCGGAAGAAACAGCTGACCAAGTCCGCAAGCAAGAAGTCGACTGTCACCTGGTCCAGGGAGACGTCGGCTTGGCAGACGACGTGCAGCACATTTTTCAAGTCGTGCAAGAGATCGCAGGAAGACTTGACTTGCTGGTCAACAACGCAGGCGTACAAACCTGGGCTCCTTTACTGGAACTCCGAGAGGAAGACTGGGACCGCACCATCCGTACGAATCTGAAAGGAACTTTTCTCTGCACTCAACAAGCGGGCCGAATGATGAAGTCTGCGGGCGGTGGTTGCATCATCAACATCGGGTCAGGCGCCAATTCCGTCCCTTTTCCTAATCTGGTGGACTACAGTGCCGCCAAAGGCGGAATTGAACAACTCACCAAAGTCTCGGCGGTCGAGTTAGGACCGCTCGGAATTCGTGTGAATTGTGCGGCTCCGGGAGCCATCGAAATCGAAAGAACCAAACTTGAAGCTCCCGACTATGCCAGCACGTGGGCACCCGAAACACCTCTCCGCCGCGTCGGTCAAACCGGCGATGTGGCAGACGTCGTGGTGTTCCTGGCCAGCAAAGCTGCCAGATTCGTCACGGGGCAAACTATTTACGTGGATGGTGGTTTATGGACCCGGGGCGGTCCCTGGCCGTACGAATAGGGCAACTGAAGCCGTCCGGTTACAGAAAGAAACGGGTAGAAGATGCTTGCCGAGTTCTGCCATCTGAACTGACAACGCTCGACCGCAGCCCCCCTGCCCTTGTCGCTTAGCATCTCACGCTGATTCAAGCTTTTCACGGGCGGCAACCAGCAACTTGATCCATTCCCGGATATAGTAGCCATGGTCATGAAACGTGCGGCCACTCACCAAGTTGCCGTCGACAACACAAGGCTCATCCACGTAGATTCCGCCGCAAACTTCCAGATCGAAACGGCATTTGGGTACGGTCGTCATCCGTCGGCCTTCCACACACCCAGCATAGGCCGGAATCTCCACGCCGTGGCAAACGGATCCTACCGGCTTGTTCTCCTCAAAGAAATGTCGCGTGATCTTTACTAAATGTTCGTCGTAACGGATGTACTCCGGCGCCCGGCCACCCGAGTAGAAAACCCCCAGGTACTCGGCTGGATTCACTTCGGAAAAAGCGAGTTCCGCATCGATCGTATAGCCTTCCCATTCTTTAGTGATCGTCCACCCCGGTTTGACTTCGTGTAACACCATCTGGTAGGTGCGTTGTTCCGGAGCCGCAACGACCGGACGGAATCCCTCTTCAATCAACCGGTAGTAGGGATAGATCGTGTCGACGGTCTCCGTTGCATCGCCGATCGGCATCAAAACCTTGTGAGGGGAAAGCGTATTCATGAAAGGTCACCTGGCAGTTCCCGGAAATGTCTGAGTGCTTGCCTGCTTCGTCATTTCGAATTGGTGGTCAAGATGGAACAAAACTCCGCTGACGTCGCTCCATTCAGTCGCCAAGGATCACAAACCGGGGACAACAATGGATCCCGGAAAACCATCTGAATTCGCCCGCCCCGTAGCTCAGGTATTGACCGGCGCCGAAACACACCTCGCGATCGACTGCCAGATATCCAATCGAACAACTCCCACCAGTGTAACCCCGCCTCCACCTGAACAGAAGTGGGTTGGCGCCACTCTCAATCCGTGTTGCAACAACTCAACCTGGAACCCTCCCGATTCGTTGCCATCTGTGTTTTCTAATTCAGGACACTGCGCCGTGCCGCCGGTTAGCACCAACCGGAGATGAATTCCGGGATCCAGCAACATTCTGTTTTCGCCGCCCGGATTCCAAGATCGCGACGGCACCATCGCCTGTTGATTCCGTGACACACCACGAAGTGAATTCAATTCCTTGAAGCCCGATTGATCACGGGTTCAAGCGATCGCTCAAAAATCGCATTGGAGTTAAAACCGGGCGATGGACTGGCCGGCCCAGACTGAAGACGGACGCGTAGGACCCCGGAATTGTTGGCCAGACTGCCCCAGTCATCCCGGCAGCGTAAGTAGAGGTGGCCCGAACTGGAAACCGAAAAACTGCCCGATTCGCCCAACTCGATTTCTTCAGAGAGTTCGTAATTCTGCATGACCACAGCGACCAATTTACCTCGCCCGCTCCGATCTCCTGCAGCTGTCACCGCCACCCCGTCCTGACTCAGGCAACAACTTCCCAACGTTCGGTAGTGGTAGGTTTCTCCTGGGGAGACACTGCACCCGGTTGCCTGATAACCAGCCGCCGCCCTGATTGAAGCGTTCCGGACAGCACGTTCTTTGAGCGAAGACCAGGGAACCGTCCAGTCCCAGTTACACAGTTCCACCCGATAGCCCGGACGCGAATGTCCGACAAAAAAATCAAACTCGAAGTCAAGTTGGTTGCGAACGTCAGCAAACCATTTAGCGAATTGAATCGTGTTACCATCCAGGTGCCCCTGTCCGTACGCGCGAAAACGCTGTGAATAGTTAGGGCTGTGAACGAGAAAATGACACAGCGCCCAACTCCATCGATACGCACTCTGGACCTCTTGCAAAATCTCGTCTTCCGGTGCTCCCCAGATGCTGAGTGAGGGAGCCAGGTAAGTCTCTACGGAATTTTCTGTCACTTGGGTAAGACGATTTTTAATATCGATGAGTGGCTGAGTGAACGGACCGGAACTCACAATCTCGTCCACCGGTCGAAACGCCTGCCCACGCAGGTAACTGGTGATTTCCATGGGGCAACGTGCGGCACTACGAGAGTCCGCCAAACGGCCTGCAACATCTGCCATTCCTTCTTTGTACCAATCCGGACCATGCTTTCCAAAGGTCTGAAAACAATAAGCATGGACGACTTCGTGTTCAACGACACCCGGTGCAGACGTTGCGTAAACGATCGCTTTCAGTTCTGATTTACGACTGTCGACCTGCATTTTCGTGAGAGTAACACCGCCTACAAACTGTATCAGTGCCCTTGCAGACGGGTTGGGAAAACTGTTTTCGGGCCAACGCTTCATGTCTTCCACCACGTAACATTCAATACTCCCTTTTAGAGGACTGCGCCAATAGCTCGAGATACGTCGCAGGGTCTTCTCCATACGACGGAGCATGCGTTTCGCCCGTTCCGGTTCAACATCTGTGTGGAGCCGGATTTTTTGCGATGTGTAATTCCGCTGATGAACCCCTGAGTCGACCGCCGTTTCCTGCGCGATCAGAGCAGATGGCCACGTGATCACGGCCATGACAAGACTCAGTAGAAAGATGTCGATTCCCCAACCAATAGGTAGCTTGATCGGCCCCCACACGGTGCATGTGGCAGGAAAACAAAAACAGGTCATTCACTCCTACCTTCTCTGTACGATAGTGTCCGCACTGTGCCCCGCCTCACTCAGGTCAGCTCCAAGAACCAATTGTGGACTAACATGCACACCCTGTCTAGCGAAAGCCAGTCGCCTGCCGGAAAATTCGTGTGGAAACTTCATCGAGCACAAAGCCGACGGAAGTCCAAAGAAGCCTGCCGATGACCGGAGACAATCAAAGTGAGTATCGTCCGCACCCGAACACCAATGCAGGGTTGTAGAGAAAACACCAAGCAACCTTGACACAGCATCACCCAGTGCAATTCAGCGCTGATCACCGGCTCGTGCTTTGGTTGACGCGGATGGACGAAAACCTGTTGGTTTGATCTGCATGCCATCCCACCAGACTTCACCCGTCGCTCCAAATAATCCGATACCAATCACCGCCAGCCGAGCAGCGGCGGGTACTTGGACTCGCTCGCTCGCTTGTTTCCAGGCGAAACTACCCGAGCCATTTCGTCTTTGTACAAAACCAACCGGGGCCCGATTGTGACCGTAGAACTCGATCATGAACCCGGGCTGCTCTTGGGCAGATCTGCCCGCTTGTAATCGATTGCCTCGAATCCAGTACGAAATCGCAATTTCCCGGATGTGGCGTCCGTCCAGACCAAAGGCCTGCATTGCATGAGCATCCCGGCCAGGTGTTGAATTCACAAACTTCATGACTTGTGCTTCCATCGGTGCATCAAGTGTGGACTCTACCTGGCCCGAACGCACATAGTACCAACCCCGGGGCAGGGACGACTTGTCCAACAATTCTTCGAAGCCCCCGTTAACCAGTGCGGGCTTTTTCGAGTCCGGCAGTATTTGGCGCAGGTCTTCCGCCCGACCTGTCATGGGAACAAAAAACGTCGCTTGTAAACTCTCGCGTTTAAGCTTTCCATCAACCTTTGTAAATTTCCAGAGTTCCTGTTGAAAACGTTGGCCAACAGGAACAATCAACGAGCCACCTTCAGCCAGCTGCTCGATCAACTGTTGCGGCACCTTCTCCGGAGAACACGTGACAATCACCTTGTCAAAAGGCGCATGCTCAGGCCAGCCTTCATACCCGTCCCCAATCCTAATGTGCACATTGCTGTACTGGAGCTTCTTAAGCCGGCTCTTGGCTTTGCGACCCAGGCTTTCCACAATCTCAATGGAATACACCTGACGCACCAATTCACTAAGTACCGCCGCCTGGTATCCGCTGCCGGTGCCAATCTCCAATACCCGGTCCGTGGGTTGAGGATCAAGTTGTTCAGTCATGAAGGCGACGATGTAGGGTGGCGAGATCGTTTGGCCACCACCAATCGGCAAAGCCATATCAAAATATGCCAGCTTCCGTTTGGCCCGCGGAACAAATTCATGCCGCGGCGTCTTTCGCATGGCGGCAATCACACGGGGATTATTGATTCCCGCGGGAATCAGTTCCTGCGCGACAAGTTGCTGACGCGCTTCCGTGTGAAGGTCGGCGGCCAGCAGCGACACCGAGGAAACAGCCCAGAATAAGGCCGTCAGACCAGTACGCTCCAAAGATAACATCAGGCTCAACATGTATCTGCAAGACTCCTGGCACATTTTACCTTAATTCCCGACAAAGTGGAGGAATTTTTGCCACGCGTCACCTGGAGGAACCATTGACTCAACTTGGTACTTTCACCGTTCACGGTAACAACATCGGTCCGTATTTCCATCCGTTTTGAACCTTCTCCGGATCTTCTTGGTCGTCACCCATTGGCTTGAGGAAGAAAAAGAAGTGAAACGACCAAACCGTGCCGGCCATTGACGGCAAGGAGGTTGGCTCTTTTCACATGCCCCTGGGCTGAAGGTGGCAGAGTGGACTAATCGGAACAACCTCGGCCCGCTGATGATGTGGTCAACTCTGTTCAGGCACACGCAGCGTGCCCTCCCTCGCTTGACGCGTGAAAACTAAGGAGGAAGTGCCCCATCAAACATGCGTCATGCTACCTTGCGTTCGGGTTTCCGTCCCCTCCGACTGAAAACCCGCAACCGGCAATTCATCACCGGATGGCTCGCAATAAAAACGGCGAATACAACTGACGAAGTGCTCGCCGGAGAAGCGATGATACGTGGCGATGCACTCGCGTCGCAGTTCCTGCTCCTGCCGCGGTGAAATGTCGGCCAGGATGCGTTCCACTTGAGCGGTGTCCCGTTCCGCGACACGAACGATACTTCGCTGCCAATCAACACCTGCGGGCAATTGCATGTCATCAGAAATCAGGACAGGAATAGCACCCGCTTGCAGCGATTCCCAAAAACGGAGTGTACTGGGCCCCGTACCACGTGGACACAGGGAAAACCGGGTCCTGGCCAGGACATGTTGGTACTCACGCTTAAAAAGTCTTTGCAGCCTGTCATTCGCCTGAAAATGCCAGACTCGACGTTCTTGAACCAAGGCCTGTCGATGCACAGGAAGTTGAAACAAAACAGTCCGCGTGGCGTGCGTGTTGCAGCCTATAAAAGAATACCAGATGCTCTTGTTTGCTGGCTGCACTCCATGTATGGACAGATGCGGAAACGGCAGAACTCGAAAAGGGGCCTGAATTCTCTGCAGGGCAACACGACTTGCAAGGCCCGAAGCTTGTGCCAAGGCCTTCATCATCCCATGTCGAATCCGGCGACGGTCGTGATCGCTGACCCCAAAGCCACGAGGTACGTGCGGAGTGAACAGAGTGTCAAGTCCCAAGTCACGACAAACCGGTATGATTCGCTCAAAGTCGATGTGCTGACAAATGGTAAATCCGCCATCCAACCGGATCCGCGGTACGCTTTTCAACTGCCGACGTTCCTGGTTCAGCAGTACACTCCAGGGAGCAGCCAGATAGTTGACATCCGCCTTCAACGGCGCGGACTGCAATTGCTGAAAAGCCGTCGCCTCCGTTCCAATCGACTCCTGGCAAAACAGCTCCGGCCTGTAAACGTGGCGTCGCATGACATCCCTGTTCGTTGATTACGCTATTCAAACCGACTGGCACAGGACGTTAGCAAAAGCAGGTCGCATCCACAAGAGAATTCCAACAATGTATGGGCCAACCTCGGAACACGACACGGACTGCAGGCTCACTGGGAAACCTCACCTGCCGTTCTTTCTATTACGCATCCTGAAAGAACTCGCCGCACTTCTGACAGCTAGCGAACCAGATTGGTGACTGCTGCCCGCACTTGGGACATCGTTTGCCGTGTCGCAGGGCCGACGTGCTGACCGACCCCGGATCCGAACCCGTGCTACTGGATCCGTCACTATCAGGATCTTCATAGACCAAAGCCGGGTCGTCTTCGATATGATACGTCTTGCGGCCGGAAGTCGGTTTCAACGTAGGCAAATCGGGTACACGTACAACCACTTCGCCCGCACAGTGCGGACAGAGACCCTTCTTCCCCGCGTACTTGTCTTTTACACGGAATACGTGTCCATCAGGACATTGGACGCGAATCGACATGATAGCTGCCTCCTACCAATGTGCGCGCCGTCTCCGCTGCCGGAGGAATCGGCTCTTACATACCAGACGCATCCGTCCAGTATTACGACATATATAGGATTGAATGATGCCGAAAGACTTGTTAGCCGATTCCCAATGTCTGCTCCTTTTATTTTATCAACAAATCATCTATTGCGGCTACTCGGTTTGCCATAAATTTTTCCGTCAAGGCCCGGTTCTAGGCCACCTTTTTTCCTGATCCTGACAAACTACAAACACGTTTAAACCAGACTTTTCCCCACCCGCAGCGTGACGGCGCCCACGGAAGATGGTCAAACGAGATAGACCGACAAGTTGCGGACATCAAATTGGGTCGATAGAACCAGTGGCTTGTCTGGCCTCGCTCCAAATCAATTGGGACAACGAATATCAACGGATGCTTCTAATGAGGCAGTGACTTCTCCGGATGCCACCCGCCTGGTTCGTAACACCATCGACTCGAGGGGGGTTTGCCGCCAGCGGACGGATGCATGTTGAACTCTTATTTCAAATGTCGTTGAGAATTTCCGGATGAAGAAATGTAGTTCGAAAAGAGGTTCAAGCTGCCCGCTACCGTTGAGCCCAGCAACTTCTCGCTGGATGTGATGCTGTAGCCTGCATCCCTTCTGAACCAGTTGGCCCATTTTATCGTCGAACGACCCGCCCGGTGCGTGATCAATTCAGAATTTACCGATTTCAGCGATTCGGGGATTTAATCAGAAAACAACAGGTAACACATCTCTGACGTAAGTGATGTGTCCTGGCAACAAGAATCGCATTACGCCGTTTCTTTACACATCTATGTGATGTATGGGAACATATACTTGAGTTAGTGAAAAACCGTCTCCTGATCGACGGTGCGGTGTCGGTGCGGAACTGGTTCCTGGAACCAGCTATCTGCTGCATGGCCTTCATTTTGAACTCATTGCAAAGTCGATATCGCGAGCGGGTGTTAGAAAGCGACTTAAAACTCCACCCCGGTACTCCTCCGGCACTACCTCTGCAGGGAACCCAGGCTTGGCCACTGAAATTCAAACGACGTCTATCTCGAATACAGAGCCTTCCGGCGACGTATCGTCAGGTGCCGCGCAAATGGCCTGTCGCACGCTCAGCGTGCTCATTCCGGTCTACAACGAGCGCTGGACGGTCGCCACGGTGATCCAGCGAGTCCTTGGAACTAACCTGCCACTGGACTTAGAGATCATAGCGGTGGATGACGGTTCGACGGATGGATCGGCTGACATTCTCGACCAACTGGCCCGCGAACACCCACAACTGAACGTTGTGAAACATGTCAAAAATCTGGGCAAGGGTACGGCGATCCGCACGGCCATCGAACACATGACCGGAGATGTGGCTGTTGTCCAGGATGCCGACCTCGAATACGACCCTGCTGACTACATTCTGCTGCTGCGGCCCATTCTGGAAGGAAAAGCCGACGCCGTTTACGGATCACGCTTTGCCGGGCACCCGAGACGTGTGCTGTTCTTCTGGCACAGTCTAGCAAACCGGTTTCTGACATTGGTTTCCAACATGTTCAACGATTTGAATCTGACCGATATGGAAACTTGCTTCAAGATGGTACGCAGCGATGTCTTAAAACAACTTCGACTCCACAGTAAAACGTTCACCTTCGAACCCGAGTTAACTTGCCGACTTGCCCAATGGGGGGCGCGATTGTACGAGGTACCCATCAGCTACAGTGGCCGCACGTATCAGGAAGGCAAGAAGATTCGAGCCACGGATGGACTGAAGGCACTTTGGCAGATATTTTATACGCGCTTTGTGGACATCCAATTCACCGACCATTCAGGCTTCTATGTCTTACTCTCGACAGCCAAAGCACAACGTTACAATCGCTGGATCGTCAAAAAGTTTCAGCAATTTCTGGGAAATCGGCTCCTGGAAGCCGGTTCCGGGACAGGGAATCTAAGCGGACTTCTGCTGAACCGCGAACGGGTCGTGCTCCTGGACTCTGAAAAGGAGTACGTGGCCTGCCTAGGACAGCGGTACGGTTGGTACGCCAACGTGCGAGTGGCAGGAGGCGACCTGACCAAACGCAACACTTACACTGCGTTGCAAGACGAGCGCATCGACACCATTCTGTGTTCCAATGTACTGGAACACGTGGAAAACGATCGCCAGGTGCTGGCACACATGCATGAGACACTGGAGCCCGAGGGACACTGCATCATTCTCGCACCGGCAGAACCCTGGTTGTACAACGGAATTGACGAAGAGCTGGGCCACTGTCGCCGCTACCGCCTGGAAGAACTGCGGGCCAAAATGCAAGAGGCCGGCTTTGACATCGTCATGGAATCCCAATTCAATCGTCTGGCCTGGCTTCCCTGGGCCTTTTCGGGGCATGTCCTGCGACGTCGGCATCTGTCGCCACGTCAAATAATCTGGTTTGACCGTATCATCCCCGTGGCCAAGTTACTGGAACACTGCCTTCCCAATCCCGGCCTGTCGCTGCTGGTGGTAGGGAAAAAGACGTCGTAAACCGAGTTGCAAGACCTCCCACAGGCGACCAGCGGTACTCAGCTGACGCCATTCCAGGGTTCCCCGTGCTTCCCATTGCCAAAGGACTTCGCCAGAAGCACGGGGCGTCGTACGACAATTGCCGGACAAAACCGCTACAGCTCAAAATCCTCGAAGAAGGCGTTGGTGAACTCGTTGTTGGTTTCCACAAGCGTGTCGACATCGTCACCGCCAGCCAGGGACACCCGACCTGCAAATTTAGAACCCTCGATTTCCAGGACATCATCCCCACCTCCACTTCGCACAGCAAAACTCCTGGCAAAAGTCGAGTCGACAATACGAATCGCGTCCGCACCGTTTCCTGTTCGAATTCTTGTCGGTCCGCCGACCTCAACCTTGTTCAAATCCACACGGTCGACACCCTCCCGCCCGTTCACGATGACACCCCCGTGAATCGACGTATCTTGCAGACTGAGGCTATTCTCCGCACCACCTCCTAAATCGACTCGGAGACGGTTCAATTTGGAAGCCTCGACATGGATGGTGTCATTGTCCTTGCCGCCGCTCATAATTGCAGCGCCTCGGTTGGACACCTTGGTGAGTCCGATGTCGTCGTTTCCAGAACCAGTATGAACCTGTAGCACTCGGCCCGTGCGCACGTCGTTCAGTGACACCGTGTCATCGCCCTCATGGGTATTGACACGTAGTACGCATCCTACCTTGGATTCCACAATCTGCACGACGTCGGAACCCGGACCCGTTTCAATCGCCAGGGAACTCCCCACACGGGTACCGCTCACGCGAATGTGTGCAGGCAGCGGCACTCTGGGCGGACTGGGTGGATCTTGCTCGGGAATCTTCTCGTCGTTGCCATCTGCATCCTGGTGAGCCATTCCACCAGACCCACCGCCTGGACCCCTGTCACCGCCTGGACCCCTGTCACCGCCTGGACCCCTGTCACCGCCTGGACCCCTGTCACCACCTGGACCCCTGTCACCACCTGGACCCCTGTCACCACCTGGGCCCCTGTCACCACCTGGGCCCCTGTCACCACCTGGGCCCCTGTCACCACCTGGGCCCCTGTCACCACCTGGACCCCTGTCACCGCCTGGACCCCTGTCACCGCCTGGACCCCTGTCACCGCCTGGACCCCTGTCACCGCCTGGGCCCCTGTCACCGCCTGGACCCCTGTCACCGCCTGGGCCTCTGTCACCGCCTGGGCCATCCGAAGAAGGTGACTGGCGAGGTCTGCCAGTAATGAACAAGCTTCCCGCCACATTTGAATCGACGAGTTGTGCTTCATCTGCTCCGTGTCCCAAGTCAATCCGAGCGTTCCGGGCCACCTTGACATCCTGCAAATGGATCACATCGTCACCCGGCCCACCGCTGACACTAAGCCGCCCATGAATTCCAAGTGAATTCATTTCGACCACGTCATTTCCCTGGTGCAGCATGATGCGCACACCTCGGGTGACGTCTTCCACCGTAACGGAAGTTGCACCATTAACGGTCGTTTCCTCTCCGCTGACGGCGGGCAATCCAGAAATCACGTACGAACCAAGGTCTTCTCCTGCAACAATCGCGATCTGATTGTCGAGTTCGTCTCCTTCTAGAAATAGGTGGCCTTCAGGAGACACGGTTGCCGCCACGTCACCTGCCATCAGAATACGTGTCTCTAATGACTCCACGCTACAAATGTTTGATTTTTGGAGACGATTCCCAAGGCTCATGTTCATTCCTCCATTTCCTGTAGGCTCAAGAGACGCCCTACAAGTTAAAAGATGCCATTTGCCTGAATGGACTTCAAGCCCTCCAGGCTGAACGGCCGGTCATTACCCCTAACCGATGTTGAATCGAGGAAAACTCTGTTTCACCCAAACTGGCGAGTTGCTGCCTTTTCCTCTTCACCTTTAAAACACCCAAAAACTGGCAAGGTTTCGCTGAAAAAAAAGTTTCCAGGGAAGTCATTTCCCAAACGTGAACACTAGCTGGCTGAAACTAGTCGTGGTTGCCCTCGGAAATGCATGACAACGAAGCGAAGAGTTCCTACGCTTGACCCAGTAAGGAAATCGCCTTGGCAACTGGTCGTTGCCACTGGCTTCCAGAACAACTCGCCCAATACACAGGAAAAGACTTCATCCATCGTCTTTCTACAACTCAGATCTGAGAGTCTTCCATCAGCAACCAACGAGCTGATTCGATTTGACAAAACTTGACAACGCCGCCACATCGTCCTGAATTGTACGGTAAACAAAAAAAGAAATCCTCGGGCCCATCAGTCCCACAAAACTCAAGATCCCGGCTCCATGGAGTTCTGAAGTCCAGTCAGAGTGAAAACGATAACCCACACCACAGGAACCCCGCCGGCGGTCGTCAGAAAAAGTGGCAGCCCCGTTCGTATCGAGATCACACAGGTACTCCGGCGACTGCAAACCGCACCTAAAATCAATCTGGAAGAAACAGCGCCTGGACACCTTGGAAAATGAAGCTCCAAGACGGTGGTTTTGAAAAACCGCAACCCTTACGCGACGGCCGGCGCATCAAAATCGTTGCAGACACGCAACCTTGATTCGGCTTCGTACCAGAAATGGTCATCCAGTCCGTCCGGTTTGCCTCGTTTCTCCCACAAGGAATAAGCCAGGTCGCCGATTTCAGCCGCAGTCGGCGTCTGGCTGACTCGAAATCGGGAAACCGCCAGCTCTTTCGATTCGGGCACCGACCGGGTAGGACCCGTCTCGATGTCTTGTGGTTTCTGGCAAGTTTCAGAAACGTCACTTGCTTCAGACCAAGGCAATGCGTCCGGGGGTGACTGCCGCTCAAAACCCTGAGCAGCTTCCGTGACCAGCAACTTGAAGCAATCGCTGTCACCCGCTCCTAGCGCCCGCTGCAATTCGCCCATTAACAATTCGTAATCGTGCCAGTCCGGTGGTGGCGAGTCTACTGACGATTCCGAAAGGTATTGGCTATCCATTAGTCGGCGCAAGTGGTCCCAATGGATGCCGGTCACCTCCAGAATCGTGGGCCAGAAAAAACGCTCCAATTCTACCTTCTGTTGCCCAATCCCTCCGGAACGATCAAATTCAGCGGCCTCAGCGAGAGCATCACCTAGCGACTGATCCGTCCAACCGCTGGCTGTCTTGAATTGGTCGAGTATGTCCAGCGCTAGCAAACGGTACCCATGAACTCGTTTCTTCAATTCCTGCCTGAACTGCTCCAAACCATGCCTCTGGACGAAGCCCACTGCTCCGCTGCTGCCATCGACCTTTGGATCTGACAGGGAAAAAACTCTTGGCGCTCGTTCGGCCTGGCGGGCCTGACGAATCGAATTCAGTGTTTTTTCACAATCCGGTGGTTGTTGCCCAAGTGCCAAAGTCACCGTACGGACACCGTGGGCTGCCAATTGCTCCCACTGACGGCGATGCACACTGTGTTCATGGGAAGCGATTGTTGCCACATTACAGGCCCCCAAGGACTGGAAATAGAGTACGTCCACGATGCTGCCGACCAGCACCAGATGCTCCTGACCACCAGACCCGGGGCGTAAGGCAACATCCAGGCCAAAGGCCTCCGTCTTCTGGCCACCTCGCAAGAACAGCACTTGATTGGTTTCAACCTCCTGGTGCTTCACCTCCAGTGCCGCAACCGTGGTCACCCGCCCATAACGGTCGCGCCAAGGGATAATGAGCCGTCCTTCCAAGCGGGGGTCGCAAACAACGTGGGAGGCGAAGATCTCGTCCCGGCTGAACCCCGCAGTGACGAGGTGGTCAGCGATCTCTTGAACGGACCTGAAGAAACCCAACGGGAGATGGTGCAAATCGTCGGAGTTGATTTTCCAGTCGCGGGCTACCGTGTCGCGCACGTGACGGTCAGTCTCTTCGTGCAATGTTGTGTGGCAATGGCCAACGTAGGTTTCGAGCAAACTGCGACGCCGTT
Organism: Planctomycetota bacterium; assembly: GCA_963578105.1. Classification (GTDB taxonomy): domain Bacteria; phylum Planctomycetota; class Planctomycetia; order Pirellulales; family Pirellulaceae. Next base: position 24,780 of record CAUZBP010000064.1, read on the forward strand.
CGTGGGACATCGCGCGCTGTTGCTCAGCGGCCGAAACCTTGTCTGGAATCGAGCTATTTGCGATACCAGCTCGGCGTGCCAAACTTCGTATCGCTTCCTCAAACTGCGGTCCGGTTGGCCCGATGTCAGCTTGATGGTAAGACAACCAGCTCGTTGTTTGACCAGCGGGGTCGACAAAACCCCAGTTTTGATGGCAGATCAGGGGCGCCGACCCGCCCGGACCGTTGTCGTGACCTCGAAACCCGGTCCAACCACAAGCTGTTCTCGTCCAACGAAATTCGGGAAACACTCGGTCCAGACGCTCAAACAAGGTTGGCAGGAGCTCTTGTTCGTAAAATCTTGAAAGATTCGCTTGCGAAGGGTCCTGATAGATCATTTTGAACTTCCCCGAAAGACGAACGACCACCCTCGAAAGTCCAGATAGGGGCGAGACGATACAGAAAGCCAGCACGGCCCTGCAAGAGCATTTTTCGCCGTTTGCCCGGCCACGACAGCCTTTCCTCGTTTGCCGGCCAACACGGAACTATATTTCTCGATTTCTCGCTAGACGGATTGGGACGGGCCCCAACCCGAATCAAGCATCTCCGGTTACCTGACGACAAGCTGTCCACCAGCTAACAGGTCAGGCCCAAACCCTTTCTGGCCCGCGACTCCTAGTGTTTTTTCCCCTTTTTTGGGGATCAGGGTATTGACACACGGTATCCAGCGATTAGCTTGACAAATTGTGATAGATACCGCCGGGAGCAGGAAAAGCACCTTTTTCGGTCTCGGGGCACCCAGGATGTTCAAAAAAAAAATACCAGGGTGTTGACAACCTCAGAAAACCTGTCATAATCGTTAAAGATTAACACAAAAGTTCGCACTCACTCGCTAACCGAGAAGATCTAATCACTCAGATTTAATCAAAACAGAGCAAAACCAAAGAAACGCACGCTCATGAAGCTGTAAAAACCCTGTCAAAAAAATCACAATCTACTCGGTGGAGTAGGTGGTTTTTTTGTTAGGGTTTTTTTATTGGATTTTTCAATCTCGACTCGAATTGTGTTCACGAAGGACCAGCACGGAATTTCGTGAACCACATCTAAAGAGCAAACGCTAGTGAACGCATTATTGTAGACCCAAACCAGAAAAAAAAACGGACTTCAGCCCTCCAGTAGGGCATTGGTTTTCCGGTTTTCTCGCAGGTCTACTTTTGTGCCGTCGCCGCTTATGTTGGGCACATAAGCAAACTCTTCAAGACGGCAAAACATCAATACGTTGCAGTCTGGGGTTGGCTGCGGCAACTTGGGATTTTTCACTGTTTAGAAACGACAATTAAGATACTACAGGAGTGAACTTATGAAAACGCGACATGCATTTGTTTTGGCTCTGGTAGCCGTTTTGGGTCTGTGCTCTTCAGCTTTTGCAGCACCGATGTTAACCGTGGATACAGTAACTGGCGCAATGACGTTCTGGGGTTCGCACGCTGCAGCTGCAACAGCAAACCCTGGTGCCGGCATCTCCAATCCTGGTGGTGAAACCGATGAAAGCCTAACCGGCCTTCAAATTACCGACGTGGCCCCCTTGGTGCTCTCTTCCGACATCGCCGCCCTTTACACCCCGGACGTGATCACGGGTGCTTTCCCGTTCGTTCAGGCTCAAGTGTTCCTGGATGCCCCCGGTGGTGTTCCTAACAGTCTCTACTATGCCGAACTGCTTTCACCCGCTTCACTCAACGGTGGTGTGGCGTACGGCGCTGGCGACAGCACAGCGTTGGATGTTGGTTCTGCTGGTGGAACTGGCGTTGCCGCTGAATACAGCTACGAAGGTGGTGCTAGCACCGTCGCTATGGACGTTGCTTACATTGCCATTCCAGAGCCCTCCACTCTCTTGCTGATCTGCTTGGGATTGGTTGGACTGGCTGTTGGTCGACGAACCCGTTAAGACGAACTCGTCGCTGACATTGAGATAAAACAGTGAGCTCATGGCCCTCCCCGTTCTACGACGGGTGGGCCGAAGAGCTGGCTGGTCCCTGGGGAGGACCAAACTTAAACAAGCCCAAAAACCGTTTGGTGTGATCACACAACAACCGTTTGTTTTGCGTGAGACGCCTGATTATCAGGATCAAAACGCTGGGCAAAAAACAGACACTGTCTAAATAGTGATAACCCCACCGAAAAGCCTTCCGTAGTTCTACGGGAGGCTTTTTTTATTTGAAAATGGAAACATCCGGCGGCAAGAGGGAGGCTTTGGGGAGAAAAAA
>CAUZBP010000065.1:0-26423 GCA_963578105.1 Planctomycetota bacterium
TCCAGGTTCGCAGAGCCACCGGCGCCAAAAGTTGTCCCACAAGATGAAAAGACAATCGCCGCCCAGGTGTTTTTATTTCAGTAAGTCAGCCATTTCGACGCACCATGACATTCAAAGAAATAAAATGCCATTTCTGCCACCCTGTTGTTTGGATACTGTGTTGTCTTTTCGGATCTGCTTCTTTGTTCTTCAGCCGCTCAGGTAACCTGGCAGGTGCTCCGGTCGAAACGCAGACCAAATCCATGGTGCTGGAGACCTTGGTTGACTTTCCCGATGATGCCCTCTCTTGTGAGTTTGCCATTACGCCGGCCCACCTGGATTCCATGATGGCCACGCTGGCCCAAGCCGGAGTCCAACGCGTTATTTGGTCGGATTATGGAGATGGTCACGGAGGTTTTTTCATGCCCGCTGGCATCCGTGGTGGATCCAGTGACAGCGACGGACTTAGTTTCGACATGCACCAGTGGCGTGCCTATGCGGCCACACTGGCAGTTCTGGGAAACCCGCTGCGCGCGGCCACGCAGGCGGCGCACCGCCACGGGTTGGAGCTTTACGCCAATTACAAGCCGTATGAAACGGGCATTTGTTCCTTCGTGGCGGAAGGTTCTCCTCAGGCTCGCCAGTGGGTTCGTTTGCCACTTCGGGGTGGCTATCTGACCTGGATCGATCCGTTTGTCCTCCGCCATCCGCAACTCCGTATCCGTCGCCGCAATGACGATCTTCTTACCAATGTAGAGAAGCTCACGATCGGTTCGATCCACCTCACGAAACAGGATGCTTCTCCGACTCGCGTCAGCAAAGAGCATCTGCAAATCTGGACCAGCGACTTCAATTACCGTTACCAGCGGCAAATGGTCGATTTCCGGTTCGAGGAGACGGTGGAAGCGTCGCCCTCTGAAGTTCGTGATCATCGGGGTTGGTTGGTGACGGCCCGTGGTGCGCCCGTGCGAGTCCTGAAGCTCACAGGTCTGCGTTTGGACGCGCCCTACGTCCTGGTGACCACAGACGTTACTGACGATGCGTCCGACTTCACCAACACGGGCACGCGGTTGATGAAAGTGTTTGACCTCCAGCGACGGGAAATGCCCGCCGTGTTTGCCAGTGGCACGGCTGTCCAGTTTCCAGAGTGGGAAGATTTCCGGCGAGGCGGCCTGGCGTTCGACACGGGACGCGGGCACCAGCCGGTCACACTGGACCTGCCCAACCAGCCGGGGGACCAAAACGGGACTTCGCGTGCCCAGGGTTTTATTGCGATGGCGCGCGGCCGCAACGAGTACCTGCCCGGTGCTTTGTGTGAAACCGAACCAGAGGTCCAGGAATTTTGGATGTCCCGCATCCAGGAAATGCTCGCCGCAGGGGTGGATGGGATCGACATCCGGGTCTCGAATCATTCCACCCACACGGACACGCCGGAGGACTACGGGTTCAACCCGGCCGTACTGGCTGGTCTACCCGTCGGCACGACACCCTCTTTGACCGCCATCGCGCGCATCCGGGGCGACGCCTACACCGAATTTTTACGACGGGCGAAAGCTGCCACGACGAAGGCGGGAAAGCGTTTGCGAATCAAGTTGCATTGCGCCTGGTTTCGTCCCCCCGATGAGCGGGCCCCCAGGCAGCGATTGGCCTATCCCGCGAACGTGGAATTCCAGTGGCGGAAGTGGGTCGACCAGGGCTTGCTCGACGATGGCGCGGTACTCCGTACATTTGGAGTCCCGTTTGAAGGCATCTTTGACGGGGATCAGGTGGCGCAGGAGATGATTACAACTTGCCGGCAACGGGAAATTCCTTTGACGGTCAATCGGTACGTCTACGGAAATCCTGGTCTGCCTGGTGAGTTTCAACGTGTCCGTGCGGACGGGCGTTTCTCGGGTTTTGTGCTCTACGAAACGTGGGCTTTCCTCAGTTTCACATCCGCTGGAAACTGTGACTTCGCTGACGGGAGTCGGCCGGAGCCGACGGTGTTGGGGGTCGACCTGACCAGGCAGACCCGTGCTGCCACGAGTCAGGCCGTCCGCGAGGTCTGCCGCCTGTCTCAACAAGGCAAGGAAACATTCGATATTTCGGCTGGGGAAAACAAATGAACGATCCCAACAGGCGGGGTCGCGTGTCGGATGCCTACGTCAGGCTCGTCAGGGGAACCGACGGGATACGCATGTTCAGCAAAAGGTAGTAATTCCAATGGCCGCAGACTTTCGGCTAAAACCATCTGGAATGTGCTTTTACCATGTGACGACGGGTGCCCATAGATACCTGCATTGCAAACGTTGGGAGTTATTCTTTGTTGCACGATCTTGACAGCCTGTCGGTTTGAAAACCGGAAAAAATCCACCCTTCCGACACTACAGACCGCAAACCACAGAGTGCCAGTCATGAACCTCGCCCTGGATAAATCAACGATCATTCGCAGCCTGACTGAAACGGGCATCACGTCAGGAGACAATCTGCTGGTGCATTCGGCCATGCGCACGGTAGGTAGGATCGAGGGAGGGGCCCAGACAATGGTCGACGCCTTGTTGGACGTGGTGGGTGAGCGTGGAACTTTGATCGTGCCCACATTCACATTTATTCATGAAGCCGAGGACGATCCGATTATCGACCCCGGGCTGGACCGCTCGGAGATGGGGGCGATCAGCGAAGCGGCAAGGACTCGTCCTGAGGCGCGTCGCTTTCCGGCACAGTTTTTCGGCCATTGGTTGGCGGTGCCCCGGGGCCTGCATCGGTGCTCTCTGGTCTTGTGAACGTCAGATGGCCGAGGGGGTCAGTGTCCGGCCTCCGGTGAACCTCGCGATGCCGTCGTGATTCCACTCCATCCCCAGGCCCGGTCCGTCGGGAATCTTGATCAGGCCTTGCTCATTGAACTGAACCGGAGTTGCCAGGAGATCTTCGATATAGGGTGCGGGTGTGATGTACTCGACCCACCGCGCGTTGCCGGCTGCGGCGACCAGTTGCAGGTCGGCCGCCAGTCCCACGGCCGTGTTCCAGCCGTGCGGAACCAGAAGAATCGAATGGTCGTCCGCGTATTGACCAATGCGGTGCTCTTCGCTGATTCCCCCTACTTTGGTCACATCGGGTTGGATGTAATCGACGGCATGACGTTCGATCCATGGAATGAAGGCTTGTCGTCGGGTTAATACCTCGCATGAGGCGATGGGAACGGGCGAATGTTCTGTCAGTTTGACGAATCCGTCGATGTAGTCCGGCCTTAACGGTTCCTCGAACCAGGTGATGTCGTAGTTAGCAAGCATCTGGGCTGTGCGCAGGGCCCATTTGTAACCGTGCGGCCAGAAACCATCACTTCCGCCGGCATCCACCATGAGTTCGATGTCCTCACCCACCGCGTCGCGAGCTGCCCGGATGATGGACTCATCGGTTTTGGCGTCGACCCGCCCAAAGGGTCCCCAGCCGATTTTGAAAGCCTTGAAGCCACGCTGTAAAGCCGCTTCCAGCCGCTCGCGCATGAGCTTGGGTTCAGCCATCAGCAGGGATCCGTAAGGCTTGATGGTTTCACGATAACGACCCCCCAGCAGGCGACTGATGGGCTGTCCGGTCACCTTGCCGAGAATATCCCACAAAGCGATGTCGATTCCCGAGATCGCATGGGTGATGGAACCACCGCGGCCCTGCCAAAAGGTGTGCTGATGCAGGGACTCGCAGGTCGCGACCGGGTCCAGCGCCGAGGCGCCGATCAAAAAGGGGCGGAAGACTTCGATCGAACCCTCGATCAGTTTGGCCGATGTAAACACGCTGCCGACACCGGTGACGCCTTCGTCCGTGACGACTTCGACCAGGGTGCTCAGGTTGTGATCGTCGTCCAGAAGTTTTTCATCCCATCCCCCGTCGGGAGTTGCTCCTCGCAGTGGTAACAAGTTAACAGCGGTGATTTTCATGACGAATCATCCTGGGGGTGATCAACGGGAAGTCGACTGGACGAAGCAACCCGGAGTTGAAACGTCTATCTTACGAGTAAACAGGGTCCACTTCGAGTGCAGGTCATTGAATTCATGCAGGATGCAGGCACGGCAAGATCGGTTCCAGAACCCACTAGCGGGTGCATGACGTTTTTTCAGCAGACCCTCGAACACCCAGGCAATGACTTGAAAGCTGGTGCCGTCGTTTTGCTTGTGGTACGATCCACGGAGTGATGGGACCAGACGCACCCGGGACTCTTTCCGGTTTGCCTGGACCTCAACGGGTCGAGGTGGTTTGCCAGTTGCCGGTTTCTTTCCCGGTGGGCGCAAGAGCAAGGTTCTGCAGGAGACACTGAACGAATGATGTCAAACGAACTTCTTCAACGATTGGGGTCACTTGACACCGCTTGCCTGTGTGACGCGGACAAGGCGCTTCAGGTCGGTTTGCGTGTCATGTCCTCCGAGATCCGCCCCTTGTGTCCGGGCCTGAAAATGACAGGCCGCGCCCACACCGTCAGGTGTCACAATGATTTCTTGACCGTCATCAAGGCATTGCATGACGCTCAGCCGCAGGAAATCATTGTGATTGATTCACAAAACAGCACCAAAGCGCTCACAGGCGAGTTGTTTCCCACCGAGGCTGCACGCAAAGGACTTGCTGGAATTGTGAACGATGGTCCCTGTCGCGACACGGCTGCCGTCCGAGAGATTGGCTTGCCTTACTTTGCCCGCGCCGTCTGCCCGGTTCCGGGAACAACCAATCAACTGTTCCAGACGCAGGTCCCCATCCAGTGTGGTGGCGTCACGGTCCATCCTGACGACGTGCTGGTTGGTGACGATGACGGGATCCTCGTCGCCACATCGCAGGAATTTGAGCAACTCATTCCTTTGGCCGAAGAAATCCAGGGCAAAGAAGAGCAAATGCTCCGACGGATGTCCGAGGGTATCAGTCTGCTTGGGATGCTGAACTTTGAAGAACACTGTGACCGTATTGAAAAAGGTGAGGCGAGCCGACTGGAGTTCAAAGTAGAATGAGCGCGATCCAGTATGGATTGCCGTTGAACCCTTGTTCGGGAACCATCCACTTCGATTTGTTATGTCATTCACGCCCGCAACGCGAGTCCTGGTGACGGCCGGCGCATCCGGTATTGGCAAAGCCATCGCGGACATATTTCACCAACAGGGTGCCAGGGTGCGCGTGTGTGATATTTCCGAAGCACATACTGCCGAATTTAAAAGCCAGTATCCAGACATCGAATGTACGATCTGCGACGTTGCGGATTCGGGCCAGGTCACCGAACTTTTTGAATCGGTGCGACAGAATTGGGATGGCCTGGATGTGCTGGTCAACAACGCGGGCATTGCCGGTCCGACTGCCCCGGTAGAACGGGTCGAGCTGGAGGAGTGGAATCGGACCTTGGCAGTCAATATCACGGCTCAATTTCTCTGTGTGCGCGAGGCGGTTCCCATGCTCAAACAGGCGGGTGGAGGCGCGATTATCAACCTGTCGTCCGTGGCGGGTCGCTTGGGTTTTCCGTTGCGAACTCCCTATGCTTCTTCCAAGTGGGCCGTGGTCGGGTTCACCAAGAGCTTGGCTGCGGAACTGGGGCCGGACAACATTCGCGTGAATGCGATTCTACCGGGTGCGGTGGCCGGAGATCGTATCGAGTCCGTCATCCGGGCCAAGGCATCCGCCCGCGACGTGCCCTATGAGCAGATGCGCGAGCAGTTTCTTCAGCAGAACTCTCTGCGTCAGTTTGTGGGGGCGGATGAAATTGCTCAGATGGCGCTCTACCTGGCGTCGGACACAGGCCGCGCAATCTCCGGACAGGCAGTGAGTGTTTGTGGAAACATAGAGCATCTTGTTTGATAGTGCACTCTGGAAGTTCAGCAGTGTGTCAGCCACCAGGGAGGGAAAACGGGTCTCAAACGCCGTCTGACAAACGGAACGCATCAGCCAGCAGTTCGTAAGACCGACGACGCGATTCAAAGTCAAAACAGATCGTCAGGAGCAACAGTTCATTGACCTCGTAGGCCTGGCACAATTCGAGAAGCTGGGCCTTGACTCGTTCCGGTGAGCCGACCACCTGTCGCTGTTGGTTGAGGGCGATACGCGTCCGTTCTGCCGCCGTGTAGGGGTAGGATGTCGCTTCTTCAACTGATGGAAACGGCCCCATGATTCCCTGGTCCAGCCGCAGCCGCCAAAGGTCCCGGCTGCTGCACAGCCTTTCCGCTTCGTCGTCAGTTTCGGCGCACAGCGCAAACACGGCAAGGATGCCTTGCGGTTGTTGCATTTCCGTCGACGGTTGAAAATGGTCACGGTAGGCACGCATGACGTCTGTCCCGCCGTGGTTGTTGATGAAGTGTGCAAACGAGAAACCGCAGCCAAAATTGGCCGCTAAAGCGCCGCTTTGATCACTGGACCCCAGCAACCAGAGGGGCGGGATGCCGGGTCCGGTGGGCACGGCACGTACCGATGCGAAAGGATGATTCGCTGCCGTTCGGTCGCTCACGAATCCCATCAGGTCCTCGACCTGTCCCGGGAACTGCTCGGCCCCCCACCCGTCGGACCCGGGTCGAAGTGCGGCGGACGTCCTCCGGTCGGTGCCCGGTGCACGCCCGACCCCCAAGTCGATCCGTCCCGGAAACAAGGTTTCCAGCATGCGAAACGTTTCGGCGACTTTCAGCGGACTGTAGTGGCTGAGCATGATGCCACCCGCGCCCACGCGCAGCCGGTTCGTCATGGAAGCGATGCGGCTGATCAGGATTTCAGGAACCGTACAAGCCAGGCCGAGCGAATTGTGGTGTTCAGCGACCCAGTAGCGTGAATAGCCGAGCTGGTCAACAGCCTGGGCCAGCTTGAGCGTTTCGGCGATTGCATCCGCGTGTAATCCGCCACTCCGGATGGGAGATTGGTCAAGAACGCTCAACTTGATCATGGCATACTCGGTTGCTCGAGGCGCCCTGCGAGCATTTTACGCGGAAAAAGAAACGGACCCAGTGAACAAATATCCCTTATCTCCGATCAGCCTCACGAATGCAATCCACCACGCCCGTTGTTTGTCACAGGCGTCAGCGGAATTAGTCCGTCATGGTCAGACGCCCCGTTCCGGCAGTCTGTGCTCACCAGTTTCAAGACTCACTTTGGTGATGGATAGAATTGGTGCGGTTTTGCCGCGACCTCGCGAAAGTGACAGGAACAAGGCAGCGCAAACCCATGTATCGCCAGCAGGTTAGGCTGGTGGTTGATGTTCCAGGGTGACCCAGAATTGAAGATTAAAGCGCTGGTCAAGGAATGCCAACTCCTGGTTGTCGCGCGTGATCATGGGATTCATCGCGTGATGAATATAGGAAGGGAAAACAGTCATGATGTTGTGTCCTAGCGGTATATTGACCACCCTGCCGTCGTCCATGAGTAATTGATCGCCGCCGGTACATTGTTCGTAATTTCGCATGAGCGTCAGGGTGAAAGTAAAGTAATTCTTTCTCTTCCTTTTTTCACCGTTAACGAACACAAGATTGTCCACGTGCCAATTGTAGTAGCCACCGTTGTTATAGGTGACGGCATGCACGCCGCATAGTTTTTTGTCAAGAGGTCCCATGAACTGAAACACATTGGGATTTGACTTGCGAATGAAGGCGTCAAAGCCTTGAGAAAAAAACCAGCGCTGCAGGTTGGTGATGGACGCGTAGGTCGGGTCCTGGAACTCGTTTCCTTGGTACCAGAAGTCCTTTCCGCCGCAATGTGCGTATGAAGTTTGATTGGCACTCAACTGGCCCTGCGACGCGCTGGCCCATTGGGGTGCGATGAATCGGGACTCGATGTTTTCAAAGGTGGCATACAGTTCATCGAGTACCTGAATCGGCAGGAAGTTGTCGCTATAAAGGATGTTAGGTGTTAAAAACTGGTAATTCATATCACACACCCGCAGCAGTTGGTTCGAAGCCTTGGGGAACAACGAAACCAAATCCGTAGATAATTCGTGGTTTGCCACTGATGACTTGGGTACCGTGAAATTGGCGAGACGCAAAGAACCCCCAAGCATCTCCTTCACCGAGTTCCGCCAGTTTCCCGTTGATTAACGGATGTCCCGTTTTGTTTCCCATCTGAACCATGATGTTGCAGCGAAAATTCTCATTGGAAGTGTCATCACCAAGCCAGCGTAGTTTGTCGGTATGCGGTTGGATAAAACCACCTGGTTCAATGCGCGAACAGATTCTTCCCAGACGGTGTTCCAACGGGCAGTCTTGTAATCCAAACGCGCTGGCTACCCGTTTGGTCATCTGTTGCACGAGCTCATCCAAATAAGGTTCTTCTTCGAGTCTTCGTGCAAAGCGATGTGGACCTACCGGGTTGGCACGCATTTCCCCATTACGAAAATGGGTTTCAGCCTTTTCAAGCAATGCTGAACGTTCTTCCGTGGTAACGACATTGCGAGCGATGTAAAAGGAGACTTTCTGATCAGACATCATAAACGCTCACTATTTTTCCCACACTATCTACAATATAAATCAGCAGAAACCAAGACACAAGATACGGATCACTTGCTGGCGTGATTCCCTTACCAAAGATTCAAAAACACATGGTACTGACAAACCTTATTTTAAATCTGCAATGATACAGCCCACGGCCTTTGTCCTGGGATGTTCTACTGCGCGTCCTTGCAGGGTTGCTTCCAAGGCGTCAATCAGGTCGTGTTGGGTCGGCGCAGGTCGCGATTGTCCATTATCTGCATACCAGTTGTCGATGCGGCCGCAGTAGACCATCTCGGTATCGGCTCTGAATACTGCAGCCTCTGGTGTACGTTCCGCTCGGGTCAAACTGACCAGGACATGATGTGGGTCACGAATGGCCTGGCACGGGTAGTTGTAGTCTGAAAGGTGTTTGCGAATCATATCTACCGATTGATCAGGATCCAGATAAACCAGACGGAACTCCACCTGGCGGGGCGCAAAAATCTCGTAGATTCTGCGAATTTCCGGGGCGTAACGATTTGCTACGGGACAGTCAAAACGGGTGAATATGAAGACCATCACTTGACCGCCGATGAGCTCCTGCGGTTTGATGTGGCGGCCCGTCAAATCGAGCAGGTAATCGGCGGAAGGTGAACCATGTGATGATAAAGACACCGGTTGATCCTGGCTGCATCCGCCGGTTGCGCTGACCAGCGCGACCAGGAGCGTCAGGCTCAGGAAGTTGGCAAAGGCGAATTTCCACATCGTGGTTATGTATCCAATGTTGCCGCTGCGTCTTGAACAGCAACTGGGGGCGTGATTCGAATGAAAGGTGAATCACCCTTCTTTCACGATAGCGGTCGCGGGGCCGATCCCTTCAAACTGCTGGCCAGGAGACAGGTCAAAACGTATTCTATGCTATAATACTACGATAGAATACGGCGTCATTCACACTTGAAGACGGAGCTCTTCGAATTGTCTGGCCGGCGAACGAATTGACAGGTTGGATTGTGTCGAATCCAAGGGTGTTCGCGACACAAATCGGACTATAGTTTGTCCCGACAATCGTTTCCGGTGACCGGCCTGATCTGCGGTTTGGGTACTGGTTTTTACGTCGCGAACTGGCTCCGATCCGGAGAAGTCTGGTTCACCTGCTGCTGACTTGGTCGGACATCTCAGAACGATCGGACTGAACTAATTGCCAGGCCCGTGGAAGTCCTGAGCGGCGGCGTAAATCCTTGCCTCGGGGATGATGGGAAGCTAAACTTGAGTTTCCGGGATACGACCGTCGCTTGGCGGGTCCCTGAGACAAGTCTCGCAGAAATTCTCATGCGGTGAACATGAACTACATCGACAAAGACAGGTTGATTGGTGCTTGTGTGCGGCTGGATTTATCCCTTGATGCGGACCGGCTGACCCAAGAGGTAACGGGTATTGCGACGGATGATTGGTTCGTGGGTAACCGTAGCCAGCAGGTTCACAGCGACGTCGACGCCATTTTCCTGAGGGGATATGCTCCGCGAGAGGGTAACAAGCCGATTGATGATCGAGAGATCCTGAATCAACTGCCCTACATTTCAGAGGTGATTCATCAGCAGATTCCAGCGCCCCCGTTGCGGTGTCTGCTTGCTCGATTGGCTCCGTGTGGGTCGGTCAAGCTTCACGCCGACAATGGCGTCTACTTTCGTAAGACACTGCGACTTCACATACCTGTTGTGACAAGCCCCGCGGCAAGCATGTATTGCAGTGGCCACTTTTATCGCATGCAATCCGGTGAGGTCTGGGCGTTGAACAACATTGGCATCCACGGGGTGCTCAATGAACATGCCTCTATCGCTCGAACACACATCATTTGTGACTTTCAACCGACACCCGAACTCCTCGGTTTGATCGCCGCCGGACAAAGCGATTTGGGTGTGGAAGATCCCGATGCGTACGCCCGTTTGCAGACAGCTTCCGATAGCTCATCTGCCTCGCCATCCAAGCCCTAACCTGCAACGGTCACGCTTGGGGAGCTGCCGATGATTGTTACGCCCCGCTTTGTTTTTCTTCATCTCCACAAATCCGGCGGGACCTTTGTCAACGAATTTCTGCGGCAGTTCTTTCAGGAACACAAGGAGATCGGGTATCATCTGCCTCGATCCATGTTGCCGGGTGAATACGGACACCTCCCCGTCCTTGGCGTCGTACGCAACCCCTGGTCCTATTACGTATCCTGGTACGTATTTCAATCCGCACGGAACCACCCCAATGGTTTGTTTCGTGCAGTCAGTGATGACAAACGTTTGGATTTCAAGAACACGATCTACAACCTGATTCATTTGGGTGAAGACCTTGATCGTTTCGAGTTGTTTCAGTCATTGTTGCCAGATCAATTTGGTCATGAAGGACTGAATCTGACAAAAAACTGCATCGAACCGTTTCGCGGATCTTCGGAAGGATTTTATGCATTTCTCTATCGTCGCATGTTCGGCCACGCCGAGGGTGTGCACACGATCCGCATGGAGACCATGCGTCAGGAGTTGCTCCAGTTTTTGCGTTCGGTTGGCGTATCCGTTACACATGCCATGGAGCAAGCGGTACTGCACTCAAAGAAGAAGAATGTGACGAAGCACCAACCTTATGTGGACTATTACGACGAGGATCTTGCTCAAACCATTGCGGAACGCGACCATCATGTGATTGAACAGTTTGGCTATGTGTTTGAGCGTCAGGCAAGTTGACTGGGATCCCAGGATCACGACTATCGAGACGTGATTTTGTGTGACTGGTACTGTCTTGCGACCAATCGTAGGAGTGGTTAAGGTGGAAGAAGGATCGCCATACTACGTGGTTTCCAGAGGAGGGGTGGTTTTATCCGGCCGGGGTTGGTCAATGGAGGCCATAGGTTTCTACGGCTTGAGCGTCTGCAAAAGACAATCAAAAGAATGGCCTTGTAATCGATATGAATTTGTTGATCTTATTTCAAAATAGAAAATGAAAGCGATCACTTCATTAGCCAGCACGATCACCGACCGGGTTGCCTCGCGCGGCTTCTATCATCATCAAGACGGGTTGTCTCCTGACGAATTTTATGAAGTCAGCGAAATACTGGGCGACATTGTCCGCAGAGATGATGTCGAGCTGAATAATGATCCCACCATTCAATACAGCAAAGCGAAGGGTCTTCATTGGCATAACGACGGAGATATCGACATTGTTGGGTGGAACTGTGTCCGCCAGGACTCTTCTGATGGCGCTTTGCTTTTAACAGATTTGCGCCAGGTACTTGCTGAGCTGGAACCTTCCGTCACGGAAGTCCTGAAACAAACCCCGTCGTTCTGTCCATGGTTTAGTGCTCCTGAAAGGAAGGTCCCCAAACGGATCCCCGTGGTTTCCGAAGTGGAAGACAGGCTCTGGGTGAACTATAAACCCAGGCAAATAAGGCCTCAGTCCGAAGCTCAGGCGGCTGCCTTTGAGTCGCTGAAACAACAAGTCGATGCCCGTGGTAACGGTTGCTATTCCGTACCACTTCAGCCTCAGGAGTCTCTTTTTGTTGACAACCGGCGGGTACTGCACTGTCGTGATGCTATCTCGGAAGGAAGTACCAGATTACTAAAACGGGTTTTTGTTGTGACAGATAACCCGTTTAAAAAGCTGTATGGTTAAGTGAGTTCAACGTTGAACCCATCAGAGGCCGAATGGCCGACCGTCAGTTTTTCATCGACACCGTAGGATGTAGCTCAGTCGTATGATCGTGTGCAGAAAGTTCGTCTATATCCACACTTCGAGGCATGCCGGCACGTTTATCAACAAGCTTCTTTTGGAGCATGTGCCAGACACGAAAATGCTGAGATACCACGGTCAACTTTCGGATTTGCCTGCTCAATATTCCGAATTACCAGTCCTGGGCTTTGTCCGGAATCCCTGGGACTGGTACGTGTCGATGTATTTCAACTACAAGAAGAAAAAACAGTATGTCTTTGAAATCGTTTCCGAGCAGGGAAGTCTTGGATTCGAGGCAACGATTGAACGGTTTGCAAATCTGGGTGACGGGAGTTCTACCAGTACAGCGCTGCTCACGGAGTTGCAGCGGGTTGCGCCAGAACGGATGGGACCGCATGTCCCTCCGGGGCTACGAAACCCAGGCCTGCGGAAGGCGAATTTTCAGAACTATCCAGCCGGACTGGGTTACTATTCATGGCTGGTTCGGCAAATGCACGAAGTGCAGGGCACACTCAATGGAGCATTTGGTCGTTTTGAAAAACTAAGATCAGATTTACCAGAGTTACTCAGACAAACCGGCACTCCGATTACGCCGGAGATGAGCGAATACATTGAGGCCAAAGAACGGCTCAACTCGAGCAGCCGGGAAGACTGCTACCGCCGATATTTTTCCGAAAGTCTGGCTGATTTGGTTGGCCAAAGAGATCGTTATATTACCAAAAGATTCGACTACACCTTTTGACGGAGCAGTACCCTTAGCGCTCTTAGCAGATGGCGGAATCTGAGACGATCCAGGCTGTCCCGGTAGGTTTTTAGAACGGGGTAGCGGTTGATTAGTGCTGCGTGGTTTGAACGTCGCCCGCTCTACATTCTAATCATCCGCACAATTGATGTTTACTGAGGCATCTTCCTCAAGCCGTGCTTGCCACCCGTCATTGCAGGCCTGATTTGACAAGTGGTGCGTCACCGACGCACTTTTTCATTCAAAACAAACTCGGCGGACAGGAACCGTTGGGGGATATTGTGGGGTTGCCGTTGTGGGATAAGGCGGAATGCACAGACTCCGGATGACTACACGGGTGCCAGTGGGGTGGAAGTGTTATGGCTCGTGTGGCGGGCGGGAAGTTTCAGCACGAGCCATTTCCACAGCAGAAGCAGGTGGTCAGTGCTACGAATCCTTGCCACGAGTACGTCCGGAAGCTAGACTTGAAGTGTGAGGGAAATGCGTGGCTGAGGACTGTCATGGCAAGGCGATGTGCTTGTGAGAGTCAGTCTTTGTAGCGTTGCGCTACAAGGTGCTTCTTCATCGGCAGGTCGTTGGCCATCCCTCGCCAAGTTGTTCCAGAAACCGGGTTCAACCCATTGCGGGAATCCAACAAAAAAAGGCAAACTATCCATGCGATTGGCTGCTGAATTTATAAGACTTCCTTATAAATTCGATGTGGAACAACTCCAGAAAGAGGTGCTGGCGATCGATCCATCTGATTGGGTCCCGCACCCTTCCGGCTTTGCTGGAAATTCCTCGATACCTTTGATTTCCGTGCAGGGGGAAATGAACGACGCTTTTCATGGCGCCATGAAAACCACCGAGTTCCTGGGGAAATGGCCGTATTTACAGCAAGTGTTGGCTTCTTTTGGCGAAGTGTTCGGCCGTTCCAGACTGATGCTACTGGCAGGTTCTGAGGAAGTTCCTCCCCACGTCGATACGAACTATCATTGGCACAATCGAGTCAGGATTCATGTTCCCATCATTACCAATCCTGCAGTAATTTTTTATTGCGGCGATAAGCAGGTGTCTATGGGGGCAGGGGAAACATGGATTTTTGATTCATGGCAGAACCACCGTGTGCACAATCAATCCGACGAAGATCGTATTCACCTGGTGATTGATACCGCAGGCTCTGCAAAGTTCTGGGACCTGGTGAATGCGTCTGAACAGAATCCGCAAATAGCGGAAAGCCAGCCAGGGAAGTACAAAGAAATCTACATCCCCTACGTGGAGGGGAAGAAGACGACCATTTTGACTGAGAAGTATAATTCTCCCGTGGTGATGACTCCCGGAGAAGTCGACTACCTGGTCACCGACATCATTAACGACTTACTAGCAAATCAAGAGAACGACCAAATGCCAGTGCAGCGTTTTACACGGATCGCCAACCAATTTCGACAGAACTGGCGCACTGTCTGGTCCTTGCACGCGGACACTCGCGAAGGCTGGAGCAAGTACGATGCGCTGATCGGCAGAGCTTCAACACTGGTTAAATCGATGAGGGCAAAATTGACGTTAAAAAGCAATGACGCTTCTGTTTATCAGGTGTTTCGTGATCGAATACTGGGCAGCGTTCTGAATCCGAACTTGGCGTCCCATCATCGGTCGCAAGCGCGCGATCCTCAGGCTCTTAGCGGGCTTGCTGAAGCCGATGCGAATTTTCCCCGGGCTCAAAAGGACCAGTGATCCTGGTTGAGGCACGTGAAGCCTCGTGAGCCTACAGATACTGCTTCAAGTGTCGGCGATAGTAGTCAAGCGTCAATTGGAGTCCTTGTTCAAGAGGCACCGCGGGCTTCCACCCGAGTGTTTCTCGAATCAATCGATCGTCGGCGTAATAATGGCCGATGTCGATTCGCTTTCGTTCGCCGGGGAACTGCCGCATCACATACTTTCCCTGGTCGTCGTTGGCAGCAATTAAAGCCGCAGCAAGATCCAGCAAGCTGACCGGCTTGTCACCTCCCAGGTTGAATACCCTTCCAGCAGCATGCGGATTTATGACACTTAGCATCAATGCATGTACCGCATCGTCGATGTAGGTGAAGTCACGCAATTGTTCGCCGCCCCAGACTTCAAATGGCTCATCCGCCAGCAGCAGCCGGATCCAGACTCCCAGAAATGTCTGGCGATCGTCCTTGATCCTCATGCGCGGGCCATACGTGTTTGTCAGCCGAAGCGCCGTGGCGCGAATTCCATAGGTATTGTGGTAGAGAATGTGGTACCACTCACCCGCCATTTTATTAATTCCATTGACATCGACTGGTTGCAAGAGATGATTTTCGTCGACCGGTAGTTGTTTCGGTCTACCATAGATCTGTCGAGTACTCGCAAAAACAAGCGAAATGTCAGGATTGTGATGTCGGCACGCTTCTAAAATCGACAATTGGGCTCTGCAGTTGATCTCCAGATCGACATAGGGGTCTTTCATGGAGTCCAGATGACTTGTCTGGCCCGCCAGATTGAACAAATAATCTTGTCCCTGAACTAAGACTTGCAGACTATGGGGATCGCGCACATCAGCGATATTGATGTCCAGTTGATCTTCAACGCCAGCCACATTAAACCGATTGCCCCCATATTCAGGAATCAGGGAATCAACAATCGTCACTTTGGCCCCTAAATCGACTAGCCGCCTTGCCAGATTCGATCCGATGAATCCCAGGCCTCCTGTGATCAGGACACTTCGATTCTGGAAGGACTGCTCAAACTGGTGTTCAAAGTCATTCATCACAGGGGCATTCAGCGGGGTGTTCCGGAGTAACCGGGCGTCGAGGAGAACCCTTGGGGTCATTGGGACCGGTGTTGTTCCAGCCCTTGAGTATCACGGACGATAAATTGCGGTGACTGGTTGATGGTTTGAAGCACGCGACCGAGGTATTCTCCGACCATACCCAAAACACACAACTGTAACCCGGCGAAGATGGTGATCGATGCGATGAGCGAAGCCCAGCCGGGTGGAATTTCTTCACGGAAAATACCACCCACATACCATGAAACGACAAAGAATATAGTTAGTAAGAATCCAGCGGCAGACATCAACAGGCCCATGAGCGAGGCGATACGCAGCGGCATGATTGAAAATCCGGTGAACATGTCGAGCCACAAGCGAACGAGACGACGCAGTGTGTAATTGGAGCGGCCAACTTTGCGATCGGCGTGTTTGCATAGCTGGCTACCGATCGAAGAGGTCGAACGCAGAATCAAGCCATCGATATACGGATAGGGACCTGTGTATTGAACGATCGTATCGACCACAAACCGATTGATGACTTTAAAACTGGATAAGTACAATCCTTTGGGCTTGCCAATTAAACGAGTCGCAAACCAATCGTTGATACGACTACCCGTATTTCGAAACCGGCTATGGTGCTTCTCTTCGTAAAAGCTGTAGACGACGTCGTAGCCCTCCTGAAGTTTTTCGACGAGTCCAACAATCTCTTCGGGTGGATTCTGGAAATCGTCGTCAATGATCGCGACACAGTCTCCCGTGACATGGTGTAAACCGCACATGACGGCAGGATGTTCGCCAAAGTTCTTGGCAAGTCGAATATACTTCGCAATCGTGGCGTGCCTTTTGACAGCTTCACAAATGACTTCGTGACTTTTGTCTCGACTGCCATCATTGACCAGCACGATTTCCAGTTCCTCGTACTGTGGCCGGAGTGTCGTGACGACCAAGTCGATCAATTCACCAACCGTCTGTTGGCTGTTGTACACGGGTATCAGGACACTGAGACGACGGATTGTCTGCCGTTGACAATCCGCTGTCTTGCCGTCGGAATGGGACGTCGTCGTGTTCATGATCTTTTATTTGTAGTAGTTCAAGTGACGCTGCCGCAAAATTGCCGAGTATGTTTTTCCAGCAGTTGGTCCCAGAATATTTGTAGGTTGGTTGGATAGCGTGCCTTGCATTTGGTGGAATTGTCCAGAGACCGTTTAACCACCTTCTGTTGCAATTGCTTCAAAATGTTGCCAGGTGCCTGCAATTGAAAGAACCGACATGCGTGCTGCATTTCACGTTCAAACGTGTTTTCGTTCAGCAAATGGTGGTAGTTAACGAACCAGACTGGGATTGTTTCCGCGTGCTGCATGAGCCGTTGATTGTGTTCCAGCCATAGTCGATAGGCGTGTGCTCTGGTAATCCAGTTCCGCCGCTGGAGTGAAGTGGCGACAGCGACTGGATCTCTCAGGCAAATCAAAATTCCGTCGACAGTTGTCTCATGTGCCAGCCACACGGGAAGCGTCAGACAGAAACGTGTTTCTTTGACAATCTTGTCACGATATCTGTCCGCCACACGTTTCAATTCCCCACGGATTCGAACGCCTCGATTCATCATCGTGCGCGTACTGGGAAGCTTGAAATATGCAAACTTTCCCCAGCAGCCGTTGATCAGCCGCATATTGATCTGTTGAACTTCGGGCTGTTCATAGTAGCCGTCCGGGTTCCACCGATCAGCCCTGTAAAAGGTGGCAGGATCCCCCAAGTTACCACCTGCCTCGAACAGCAGGCGTGCTACGAGTGAAGTCCCGGATCGGTGCATCCCACTGATGAGGTACATGAAACTCTATTTTACTATACAACGCGCAATTCGAGTATCCCGTCGTCATTAACCAGCGGCGCCCCGCTGGCAAATGGAGGCCCTGGGTAGGGGTCGAAACGAAAGTCACACATGTAACAGTTGGTCATCAAGAAACACCCTGATTCGCTGTCACAAATCCTTGCCAGTCAGATGGCAGGAGACTAAACTGAACTTTCGCAAGGCAGGGACGAAAAGACTCCTCACGCTGGTTGTGTGTGGCAAACATTCGTTTTGGAAAACCCTACTCCGGGGCCCTGCCCCGCAGACTCTTGCTGACCATCTGTGCGGCTTTTCTGGAACCCTGGTAGGATTTGAAGAGCGGGAAGATTTCTTACAATGATTACTGTCAAAAAGAATTTTCTGGACGCATCTGTCATTGAAAGTATTTCCAAATACGTCGGTGAAAATATGAACAAACCGATGTGGAACACGAACGTCAGTTGGCAGAAAGGAATCGTCAAGGGAGGTGGCCAGGTGGCGACGACCCGTCTGGAACAATTCGATGACATCATGAAAGAACAATATGTGAAGTCGGATGAAAAATTTAAGGACATGTCCGTTGAGTGCCGGTTTTACATCTGGAACCGAGGCAGCCATATCCCTTGGCACAATGACAAAAAATACAAATTCGGAAGCACAATCTATTTGAATAAGGGCTGGCATCGAGATGACGGTGGCCTGTTTCTGTGGGAAGACGAAAATCAGCAAATACATGCTGAGGTTCCGGAATTCAACAAGATGGTGTTAAATGATGACGGCACCAGTCATGCGGTGTCCATGATATCTAATCAATCGCCCCAATTGAGAACCACGCTTCAAATTTGGATCAAGTAAGAACTTCAAGGGACTTGGTCATACAAATGAGCCTGGTCGTGAAACACGACGGATCTGGCAAATTCTGAAGCTTTCAGCATCCCACCGCAGCGTGTGTATGATTTCCACCGTGTCAGGATGCCGTTTATCGGTGAGACCATTGGGTTTCATCCTGGTTGTGTTAGCACTGAGCCTGCTCGAATCTTGTTCATCTCCTCACGAAACCGGCAGGTTGCCGAATCTGGTTGTTTTCTTGGCGGACGATTTAGGGTGGAATGACGTTGGGTATCAAGGCAGTCGGATTCAAACGCCCAACATCGATCGTTTGGCTTCCGAGGGAGTGAGGTTGGAGCGGTTTTACACTTTTCCTTCCTGCAGTCCTGCACGCGTCGCCCTCATGACGGGCAGGTCTCCGAACAGGATGGGCATCGGAGACCCGATTGGTCCAGGACGTCCCAAGCCACCTCTGGACGAGCGTTTTTTGCCGGAGAGTTTACAAAGTACCGGCTACCAGACTTGGCTCGTTGGAAAATGGCACCTGGGAGGAAGCGAGGACCCTCGGTATCTGCCGCGCCGGAGAGGATTCGACCAATTTTATGGTCACATTGGGGGCGGCATTGATTATTACCAGCACACGCACTTTCGCAGGCGCACAGCGGATTGGTATCGGAATGAACAGCCTATTCAGGAGGAGGGCTACTCGACGGACTTGCTGACCGCTGAGGCCCAACGGAGATTACAAGGACGTGATAAGAGTCGGCCTTTCTTTTTGTATCTGTCGTTTAATGCACCACACATACCACTTCAGGCTCCAGAAGAAGCGACCCAAAAATATGAGGCGATTTTTGAGTCAGAGAGGCGCACCTACGCGGCGATGACCGAAGCCATGGACACTGCCATTGGCAACGTGCTGACCACCTTGGATGAGGAGGGTTTGCGGGATAACACGCTGGTGCTGTTTGTTTCGGACAACGGTGGCAATGAAGAATTTGGAGGTGCCGATAACGGTCCGTTCCGGGGCGCAAAGCATACTTTTTTTGAGGGGGGCACACGGGTGCCGGCGGTAATGCGCTGGACAGGTGTCTTGCCGGGCGGTCAGGCGAGCGAACAAGTGATGTCGATGATGGACTGCTTCCCCACATTGATGGCAGCATTGAAAGTCACGCCTGGAAACAACAAGCCGTTTGACGGACGAAACATATGGTCTCAATTACTCGAGCAGCAAGCCGATGTGCCGCCGGACGGGATGGTCATGGCGCAAAGTCGGGAACAAGGGGCGGTTTGGGACGGGCCATGGAAACTAGTGCAACAGCCGGACAGGAGACTCCTCTTTAGAATCAAAGAAGATCCGCAGGAGGAAAAAGACCTATCTGCACAATACCCCGAGGTAGTGGACGAATTGACATCGTGTTTTCAGGAGATGACTCAAAATCTGCACTAAGACAGGCTGGGCAACCGTAGGTTGTTCTTGATGACTCGTGACGTCGATTTCGTAACTGGAGCAACCCTCTGCGGTTTCGGCCGTTGACAGGTAAAATGAATCGAAACGGCACACTCCAAGTTGTGAGCTACAGTGGCTCGCATTGTGGCAGGTTCTGGTGCATGACAATCCTGGAAAACTTTCAAAGCAACGGAAAAGAGTAGGGGTGAAATTATCATTGATTCGGCGATGTTACGTGCAGGTCAGTCACCGGTCCTGTTCAAACAAAGCCTCTTCATGACGGCCTGCCATGCAAACGACGACCACGGAAAATCAATTTACTTTTGTACCTACGGTGTGCATGCTCTGTGGCGAATCGGAGGCGCGTCCGCGATATACTATCACCAAATACAAACAGGGTGATCTGCGATATGTAACCTGCCTACGATGTGGTACGGCTTATCAAAACCCCATGCCCGATCAGGCCTCGATGCAGGCCTTTTATCATTCGCAGAATTTTTTTAACGCCAAAAGGACTTCCGATCTACTGACCGGCTACCGCGACTATGATGCGGAAGAAGTGACACGCCAGGTCAACGCGAAGACACGCCTGTCGGAGATCGAAGCATTGTTTCCCGCGGGAAAAAAACTGCGAATCCTGAAGGTTGCTTGCGGTTACGGGACGTTGGTGAAATTGGCACGTGACCGAGGACACCGGGCAGATGGAATCGACTTCTCGGCGGTCATGGTGCAGGGGGCAAAGGATCGCTACAACATCGATTTGATTGAGGACGATTTTGTCACACATGACTTTGGTGACTGTAAGTTTGACGTGGTTGTGCTGTATGGAGCCATTAATAATTTCTTGCGACCTTTAGACGTAGCCCGGAAAGTATCTTCGGTTCTTTCTGCTGGCGGGTTTTACATCGTTAACCATGTTTGGCTCAACAGTTTTCCCGAACGACTACTGGGACACCGTTACTGGATCTACCGCCCCCCCATTATCGGGCTGTATCCCAAACGGGCGTTTGAGCAGTACCACGCCCAACTTGGATTCCAGCTCTATCGCTCCCGGTACGACGTTCAATATCTGACGTGCGACAAATTCTTTGGCTACCTGCAATTTCGCCTGCTGATACGACTTGCCGAACTCTTTAGGATAACTCGCCTGGGTTTCACCATCCCCATCCCGGGGTACGCCCGTGTATTTTTTCAGAAACCGGGGTAATACCCTGGTTGCAGGTGCAGAAAGGCGTCACTCGATTGCCAGTCGCTCCGTCACATGGCTCAAGGTGAATCGGAGATCGGGTCCACCATAGACGAATTCCTGAGACCGCATCCAGATGGTCAGGTAGGGACGTTCCAGAGATTCAGGTGGTAGTTCTTTCTCAAATCGGAATGGCATGCCTGCTTTGCCTGTTGCCCGCCCGACGGATTTCCCATCCACAGAAATTTCGACAGACGGATCGGGGCGGTTAAACTCAGACCCCAGGAATGATCCTTCAATGACCAAGCGACGCCCGTTATTGCGAGCCACAATGACGGACGCGAAGGCTCCAGTTTCCCCGTCGGGATAAATGCCACCGTGTATATGTGAGGCAATCGTATCATCCATCTGGAGAAAATTTAAATCGGATTCCGGAATATGTTCGCTTTGTATGTCGGCCACCGTTACCTTCAACCTTTCATCACGAACTTCTTTCTGGATCCCCTCAAGGGTGCGAGTCGCACGGGGAAGATTTTTCAACTCTAACATGGAAAGGCAGTCACGTTGCTGGAGCGCCGCGTAAAGATAGCGAGCGACTTCTTCATGACCCGCAGCGCTCCAATGGGCATCGCGAGGTGAGACCCTGAGGCGTTCCAGTTCGGCAAACACGACGGGTAATTGCAGCATCTGATCTTCGTCCAGAGACTCGCCGAAGAATTGAAGGGCGACCGGTTGGTTGCGAAACCAGTTGAGCAGAAGCAGGTAGTTGCCACCGGAGGATTCCACCGCATCTGCCAGTTG
This sequence comes from Planctomycetota bacterium, assembly GCA_963578105.1. GTDB lineage: Bacteria > Planctomycetota > Planctomycetia > Pirellulales > Pirellulaceae. The sequence goes on from CAUZBP010000065.1 coordinate 21,659, forward strand.
TTTCATTGCCGCTCCGGCTTGCCGGTACTGGTGAGCGCTTTGGAAATCCATTCCCAACAGTAGAAACCCGGGGGTTTTGAATCCCAATTGATTGATTGGCCATCTTTGATGAATCATCCCGCTACCTCGCGATCGAAATGCCGGACTGAATGAGGCGCGACCTGAAAAACCTCGTATGCCAGCGATGTCGTTGAGGTCATTGTTTATTGCAACCTGGACAACCATGTCAGGTTGCAACAGGTGGAGCTGGCGCAGGACATAGTTGGCTTCGGCCACCAGGTTCCAGCTGGGAACCCCCAGGTGGAGACATTCGATGGTTGGGATCGAAGACGCGTTTGTCCCACTACCTAACAACTTTTCCAGGTGGATACCCACTCGCACGGAGGCGTCGACAGCGTTTCCAAACACGTACGAATCACCCAGGAAGACGACGCGCACTGTACCCGGATCCTTCGGCATGGCGTACTCCTGTTCGCGCATGCCCCAGCGATTGCTGGAGACCATTTTCCCTATCCACGGACGGTCGACGAGTCCCGGCATCAGCAGGTAGCCGACTTGAGGATCGGGAAAGGCGTCGTAAATTAACGTTGTCTGATTGACGAGCTGTTGGACGACCTCTTGTCGTATGTCAGGATCGCTTTGAGCCAGTTCCAAAGCCAGCTGGGGATCGGGGGGCCGCGTCACGAGAAAACAGATTACAGCGATCAGTCCGATCACCAGCACAATCAGGCTTAACAGAAGTCGGCTCAGCAGATTTTCGGAGAACATTCGGCTGAAATCATCATGAAGTGAACCAATGACAGAAAGGATTTTCCTTTCCCATCCGGAGCTGAAGTTTAGTCTCCTAATGTGTCGGTGTCAACGAATTTGGCCGAGGCGATTCGCCCATAGTACGACGCTGTTTTTTGCGCTGTTGTTCGAGAAAAATGTCAGACTTCTCTTGGTTAGTGACGGTCCCATCTGATATACATCGAGCATGTTCGGCTGTATCAAGCCATGTTTTGTGTGAACTTCCAATGATGAAATCCGCCTGCAACCCGGGCGAAACCTGTTATGTCCCGATGGACCCTTGGGCTCAGCGCTTCCCACAATGGATCGGCCTGCCTGCTTAAAGACGACGAGATTGTGGTGGCGATCCAGGAGGAACGCCTGAATCGAAAGAAAAGGAGCCGACTGCTCTCCGGCCAGCCGTCACTGGCCGTCTCCTACTGCCTTCAGGCTGCTGGCATCGAGGCCAAGGATCTGGATGCTATTGGAGTCTCATCGGACGCCTCTCCCCGATCCCGTCGCAACGACCCGCGCTTCAACCTTCAACTTCAGGAAGCACAGGTTCCGATTTACTACACCTCCCATCATGCGGCGCACGCATACAGCGTCTTTGCAACCTCCGGATTTCGTTCGGCCGCTATTCTTGTTGTTGATGGAAAAGGCTCTCACCATTCGACTTGCTCAGCGGACGAACTTGCCGTTGCGCCGGGTGACCGGACCGAAAATGACTACGAGGCGTTTTCCATGTACCGTGCTTCGGGCGTCGAAGTAGAGCCTGTCTTCAAGCAGATCGGAAAGGACTGGTTTCACATTGTCGACGGTGTTCCCACTTTCAATACTCTAGGGGGAATGTTTTCGGCACTCGCCAAGCAAATATTTAACAACCCGATGGATGCCGGGAAGGTCATGGGGTTAGCACCCTACGGAAAGCCGACTGACTCGCCCGATTCCTTTTTTACCAAAAGGGACGGACTACTCCATTTCGAATCGGGTCTCTTGGAACCATTGAAAGGTGCTCCACCCTGGCCTGCGCAGAAGGAGGTCTATCAGAACCTTGCCGCTTCCGCCCAGGAAGCACTTGAGGAGGCGCTTTTGGGGTTGATGGATGACCTCCATGAGCGGACTGGCTTGGATCAGGTTTGTTATACTGGTGGAGTTGCTTTGAACTGCGTGGCGAATGAACGGATTATCAGAGAATCCAAGTTTCGGGATGTGTTCATCTTACCGGCCGCCGAGGACAGCGGCCCTTCGATCGGTTCCGCCTACTATGCCCTGTGGAAGGCCAGTGAACGCAATACTCAGCGACCACTGGTGCATGATGCCTTGGGGCGGCGTTATGCGTCTGACGATATGTTAAAAGCGGCCAGCCAATTTCCCTGGCTGGAAGTAGTTGAGCAGGCTTGTCAGCCTGACCAGGTGGCGGCCCTCATTGCTGATCGGAAGATTCTCGGATGGTTTCATGGCGGGGCCGAGTTGGGACCGCGCGCATTAGGCCAGCGAAGTATTCTCTGCGACCCGCGCCGTGAGGATGGAAAGGAGGTTCTCAATCTACGGGTGAAACATCGGGAAGCGTTTCGGCCCTTTGCCCCCGTCACTTTACAGGAGAAAGCGCGAGACTGGTTTGAGATCGAAGCGGGGATTTCCGATGACAGCCCGTTCATGCTGCGTGTGTGCGACTTTAAAGAGGAGCGGAAGAAACAGGTGCCCGCAGTGGTACATGTCGATGGCACAGGAAGATTACAAACAGTCACTGCTGAAAGAAATGGTGAGCTTTATCAGCTGGTACGGGCCTTCGAGTCGTTGACCGGTGTGCCTATGTTACTGAACACGTCTTTCAATGTCATGGGAGAACCGATTGTCGAGACGCCCACTGATGCGCTGTGGTGCATGAGTTACACGGGGATTGATTATTGTGTCCTGGAAGGCGTTTTGGTACGGAAAAAATTAGATTATAAAACTCCGCTACAGCTGGTTCCTGTTCTCAGAGAAGCAGAACTTGCCGTTCGTCTGAAGGTAAAAGAAGGTGAGGGGTTTGCTTCCCATGAAGTTCAGAAACTTGAGACGGGGGTTCATACCCCCTACGGTCACATCACAGGTTCACTGCCAGTGAATGCGTTTGCCGTACTGAATAACATCGATGGGACGCGGACCGGGTACGATCTCTGTGACCGATTGCAGGAACAGGGCATGGACCACCCATCCCTGACTCGTTTGCTCGGAGAACTCTTTAGGGCCCGGTTGATCGGATTGAAACTGCCGGCACAGTAGCCCGGTAACTCACAGACAGGGTCGGCGACGGTGGCGTTTTAAGACGGCCGAGAGGATCACTGCCGGTTTGCCTTGCGGAGGACCCGCTGCATCCAACGTCTGCCAGAGAGGACCAGGATCTGCTAGTGGTAACAATCCTTGCCACTTGGAACTCGGGAAGCTAAACTCGAAATGGAGAGAGAAACAGCGATAGCCTCATGGTGAATGGTCGTCGCGGACCATTTTCAGAGGCAATTTAGGATCGCCGGGACCACTATCATGCGTGTCTCGCTGACGTCTGACGTGGAAAGGTGACGTGCCTTGGTCGTTTCAAAGGCGTCGAGACACTCCAAGAGATTGGAATGGGTTTTGAAAGGCGTCTGTCTACAGATGAACCGGGAATGAAATCCTTTCTTCCAGAACTTCCCAACCGGTACAAGTACTACCGGGATCGAACGAAGGGCTATCTCGGGTTTGTGAGGTTCGCTGCTTCCCTGGAGTGTGCGCGTTTCACGGCGCATCAACGGGTACTGCCCAACGCGTTTCTCTTAGGTGGCATGAAGTGTGCCTCCACGTCTCTAAGTACTTACTTGACGATGCATCCGGGCTGCGTGGGACCCATTTTGAAGGAGACACAGTATCTGTCAGACATTCCCGGGTTTTTCGGGGACATGGCCAACAAGGGACCGTTTGCCAAGTGGATGTGGCACGGATGGAAATTCACAGTGAACGGATACAAACGATTCTTTCCGAGAGCCAGCCAGCTCCAGCAGGCTTCCAAAAATCTGGGTCGAGATATTCTCGTGGTTGATACGGACCCGTTCAACCTGTACTGCGGCACTGCTGCGCGCCGGGTCAAGGAGTTGGTCCCCAATGCGTCATTCATTGTTTGTTTGCGTGATCCGGTGGAACGGGCTTATTCCGACTATGCCATGAACCGGCGGTTTGATGGTCGACTGAAAGAGAAACGTACATTTGAGCAAGCCATTGACGACGAACTATCGGGAAAAAGTGAATTCATCATGCACCGCTATCTTTTCTGGAGCACCTATGAGCCACCTCTGCGTGAGTGGATGACGCTTTTTGACAGGTATCGTTTTTTGATCGTTGACTTCGACGACGTGTGCCATTCTCTGCCCAGGGTGGTACAGGAAATGTATCACTTCCTCGGATTGGCCCGGTTCCGACCGGGACGATTTCCGCTGGAAAACCGAGGCCGGTACGATTCAGAGATCGGCGAAAAGACGGTTGGCCGACTGCGCGAGTATTTTGCCCCACATGACGAAAGATTGCGTGAGTTGACGGGAAGAACTTTCAGTTGGATGAACTCACGTGGGTAAGTGGTTCCCTGTTGGCTACCGCTGGTTGGTTCGTCTTGGAGAGATTGGTCAGCCTTCCCGTCTGGATCACAGCAGGGAGTGATTGATCTCGTAAACGATGTAACTCTGACGCAATCCGACTGGTAGCTCCACCGGTGCCAGCCAGGTGGGGATCTTGCCGTGATAGATGCGCCGGTAGAAGGTGGGTGAACCGGGTGGAAGACCTCGCTCGTAGACTCTGCCTGGATTGTTTTTTTCCACGACGATCAGATTGACCTTGGACTTTTTGACTTGGTCTTTTGCGCCGTCATCGTCGCGAGCCGACAGGATGCGATGGCTGTGCTCAAAACCCGCGTGGTAGCGGTGGCAAGGGATGGTATAGACGGAGTGTTTTGTGCGGAAGATAACTTCAGGACCCAGGTTGATGTTAA